>NZ_JBIWIY010000024.1:0-168712 GCF_044764885.1 Streptomyces sp. NPDC093591
GGCGGGCCCCCCCCCCCCCCCGCCCGCCGCCCCCCCCCCCCCCCCCCCCCCCCCCCCCCCCCCCCCCCCCCCCCCCCCCCCCCCCCCCCCCCCCGGCCCCGACCCACCCCACACCCCAAGGCGCTACGCCAGCCCCCACCGGACCAGTCCAGGCCGCCGCAGGCATCCCTGCCCCACGACGACTGCCCGCTCAGGGCGACGCCACCAACTCCCGCACCTCCGCCACGGCAACCCGCTCCACCCGCGACGTCCGCCACAGCCACATGATGTCCCGCCCGAACGACCAGACCAGCGCCGCCAGAGCAGACGCGGCGACCGCGAAAGTCCCCGCGTAGGGGAGGAACCCGGACGCGGCCAGCAGCAGGAACACGCCCTGCATGGCGGCGACCGTCTTGCGGGCCGTGCTCGGCGGGAGCGGGGCGTTCAGCCAGGGCCAGACGCGGGCGGCGGCGACGAAGCCGTAGCGCATGGCGCCGATGAGGAGGACCCACGGCCCCAGCGACATCGAGACGTACACGCTCAGCACCAGGATCAGGAACGCGTCCACCTCCATGTCGAAGCGTGCGCCCAGAGCCGTCGACGTGCCGGTACGGCGAGCGACCTTGCCGTCCACGCCGTCGAGGATCAGCGCGACCGCGGTCAGCCCCACGAACAACGTCACCGGCGGTGAACTCTCGAACGACTCCGCCACCAGCGCCGTGACACCACCCACCAGCGTCGCGCGGCCGAGGGTGACCCGGTTCGCCGGGCCGAAGGTGCGCAGCCTGGACCGGTGCAGGGCCAGCGAGAGCAGCGCCCAGGAGGCGATGGCGAAGGCGAGGCCGGTCAGCCAGCCCGCCGGCCCGAGGCCGATCGCCGAACCGAGCAGGGCCAGCAACAGGATCTGCACGCCCGCTCCCACAGCGGTCTCCTGCTGAACCAGCCTTGCTTCGTACGTGTTGTTCAGGGCCACCGCACATTCCTCCGGCCAGGTGACAGAGTCGATCAAGGCCGCGTACTGTGCGCGACCTGTGCACACCTCGGTACGTGAACAGCTTCCCGATCGTTCAGGAGGATCCCGATGAACCGCACCGCACGTGCGTTCTGGCTCAGCTCTCCGGGTGAAGGAGAGATCCGGGAGGTCACCCTGCCGGAACCGGGCGAGGGCGAAGTGCTGGTGCGGTCGCTGTACTCCGGAGTCAGCCGTGGCACGGAGACACTCGTGTTCCGGGGCGGGGTCCCCGAGAGCCAGTACGCGGCCATGCGGGCGCCGTTCCAGGAGGGCGAGTTCCCCGCCCCGGTGAAGTACGGCTACCTGAGCGTCGGCGTGGTGGAGCACGGCCCGGACGAACTCCTCGACCGCACCGTCTTCTGTCTCCACCCGCATCAGACCCGGTACGTCGTCCCCGCCGGCGCGGTGACCGTCGTACCGGACACCGTGCCCGCCGAACGCGCCGTCCTCGCCGGCACCGTAGAGACCGCCGTCAACGCGCTCTGGGACGCGGCTCCCCTGATCGGCGACCGGATCGCCGTCGTCGGCGGCGGCATGGTCGGCTGCTCGGTGGCCGCCCTGTTGGCCCGCTTCCCGGGCATACGGCTCCAGTTGGTCGACGCCGACCCCGGCCGGGCGAAGGTCGCCGAGGCGCTCGGCATCGACTTCGCCACACCCGACGACGCGCTCGGCGACTGCGACCTGGTCGTCCACGCCAGCGCCACGGAGCAGGGCCTCACCAGGGCGCTGGAATTGCTCACCGCCGAGGGCACGGTCCTCGAACTCAGCTGGTACGGCGACCGGCAGATCAGCCTCCCGCTCGGCGAGGCCTTCCACTCCCGGCGGCTCGTCATCCGCAGCAGCCAGGTCGGCACCGTCTCCCCGGCCCGCCGCGTCAGCCGCACCTACGCCGACCGGCTCGCCCTCGCCCTCGACCTGCTCGCCGATCCCGCCCTCGACGCGCTCGTCACCGGGGAGAGCGCGTTCGAGGAACTGCCCGAGGTGATGCCGAAGCTCACCTCCGGCCGGATCCCGGCGCTCTGCCATCGCGTCAGGTACACGGACACGCCCTGACGGACTCGTTCAATTGGGGACGACAAGAGCGCCTGACCGGAGAAGAGCAAGAGCGCCTGACCTGAGAAAAGAGTGAGAGACGGCTGAACAACGGGAAGCGAAGAGCCGTACTACACGGCATCCCCGGCAGCGACGAGCCGGGGACTAGGCGTACCGCACCTGGAGGGTCGTCCGTTGTTCAGCATCACCGTCCGCGATCACATCATGATCGCCCACAGCTTCCGCGGCGACGTCTTCGGGCCCGCGCAGCGCCTTCATGGAGCGACGTTCCTGGTGGACGCCACGTTCCGGCGCGAGCAGCTGGACGACGACAACATCGTCGTCGACATCGGACTGGCCACGCGGGAACTGGGCGCCGTAGTCGGCGAGCTCAACTACCGGAACCTGGACAACGAACCCGACTTCGCCGGGATCAACACCTCCACCGAGTTCCTGGCCAAGGTCATCGCCGACAGGCTCGCCGAGCGGATCGAGAAGGGCGCGCTGGGCGAGGGCGCGAAGGGGCTCGCGGGCCTCACCGTCACCCTGCACGAGTCGCATGTCGCGTGGGCGAGTTATGAGCGTGCGCTGTGACCGACATGACCGTGGACCGCGCCGACGCAATCGTGGACCGCACCAAATCGATCGTGAACCGGACCGAATCGATGGTGGACCGCACCGAATCGATGGTGGACCGCACCGAATCGATGGTGGACCGCACCGAATCGATCGTGGACCGCACCGAATCGATGGTGAGCCGGACCGACGGGCCCCTGAACGGCGCGCGACTCGGCTACGTGCCCACGCAGCACTCCGTTCTGAAGAATGCCGACATCATCCCCATGTCCCTGCGCTCCGTGCACTTCGTCATGCCGGGCGGCGTCGACGACCCGTCCACGCCGAGCGGCGGCAACGCCTACGACCGGCGGGTGAGTCTGGATCTGCCCGGCTTCGGCTGGCAGGTCCACAAGCACGCGGTGGCCGGGAACGGGCCCAGCCCCGGGGCGGCGGCCCGTGCGGAACTCGCCCGTACGCTGCGGGAGTTCCCGGACGGCACGGTCGTCCTCCTCGACGGGCTGGTCGCCTGCGGCGTGCCCGAGATCATCGTCCCGGAGGCGGAGCGGCTGCGCCTCGCGGTCCTCGTCCATCTGCCGCTCGGTGACGAGACGGGGCTCGACCCCGCCGTCGCCGCCGAGCTGGACGCCCTCGAACGCACCGTGCTGCGGGCCGTCCCCGCGGTCATCGCCACCAGCGACTGGGCGGTCCGCCGCCTCGTCGCCCACCACGGCCTGGCCCCCGAGCGGGTCCATGTCGCCGCCCCCGGCGCCGACATCGCGCCCCTCGCGTCCGGCACGGACGGCGTGTCCCGGCTGCTGTGCGTGGCCGCCGTGACACCGCGCAAGGGACAGCACCGGCTGGTGGAGGCGCTGGCGGCGGTGACGGACCTGCCGTGGAGCTGTGTGTGCGTGGGCGGGCTGAACCAGGATCCCGAGTACGTGGCCGGACTGCGGTCGCTGATAGCGCGGCATGGCCTGGAGGACCGACTGATCCTGGCGGGCCCGCAGGCCGGCGCCGAACTCGACGCCAGCTACAACGCCGCCGACCTCATGGTGCTCACCTCCTACGCCGAGACGTACGGCATGGCGGTGACGGAAGCGCTCGCACGCGGTATCCCCGTGCTGGCCACGGACGTCGGCGGACTGCCGGAGGCGGTCGGCCGGGCGCCCGACGGAGGCGTCCCCGGCATCCTCGTCCCGCCGGAGAACCCGGCCGCGATCGCCGCCGAGCTGCGCGGCTGGTTCGGCGAGGCGGACGTACGACGCCGACTGAAGGCGGCGGCCCGGGGACGCCGGGCCGCCCTGAACGGCTGGGCCGGCACGGCCCGCAGCCTGGCCGCGGTACTGGGCGGACTGCCGAACGAACCCCGGAGGGCGGCATGAGGAAGACGGCGACGACACCGAGCGGGGGGACGATTCCGGCACAGCCGGGACCCAGGGACGCGACGGACGCGACAAACGCGGCGGCTGCGGCGCAGCCGCCCCGCCCGCAGCGCGGGATCGTTTCGGTGGAGGGCGACATGGGCGGCGTATCCGTACCGGCGGGGTCCGACGCGGACGCCGTGATTCTCGGGGCCGGGCCGAGCTTCGGTCCCGGGGAGCGGGCCACCGTACGGCTCCGGGACGCCGGTCCCGACGACCCGCCGCGCTACGCCCCCGAGTGGCTGGAGCTGCGCGAAGGCGCCGATGCCGCCGCGCGGGCGCACGACCTGCTCGATCCGCTGCGGATCCGGCTGGCCAACCTGCCGGGACGGGCCGGAGTGGTCATCCACGACGTGGGCTGCGGCACCGGTTCCATGGGCCGTTGGCTCGCGCCCCACCTCGACGGCTCCCAGCACTGGGTGCTGCACGACCGCGACCCCTACCTCCTGCACTTCGCCGCCGTGGCCTCCCCGCGCTCCTCCGCCGACGGCAGCCGGGTCACGGTCGAGACGCGCCGCGGCGATGTCGGCCGCCTCACCCCGGACGCCCTCGCCGGCGCCTCGCTGGTGACGGCCTCCGCACTGCTCGACGTCCTCACCCGCGAGGAGGTCGACACCCTCGCCGCCGCGTGTGCGGGCGCGGGCTGCCCGGCGCTGCTGACGCTCTCCGTCGCCGGACGCGTCGAACTCACCCCGTCCGACCCGCTGGACACCGAGATCGCCGAGGCGTTCAACGCCCACCAGCGGCGCTCGGGCATGCTGGGCCCGGACGCGATCACGGCGGCGGCCGAGGCCTTCTCCGAGCACGGCGCGACCGTCCAGGTGCACCCGAGCCCCTGGCGTCTCGGTCCCGGCGAGTCGGCGCTCACCGCCCAGTGGCTGCGCGGCTGGGTCGGCGCGGCGGTCGAGCAACGCCCCGAACTCCGCGAGCGCGCCGACCGCTACCTGCGAGAGCGCCTCGCCGCCTGCCAGGCGGGTGAGCTGCACGTCGTGGTCCACCACAGCGACCTGCTGGCGCTGTGCAGGCCGACGGGCGGAGCGTCATGAGCGTGGAGACGGTGGCGAAGGCGAGCGCCCCGCGGCGGGGCGCCGGACCGCGACAGCGGCGAGTGAAGGCACTGGCCGTGAGCACGGTCGCCGCCCTCCCCGCGCCGCCCTCCGCCACCGGGCTCACCGCCAAGCCCTCCGCACCTCCCGCCCCCAACCCCGTGGCCGTCTCCCCCTCCCGCATCGGCGTCATCGTCGCCGAGCCCCACTCGCCAACGCCTGCCCTCGGCGCGGCGCGCCCCCGTACGACCCTGCGCGCCGTCCTTTCCCGCCTCAACACCCCCGCCTTCCGCACCCACTTGGGCACGGCCGTCGGCGTCGTCATCCTCGCGGTGCTGTTCTGGCGGCTCGGTACCGGTGTCTTCCTCGACGGGCTGCGGCGGATCGACGGGCCGGCGCTGGTCGCGGCGCTCGGGATCGGGCTCGTCACCACCGTGTTCAGCGCGTGGCGCTGGCAGTTGGTGGCCCGCGGCCTGCGGATCCGGCTGCCCCTCGGGCCGGCCGTCGCCGACTACTACCGCGCCCTGTTCCTCAACGCGGCCCTCCCCGGCGGCGTCCTCGGCGATGTGCACCGCGCGGTGCGGCACGGGCAGAGCGCCGGTGACATGGGGCGCGGCGTCCGCACGGTCGTGCTGGAACGGACGGCCGGCCAGGTCGCCCTCGCGGTCGTCGGCGCCGCCGTGCTGCTGACCATGCCGTCGCCGGTGCTGAACGAGGCCCGGGACCTGACGCCCGTCCTGCTGTTCGCCGTGGTGGGCGCGCTCGCCGTGGTGGCCGCCGTGCGCATGAACCGCGCGCCCTCCCGCCGTGACCGGACCGACCCGACCGCTCTGCGTACGACGCTCGGCGAGGCTCGCGAGGCCCTGCTGTCCCGGCGCAACGGACCGGGGGTCGCCGTCTCCTCCGTCGTCGTCCTCGCCGGTCACCTCGCGATGTTCGTGCTCGCCGCGAGGATCGCCGGCTCCGCCGCCTCCGTGGCCGTCCTGGTGCCGCTCGCCGTCCTCGCCCTGCTCGCCATGGGGCTGCCCCTGAACGTCGGCGGCTTCGGCCCCCGGGAGGGCGTCGCCGCCTGGGCGTTCGGCGCCGCGGGGCTCGGCGCCGACACCGGGCTGGCCGTCGCCGTCGTGTACGGCGTGCTCAGCTTCGTGGCCGCACTGCCCGGCGCCCTCGTCCTCGTCGCCCGCTGGTGCGCCGGCCTGCGCAACGGCTCCGGGACCGCCGCGACCGAGGCGGCCCCGGAACACGGCCGCTATGCCCTTGCGTCTCCCGTGTCCCGTACGGAATCGTCCGCGGAGGTCAGCAGTGACACATACGCACCGAAGGAATCCGCGAGGCTCGCCAGCAGCCGCTTCCCCTTTTCCGCGGAACCCAGCGAAGGACGGCCTATGACCCCCGAATCGGTATAGGCGGACATACCGAGGGTGAGGAGATGGCGGCGGTCGTCCGCCACGAAATCGGAAGTCTCATGACCGGGTCGGATCAATTCGGGATGAGTGTGCAGAAGGATGGAGGTCTCAATTTCCCCCGCGTGCATGTCGGTGAGCAGCGAGGTCTCCACACCCGCCCGCTCCCGCGCCGCCTCCCAGTCCTCCGCGGCCGGGAACAGCGCCATCCGCTCGCCGCGCGCCGAGGACTCCTGAACGACATTGCCCAGTACGTAGTTTCCGCCGTGTCCGTTGACCAGCACCAGGGCGTCCACGCCCGACCGGCGGAGCGAAGCCGCTATGTCCCGTATCACCGCATGAAGGGTCACTGAGGAGATGCTGACGGTCCCCGGCCAGGCCGCGTGCTCGTGCGAGCAGGAGATCGTCACCGGTGGAAGGAGGTGCACGGGATACGTGGCGGCTATCTCGCGCGCGACGGCGCACGCCACGAGCGTGTCGGTCGCCAGCGGAAGGAACGGACCGTGCTGTTCGAAGCTTCCGACGGGCAGGACCGCGACCTGTCGTGAGACGCCCGCGCCTCGCGTCCGTACGTCTTCGGTGGTGTCCGCCGGCACCAACGAGTGTGCCGTCGGCCGCGTTTTTGAACCACTCATCTTTTCCCGGCCTTTCGTCTCTGCTTAGGAACTGAAGAATCATGACAGAAAAAATTGGTGTGCTCGGCAAGAAGTCCGCACAGCGTGCGCAGCGTTCCGGCGTGGAACGCGTGGTGAATGCCCCCTTGCCCACCGTGTACGGGGAATTCCGCGCGATCGGTTACCTCGACCACGACCGGGGTGACGAGCAAGTGGCCCTCGTTTACGGCGAGATAGGCACGGACGACGTCCTGACCCGCCTGCACTCCGAGTGCCTGACCGGCGACGCGTTCGGCTCGCAGCACTGCGAGTGCGGCGACCAGCTGGCCTCCGCGCTGCGCGCGGTCGTCGCCGAGGGGAGCGGCATCGTCGTCTACCTGCGGGGCCACGAGGGCCGCGGCATCGGTCTGCTCGGCAAGCTGCGGGCGATGGCGCTGCAGGCGGAGGGCCTGGACACCGTCGAGGCCAACCTCGCGCTCGGCCTGCCGGTGGACGCCCGCGACTACGGCGTCGCCGCCGAGATCCTGCACGATCTGGGCGTGGACAGCGTCCGCCTGATGTCGAACAACCCGCGCAAGCGCGAGGCGTTGGTGCGGCACGGCATCGAGGTGGCCGAGACGGTCCCGCTGCTGATCCCGCCGTGCGAGAACAACATCACCTACCTGCGCACCAAGCGGGAGCGCCTCGACCACCACCTGCCCCATCTGGACGCGGTGGCGCATCTGTCCTGATCGCGGGGGCGTCCGTCCGGACAGGAAGAGGGAATGATGATGACGTCCTCTTCCTCTCCGGAGAGCAGATGAGCGCCTGCGTCGTCGTCATCGGAGGCGGCGTGATGGGGACCAGCATCGCCTACCACCTCGCCCGCGCCGGAGTCAGGGACGTCGTTCGAGTCGAGCGGGACGAGCTGGCCTCCGGCTCCACCTCGAAGGCGGCCGGCGGGGTGCGGGCGCAGTTCTCCGACGAGCTGAACATCCAGCTCGGGGCGCGCAGTCTGGAGGCGTTCGGCCGGTTCGAGGAGGAGACGGGCCACGACATCGGGCTGCACCGGGTCGGATGTCTGTTCCTGCTCTCCACTCCGGAGGAGGGCACCGGGTTCGAGGCGAGCGTCCGGCTGCGGAACTCCCTCGGGGTGCCGAGCCGGATGATCGACCCCGCCGAGGCGCAGCGTGTCCGACCCCGACGAACGCCCCGGCCTCGCCACCGACACCCACGACCGCTGGATCCCCCGCCTGGCCGAGGCCATGGAGCACCGTGCCCCCGCCCTGCTCGACCTGCGCCGCACGGGCGGCTGGGCGGGCCTGTACGAGGTCACCCCGGACCACAACGCGGTGATCGGCGAGGCGACTGCCGTATCCCGTTTCCTTTATGCGACCGGCTTCTCCGGCCATGGCTTTCTGCAGGGACCGGCCGTCGGCGAGGTCGTCCGCGACCTTTACCTCGGCCGCGTACCCTTCGTGGACGTCAGCCCCTTGAGCGCCGGCCGGTTCGCGGCCGACGCCCCGCGCCCGGAGGCCAACCGCGTATGACCGATCTCCACCTGTGGCTGCGCCACGAGGTTCGTTCCACCGAGCGACGCACCCCGATCGTGCCGTCCGACGCCCGGCGGCTCGTCGAGAGCGGTGTGACGCTGACCGTCGAGGAGTCCCCGCAGCGGATCTTCCCCATCGAGGAGTACGAGGCGGCCGGCTGCCGCATCGCGCCCACGGGCTCCTGGGTGTCGGCCCCGGCGGACGCCGTCGTCATCGGACTGAAGGAACTCCCGGACGACCCCGCCGAACTGACGCACCGGCACATCTTCTTCGGACACGCCTACAAGCAGCAGGCGGGCGCCGAGGACCTGCTCCGCCGGTTCGCCGCCGGCGGCGGGGCCCTGCTCGACCTGGAGTACCTGGTGGACGACCAGGATCGCCGCCTCGCCGCCTTCGGTTTCTGGGCCGGCTATCTCGGCGCCGCCCTGGCCGTCCTCCAGCACCGGGGCAGGCTCGTCGCACCGCTGACCCCCACCTCGAAGGACGAACTGGACGCGATCCTCCAACCAGCCTCCGGCGACGAGGAGTTCACGGCGCTCGTGATCGGCGCGCTGGGCCGCAGCGGCCGCGGAGCGTGCCTCGCTTTCCTGACCGCCGGCATCGAGGCGACGCCCTGGGACCTCGCCGAGACCCGCGACCTGGACCGCGCGGCCCTGCTGGCGCACGACGTGATGGTGAACGCCGTCCTCGCCACCACCCCCGTCCCGCCCTTCCTGAGCGAACAGGACCTCGACGACCCGGCCCGCCGACTGCGCACCCTGTGCGACGTCACCGTCGACGTCGGCTCCCCGCTGAACGTCCTGCCCGTCTACGACCGCACCACCGAGTGGACCGAGCCGGTACGCCGCCTGCGCAAGGAGCCGCCGCTCGACCTCATCGCCATCGACAACCTGCCCTCCCTGCTGCCCCGGGAGTCCAGCACCGACTTCTCCTCGGCGCTGCTGCTCCAGCTGCTGGAGTTCGAGGCGGGCGGGCCGTGGGGGCGCTGTCTGGACCGGTTCCACCAGGTCTGCCGTGAACTCGGCATCGCAGAAGGGGAGTCCCGCCATGCCTGACACCTCCGCCGCCGTTCCCGCGAGCGGCACCGTCCACTGGGTCGGCGCCGGACTGTCCACGGGCAGCGGACTGGCCCGCCTCTGCGACACCGCCGACCGCGTACGGCTGTGGCATCGCACCGAGAGCCGTGCGGCGGACGCCCTGACCCGGCTGGGACTCACCGACCGCGCCGAGCCCCGCGCCTACACACTCCCGGCGCTCACAGCCGAACTGGCGCCCGGCGACATCGTCGTATCGATGCTGCCCGCGCCCGAGCACGCCGGGATCCTGGCGGCCTGTATCGGGCAGCGGGCGCACTTCGCCTGCTCCAGCTATGTGTCGGACGCGGTGCTGGAGCAGGTGCCCGCGGCCGCCGCGGCCGGGCTCGTGGTCCTCACCGAGGCCGGCCTCGACCCGGGCATCGATCACCTCTTCGCCCACTGTCTCGTCGGCCGCGCCCGGGAGGCCGTCGGCGACGACACGGCCGCCTCGTACAGCCTGACGTCGTACTGCGGCGGTGTCCCCGCGGTTGCGAACGACTTCAGGTACCGCTTCAGCTGGGCGCCCGCCGGAGTGCTCAACGCCCTGCGCTCACCGGCGCGTTATGTGCACGACGGCGCCGAGACGGTCGCCGAGCGGCCGTGGGAGGCGACGCGGCGGCATGTGGTGGACGGGGAGGCGTTCGAGGTCTATCCCAACCGCGACAGCGTTCCGTTCGTCGAGCAGTACGGGCTGCCGCACACCTGGAAGCCGCGGACCTTCGTGCGCGGCACGCTGCGCCTGGAGGGCTGGCTGCGTGCCTGGGACACCGTCTTCGAGGAGCTGAAGACCGGCGACGACGCCCGAATCGCCGCTCTGGCGGGGGAGTTGGCGGCCAAGTACCCCACCACGGACGCCGACCGCGACCGCGTCGTCCTCGCCGTCTCGCTGGACGTGCGGGGCGGGGACGGGCGGACGTGGTCCGGCAGTTACCTCCTCGACCTGGTGGGGGACGCGCAGGAGAGCGCGATGGCCCGCTGTGTCTCCCGGCCCCTCGCCCTCGGCGTCCGCCACATCCTGGACGGCTCCCTGCCGGCGGGCCTGAACCGCGCCGCCGGGACGGCGGCCCGCTCGGAGGAGTGGCTGCGTGAACTCGCCCTGGAGGGCGTGGAGTTCACGCTGCGCGTGGACAACTAGGAAGGTGCGTGGGCCAGTAGGGGCTCAGTCGTCCTTGACGGCCTCGTTCACGAGCCGTTTGAGGTCTTGGAACATCGTGTGCGAGGTCCGGGGCCGTACCTGCGTCATGAACTGCACCGTCAGGTCGTGGCGCGGGTCGACCCAGAACGTGGTGGTCGCCACCCCGCTCCAGCCGTAGGCGCCGAGGACGGTCGGGGCCTTCGTCCGTGTCGGGTCGATCACCACGGAGACGCCGAGACCGAAACCCATGCCGTCGTTGCCGGGCTCGTCGTGCGCGGGCCGGCTGCCGAAGGCACGCAGGTCGGCGCCGCCCGGAAGGTGGTTGGACGTCATCAGGTCCACCGTCTCGGGGGACAGCAGACGGGTGCCGTCGAGTTCGCCGCGGCGGCGCAGCAGCTCCATGAAGCGGTGCATGTCGTGCGCGGAGGCCGCCATGCCGCCGCTGCCGGACAGGAAGCGGGGGCGGCCGTGCAGCGGGAGCCCGGGGATCGGCTCGATGCCGCCGTCCTCGGTCTCGCCGTACAACTCGGAGAGCCTGCCCGCCTGTTGGTCGCTCACGCAGAACCCGGCGTCGGTCATCCCGAGGGGCCCGAAGATCCGCTCGGCGAAGAACTCGTCGAGCGGCCGGCCGGACACGACCTCGATGACGCGGCCCAGGACGTTGGTGGCCACCGAGTAGTTCCACTGCGTGCCCGGCTCGAACTGCAGCGGCAGGCGCGCGTACACGTCGACCGTCCCGGCCAGGTCGGAGCCGGGCAGCACCGCCGAGTCCAGGTTGGCGTCGCGGTAGAGGGCGTCGACGGGATGCGTGTGGTAGAAGGCGAAGGTCAGCCCGGCGGTGTGGGTCATCAGGTGCCGGATGCGTATCGGCCCGTCCGCCGGGCGGGTCACGGTGTCGGCGCCGGATCCGCCGACGTACACCCGGGGCTCGGCGAAGGCGGGCAGATGGCGTTCGAGCGGGTCGTCGAGCGACAGCTTGCCCTCCTCCACCAGCAGCAGCGCGGCAACCGACGTGACCGGCTTGGTCATGGAGTAGATCCGCCACAGCGTGTCGGCCTCGACGGGCAGCCCGGCCGCCAGGTCCCGGTGGCCGTGCGTGGTGAGGTGGGCGACGCGTCCGCCGCGGGCGACGGACACCAGGTAGCCGGGCAGACGTCCCTCGTCGACGTAGTGGGCGAAGTGCTGGTCGAGGCGGTCCAGCGCCTTCCCGTCCAGTCCGGCCTCGCCCGGGTCGACCTCTTGTGTCAGCAGTGCCATGGCTACTCCTCCGAATGCGTACGACGAGGTGCGCTCCGGCATACCCCGCCGGACCGGCCTCGGATCTCATCGTCGCGCAGGAACAGGTGTACGGTCCCTCGATTGGTCATGATCGTCGGATGCCGTTCCGGAGCGTCCGGGCAGCTTCCGGCCCGGCACCGCACCGGCCAAGGCGAGGGCGGCGAGGACGCTCAGTGGCAGCTCAGGGCCACCGCCCGACCCCATGAGGGCGGTCGCGGCGGCCACGCCCAGCACCGGCCCGAGGTTCATCGCGGTCTGCTGCAGCCCGCCCGCCACCCCGGCTGATTCGACGGCGGCCTCGCGTACGACGACGTGGGTCGCCGCCACCATCACGCTGCCGAACCCGGCTCCCACCAGGGCGAACGCGGTGCACAGGGCGGGCGTGGCCGACGCGCGGGAGAGGGCGAGGATCCCGAGTGCGAGGACCGTCATCGCCGCCACCGTCGTACGGCGGGCCCCGGCCCGGCGCAGCAGCACCGCGCACGAGGGCGCCGCGAGCACCATCAGCAGGGCCAGCGGCAGGCTGACCAGGGCGCTGTGCAACGGGTCCAGGCCGAGCGTGCCCTGCAAGAGGAACGTGCCGGCGAACAGCGCGCCGGACAGCGCCGCCGACGCGGCCACCAGCACGCCGAGCGCCGAGCCGACCGCCGCCGAGCCGATCACGTCGGGCGGCAGGAGCGGGCTCGCGGTACGCCGCTCGTGCCGGACGAAGGCGGCGCCGGTGACCGTGGCGGTCGCGGCGGTCCAGGGCCACCCCGGCAGCGCGACGAGGGCGTGCACCAGGCAGGCCAGGGTCACCGCGAGCAGGAGGGCGCCGGGCAGGTCGAGCCGGGCGGGGGA
This sequence comes from Streptomyces sp. NPDC093591, assembly GCF_044764885.1. Lineage (NCBI taxonomy): Bacteria > Bacillati > Actinomycetota > Actinomycetes > Kitasatosporales > Streptomycetaceae > Streptomyces > Streptomyces sp. NPDC093591. The sequence goes on from NZ_JBIWIY010000024.1 coordinate 12,927, forward strand.
GGCGCTGCGCGCGGGGCGTACGGCGAGGGCGAGCCCGCCGAAGACGACGGCGGGTACGACATTCAGCAGGAACACGGCCCGCCAGCCCGGCCCGGCCACCAGTGCGCCGCCCAGAACCGGCCCGACGGCCGCCGCCACCCCGATCGCGGCGGTCCGTACGGCGATCGGCGCCCGCAGCCGGTCGGGCGGGAACGCGGCCCGCAGCATGCCGAGCGTGGCGGGCTGCGCCAGCGCCCCGAACACGCCCTGCACGACCCGCAGCGCGACGACCCAGCCGATACCCGGAGCCAGGGCGATACCGGCCGACGCCGCCCCGAAGCCGAGCATGCCGATGCCGAAGACGCGATGGTGACCGTACCGGTCGCCGAGCCGTCCGGCGAAGACCAACAGGCTTGCCACCGCGATGAGATACCCGGTGCTGGTCCACTGGACCTGAGCGAAGGAGGCGTCCAGGTCGCGCTGCAGGGCGGGCTGGGCGAGGGTCAGGACGGTGCCGTCGAGCGCGACGATCACGGCGCCGGCGACGCTGCCCGCGAGGGTGAGGCGCGGGTTCATTCGCCCACCGGCCCGAGGTGTGCGTCCAGGGCCGAGCGCAGCAGGGGCGCGAAGTCATCGGTGTCCGTGGCGAGTTGGAGGCTGCCCCAGCCCCACAGCTGGGCGATGCCGTGCAGGTTGGCCCACAGCGCGCCCGCCACGAGCCGCGCGTCGGCATCGGGCCGTACCCGGCCGACCAGCTCCACCAGGCGGCCGAAGAGGGGGAGGCTGGTCTCCCGCAGCCCCAAGTGGCCGCTCGCCAGCAGATCGTGACGGAACATCAGCTCGTACATGCCGCGGTTGCCCAGCGCGAACTCCAGGTAGACGTGCCCCAGCGCGGCCAGCTCCGCACGAGGGCCCGCCGTACCGTCACCGACAGCAGCCGCCGCCGTCGCCCGTCGCGCCAGCTCGTCGAAGCCGCGGCGTGCGATGGCGGAGAGCAGCTCCAGGTGGGTGGGGAAGTAGCGGCGCGGGGCGCCGTGCGAGACACCGGCCCGGCGGGCGATCTCCCGCAGGGTGAGCGCCTGGGCGCCTTCCCGGGTGACGAGATCCACGCCGACGTCGACCAGCCGGGCCCGCAGTCCCGTATCGGGATCGGATTCCTGCATAGACACTGTCTACCACCGTCTCGTAGACAGTGTCTACGAGAGGTGGGAATGCTGGGAACGCGGGGAATGTGCGGACGGCCCGGCAGGGTTGATCCAGGCATGACTGAGGACGCCACCCAGAACGCACTGCTCACACTGCTCTCCGAGGGCCACGGCGGGGTGCTGGTCACCCTCAAGCGCGACGGTCGGCCGCAGTTGTCGAACGTCAGCCACGCCTACTACCCCGACGAGCGGATCATCCGCGTCTCGATCACGGACGACCGCGCCAAGACGCGCAACCTGCGCCGGGACTCCAGGGCGTCGTACCACGTCACGTCCCCCGACCGGTGGGCGTACGTCGTCGCCGAGGGCACGGCGGAGCTCTCGCCGGTCGCGAAGGACCCGTACGACGCCACGGTCGAGGAACTCGTCAGGCTCTACCGGGACGTCCTGGGCGAGCACCCCGACTGGGAGGACTTCCGGGCCGCGATGGTCCGGGACGGGCGGCTGGTGCTGCGGTTGAAAGTGGAACGGGCGTACGGGATTCCGAAGGTGGCCGACCGGGGGTGATCCTCGGTGTCATCGGGCGATGACAGGGGCAGCGGGCGTCGGTTCCGCGGCCGCCTCCTTCGCCCAGGCCTCCAGGCACATCGCGAACTCGGTCGCCCGGTCGGCCCAGTTGAGGTCGGAGAGCGCCGCCACCCAGGCCCGCGTGGCCGCGCGGAGACGCATCTCCGGGTCGGCGCGCAGCCGCCGTACGGCCTCTGCCGCCGTGGCCGGATCCTCGTACGGGACGACGAGGCCGCAGCCGTAGCGCTCCACCAGCTCGGCCGCGAGCGGATTGGGTGTGGTGATGACGGGGACGCCGTGGGCCATGTACTCCACGGCCTTGGTGGGCCGTGAATGGCGGTAGTTGGGCTGGTCGTGCAGGAGGGAGAGGCCGGCCAGGGCTCCGGAGAGCAGGCCGAGGGCGCGGTCGTTGGGCAGGTACCCGTGCCAGCGCAGCACGCCGTCCCGGTCGGCCTCGGTGAGCGCGCCCCGCACGTCGGGGTCCGCCGCGCCGATGACCTCGACGTGGACGTCCGGCGCCAGCAGCCGGGCCGTCTCCACGAGGTCCAGCGCGCCCCGCTCCCGCGACAGATGCCCGAGATAGACGACCCGGTCCTCGCCCGGCGGCTCGGGCGGCTCGGGCGGCACCGTCGCGAGGTTCGCCACGACGGGGTGCGGGCGGCGGAAGCGGTGCTGGTAGGCGTCCTCGGCGAGCAGCAGCCGCAGGTGCCGCTCCGCCAGCCGTTCCGCCGCCCGCACGGCCAGCCGCAGCGGCGGCCGCAGCGGCCTCGGCACCCAGCGCTTCATCACCAGCGCCGCCGCCGTGTCCTCGTGCACGTCCCACACGGTGACGGGAGCGCGTCCCGCGCGCCGCCAGCCGCGCAGCGTGCCGGGCAGGGCCAGCAGCAGTTCGGGGTCGTGCAGCAGCACCACGTCCACGGTCGGTCCGCGCTCGGCCAGCAGCACGCGGGCCGCGCGCAACGCCGCCCGGCGGTCCCGGCCGGCGGCCCGGGGCAGGTCAACGCCCTCGACGTACGGCCGCGGTGTCACCTCGCGGGCCGCGAACGGCGCGGCGTACACGATCCGGTGGCCGCGCTGCCGCAGGGCGGCGATCTCCCGGTGCAGGATCCGCGCGTCCTCGGGGTGATGGACGACGGTGACGACGAGTATCCGCATCAGCGCACCTCTCGCAGTGGCCCGGGCTCCAGGCCGGTCACAGCACCTCGACCCCGGGCCGGAAGATCCGCCCCCGGGTGTCGAACAGCAGCCGGGCCGCGTCGCCGAGGGCCGGCAGGTCGTAGGCCGAGTGGTCCTGGAGCAGGATCGTCAGGTCGTGCTCGCGCACCGCCGCCATGACGTCGTCGACGCGTGGAACGCTCACCCCGTCCACGGACCACAGCCGCACGTTCGGGTCGTGGAAGGAGACCTCGGCCTGCCGCTCCCGCAGCAGCCGCGCCACCGGCACCGCCGGCGACTCCCGCTGGTCGGCCACGTCCGGCTTGTAGGTGACCCCGAGCAGCAGTACCCGGGAGCCGTGCAGCGGCCGCCCTGCGGTGTTGAGGAGGTCCTGGGCGCGGCGTACGACGTACTCCGGCATCCGCCGGTTGATCTCCTGCGCGAGTTCGACGAACCGGAACTCGTAGCCGAGCGACGAACGCACCTTGTACGAAAGGTAGTTGGGGTCGATGGGGATGCAGTGTCCGCCCACGCCGGGACTGGGCCGGAACGCCTGGAAGCCGAAGGGCTTCGTGCCGGCGCAGCGGATCGCGTCCCACAGGTCGACGTGCAACTCGTGGCTGATGACGGCCAGTTCGTTGACCAGGGCGATGTTGACGTGCCGGTAGGTGTTCTCCAGCAGCTTGGCCATCTCGGCCTCGCGGGTGCCCTTCGCCTGGACGACGGTGTCGACGAGCTTGCCGTAGAAGGCGACGGCGCGTGCCGCGCAGGACGGCGTGCAGCCGCCGACCACCTTCGGCGTGGTGCGCAGCCCGTGCGCGGTGTTGCCGGGGTCGATGCGCTCGGGTGAGAAGGCCAGCGCGAAGTCGACGCCCGCCCGCAGTCCCGACTCCTCCAGGAGCGGCCGTACGACCTCCTCGGTGGTCCCCGGGTAGGTGGTCGACTCCAGCACCACGAGCTGTCCGGGCCGCAGCCGGTCCGCCACCGTCCGCGTGGCAGAGACGACCGCGCCGAGGTCGGGCCCGCCGTCCTTGCCGAGCGGGGTCGGCACACAGATGACGACGGTCTGCGCACGGGCCAGACAGGCGGGGTCCGTGGACGCGCCGAAGCCGCCCGCTCGCATCCGCAGGACGTCCTCGTCCGAGACGTCGTCGACATGGGAGTGCCCGGTGTTGAGCGCCTCCACGACCCGGGGATCGCGGTCGAAGCCGACGACCCTCAGGCCCACCGAGGCCGCCTCACGCGCGAGCGGCAGTCCGACGTAGCCGAGCCCGATCACCGCCAGATCGACGTGATCGGGCCGTTCTGCTTCCCCGAGCGGTTCGCTCTCCTCCCCGAGCGGTTCACCGTCTTCCCCGAGCGGTCCGGTCTGGTCCACCTGCATAGGGATTCACCCCGCATCAAGGCATCCAAGGGCGCGGTACGCGTCACGGGTTGTGGCGGCGACCCGCTTCCAGGTGCGGTCACGCGCGACCATCGCGCGGGCGGCTGCTCCCCACTCAGAACGCCGATTTCGACTGTAAAGGAGTATTTCCAGCTCATCAGCCCAGGAATGTGGTGATTCAGGTTTGATCAGCCTTCCGTTCACCTCGTGTTCCACCAGTTCTCTCAGTGCGGTGACGTCGCTGGCGGCCACGGGAACACCGCTCGCCATCGCCTCGACCGGCTTGAGCGGGGTCACCAGATGGCAGACGCGCTCGTCGGTGCGGGGCACGGCGAACACGTCCAACACGGCGTGGAAATCGCGGACTTGGGCGTGCGGAACTCGGCCGGTGAACAGGGCGACCCCGTCGTCCAGGCCCAGCCGGGCGGCCAGCCGCTCCAGCCCGGCGCGCTCGGGACCGTCCCCGACGATCAGCAGCCGCAGCGGGACGCCGCGCCGGATCAGCTCTTCACCCGCATGGAGCAATGTGCCGATGCCCTCGTGCGGGGTGAGACTGCCGACCGTGCCCACGACGAACTCGTCCGGCGCGATACCGAGCCGGGCCCGCACGGGCGCCCCGTCCGGCAGCGGGGCGAGGAAGTCGTCGTCTACGGCGTTGGGCGCGATCAGGACCCGCTCCTCGGGCACTCCACGGCCCACGATCTCGGCCTTCATCGCCTCACCCAGCGTCAGCACCAGATCGGCCTCGCGCATGCAGAACGTCTCCAGGGCGCGCCGGGCCCGATACGTCTCGTCGTCCCGGCTGCGGCCCGGCGCCTGCGTCAGCCACGTCTCCTCCAGGAAGCCCCGCACCTCGTAGACCACCGGCAGCGCGAAGGTCTCCCGCAGGGCGAGCGCCACGCGCCCGTTGCCGTGGTCGGAGGCGGCGTGCAGCACGGCGGGCCGCAGCCGCTCCACCAGCCGGGCGGCCAGTTCGGCGTTCCGCGCCAGCGCAGCCGCCTGCCCGTACGGCAGCCGGAGCGGAAGCAGCCGGTGCTGTGGCACCCCGCCCACGCGCTGCGACGGGCGGGCGTCCAGCACCCCCTGCGTCACGGGGAAACCGATCCGTGTCACGACATGCGGGTCCAGCCCGGCCGCCGACTGGGCCTCCGCGAGCTTCTGCGTGCGCACGGTGTAGCCGGCGTGCCGGAACGGCAGCCCGTTGGTGACCAGATGGAGCACCCGGCCCGGTACGGGCCGAAACCGCCGGCCGGGGGGAGCGGGCACCCGCGCGAGGGACGGCACCGCGACCGGCCCCGCGGCGCGGGCACGCGCGGCGAGCCGCCGTTCGAGCGGCCCCCACCCACGCCGGCCACGCCCCGGCACGAGGCGTACGGCGAGCAGCGCCGCCCGCACGGGGTCCTGGCGCAGCTCGCCAACAGCCACCGAGGCAGCCAAACTGAGGGCGCGGGGAACATTTCGTGACATATAGCCCAAGGTATTCCCGGCGGACGGCCACGGCCCACCAACAGCCACTGTCCCGACGACAACGGCCGCGAGGGAGCCGAAGGGCGCGCCGGTGTCGAGAGACCGAACGCGCGGAGGCGCGAAGCGCTGAGCACGATCGGGCTCTCGACACCGGCTGAAAGCGCCCGTAGGCGACCGAGCCATCACATCAAAAGGAAGAGGGCTGGATGAACGGCTGTGTACTCCATGTGGTCGGTACCCGGCCCAACTTCGTCAAGGCCGCGCCGGTCGTCGCCGCTCTCGGTGCGGCGGGCTGCGACCAGGTGCTCGTCCACACCGGGCAGCACTACGACGAGCGGATGTCGGACGTCTTCTTCCGGCAGCTCGGCCTGCCCGAACCCGACACCGACCTCGGCGTCGGCTCCGGCACCCACGCCCGGCAGATCGCCGACCTGCTGGTGGCCCTGGAGGCGGAACTGACCGCCCGCGCACCCGCGCTGGTCACCGTGTACGGCGACGTGAACTCGACGCTGGCGGCCGCGCTCGTGGCCGCCAGGGCGGGCGTCCCGGTGGCGCACGTCGAGGCCGGGCTGCGCAGCTTCGACATGTCGATGCCGGAGGAGGCCAACCGGCGTCTGGTCGACCAGCTGGCGGAGCTGTTGTTCGTCACGAGCCCCGAGGCCGTCGGCCACCTCGCCCGCGAGGGGATCGCCGCCGAGCGGGTGCACTTCGTCGGCAACCCGATGATCGACACCCTGCTCACCCATCTGGAGCACTTCGACCCCGTGGCCGTCCGCGCCGCCCACCGACTGCCCGAGCGCTACGGCGTCGTCACGCTGCACCGCCCCGCCAACGTCGACGAACCGGAGGCCGCCGCGGCCGCAGCCCGCGTCCTGGCCGAGGCCACCCGCCATCTCGACCTGGCCGTACCCCTGCACCCACGTGGCCGGGCGGCGCTGAGCGCGGCGGGCCTCGCGGACGCACCGGGCGTGCACCTCCTCGACCCGCTCGGCTACGTCGAGTTCATGAGCCTCGTACGCGGAGCCGCCGCGGTGATCACCGACTCGGGTGGCGTACAGGAGGAGACGACCGTTCTGGGCGTCCCTTGCCTGACCCTGCGGACCACGACCGAACGCCCGGTCACGGTGACCCACGGCACCAACCGGCTTGTCACGCACGGCGAGTTGGTGCCGGCGCTGCGCAAGCTCCTGGACGGTGGGGGAGTGGCGTCCGCGGAGGGGCCGCCTCTGTGGGACGGCCGGGCGGGCGGCCGGATCGCCCGTGTCATCACCGCGTGGCTGGAACGCCATGGCTGAGGCCATGCGGACGTACCGGGACGCCATGGCCGATGACGGCACGCGGACGTACTGGGACGCCCGGCACAGCGACCCCGACGAACTCGCCTCCGGTGGGCACGCCGGGCTCGACCGTCCGGGCAACGAGATCTTCTACGCCCAGCGGCTCGGCACGCTGCTCTCCCTCATCGGTGACCTGTCCAGCCCCGCCGCCCCGCTGTTCGTGCTCGACGCCGGCTGCGGCAAGGGGTACTTCGCGCGCGCCCTGGCCCGTTGCGGCCATCGGGTCGACGCCTTCGACGTCAGTCCGCCCGCCGTGGACCACGCCCGGGCCGAGGCGGGCGGCCCGCGTTACGCCGTCGCCGCGCTCGACGAGTGGCGCAGCCCGTGGCCGTACGACATCGTGGTCTGCGTGGACGTCCTGTTCCATGTACCGGACGACCATGCGTGGGCGGCCGGTCTGCGCAACATGGCCTCCCTCATCCGCGTAACCGGCCGCCTGATCGTCACCGACCTCGCTACCGACTTCGACGAGGACACCGCCGAGCGCACGACCCGCGGCGCCCGCATCGTGCACCGCCCGATCGCCGCCTACCGCGCCGAACTCGAGCCGCTCGGCCTGCGGCACACCCTCTCCAGGCCGTACGGCTTCCGGGAGAACCGGGTCGGCTTCCACGTCTTCACGAGGACCCGCTGATGCGCCTGACCGACCTGCTCCATCCGCACCTCGACGGCGTCACGACCGTGGTGGACGCGACCCGCGGCGGCCTGAGCCTGGAGCCGTACCTGCACCTGCCGCCGGGCGTCGCCCTGCGCTCCGACGACGAACGGGCCGTGAACGGAGGCGAGTTGGTCCTCCTCTCGTACGGTCCCGACGCCGAGCTGCACGGAAGCGAGGACGCCTGCCGCGCCGTACTGGCACGTATGCGGCCCGGTGCGCGCGGGCTGATCGTGCTCGGTCACCGCGTGTCCGAGCTGCCTTACCACCGGCTTCTCGACCATCTCGTGGCCCACCGCTGTCAGGTTCTGCGCGCGGCCCCCCTCGACTACGTCCATCTGCACGCGGGCGCGGTCGTCGCGCGCACCGACGAACTTCTGCCGCAGCACGACTTCTTCGGCCGGCCGGTCCCCGCCGACGGCCACGCCACGGCGCTGCGCCTCGCCGACGAGTACGTCTTCGCCGACCTGGCCTCCCGGTCCCTGCGCGCCCGGGTGCTCGATCTGGAACGGACCGTCGAGGAGGCGGAACGCACCCGTGAGACCGCCGGGCAGGACGGGCTCGCCGAGCGGCTCGCCGCCACCGTACGGGAGAAGGATCAGCTCGCCGCCTCGCTGCGGGCCGCCCGGGACCGGGTCGAGGTGCTGCAGGCGCGTGTGGCCATGCTGGAGGGCTCGACCTCGCTGCGGGTGGGCAAGGCGCTGGTGACGGCCGCGCGGTCGCCGAAGCGGGGCGCGGCCCGGCTGCCGGGGGAGCTGTACGGCCTGTGGCGCGGGCGGCGGCGCGCTGCCGGACCCGTGCCCGAGAACCCGCCGAAGGACCGGGCAGAGCCGGACCCACCCGTGGACGACCGTTTCCACCTCGCGCACCGCGCCCTGACCGTGGCACCCCGCGACCGTCTCGTCGTCGCCGGTGTGCTCACCCCCGCCACCGCCGAGGACTTCGCGTCGGACGTGGTCGTGAACCGGCTGCTGCCGCACGACGGGCGGCTGCTGGTGCAGCGCACCGACCCGGACGTGCTCGTCGTGCAGCTCAGTGCCTGCGCGGGCGACGGGCCCTGGTCGCTCACCGGCACCGGACTCGCCCCCGACCTGGACCGCACCCTCGCCGAACTGCTCGCCGCGGCGAGGGCGTTGGGTCGTTCGGCCGTGCTGTGGCGGGACGGCCCGCCGTCCGCCGCGCCCGGGCTCGCCCGGCTGGCCTGGGACGCCGTCGTCGACGCGGACACCGGCGTACGGCTCGGCAGGCTGCCGGTCGCGGAGGGCCGGGAGCGGCTGCGCGAGGTGTTCCGAGCGGACAGCACACGGGTGCGGCTCTCGCAGCTGGCGAGGGTGGTCGGGGGCCCGGATCCGCTGGACGAGCGGCGCGTCGCCGTGCTGGCCGCGCCCCGGGACCGTACCGACGTCGCCCGGCTGGTCGGTCAGGTGCTCGGCCAGCAGCACCGCCCGGTCGAGGTCGTCGTACCCGATCCGGCGGGACTCGACGAACTCGCCGCCGCCGGTGTGGCCGTACGCCGGGGGCAGCCCCTCGCACCCTGGATCGCCGACTGGTCCGATCTCGCCGAGGACCGGCCGGACACCCTGCTGCTCGATCTGATGTGCGCCCAGGAGTACTCCGGCGCCGACGCGGTGGGCCACACGCCGGCCGCCGACGACTACGTCTTCGTACCGTCGCTGCGGCCGCTGCTGGTGCGCCGGTCACTGCACCTGTCCGGTACGGATCCCGGCAGTTGGGCCGGTCGGGGGCACCGTCTGTTCGCCGTACGCGGGAAGGAGCCGTCATGAGCCGGACGCTGCGGGCGCTCGTCTACGGCGATGTGGACCTCAACCTCATCGACGGCTCCGCCGTGTGGGCGCAGTCGACGGTGCAGGCCCTGTCCCGGGCGGGTTGCGAGACCCGGCTGGTCCTCAAGTCACCCATCCGCACCGGCCGGTTGACCGACCCGCTGGCCGAGCTGTCCGGGGTCGCGCTGGTGTGCCCGCACGAGGAGCGGCTGCTGCCGGGCCTGGCCGACCGGCCCATGTCACCGGTGCAGGCCGCACAGGTGCTCACCCGGCTCGACGAGGACGAGCCCTGCGACCTGCTGGTGCTGCGGGGCCGGCGGCTGGTCTCGCGGATCGTGACCGGCGGCTGGTTCGACGGGCGGATCTGGGCCTACCTCACCGACATCCCGCAGTCCGCGGCCGAGATGACCGAGGCGGCCCGCCTGGAACTCGTCCGTATCGCCGAGGCCGCGCACCGACTCCTGTGCCAGACCGAGGAGTTGCGCTGCTTCCTGGAGACCTGGGTGCCCGAGGCCTGCGGCAAGTGCGTGCTCAGCCCGCCCGCCGTGCCCGAGCCGGGCTTCCCGTTGCCGGACCGGGACGGGCCGCACGATCCACTGCGCCTCGTCTACACCGGCAAGTTCGCACCCCGCTGGAACACCCTGCCCATGACCCGGCTGCCGGAGCTGCTCGCCGAGCGGGGCGTCCCCGCCGAACTGCACACCGTCGGCGACAAGATCCACGACGACGCGTCCCACCCCTCCTTCCAGGCCGACATGGCGCGGGCGCTGGCCGGTACTCCCGGCGTCCACCACCACGGCGGACAGCCGCGCGAGGAGGCCATGCGCATCGCCGCGGACTGCGACGTGGGCCTCGGCTGGCGCGACCCGGTGCTGGACTCCAGCCTCGAACTGTCCACCAAGGTCCTGGAGTTCGGGGCCCTGGGCCTGCCCGTGGTACTCAACCGCACACCGGCGCACGAGGCGTTGCTCGGCGTCGACTACCCGCTGTTCGTGCCCGGACGCGCCGGACTCGACGACGCAGCCGTTGCCGTGGCGAGGGCGGTGCGCGAGCCGCAGGCCCGGCGCCTCGCGGCCGACCGCTGCCGCGAGGCCGCCCGGCACCACACCCTGGACCAGGCGGCCACCCGCTGGCGCGCCCACCTCGATCGCGCCTTCCCCGCCGCACCCACCGGGGTGACGACCCGCAACCGACCCCTGCGTGTGGGAGTCGCCGGGCACGACCTGAAGTTCCTCACCCGGCTCCTCGACCACTTCCGCTCGCTGCCCGGTCTGGAGGTACGGGTCGACGCCTGGCCGGCGCTGGCCCGCCACGACCCGGACGCGAGCCGTGAACTCGCCGACTGGGCGGACGTGGTGGTCGTCGAGTGGTGCGGTCCGGCCGCCGTCTGGTACAGCCGCCACAAGCGGCGCGGCAGCCGGCTCGTCGTACGGCTGCACCGCTTCGAACTGGACGCCCCCTGGCCCCGCCAGGTCGACATCGACGCCGTCGACCGGGTGGTGTGCGTCAGCCCGTACTACGCCCGCCGCACCCGAGAGCACACCGGCTGGCCGCAGTCCAAGGTCGTGGTCGTCCCCAACTGGGTGGACACCCACCAGCTCGACCGCCCGAAGGCACCGGGCGCCCACCACCGCCTCGGCATGATCGGCATCGCACCCAGCCGCAAACGCCTCGATCTCGGCCTCGACGTGCTGGAGGCGCTGCGCGCCCGGGACCGGCGCTGGCATCTGTCGGTCAAGTCGAAGCCGCCCTGGGAGTACTGGTGGATCTGGAACAAGCCCGAGGAACGTGAGCACTACGACGCCGTGCTGCGCCGTATGCAGACCTCGCCGCTCCTGGAAGGCGCCGTCGTCTTCGACACCTTCGGGCCGGACGTGGCGGGCTGGCTGCGGCGGGTCGGGCACGTGCTGTCCACCAGCGACGACGAGAGCTTCCACCTCGCGCCCGCCGAGGGGATGGCCTCCGGCGCCGTACCCTCACTGCTGCCATGGCCCGGGGCGGACGAGATCTACGACCGGCGGTGGATCCACGACAGCCCCGAGGCCATGGCGGAGGCGATCGCCGCGCTCGGGGAGGACGGCTGGCGGTCCGCCGGGGAGCTGGCCCGCACGCAGGTCCGGGAGGGCTTCTCCCTGGAGCGGGTCGCCCAGGCCTGGACGGAGCTGCTCGTGTCGGGGTGATGCCCGAGTCCCCGGAGCCTTCGCGGCGTCCGGGGACTCGGGGTTGGCGCGGGAGCGGCGCGGGGTCAGGCCGTGACCTTCTCCGGCTGCACGGCCTCCCGGGCCGTACGCTCGCCGAGCTGCTCCGTCGGGATCTTGGCGGTTTCGCGGGCCGAGAGGGCGGCCACGACCGGGGGCACGCACAGGGCGGCCGTGAACAGGGCCACCGCGGTCCAGTCGTCGCCGTTCGGGCCGGCGATCTGCGCGGCGAAGGTGACCGCGAAACCGGCGACCGCGAAGCCGATCTGGGTGCCGATGGCCATCCCGGACAGGCGGACCCGGGTGGAGAACATCTCGCCGTAGAAGGAGGGCCACACGCCGTTCGCGGCGCTGTAGACCACACCGAAGGTGACGATGCCCAGCAGCAGGGTCAGCGGGTAGGAGCCGGTGGAGATCGACCACAGGTAGAGGAACATCATCACCGCGCTGCCGGCCGCGCCGACCAGGAACACCGGGCGGCGGCCGATGCGGTCCGAGAGGGTGGCCCACAGCGGGATCGCGGCGAGCGCGACCAGGTTGGCGAGAGCGCCCACCCACAGCATGGAGGACTTGCTCATCCCGACCGAGTCGCTCGTGGCGTACGACAGCGCCCACACCGTGAAGATCGTGCTGACGGAGGCGACCAGCGCACCGCCGATCACCCGCAGCACATCCGCCCAGTGCTCCCGCATCAGCACCGCGAGCGGCATCTTCGCGACGCCCTCGGTCGCGGCCTGCTGCGCGAAGGCCGGCGTCTCGTCCAGCTTGCGGCGGATGACGTAGCCGACGACGGCGACCGCGATGCTCATCCAGAACGGCACCCGCCAGCCCCACGACAGCAGCTGCTCCTCCGGCAGCGCGGCGACCGGGATGAAGACCAGGGTGGCCAGCAGCTGTCCGCCCTGGGTGCCGCTCAGCGTGAAGCTGGTGAAGAAGCCGCGCCGGTGCGGTGGCGCGTGTTCCAGGGTCATCGAGTTGGCGCTGGCCTGCTCACCGGCGGCCGAGATGCCCTGCAGCACCCGGCACAGCACCAGCAGGACGGGCGCCAGGGTGCCGACCTGGTCGCGGGTGGGCAGACAGCCGATGAGGAACGTCGACACGCCCATCAGGATCAGTGTGAAGACCATGATCTTCTTACGGCCCATGCGGTCGCCGAAGTGCCCGAGGAACAGCGCGCCGACCGGCCGGGCGGCATACGCCACACCGAACGTCGCCAGCGACAGCAGGGTGGCGGTCGCCGGGTCGGACTCGTCGAAGAAGACCTCGGGGAAGATCAGCGCGGCGGCGCTGCCGTAGATGAAGAAGTCGTAGTACTCCAGGGCGCTGCCGATCCAGGCAGCCATGGCCGCTTTCTTCGGCTGGCCGACGGGGGTGTCGGGGACTGACACAGGGGTGCTCCTTCGAGGGATCTCCACCATAGGGGGGAGTGAGCGGAGAGAAGAGGCGCCGGATCCCTGGGGTGACGGGTCGGCTGAGCCGGGTGCTACCCGGCTAATTAACCCACTGGATAGTTAGTAGCGGATGGCTACGGATGTTGCGCTCCCGTTTCCCGGGTGTCAAGGGGTTGTGCCGGACGACCTCAGTCCGCCGCGCGCTCCGCGGTCAGGTAGGCGATCACCATGTCGCCGAGCATCGCGCGGTAGTGCTCGCGCTGGGCCGGATCCACCAGGTCGCGGCCGAACAGGGCGCCGAAGGTGTGCCGGTTGGAGACCCGGAAGAAGCAGAAGGAGCTGATCATCGCGTGCAGGTCGACGGCGTCGACGTCGGCCGTGAACAGGCCGGACCTCTGCCCCGACTCCAGGATCCGGCCGATCACGTCGAGGGCCGGTGAGCCGATCTTGCCGAGCTTCTCGGAGGCGGCGATGTGTTCGGCCCCGTGGATGTTCTCGATGGAGACCAGGCGGATGAAGTCGGGGTGCTGCTCGTGGTGGTCGAAGGTCAGCTCGGCCAGGCGGCGGATGGCCGCCACCGGGTCCAGGTGCTCGACGTCGAGCTGCTGCTCGGCCTCCCGGATCACCCCGTACGCCCGCTCCAGCACGGCCGTGAACAGCTGCTCCTTGCCGCCGAAGTAGTAGTAGATCATCCGCTTCGTGGTGCGGGTGCGGGCGGCGATGTCGTCGACCCGGGCGCCGGCGAAGCCGACCCGGGCGAACTCCTGCGTCGCGACGTCGAGGATCTCGGCCTGGGTGCGGGCGGCGTCACGGATCCGCCCGTTCGGTCGTGCCGGTTCGTCGACGCTGGTCATCGGGTTCCTTCGGCGAGGTGCGAGCGTGCCCCCGGTGGCTTGCTCGCGTGCCGGTGATTCTAGAAGGCCCCTGACCGCGCGTGCGGGGCCAGGCCTTCCCAAGCGTCCCCGCCTCCTGCTATGACTAACTCACCAGTTCGTACATTAGTGAGCCGCTCAGGAGGTCCCCCGGTGGCCAAGGACGCCAAGGACTCGTATCTCGTCGGGCTGATCGGCTCCGGCATCGGCCCGTCGCTCAGCCCGGCTCTGCACGAGCGGGAGGCCGACCGGCAGGGTCTGCGCTATCTGTACCGGCTCATCGACATCGACGCGCTCGGCGCCGCGCCCGAGGCCGTGGGCGACCTGGTGCGGGCCGCCCGTGACCTGGGCTTCGACGGCCTCAACATCACGCACCCGTGCAAGCAGCTCGTCCTCGGGCACCTGGACGCGCTCGCCCCGCAGGCCGAGGCGCTGGGCGCGGTCAACACCGTCGTCTTCGAGGACGGCCGGGCCGTCGGCCACAACACGGACGTCACCGGCTTCGCCGCCTCCTTCGCGCGCGGGCTGCCCGACGTGCCGCTGGAGAAGGTCGTGCAGCTGGGCGCCGGAGGTGCGGGCGCGGCCGTCGCGCACGCCATGCTGACGCTCGGCGCCGAGCGGGTCACCGTGGTCGACGCGCTGGCCGACCGGGCCGCGGACCTCGCCGGGGCGCTGAACCGGCACTTCGGCGCCGGCCGCGCTGCCGCGGCCACGCCGGATCAGCTGGGCCGGCTGCTGAGCTCGGCCGACGGCATCGTGCACGCGACGCCCACCGGCATGGCCGCGCACCCCGGCCTGCCCTTCGCCGCGGAGCTGCTGCACCCCGGGTTGTGGGTCGCCGAGGTGGTCTATCGCCCGCTGGAGACCGAACTGCTGCGCACGGCCCGCGCGGTGGGCTGCGCCACTCTGGACGGAGGCGGGATGGCTGTCTTCCAGGCCGTGGACGCGTTCCGCCTGTTCACGGGGCGCGAACCCGACAGCGCGCGGATGCTGGCGGACATCGCCGAGCTGGCGGGGCCCGTGGGAAGCCCGAGGTAGGACGGACAGGACAGGTAGGAAGAGGTATCGGCATGCGTACGTCCATCGCCACCGTCTCCCTCAGCGGATCCCTCACCGAGAAGCTCACGGCCGCCTCCCGGGCCGGTTTCGACGGTGTGGAGATCTTCGAGAACGACCTGCTGGCCAGCCCGCTCACCCCCGAGGAGATCCGCGGCCGGTGCGCCGACCTCGGCCTCACCATCGACCTGTACCAGCCGATGCGGGACATCGAGGCCGTGCCCGCCGACGAGTTCACCCGCAATCTGCGCCGCGCCCGGCACAAGTTCGAGCTGATGCGGCGGCTCGGCGCCGACACCGTCCTCGTCTGCTCCAGCGTCCACCCGCTCGCCGTCGACGACGACGCGCGCGCCGCGTACCACCTGCGCCGGCTCGCCGACCTGGCGCAGGAATTCGGCATCCGCGTCGCCTACGAGGCGCTCGCCTGGGGACGGCACGTCAGCACGTACGACCACGCCTGGCGCATCGTCGAGGCCGCGGACCACCCGGCGCTCGGCACCTGCCTGGACAGCTTCCACATCCTCTCCCGGGGCAGCGATCCCAAGGGAATCGAGGAGATTCCCGGCGAGAAGATCTTCTTCCTCCAGCTCGCCGACGCCCCGCTGCTCGCGATGGACGTCCTGCAGTGGAGCCGCCACTACCGCTGCTTCCCCGGGCAGGGCGGCTTCGACGTCGCCGGACTGGTGCGCCACGTTCTGAGCACGGGATACGACGGCCCCCTCTCCCTGGAGGTCTTCAACGACGTGTTCCGCCAGGCCGAGGCCGGCCCGACGGCCGTGGACGCCCACCGCTCCCTGCTGGTCCTGCAGGAGACGGTCGGCCGGGCCGCCCCGCCCGCTCCCGTCGTCCCCACCGGCGTCGCCTTCGCCGAACTGGTCACCCCCGACGCCGAACCCGTCTCGGCCGTACTCGGTGCCCTCGGCTTCGCCCGCACCGCACGGCACCGCAGCAAACCGGTCGACCTGTGGGAGCAGGGCGAGGCCCGCGTCCTGGTGAACACCGGGGGCTCGGCCCGCCGCGACGGCACCGGACTCGCCGCCATCGGCCTGGAGTCACCGGACCCGGCCGGGGCCGCTCGCCGCGCCGAGGCCCTCCTCGCCCCCGTCCTGCCCCGCCGCCGCGCCCCCGAGGACGCCCCACTGGACGCGGTCGCCGCGCCCGACGGCACGGAACTCTTCTTCTGCGCCACGGACCTCCCCGAACTGCCCAACTGGCGCGCCGACTTCGGGGAGGTCGAGCACGAGCCGGCGGCGCCGGGCGTGCACCGCATCGACCACCTCGCCCTCACCCAGCCCTGGCACCACTACGACGAGGCGACCCTCTTCCACCGCAGCGTCCTCGGCCTGCACGCCCAGGAGAGCGTCGACGTCGCCGACCCGTACGGCCTGATGCGCAGCCGCGCCGTCACCAACCCCGACGGCAGCGTCCGTATCGCCCTGGGCGTCGGCGCGGCACCGACCGACGACACCGTGCACGCCCAGCACATCGCGCTGGCCACGGACGACGTGGTCGCCGCGGCCCGGCGCTACCGGGAGGCGGGCGGACGTCTGCTGCCGATCCCCGCCAACTACTACGACGACCTGGGAGCGCGGTACGAGTTCGCGGACGGCGAGCTGGAGACGTATCGCGAGCTGGGCATCCTCTACGACCGGGACCCGTACGGCGAGTTCCGGCACTGCTACACGGTGACGGTCGGCCGCGTCTTCTTCGAGCTCGTGCAGCGGGACGGCTACCGGGGCTACGGCGCCCAGAACGCGCCGGTGCGGCTTGCCGCCCAGCACGTTCTCAGGCCCGGCCGGTGAACCGGCCTACTGGCGGTTGACGGTCCGGGTCACGCCGGCGATGACCGTCGTGGCGAGGATCCAGCCGGTGAGGACGAGGACGTACGACAGCCACTGCTGCCCGCCCTGCGGGGCGAACGCCGGTTCCTGCCCGAAGGAGATCACCGGCAGCAGCAGGTCGAGGGTGTAGAAGAACGGGTTGAAGTGCGGTGCCTCGTCCGCCTTCAAAGGCGGGGGCGCGTCCACCGCGAAGGCGACCGAGCCGACGGCGAGCAGGGACAGCAGCCAGCCCAGGGCGCGCATCGGCCGGAAACCGTAGCCGACCGTGGCGTCCTGGACATGGCCCCACAGTCGGCCGTACCAGGGCAGCGTGGTGCGGTGGTGGCGCTGCTTGGCGAGCTGGACGAGGCGGGCCGCGTGGTCGTCGCCGGTGCGGCGGTAGGCGGCCGTCAACTGCTCGTACCCGTGCGGGTCGAACGTGTCCTCGTCCCGCTCCAGCATGGGCAGTCGGCGATCGGGCGGCACGTGCGGGGTCAAGGAGGTGTAGGTGAGGTCGAGCAGGCGGACCTGGTCCGGGAGCATCTCCGGCTCCAGGTTGAGGTGTTCTATCTGCGAGCGGCGCAGGTTGAGCATGCCCTCGACCGGCGGGCCCTTGCGCAGCCACACCTCGCCGATGACACAGCTGCTCGCCCGCATCGCGGTGCCGCCGGGGTTGGACAACCGGCTGTACAGCAGGTCGAGCCGACCGGGTATGCGGGCGCCGCGCAGGTCGATACGGCCGTGCGCGCTCAGCCGCCTGCCGAGGACGTTGGCGCCCACGTCGAGGGCCTCGGCGTTGAGGACGAAGCCGCCGGGATGACTCAGCTCGGCGTTCTCCAGCCGGAGCGAACCGCTGACCGTGGCGCCGTTGAGCCGGACCTCCCCGCGCGTGCGCAGCCGGGACGCGCACAGGTCCTCCCCGACGGTCACCTGGTGGAGCTGGAGCACCGGTCGCTCATTGCCCTCCGGAGCCGTGACCTCGGCACTCTCCAGATACAACGCCCCGGCCACCTGCGCCCCACCGAGCCGCACCGGCCCGTCGAACCGGCAGCTCGTCAGCCGCAGCCCGCCGTCGACCCGGACCCGCGCGGACGCAAGACCCGGCAGCCGGGACCCGGTCAGATTGAGGTACTTCAGCTGGGCGCCGGAGAAGTCCGGGACCTCGTCGAAGCGGCAGTGACTCAGGCGTACGACGCTGTCGACCGTCGCGTACCGCAGGTCCAGAACGCCGGTGATCCGCGCGCCCTCCACCTTGAGGGCGGCCACCTCCCCGCTCTCCACCGGGCCGTCGAGGAGCAGAGCCCTCAACACCGTGGCGCGGACGGTCCGTTGGGGTCCCCAGTCGGTGTCGTCGGCCGCGCTCTCGTCCTGCGCCGCGCGGAACTCCACGGCCTCGCCCCGGGGAAAGGCCTGCCACACCCGCAGTTCGGCCGGCGTCAGATCGTTGATCTCCATCAGCGGGGACTCTGACGCCGGCCGCCGAACCTGTCAACTCAAGGCGGCCCGCGGCCGGACGGGCAGCCCTTCGTTCCCTACGCCCTGGCGTTCCACTCCGCGATCACCGGTCGGCCGTGCTCCGTCGAAAGGCGGCTCACCGTGCCTGTCGCCAGCTGGAACAACCGCCCGTCCGCCGGGGCCAGCCCCAGCCGACGGGCCGTCACGACGCGCAGGAAGTGGCCGTGCGCCACGAGGACGACGTCGCCGTCGAGCAGCGCCACGTCCACGCGGGCGAGCACCCGGTCGGCACGTGCCCCCACCTCGGCCGGTGACTCACCGGGGTGAGCGTCCGGTCCGGGCGGGACTCCGTCGGTCCACAGGTACCAGTCGGGGCGGGAGCGGTGTATCTCGGCGGTGGTGATGCCCTCGTAGCCGCCGTAGTCCCACTCGTGCAGATCCGGCTCCGGTACGGCCCCGGTCACGCCCGCCAGTTCGGCGGTGCGGACGGCGCGGCTCAGCGGGCTGGTGAGCGCCAGGGAGAAGGTCCGGCCGGCGAGGAGCGGGGCCAGAGACTTGGCCTGTTCCTCGCCGGCCTGGGTGAGGGGCAGGTCGGTGAAGCTGGTGTGCTGTCCCGACCTGCTCCACTCCGTCTCACCGTGGCGGACCAGCAGGAGATCCCCCACGGCCCGCTACTCCTTCGACTCGACGGCGTGCCCGCCGAACTGGTTGCGCAGCGCCGCGATCATCTTCATCTGCGGGGAGTCGTCCTGGCGGGACGCGAACCGGGCGAAGAGGGAGGCGGTGATCGCGGGCAGCGGTACGGCGTTGTCGATGGCCGCCTCGACGGTCCACCGGCCCTCACCGGAGTCCTCCGCGTAGCCCCGCAGCTTGCCCAGGTGCTCGTCCTCGTCGAGGGCGTTCACCGCGAGGTCCAGCAGCCAGGAACGGATGACCGTGCCCTCCTGCCAGGAGCGGAACACCTCGCGGACGTTGTCCACCGAGTCGACCTTCTCCAGCAGCTCCCAGCCCTCGGCGTAGGCCTGCATCATGGCGTACTCGATGCCGTTGTGGACCATCTTGGAGAAGTGCCCGGCGCCGACCCGGCCGGCGTGGACATAGCCGTACGGTCCCTCCGGCTTGAGCGCCTCGAAGATCGGCTGCAGCCGCTCCACGTGCGCCTTGTCGCCGCCGACCATCAGGGCGTAGCCGTTCTGCAGGCCCCACACCCCGCCGGAGACGCCCGCGTCGACGAAGCCGATGCCCTTCACTCCGAGTTCGGCGGCGTGCTTCTCGTCGTCCGTCCAGCGGGAGTTGCCGCCGTCCACCACCGTGTCGCCCGGGGACAGCAGATCCTTGAGCTCGTCGATGACGGTCTGCGTGGCGGTGCCGGCCGGGACCATCACCCACACCGTGCGCGGCGCGTCGAGTTGCCCGACCAGCTCTTCGAGGCTCTTGACGTCGGAGACCTCGGGGTTGCGGTCGTAGCCGACGACGGTGTGGCCGGCGCGGCGGATCCGCTCGCGCATGTTGCCGCCCATCTTGCCGAGACCGATGAGACCGAGCTGCATATCAGTTCACTTCCTTGAGTTCACGGTAAGCGGCCACGAGAGCGGCGGTGGAGGCGTCCAGGCCGGGGACGTCCGCGCCCTCGGTCAGCGCGGGCTCGACCCGCTTGGCGAGGACCTTGCCCAGCTCGACGCCCCACTGGTCGAAGGAGTCGATGTTCCACACGGCGCCCTGGACGAACACCTTGTGCTCGTAGAGGGCGACCAGCTGACCGAGGACCGACGGGGTCAGCTCGGGGGCGAGGATCGTGGTGGTGGGGTGGTTGCCGAGGAAGGTGCGGTGCGGGACCTGCTCCTCGGGCACCCCCTCCGCGCGCACCTCGTCCGCGGTCTTGCCGAAGGCGAGCGCCTGGCCCTGGGCGAACAGGTTGGCCATCAACAGGTCGTGCTGCGCCTTGAGTTCGTCGCTCAGCTCGGCGACCGGCCGGGCGAAGCCGATCAGGTCGGCCGGGATCAGCTTCGTACCCTGGTGGATCAGCTGGTAGTAGGCGTGCTGCCCGTTGGTGCCGGGCGTACCCCACACCACCGGACCGGTCTGCCACCCCACGGTGTGGCCGTCACGGTCGACCGACTTGCCGTTGGACTCCATGTCGAGCTGCTGGAGATACGCCGTGAACTTCGACAGATAGTGCGAGTACGGCAGTACCGCATGCGACTCGGCGTGGAAGAAGTTGCCGTACCAGATGCCCAACAGGCCCATGATCAGCGGGGCGTTGGCCTCGGCGGGCGCGCTCTTGAAGTGCTCGTCGACGATGCGGAAGCCGTCGAGCATCTCCCGGAAGCGGTCCGGGCCGATGGCGATCATGAGCGAGAGGCCGATGGCCGAGTCGTACGAATACCGTCCGCCGACCCAGTCCCAGAACTCGAACATGTTGTCCGGGTCGATACCGAAGTCCGCCACCTTCTCGGCGTTCGTCGACAGCGCGACGAAGTGCCGGGCGACCGCCTTCTCCTCGCCGCCGAGCCCGGCCAGCAGCCAGGAACGGGCCGAGGTGGCATTGGTGATCGTCTCGATCGTGGTGAACGTCTTGGACGCGACGATGAACAGGGTCTCCGCCGGGTCCAGGTCCCGGACCGCCTCGTGCAGGTCGGCGCCGTCGACGTTCGACACGAACCGGAACGTCAACTCCCGTGCCGTGAACGGGCGCAGAGCCTCGTACGCCATCGCCGGACCGAGATCGGAGCCGCCGATGCCGATGTTGACGACGTTGCGGATACGGCGGCCGGTGTGGCCGGTCCACTCGCCGGAGCGGACGCGGTCCGCGAAAGCGCTCATCTTGTCGAGCACCGCGTGCACCTCGGGCACGACGTTCTCGCCGTCGACCTCGATCGCCGTGTCGGCCGCGGCGCGCAGGGCGGTGTGCAGCACCGCCCGGCCCTCGGTGACGTTGATCCTCTCGCCCCGGAACATCGCCTCGCGCAGCCCGAACACGTCGGTGGCGGTGGCCAGTTCCTGCAGCAGGGCGAGCGTCTCGTCGTTGATGAGGTGCTTGGAGTAGTCGATGCGCAGATCGCCGACGCGCACGACGTACCGCTCGGCGCGGGAGGGGTCGGCCGCGAACAGCTCACGCAGCCGCGGGCGCTGCAGCGCGTCCGCGCGGTGGTCCTCCAGGGCCACCCACTCGGGGCGCCGGGTGAGCCGGGGGGAGTCGGACAGCGAGTCAGACATGGTCGGGGGTCTCCTTGGTGGCCTCGCCCCGCAGGGCGATGGCGTACATCTCGTCCGCGTCGAGGCGCCTGAGCTCCTCGGCGATGAGTTCGGAGGTGGTGCGGACCTTCAGCGCCAGGGTGCGCGACGGCTGGTCCGGCAGGGACAGCGTGGCCAGCGGGCCCTCGGGACGGTCGATGACGATCTCGCCGTTCTCGGTGCCCAGGCGCACGCCCGTGACGACCGGTCCGGCGGTGACGACCCGCTCGGCGGTGACGTGCAGGCGGGCCTCCAGCCAGCGGGCCAGCAGCTCGGCGGCCGGATTGTCGGCCTCGGCCTCCACGGCCGCCGAGACGATCGGCACCCGCGCCTGGTCCAGGGCCGCGGCGAGCATCGAGCGCCAGGGGGTGAGCCGGGTCCACGCGAGGTCGGTGTCGCCGGGCGCGTAGGAGCGGGCGCGGACCTCCAGGTCGGCCAGCGGGGTCTCGGTGGTGTACAGGTCGGTGATCCGGCGCTGGGCCAGCGCCCCCAGCGGGTCCTTCGAGGGGTTCTCCGGCGCTTCCACCGGCCACCACACGACCACCGGCGCGTCCGGCAGCAGCAGCGGCAGCACCACCGAGTCGGCGTGCTCGGACACCTCGCCGTACATCCGCAGGATCACCGTCTCGCCGGTGCCGGCGTCCGCGCCCACCCGGACCTCGGCGTCCAGGTGCGAGCGGGTGCGGTCGCGCGGGGTGCGCGCGTGCCGCTTGATGACGACCAGGGTGCGCGCGGGGTGCTCGTGCGAGGCCTCCTCGGCCGCCTTGATCGAGTCGTACGCGTTCTCCTCGTCCGTGACGATCACCATCGTCAGGACCATGCCCACGGCCGGCGTGCCGATCGCGCGGCGGCCCTGCACCAGCGCCTTGTTGATCTTGCTTGCCGTGGTGTCGGTCAGGTCGATCTTCATGGCCTGCGCCAGCTCCGTCCGTCTCGTGCGAGCATCTCGTCGGCTTCCTCGGGTCCCCAGCTCCCGGACGCGTACTGCGCCGGCTTGCCGTGGGTGTCCCAGTACTCCTCGATCGGGTCGAGGATCTTCCAGGACTCTTCCACTTCCTGGTGACGGGGGAACAGATTGGCGTCCCCGAGGAGGACATCCAGGATGAGCCGCTCGTACGCCTCCGGGCTGGACTCCGTGAACGACTCGCCGTAGGCGAAGTCCATCGTCACGTCCCGGATCTCCATCGAGGTGCCCGGCACCTTGGAGCCGAACCGCACCGTCACGCCCTCGTCCGGCTGGACGCGGATGACGATGGCGTTCTGGCCGAGCTCCTCGGTGGCGGTCGAGTCGAAGGGGGAGTGCGGTGCCCGCTGGAAGACCACGGCGATCTCGGTGACCCGCCGCCCGAGCCGCTTGCCGGTGCGCAGATAGAACGGCACGCCCGCCCAGCGCCGGTTGTCGACGTTCAGCTTGATCGCGGCGTACGTGTCGGTCTTCGACGCCGGGTCGATGCCGTCCTCCTGGAGGTACCCGACGACCTGCTCGCCGCCCTGCCAGCTCGCCGCGTACTGCCCGCGCACGGTGTGCTCGCCCAGGTCCTCCGGCAGCTTCACCGCCTTGAGCACCTTCAGCTTCTCGGTGAGCAGCGAACCGGCGTCGAAGGCGGCCGGCTCCTCCATCGCGGTCAGCGCCATCAGCTGGAGCAGGTGGTTCTGGATGACGTCACGGGCGGAGCCGATGCCGTCGTAGTACCCCGCCCGGCCGCCGATGCCGATGTCCTCGGCCATCGTGATCTGCACATGGTCGACGTACGACCGGTTCCAGATCGGCTCGAACATCTGGTTGGCGAACCGCAGCGCCAGGATGTTCTGGACGGTCTCCTTGCCCAGGTAGTGGTCGATCCGGAAGACCTGCTCCGGGTCGAACACGTCGTGCACGATCGCGTTCAGCTCCCGCGCGCTCGCGAGGTCGCGGCCGAACGGCTTCTCGATGACCGCCCGCCGCCACGACCCCTCGGGGGCGTCTGCCAGGCCGTGCTTCTTCAGCTGCTGCACGACGTTCGGGAAGAACTTCGGCGGTACGGAGAGGTAGAAAGCGTAGTTGCCGCTGGTGCCGCGGGCCTTGTCGAGCTCGTCGACGGTGCTGCGCAGCTGCTCGAACGCCTCGTCGTCGTCGAAGGCGCCGGGGATGAACCGCATGCCCTCGGCGAGCTGCTGCCAGACCTCCTCGCGGAACTCGGTGCGGGCGTGCTCGCGCACCGAGTCGTGCACGACCTGCGCGAAGTCCTGGTCCTCCCAGTCCCGGCGGGCGAACCCGACGAGGGAGAAGCCCGGCGGCAGCATCCCGCGGTTGGCGAGGTCGTACACGGCCGGCATCAGCTTCTTGCGGGACAGGTCGCCGGTGACACCGAAGATGACGAGGCCGGACGGGCCCGCGATCCGGGGCAGCCGGCGGTCGCGCGCGTCGCGCAGGGGGTTGTCCCAGTCGGGGGTCTCAGAGATGTCGGAGGTCATTCCGCGTCAGCTCCCTTGCTGCCGAGCGACTTCTTCACGGCGTCCAACAGGTCCTGCCACGCCACCTCGAACTTGGCCACGCCCTCGCCCTCCAAAAGGGTGACGACGTCGTCGTACGAGATCCCGAGCGCCTCTACGGCGGCCAGGTCGGCGCGGGCCTGCGCGTAGCCGCCGGTGACCGTGTCGCCGGTGATCTCGCCGTGGTCGGCGGTGGCGTTCAGGGTGGCCTCGGGCATCGTGTTGACGGTGCCGGGCGCGACCAGCTCGTCGACGTACAGGGTGTCCTTGTACGCCGGATCCTTCACACCGGTCGAGGCCCACAGGGGGCGCTGCTTGTTGGCCCTGGCGCCGGCGAGGGCGGTCCAGCGATCGCCTGCGAAGACCTCCTCATAGGCCTCGTAGGCCAGGCGGGCGTTGGCGAGCGCGGCCCTGCCCTTGAGCGTGAGGGCCTCGTCCGTGCCGATCGTCGTCAGCCGCTTGTCGATCTCGCTGTCGACGCGGGAGACGAAGAAGGAGGCCACGGAGTGGATGGCGGAGAGGTCCAGGCCCTTGGCGGCGGCCTTCTCCAGACCGGCCAGGTAGGCGTCCATCACCTCGCGGTAGCGCTCCAGGGAGAAGATCAGCGTGACGTTGACGCTGATGCCCTGCGCGATGACCTCCGTGATGGCGGGCAGGCCCGCCTTGGTCGCCGGGATCTTGATCATCGCGTTGGGGCGGTCGACCAGCCAGGCCAGCTGCCTGGCCTCGGCGATCGTGGCCGCCGTGTCGTGGGCGAGACGCGGGTCGACCTCGATGGAGACCCGGCCGTCCCGGCCCTCGGTGGCGTCGTACACGGGCCGCAGGACGTCGGCGGCGGCGCGGACGTCGGCCGTCGTCATCATGCGTACGGCCTCGTCGACGGTGACACCCCGCACGGCGAGGTCGGCGAGCTGCTCCTCGTAGCCCTCGCCGGAGCCGATGGCGGCCTGGAAGATGGACGGGTTGGTGGTGACGCCCACGACGTTCCGGTTCGCGATGAGCTCGGCGAGGTTGCCCGACTCGATGCGCCCCCGGGACAGGTCGTCCAGCCAGATCGAGACGCCTTCGTCGGCAAGGCGCTTCAGCGTCCCCGCGGTCGCGGTTGCTTCGGTGGTCACAGTGATCATCTTCTTTCTGGCGCTCGGATCAACCGCGGGCGGCGGCGAGGGACTCGCGGGCTGCGGCGGCGACGTTCTCGGGGGTGAAGCCGTACTCGGCGAACAGGGTCTTGGCGTCGGCGGAGGCACCGAAGTGCTCCAGGGAGACGATGCGTCCCGCGTCGCCCACGAACCGGTACCAGGTCAGTCCGATACCGGCCTCGACCGCGACCCGCGCCTTCACGGCCGGCGGCAGGACGCTCTCGCGGTACTCGCGCGGCTGCTCCTCGAACCACTCCACGGACGGCATCGACACCACCCGGGTACCGATCCCGTCGGCCTCCAACCGCTCCCGCGCGGCGACGGCGAGCTGGACCTCGGAGCCGGTGGCGATGAGGATCACCTCGGGCGTCCCGGAGGAGGACTCGTGGAGGACGTAACCGCCCTTCGCCACATCGGAGTTGACCGGCAGCGTCGGCACACCCTGGCGGGTGAGCGCGAGGCCGTGCGGGGCCGGATCGGTGGAGTGCCGCCTGAGGATCTCGGCCCAGGCGACCGCGGTCTCGTTGGCGTCGGCGGGGCGGACGATGTTCAGGCCCGGGATGGCACGCAGCGAGGCCAGGTGCTCGACGGGCTGGTGGGTCGGGCCGTCCTCGCCGAGACCGATGGAGTCGTGCGTCCAGACGTACGTGACCGGCAGCTGCATCAGCGCGGACATGCGGACCGCGTTGCGCATGTAGTCGGAGAACACCAGGAACGTGCCGCCGTAGACACGGGTGTTGCCGTGCAGGGCGATGCCGTTCATCTCCGCGGCCATCGAGAACTCGCGGATGCCGAAGTGGATGGTCCGGCCGTACGGGTCGGCCTCCGGCAGCGGGTTGCCCTCGGGCAGGAACGAACTCGTCTTGTCGATGGTGGTGTTGTTGGAGCCGGCCAGGTCCGCCGAGCCGCCCCACAGCTCGGGGACGACCGCGCCCAGCGCCTGGAGCACCTTGCCGGAAGCGGCGCGGGTGGCGACCGACTTGCCCTCCTCGAAGACGGGCAGGGCGTCCTCCCAGTCCTCCGGCAGCTGCCCGGCGACGATCCGGTCGAACAGCCGGGCGCGCTCGGGGTTCGCGCCGCGCCACTTGTCGAGCTGCTTGTCCCAGGCGGCGTGCGCCTCGGCGCCCCGGTCGAGGGCCTTGCGGGTGTGGGCGAGGACCTCGTCGGAGACCTCGAAGGACTGCTCGGGGTCGAAACCGAGGACGCGCTTGGTGGCGGCGATCTCGTCGGCACCGAGGGCGGAGCCGTGGGAGGCCTCGGTGTTCTGGGCGTTGGGGGCCGGCCAGGCGATGATCGTGCGCATCGCGATGATCGAGGGGCGCTCGGTCTCGGCCTGCGCCGCCCTGAGCGCCGCGTACAGCGCGTGGACGTCGATGTCACCGTTGTCGGCGGGCTCGATCCGCTGCACATGCCAGCCGTACGCCTCGTAGCGCTTCAGCACGTCCTCGGAGAACGCGGTCGCGGTGTCGCCCTCGATGGAGATGTGGTTGTCGTCGTAGAGGAAGACCAGGTTGCCGAGCTTCTGATGGCCGGCGAGGGAGGAGGCCTCGGCGGAGACACCCTCCTGGAGGTCGCCGTCGGAGACGATCGCCCAGATGGTGTGGTCGAACGGCGACTCGCCCTGCGGGGCCTCGGGGTCGAACAGGCCGCGCTCGTAACGGGCGGCCATCGCCATGCCGACCGCGTTGGCGACGCCCTGACCCAGCGGGCCGGTCGTCGTCTCGACCCCTGCCGTGTGCCCGTACTCGGGGTGGCCCGGCGTCTTCGAACCGTGCGTCCGGAAGGACTTGAGGTCGTCGAGCTCCAGCTCGTACCCGGCGAGGAACAGCTGGGTGTAGAGAGTCAGCGAGGTGTGGCCGGGGGAGAGGACGAAACGGTCACGCCCGGTCCACTCCGGGTCGGCCGGATCGTGCCGCATCACCTTCTGAAAGATCGTGTACGCGGCCGGGGCGAGGCTCATCGCGGTGCCCGGGTGGCCGTTCCCGACCTTCTGCACGGCATCGGCTGCCAGCAGTCGGGCCGTGTCGACGGCACGCCGGTCGAGTTCGGTCCATTCGAAGCTGTCCGGTGTCTGCGTGCTCATCTTCAAAAAATCCTCGATCGGAGCGAAGTGGCTGGTCCAACGCGTTCAAAAGTAAAAGTCAGACTTTTATGAGGGAAGGTCGGCGTGTGTCAGGCTGTGGTGAAAATGGGACACCGCCGCCGAAACAGCGCACGGCTGAGCAGGGGTGGCGCGCAACTGAGGCGGCACGAGACGGACATGGTGGATACAAGGGGCGAAGGCGGCGGCGGAGTCGACGGAGGGATCAGAACGTTCCCCTTCCCCGTCGAGCTGAGCGTCGGCGGCGTCGGCATGCAGATCGGCCCCATGGGCGGCACCGACCACGCCTGGCATGCCGACGAGGCGCCGCTGGAACGCGTGCACCGCATCGACTTCCACGTCGTGATGCTCTTCAGCCGCGGACCCGTGCGCCACATGATCGACTTCACGGAGTACGAGGCGGACGCGGGCGATCTGCTGTGGATCCGCCCCGGACAGGTCCATCGCTTCTCACGGACGAGCGAGTACCGGGGGATCGTCCTCACCATGCAACCGGGCTTCCTGCCACGCGCCACGGTGGAGGCCACCGGCCTCTACCGCTACGACCTCCCGCCCCTGCTCCATCCCGACGAAGCCCGGCTCGCCGCTCTGCGCTCGTCCCTCGCCCAACTCCGACGCGAGTACGAGGACACCACGACCCTCCCCCTGAGCCTGCACACCGCGGTCCTGCGCCACTCGCTGACGGCCTTCCTGCTGCGCCTGTCCCACCTCGCCGCGAGCTCGGCAGAAGCGGCGCGCGAGCAGGCCGACACGACCTTCACGCTCTTCCGGGACGCGGTGGAGCAGGGCTTCGCCACCAACCACAGCGTCAGCGCCTACGCCGACCAGCTCGGTTACTCCCGCCGCACCCTCGTCCGCGCGGTCCGCGCCGCGACCGGTCAGACGCCCAAGGGTTTCATCGACCGACGCGTGATCCTGGAGGCCAAGCGGCTCCTGGCCCACACGGACCTGCCGATCGGGCGGGTCGGCGCGGCGGTCGGCTTTCCCGACGCCGCGAACTTCTCCAAGTTCTTCCAGCAGCACACGGAGGTGACGCCGGCGACGTTTCGGGCGGAGCTGCGGTGACGCACGCTCCTCCGGCCGGTCCGCGAGGGGGTGTCGGTTGCCTGCGACGATGCCCCGCGAGGACCGGCAGGGGGGCCGGTGGGCCTCGCGGGGCATCGTCAACACGCCGGTCAGCGCGCGAAGTTGAACCAGTTCACGTTCACGAAGTCCGACGGCTGACCGCTGGTGAAGGTGAGGTATACGTCGTGCGTGCCGGTCACCCCGCTGATGTTCGCCGGGACGGTCCGCCACGACTGCCACCCACCGGTGTTGGCCAACGCGAAGCTTCCGACGGGCGCGTTGCTGCGGCTGTCCAGGCGCACCTCGACGAGCCCGCTGACGCCGCCCGCCGCACCGCTCGCCACCCGGGCCACGAACTGAGTGGCCGCCGAAGAGCCGAAGTTGACGCCCCTGTACAGCGCCCAGTCGCCGTTCGCGAGGGAGCCGATGTTCTGTCCGCCGCCCGAGTCGGACGTCGTCTCGGTGCTGGCCCCGCCCTGGCTGTCGTACGACTCGGCCTGGATGGCGCTGTAGGCGTCACGGTTGCCCGTCGGCGGAGGTGTGGTACCGCTCCCACTGGACGACAGCACCTGGACGTAGTCGACGACCATCGGCACGCCGGACCGCGTGTCGCCGTCCAGGCCGCCGCCGAAGGCGTCCGGGAAGGCGCCGCCCATCGCCACGTTCAGGATGATGAAGAAGCCGTGGTTGGTGGCGTTGGACCAGGTCGTCGCGTCCACCTGGCTCGCGTTGACCGAGTGGAACTGGGTGCCGTCGACGTAGAAGCGGATCGTCTCGGGGCTCACCGAGCGGTCCCACTCCATGGTGTAGGTGTGGAAGGCCGACTGGCACGTCGAGCCGGGACACGCCGTGGAGTTGCCGAGGCCGGTGGTCTCGTTGCACGGGCCGCCCGGGTTGGTCCCGCAGTGCATCGTGGCCCACACGGTGTTGCGCCCCTGGACGTTCTCCATGATGTCCAGCTCGCCGACGCTCGGCCAGTTCTGGTAGTTGCCGCGATACGGCGCGCCCAGCATCCAGAACGCCGGCCAGTAGCCCTCGGCGGCGGTGCCGGTGACGTTCGGCATCTGGATGCGGCCCTCGACGCGTAGCTTGCCGCCGGACGGGGGCTGGAAGTCGGTGCGGTTGGTCTCGATGCGGCCCGAGGTCCAGCGGCCCGCGGAGTCGCGCAGTGGGGTGATACGGAGGTTGCCGTTGCCGTCGAGCGAGACGTTGCTGGTGCTGTTCGTCATCGTCTCGACCTCGCCGGTGCCCCAGTTGGCGGGGCCGCCCGGGTACGAAGTGCCGGTCGCGTACTGCCAGTTGGAGGTGTTGACGCCGGTGCCGGCGGTGCCGTTGAAGTCGTCGAGGAAGACCTGCGTCCAGCCCGACGGGGGCGTGGGCGCTGAGGCGTTCGCGGGCAGGGTGGCGGTCGTGGCGACCGCGGCCGCCAGACCGAGCGTGCTGAGTACGGCGATGAGCGCGCGTCGCCGTCTGGGTATGCCGGAGGTTGCACTCATGGGGGTGCCTCCCGGTACGGAGTGATGTGCGCGGGTGTGGGGGTGCGGCATCTGAGAGCGCTCTCAAATTGGGGCCAATGTGCTCTCCGTAGCCGGGGCCGTCAAGAGTTAAAGCAAGGAAAGTCCTTTGGGAGCGGGGAAGTTCATGCCATGAACGGGGTATACGTCGCTAAAGCGCACTCCCCGCCTTCCAGTCCACCCACGACAGGTTCCAGCCGTTGAGCCCGTTCGACGCTTCCACGGTCCGCTCGCCCGAGTTCTTCACGATCACCACGTCGCCGAGCATCGAGCTCTCGTAGAACTCGTAACCGGCCACGGAACTGTCGCTCGCGCCCTTCGCGTCGTGCAGACCGACGCACCCGTGGCTGGTGTTCTCGTTGCCGAAGACCGACGTGGACGCCCAGTAGTTGCCGTGGACGAACGTGCCGGACGTCGTCAGCCGCTGGGCGTGCGGGACGTCGGAGATGTCGTACTCGTCGCCGAGCCCGACCGTCGAGGACTCCATCCGCGTCTGCTTGAACCGCTCGCTGATCACCATGATCCCGGACCAGGTGGTGTGTTCGGGGTCGCCGCCGGTGACCGGGTAGGTGGCGATGGTCTCGCCGTCCCGGACGACCGTCATCCGCTTGGTGGCGAGGTCGACCATGCTGATCTGCTCGCGGCCGATGTGGAAGGTGACGTCCTTGGACTGCGTGCCGTAGACCCCGTCCGCGTCCTCGACGTCCTTCAGCCGGAGGCTGAGCGTGACGGTCGTCCCGGCCGCCCAGTACGTCTTCGGCCGGAAGTCCAGCCGGGTGTCGCTGAACCAGTGGCCGACCACGTCCACGGCGGGTTCGGCGGTGACCGTGACCGCCTTCTGTACCGCGGCCCTGTCGGCGACGGCGTGCGTGAAGTTGATCGACACCGGCATGCCGACACCGGAGGTGGAGCCGGCCTCGGGCGTGAAGTGGCCGACGAAGGTCTCGCCGGGGGACTTGGTGGTGAAGGTCGCGGTCGTGGCCGCCGATGCGCCCGCCGCCGTGGCCGTGACGGTGTACTCGGTGCCCGAGTACGGGTTCTGGTCCGAGGTCCACTTCGTGCGGGCCTCGTCGAAGGACCCCTTTAGCGCGGAGCCGTCGTCACCGGTGACCTTCACGGAGGCGAGCGTGCCGTCGGTCACGGTGATCTCGACGGGGCTGGTGAAGTCGGCCTTCTCGGTGCCGTCGGCGGGCGTGACCGTGATCGTCGGCTGCTTCGCGGAGGCCGCCGACTTCGCGTCCGGCGACGCTGAGGACGCGTCCGCCGACCCGCCGCACCCGGTCAGCGCCGCGGCGGGCACCACTCCGAGCACGGCGAGCACTCCGCGCCGGGACCACCTTCCCGGCTGCTGCTCCGACGGCTTCGATATGTGCGGGACGCCCACGGCACGCCTTCCTGAGATCTGTTGCGGTACGCGTGCATCGTGCAGGTTCTTCCTGGGTTGATCCTTTGAATCCCGGCACGGCAGGCTGAGATTCCTCTGAGGACGGCTCGGAGGACGACTCGGCAGAGAGAAGGGTCCAGACCGTATGGAACTCTCCTTCACCGGCCCGGTGATCGAATGGCGCGGTCCGGCGCCCTACTACTTCGTCCGGGTCCCGGAGGAGGAGTCCGCCGACATCCGCGAGGTGGCCGCGGTGGCCACGTACGGCTGGGGCGTGATCCCGGTCGAGGCCAGGGTCGGCGAGGTCGCCTTCGAGACGTCGCTCTTCCCCAGGGACGGCGGCTATCTGCTGCCGCTGAAGAACGCGGTACGCAAGCCGCAGGGACTCGGCTCCGGGGACGAGGTGGCCGTGGAGATGACGGTCCGCCTCCAGGGGTGAGGGGGCGCCTGGTCCAGGGAGGTTCGTTTGCGTTGTTTGTGCGCCTCCCGGTCGAAGACCGGCGGTCGGCCTGTCCGCGCCGCATTCGGTTGGCCTGCTGGTCGGCCCGTTCCGGGAGCCACGGCTAGACCTGTGCCCCCTGCGCATCAGGCAACGGCGCACCCGGACCAACGACCCAGGGGCACGGTCCGAATCGGCGCGCCGTTCGTCAGGTCGCCTGCCCTGTACGCAGTCGTCGCACATCCCGTACGAGCGCGTACAAGGCGCTGAGGAAGATCACAGCTCCGGCCGCGATCCAGAGGGCCGATGCCCCGGAGCGGTACTCGCGAACGGCGCCGACGAGCAACACCGTGCCGGCAAGAACGCCGAAGGCCGAGATCAGAGAGCTGACGCGGTTGGTCACACGGACATCATCACCGACCACCTCGCTCAGCGGGCGTGATCCGAACGAATCGGCCTACGCCTCCCTCTCCGGCTGCCACCCCAGCCCCCGCGAAATCCCCCGCGCGGCGAGCCGCACCGCCGGCACCAGTACCGGTACCTGCGCGTCGGCCTGGGGCACGACGACGGACACGGCGGCGACCACCGATCCGCCCGGACCGCGCACCGGCGCGGCCACCGAGAGCGCGTCGTCGGTGACCTGGCGGCTGCTCACCGCCACGCCCGTGCGGCGTACGTCGGCGAGCACGCGGCGCAGGCGGGCCGGTTCGGTGACCGTGTACGGCGTGAAGGAGGCGAGCGGTCCGGCGCAGTACTCCTCCTGGAAATCCGGGGCGCTGTGCGCGAGTAGCGCCAGCCCCACCCCGGTGGCGTGCAGCGGCCAGCGCGCTCCGACCCGGATGTGCACGCCGACGGCCGACCGCCCCGACAGCCACTCGATGTAGACGACCTCGGACCCGTCCCGGACCGCCAGCTGCACGTTCTCGTGCGTCGCCTCGTACAGGTCCTCCAGATACGGCAGCGCGATCTGCCGTAGCGCGAGCCCACGTGGTGCGAGGGCCGCCACCTCCCACAGTCGCAGCCCGACGTGGTAGAGCCCGGCCTCGTCCCGCTCCAGGGCGCCCCACTCGGTGAGGGCGGCCACGAGCCGGTGCGCGGTGGTCAGGCTCAGCCCGGCCCGCCGGCTGATGTCCGTCAGGGACAGTGCCGGGTGCTCGAGGTCGAAGGCCCCGAGTACGGACAGCAGCCGGTCGGGTGCGGAGCGGGTGGTCATGGCCGGGCGTCTCCCGGATGGGCCAGGTCGTAGGGGCGGGGGTAGGTGGTGGGCCGGTAGGTCACATAGCGTGCCTCGGTCGTCGAATCCGCCTGCTGGGCACGGGAGTTGAGAGCGGCGGGCGAGGCGTCCCAGCGGCCCGTGTCCAGCCGGTGCTCCAGGGTGTGCAGGGCGCCGAGCATCTCGCCCGGCGTGAAGGTGCAGTGGCCGGGGGCGTCGACGTAGGCCTGGCTGAGCAGGGCGCCGGAGCCCGCCGCGGTGGCGGCGCGCCGATAGGCGCTCTCGGCCTGGACGGGGATCAGGGCGTCGCCGGTCGTGTGGATGTTGAGCTGGGGGTCGGTGAGCCGGCCGGAGAGCACGCTGGTGTGCCGCATCCACCGGACGGCCGAGGCGTCGGCGGAGACACGTGGTGCGCGGTTCAGGGCCGCGAGGTCGGCGCTCAACGGCACTCCCGCCTCCTTGTAGAGTTCGCTCACCTCTTTGTACAGCGGGGAGCGGGCGAGCATCGCGGTGTAGTCGACACCGGTGTTCCAGGACATGTTGCCCCCGGCGCGGCTCTCGGCCTCCTGCCGCCAGCTGAAGGCGGGCAGCCGGACGAGCCCGCTGAGGGCCGTGTACTGGTTGGCCTGCTGGGTCTGCCAGTCGGTGGGGCCCGGCTTGGTCTGGGTGGCGTCGTTGTAGCCGGGGATGTTGTGCAGCGCGGCGGCGAGCGCGATACGGGCGCGGCCCGCGGGGGTCTGCTGGGCCGCGGTCACCTTCGCGGCCAGCGTGTCCGCGGCGCCGACCGCCTCCGCCTGGTCGGCGAACCCGGTGAGCGGGATGTCCGCGCCGGGCGCGAGCAGTGTCTTCAGGGCGAAGACCGGGTCGAGGGTGCTGTTCCAGTTGGCCACCCCGCCCTGCACCAGCCCGCACATCGACAGCGAGCCGTCGAAGCGGTCCGCGTGCCGTTCCGCGAGCGTCGTCGTGACGAAGCCGCCGTACGAGGTGCCCCAGGCGACGGTCCGCCGGGCCGCGCCGAACCTCTCCGTGAACAGGTCCAGCGTGGCGAGCTGGTCGGGGACCGCGTCCGTCACCGCCCAGCCGTTGGTGGCGTAGGAGGAGCCGATGAGCGCGTAGCCCTCGGCCAGCAACTTGGCGCGGGTGGCCGAACCGGGGGCGTTCTGGGCCGGGTTGGGGGCGCCGGCCGGGGTGTAGCCGTGGCTGTAGAGGAGGACGGTGCCGTTCCAGACGGCGGGTACGTCCATCAAGTAGGCGGCGCCGGAGGGGAGTTGACCCTCCAGGTGGGTGTCGGTCGCCGCCTGTGCGGGGAGCGCGGTCGCGGTGGCCGCGCAGACGGCTGCCACGGTCAGCAGGGCGATGCGGGTGCGGAACTTCAACGGAGCGTTCCTTCCGGCGTGGGGGAGGTGGTGGAGGAGGCGGCGGCGTCCAGCGTGTCGGTGTGCGTCTCGCGCAGCCGCCACACGGTGAGCGCGGTGATCGCCGCGCCGCCGCACAGCAGCAGGGAGACGGGCGTACTGCTGCCGCCGGACGAGGCGAGGAGGCTGCCGGCGATCAGCGGCGAGAACCCGGCGCCGAGCAGGGTGGCCGCCTGGTAGCCGAGCGAGGCGCCGGTGTAGCGGACCCGGGTGCCGAACATCTCGCTGAGCAGCGCGCCGAGCGGGCCGTACATCGTGGACTGGGCGACGCCGTGCCCGAGGGCGAGGGCGAGGATCAGCAGGCCGGGGGAGCCGGAGTTGACCAGCGCCAGCACGGGGAAGGCGAGCGCGGCCGAGGCGACGGCGCCGGCCAGGACGACCGGGCGCCGGCCGACCCGGTCGGAGAGCGCGGACGCGGTGGGCAGGACCACCAGGGCCACGCAGGAGGTGATGGTCACGGCGGTGAGCACCTGCGGACGGGAGTACCCGTGGTCGACCGCGTACGAGATCATGAATCCGGTCAGCAGCGACTGGGCGGTGAACGCGCCGATGCCGACACAGGCGGCGAGCAGCACCGGCTTCGGCCGCCGCAGCACCTCCACGACCGGCGGCCGGTCGGGCTGGGACTGCTGCTTGGCCTGCGCGAACAGCGGGCTCTCGGCGACCTTGAGGCGCACGAACAGACCGACGCCCAGCAGCAGGATGCTCAGCAGGAACGGCACCCGCCAGCCCCAGGCGCGGAACTCGTCGTCCGGCAGCGTGGAGACCAGCGTGACCACGCCGGCCGACAGCACCGAGCCGAGCGGGGCGCCGAGTTGGGTGAAGCTGGACCACAGGCCGCGCCGGGCGCCCTGGGTGCGTTCGGCGTGCTCGACGACCATGAGGGTCGCGCCGCCCCACTCGCCGCCGATCGCGAGGCCCTGCACCACCCGCAGGGTCACGAGGAGGACGGGCGCCCACACGCCGATCGCGTCGTAGGTGGGCAGCAGGCCGATGAGGAAGCTGCCGCAGCCCATCAGGACCATGGTCAGCAGCATCATCGACTTGCGGCCGATCCGGTCGCCGAAGTGGCCGAAGACGATGCCGCCCAGAGGGCGGGCCACATAGCCCGCGGCGAAGGTGCCGAAGGCCGCGATGGTGCCGACCGCGGGGTCGGCCCGGGGGAAGAACAGATCGCCGAAGACGAGCGCGGCGACCGTGCCGTACACGAGGAAGTCGTAGAACTCGACCGCGGTGCCGAGCAGTCCCGACAGGGCGACGCGGCGCAACTGGCGGGTGTCGGGGGACGGTTGACGGGCGGACGTAGGGGATGGCTGCACGGGGGAGCTCCCTGGGGCCGGGTGCCGATGCCCCGGTGAAGTTAGGCAGTCATCATGCGGCCGTCAATAAGTTGCACAACATCACCGGACATCAGCTGGGCCGGTCCTCCACGATCCGCAGGAGCAGACCGTGCAGGTTCTCCCGCTCGGCCGGGTCCAGCGGGTCCAGGAGGTCGTTCGTCACCCGTAGGCCCGCCTCGTCGGTGTCCCGTAGGAAGGTGCGGCCCTCGGCGGTGAGGACGACGATCCGGCTGCGGCGGTCGTCGGGGGAGGGGCGGCGCTCGGCGAAGCCCAGCTTCTCCAGGTCGTCGACCAGGCCGACGATCGCGCTCGGGTCGTAGCCGAGCCGTGCGCTCAGCTCGCGCTGGAGTGCCCCGTCGGACGTCACGAGGAAGCGCAGCACCGCGTAGTGGCGCAGGCGCAGTCCCGACTCCTGCAGGAACGTGTTGAACAACTGACCCGAGCGCAGGCCCAGGCGGTACAGCAGGTACCCCGTGTCCGCGTGCAGTCCGCGCATCCACGGTTCGTTCGCGTCGAGGGGTGCCGGGTTCGTGGCGTGCTGGCGGGCGATGGCGGACTCCCTGGTCTCGGCCCCCGGTGGCGGGGGTTTCTCAATGCAGATTCCAGCATGACGCACCCGAAGGTCACCAACAACTATTGACGACAACAATTATTGCTCTTAACTTCGATCGCATAGCCGCACCCCGCGTCGAAGCACCCCACGTCGAAGGGACCCTCCCGTGCCCAGCATCGATCTCACCGGCAAGGCCGCCGTCGTCACCGGCAGCGGCCGGGGCCTCGGCCTCGCCTACGCCCACGCCCTGGCCGCCCATGGCGCCTCCGTGGTCGTCAACGACGTCGACGAGGCCGTGGCCGAGGCGGCCGTGAAGGCCATCACCGAGGCCGGCGGCACCGCCGTCGCCGAGGTCGTCCCGGTCGGCACGACCGAGGCCGCCGAGCGGCTGGTGAACCGCGCCGTCGAAGAGTTCGGACGGCTCGACATCCTGGTGACCAACGCGGGCATCCTGCGCGACAAGGTCCTGTGGAAGATGACCGACGACGACTTCGACGCGGTGATCACCACCCACCTCAAGGGCACCTTCACCTGCGCCCGCGCCGCCGCCGTCCGCATGCGCGAGCAGGGCGAGGGCGGCAGCCTGATCCTGGTCGGCTCCCCGGCCGGCCAGCGCGGCAACTTCGGCCAGACGAACTACGCCGCCGCCAAGGCCGGCATCGCCGCCTTCGCCCGCACCTGGTCGATGGAGCTGGGCCGCGCGAACATCACAGTCAACGCCATCGTGCCCGTCGCCGCGACCGCGATGACCGAGACCATCCCCGCCTTCGCCCCGTACATCGAGGCCATGAGGAACGGCGAGCCGCTCCCGGACTTCCTCCGCAAGGGCGAGGGCTTCGGCACCCCCGAGGACTGCGCGGCCCTCGTCCCCTTCCTCGCCTCGGAGGCGGCCCGGGGTATCACCGGCCAGGCCATCGGCATCGGCGGCGACAAGGTGGCACTCTGGTCGCATCCGCAGGAGATCGCGGCGGCCTACGCCGACGGCGGCTGGACCCCCGACACCCTGGCCGACGTCTGGCCCACCTCCGTCGGCGCCGAGCTCCAGTCGGTCGGCGTCCCGGCGCCCAAGTTCCCGGAGGCGTGATGGCCCCCTCGATGAACCCCGACGACCTCGTCGCGATCGACGTCCACACCCACGCGGAGGTGTCCTCCAAGGGCCACTCCTCGCTGGACGACGACCTGCACGACGCGTCCTCCGCCTACTTCAAGGTGGAGGGCAAGCGGAAGCCGACGATCGAGGAGACCGCCGCCTACTACCGCGAGCGGAAGATGGCCGCCGTGATCTTCACGGTCGACGCCGAGTCCGCGACCGGCACACCCCCGGTCCCGAACGAGGAGGTCGCCGAGGCCGCGGCCGCCAACTCCGACGTCCTCATCCCCTTCGCCTCCGTCGACCCCTTCCGGGGGAAGGCGGGCGTACGGCAGGCCCGGCGCCTGGTCGAGGAGTACGGGGTGAAGGGCTTCAAGTTCCACCCCAGCATCCAGGGCTTCTTCCCCAACGACCGCTCGGTGGCCTACGACCTCTACGAGGTCATCGAGGAGACGGGCACGATCGCCCTCTTCCACACGGGCCAGACGGGCATCGGCGCCGGAGTGCCGGGCGGGGGCGGCATCCGCCTGAAGTACTCCAACCCCCTCCACGTGGACGACGTCGCCGCCGACTTCCCGCATCTGAAGATCATCCTGGCGCACCCGTCCTTCCCCTGGCAGGACGAGGCGCTCGCCGTCGCCACCCACAAGCCCGGCGTGCACATCGACCTCTCCGGCTGGTCGCCCAAGTACTTCCCGCCGCAGCTCGTGCAGTATGCCAACACCCTGCTGAAGGACAAGGTCCTCTTCGGATCCGACTTCCCCGTCCTCACCCCCGACCGCTGGCTCGCCGACTTCGAGAAGCTGTCGATCAAGGACGAGGTCAAGCCGAAGATCCTCAAGGAGAACGCCGCCCGCCTGCTCGGGCTGACGAAACCGTAAGGGGCGTGACATGCGCAACGAGGGACTGGGGTCGTGGCCCGCACGCCGGGCCCGCAAGACCCCGCACCGCACCGCCCTGATCCACGGCGAGACGTCCACCGACTACCGCACCCTGCACACCCGCACGACCCGCCTCGCCCACGCCCTGCGCGCCAGAGGCGTACGCCGTGGCGACCGCATCGCCTACCTCGGCCCGAACCACCCCTCCTACCTGGAGACCCTGTTCGCCGCCGGCACGCTCGGCGCGGTCTTCGTCCCGCTCAACACCCGCCTGGCCGGACCCGAGATCGCGTACCAGCTCGCCGACTCCGGCGCGAAGGCCCTCGTCTACGGCCCCTCGCACGCCGGCCTGGTCGCGGGGCTGCCGGGCAGCACCGACGTCCGTACGTACGTCGAAGTGGGCGCCGAATACGAGGAGGCGCTGGCGTCGGCGCCCGACGAGCCCATCGACACGCCCGTCACCGCCGACGACACCTGCATCATCATGTACACCTCGGGGACGACGGGCCGCCCCAAGGGCGCGATGCTCACCCACGGCAACATCACCTGGAACGCGCTCAACGTCCTCGTCGACACCGACCTGATCGCCGACGAACGCG
This sequence comes from Streptomyces sp. NPDC093591, assembly GCF_044764885.1. NCBI lineage: Bacteria > Bacillati > Actinomycetota > Actinomycetes > Kitasatosporales > Streptomycetaceae > Streptomyces > Streptomyces sp. NPDC093591. The sequence continues at coordinate 51,631 of NZ_JBIWIY010000024.1, forward strand.
CCCTGGTCTCCGCCCCGTTGTTCCACACGGCGGGCCTGAACATGCTGACGCTGCCGGTCCTCCTCAAGGGCGGCGCCTGCGTCCTGGTCGAGTCCTTCGACCCGGCGGCCACCTTCGACCTGATCGAACAGCACCGCATCACCTTCATGTTCGGGGTGCCGACGATGTTCGAGCAGGTCGCCCGCCACCCGCGCTGGCCGGACGCGGACCTGTCCTCCCTCCGGATCCTCACCTGCGGCGGCTCCCCGGTCCCCACACCGCTGATCGCCGCGTACCAGGAGCGCGGACTGACCTTCCTCCAGGGCTACGGCATGACGGAGGCCGCGCCGGGGACCCTGTTCCTGGACGCCGAACACGCCGTCAGCAAGGCCGGTTCTGCGGGCGTACCGCACTTCTTCAGCGACGTGCGCGTCGTACGGCCTGACCTGACCCCCGTCGACGTCGGCGAGACCGGCGAGGTCGTGGTCCACGGCCCGCACGTCATGCCCGGCTACTGGGGCCTGCCCGAGGAGACGGCCGCCTCCTTCGCCGACGGCTGGTTCCGCAGCGGGGACGCGGCCCGCGTCGACGAGGACGGATACGTCTTCATCGTCGACCGCATCAAGGACATGATCATCAGCGGCGGCGAGAACATCTACCCCGCCGAGATCGAGGACCTGCTCCTCGCCCACCCCGACATCGTCGAGTGCGCGGTGATCGGGGTGCCGGACGACAAGTGGGGCGAGGTACCGCGCGCGGTCGTCGTGCCGCGCGAGGGCGCCACGCCCGACCCGGACGAGATCCTCGCCTCCCTCTCCGGCCGGCTCGCCAAGTACAAGATCCCCAAATCGGTGGTGCTCGCGGACGAACTCCCGCGCACCGCCTCAGGAAAACTCCTCAAGTCCCGCGTCCGTACCCGGTACGGCAACAGTTAAGGAACCCCATGAGCATCACCGTGAACGGCCTCGACGAACTGAAGAAGCTGGCGGGCAGCGACCTCGGCACCAGCGAGTGGATCGAGATCACCCAGGAGCGCATCAACACGTTCGCCGACGCCACGGGCGACCACCAGTGGATCCACGTGGACCCGCAGAAGGCGGCCGAGGGCCCGTTCGGCGCCCCCATCGCCCACGGCTATCTCACCCTCTCCCTCTTCATCCCCCTGTTCACCGAGCTGCTGGACGTCCAGGGCGTCACCACGAAGGTCAACTACGGCCTGAACAAGGTGCGTTTCCCCTCGCCGGTCAAGGTCGGCTCGCGCATACGGCTGGTCGGCAGGCTGGCGGAGGTCGAGGAGGTGCCGGGCGGGGTGCAGATCACCGTCGACGGCACGATCGAGATCGAGGGCGGGGCGAAGCCGGCGGCGGTGCTGCAGAGCTTGTCGCGGTTCTACGCCTGAGCAACGAGCCCTCCCCGGTCTCGCAGGACACGGTCTCCCGGACGGCGCTTCGCCCGGCGGAGCACGCCGGGCATCATGAGCCCGCAGGCGTCGCGGACTCGTCGTTCGGGTTCCGTACCGCGACCACATCGAGCAGCCGCCCCGCGGCCTCCTCCGCCGGCGGCGTGAGCCGGTCGTGCACCGCCCGGAAGGTCTTCTCGGCTCCCGCCGCGGGCCAGTCGTCCGGCAGGTGCTTGACCGGCAGCCGCGGGTCCTGGCGGATGACGCGCAGCCATTCCGCCTGCAGTCGCAGCCGCAGCGCGAGGGCGTCGTCGGCGTCCGGCAGCCGGGTCAGCCACGGTTGCCAGCGCCGTACGAACGACTCGTAGCGGGAAGCCAGTTCGGCCAGTTCCCAGGTCTCCTCGATCATCGCCCCGATGTCCATGCCGGCGTCGGCGTGCGCGCGGAACACCTTCACGTGGGCGGACAGGCCCAGCTCGGCCACCAGAGTCGACACGTCGACCTCGCCCGGCGCGATCCACAGGCCGCTGAACAGTGGTCCGAAGCCGTTCCAGGTCAGCTGGGAGCGCAGGTCGTGCCGTTGGCGCTGCCAGGACTCCGGGAGGGAGAAGCCGAGCAGGGTCCAGCTGCCGTCCCAGTGCCGGTTGACGGCGCCGGTCTGCCAGATGCGGTGCTCGCCGTCGCGCAGGACGGCCGCCGAACGCTCGGTCAGCCCGAAGTACATCCGGCGGCCCTCGCGCTGGCGGCGCAGCAGACCCCGGTTCACCATCCGGGTCAGCGTCGAGCGGGTCGCCTGCTCACCGACGCCCACGCGTGCGAAGACGTCGATGACACTGCCCGAGTACACACAGACGTCCCGGCCGAGCACCTGGTCGCCCAGGAACGTCAGCATGAGGGACTGGGGCCGCAGTGCCTCTTCACCGGTCACGCGGCCCACGGTACCTCTCGTACTTCCCGTCGATCAGCCCGTGACCTGCTGGTACGAGGAGACCGCCGTCGCCACCGCGCACACTCCAGGCGGGATCATCTGTGTGCGCAGGGTGCCGCTGTTCACGTCGTAGTCGACGCCCTCCGTCTCGAAGGTGCCGGTGCACACGCTGCGCTGCGGCAGCGCGAACAGGCTCTTGACCGTGCCGGTGATCGGCCGGCCGTCCACCCTGCCCGGCAGATCCACCTGGAGCAGCGGGCGGATCTCGGGGAAGAGCGTCGCCGTGGCGTCGTTCGAGGCGCACACCAGGCGGGTGTCTGTGACGAAGTCGCAGCCCTGGATGTCGCGCACCGGCTTGTCCAGGGTGATCTGCCCGGCCTCCGCCAGCTCGCCGCCGGCCCGGGGCGTGGCCGGGTTGAGCAGGGGAGCGGGGAAGACCTGGAGTCTTCTCTGCTCCCCCCACTCGCCCGACACCAGCCACTGCCCGTCGGGCGAGACGGTGGCGAAGGAGTTGTTCAGCTTCTCGCCCGGGTTGAGCCGGTGCACGTACTCGTAGCGCTTCCCGGCCGGGGTCGTCACCGCGAACATCTTGGACGTGGCCGTGTCGGAGCCCTGGTAGGCGTCGAAGGTGTGGCCCTGTGCGATGTCCGGGTCACCGACGTGGTTCCAGCCCTTGATCCGCAGGCCCAGGGGGATGGAGGCGAGCCCGCGGTACAGCAGGGTGCCGTCCGCGCGGCTCGCCAGGCCCTGCCCGCCGCCCAGCGTGTCCGTATAGGCCGTACCGGTCTCGGCCCAGTGCGGGTCACCGGCGGCGGACGCCGTCCCGGCGCCGAGCGCGAACGCGCCCAATAAGCAACCCAGAGTGAGAAGATGACGTCTCATCAGGCTCCTGCCACATCGACGAATACGGGGTTCGAATAGAACCACGTATCCGTCCAGGGGTCACCGTTTCCGGGCTCGTGCGGGATCGGCCCGTGCGGGTCGACCGACGCCCCGAGGTAGCCCGCGCCGTGGCGGTTGCCGTCACTGCCGCGCAGCCGGACGTAGAAGGACTCGTCCCCGGCGGTGAGGGGGACGCGCAAGGTGTACGTTCCCGTGCGGCCGCTCACGTCCCTGGTCTGGACGACCTTGGTGTCCGGCGCCTTCCAGGTGTCCCGGTCGGTCACCGGGCCGCGCACCGCGCCCCGGATGACGTCCACATGCGCCAACTGGGGCACGATTCCCTGCGGGTTGGGGCGGGAGGCGCTCGTCACGGTGATGCTGAGCGTGAGCTTCTCGCCCTTGCGTACGCGCAGCCGGCCGCCCAGCGTGACACCCCGCCCGGAGTCGCAGTCCCGCTTCAGGCGCACGTCGAGACCGTCGAGCAGATGCCCGTGGTCGAGCCAGACCCGGCCGGCGCGCAGGCCCGCCATCACGGCGCGGTAGCCGTAGCGGGTGACACCGACGTGGGTGCGGCTGAACTGGCCCGGCCAGAAGTCGCTGCCGGGTTGCGGGGTGGTCGTGTCGACCGGGTCGGGGAGCTTGCCGGTGGTGTCGAAGTTCTGGCCCGCCGGCCAGTCGCCGTTCTTCCAGGTGTCGAAGACGATGCGGTGGGCGTCGGAGTTCGTGGTGATCGAGAACAGGCTGCCTTCCGCCAGCATCGAGTCCCACAGCCCGCCGACCGTCGCGGTCGCCCAGTCGAAACCGCCGTACGTCAGGTAGGCGTCCGCCGGGTAGCCCGCCCAGGACTGGGCCGACGGCTTGTTCTCGTACTCGCCGCGGATCGAGGTCGTACCGCGCCAGCCGGGGATCGCCGCGCCCTGGGCGCCGGGTGCGCCCTCCATACCGATCATGATCTCGGGGGCCGCGTCCCGCCAGCCCCGCATCTCGTGCGGGGAGTCGATGCCGAGGCGCATCGGGTGGTTGGCGAGGACGAGTACGTCGTCGACGTAGCCGGTGCGGCGCTGTTCGGCCAGCCACTTGATGGCCTTGACGGCGTGGGCCTCGTTGCGGGCGGTGTCCGCGGCCCCGGCGGAGCCCTCGGTGTAGCCGAGCAGCTTGCCGTCGTAGGCGCTCTCGAACCGCGTGAGCAGGTCGACCTCGTGCGCGCCGGGCGCCGCGAAGACCGTGCAGTGCTCGGCGGCCGGGATGTACCACTCCAGGCCCTGGAAGATGAGCTGGCGCGGGTTCTCGGCGCGGGCCCTGCGGATCTCCTCGTGCTCCAGTGGGGCGCCGTACCTGGCGTGCCCGAAGTTGGAGTGCTCGGTGAACACCATCCAGTCCAGGCCGTACTCGGCGCCCGCGGCGGCCAGTTGGGAGAACGTGTACTTGGCGTCGTGGCTGTAGACGGAGTGGATGTGGTGGTCGCCGACGAGGTAGGCGAGGCAGGGGTCGTCACCGCCGAGACGCCGGTCGTCGGCGGCGAGTGCCGCGCTCGCTGTCGCGGGTACGGCCGCGGAGCCGAGCGCGAACGCGGCGCCGAACAGGCCCGCGCGGCGCAGGAGTCCGCGTCTGGAGACGCCCTGGGCGTCCAGGAAGGCGGGGGCGACGGACGGGTCGGCCCAGGTGGGAAGCTGCTGCTCGGTCATGGTGGTCCCTGAAGGTCAGCGGTTCATGAAGGACTTGACGGGCAGCGCCCGCGCGACGATCCGGACGTCGCCGAGGCGGCCGTACAGGATCTGGTCGATCTTGCCGCCGTACTCGTAGCCGCCGAGCAGCCACGGCAGGCCTACCGAGGTGATGCCGACCGCGGACGCCTTCGGGTTGCGGAGCACCGGGCAGCCCTCGACGTACATCGTGGTGTGCTCGCCGTCGTTGACGACCGCGAGGTGCCACCAGGTCTCCAGCGGGGTCTCCTGGGCCCAGTTGGTGGCGATGCCCTCCTGGTTCAGCGGGCGCATCGCCCACTGCGGCTCCCGGTCGTTCGACAGGGAGAGGGTGGCGAGCGGCTCGTCCGGGTCGTCGGCTGTCTTGCCGGCGGCCCCACCCGTGCCCGTCCGGCCGACCAGGCCGGACCAGGCGTTGTGCGAGGGGTCCCAGTCGGCGGGGAGACGGTAGAACGCCTCGATGGTGTAACCGTCCCGGAACGTCGCCGAGTTGAGCGGGGCCCCGTCGACCGTGCGCAGGTACGCCCCCTTCAGCGGGGACTTGAAGCCCTGGAACTCCAGGCTGCCGTGGCCGGGCTGGTCGGGGTGGTGGTCGGCGGACCAGCCCAGCTTGCCGCCGCCGACCGTGACGAGCGTGAGGTCGTTGCCGCGCCCGGACAGGTCACGGACCGTGGTGTCCTCCACCGGCTGCTCGAACCGCCAGTACGCCACCGTGCCCGGTATCAGCATCCGCGAGGCGGGGCGTGCCGGGCGCGCGGGCACCGGATCGAAACCGGAGAAGCGGTCGGCGAAGTCGATCTCGACACTGAACCGGTCGGCGTCACCGCTGAGTTCGATCTCCTGCCGCTCCAGCTCGTTGAGCCCCTTCGCGGCCCGGCCGAGGATCCACGGCGAGACCGTCTCCACGTCGATGACGTTGCGGTCGAGGTCGAACCGGTACAGCCGGATCATCGCCGCGCCGCCGAAGTAGCGGTTCTGGTAGTTCGTCAGATGCAGGTGTACGTCGTTCCCGGCGGCGTTCTCGCGGGTCGCCCGGCCGGCGGGCCAGTAGTGCCCGTTGAGGGTGAGGAAGATCTGGTCGTGGTCGTCGATCAGCCGGTCCCACAACTGCTGCCCGTACGCCGACAGGGAGTCGTCCTCGACGACCAGCTCGTGGGTGGTGAGGACGACCGGCGTCCTCGGGTGCCGGGCGAGGACGTCCTCGGCCCACGCGTAGCCCTTCGCCGACAGCCGCCAGTCCAGGGCGAGCACCATCCACTCGCGGCCGGCGGCCCAGAAGAGGTGGAAGCTGTTGTAGCCGTCGGGGGAGGCGCCCCCGAACGTCCTCTTCCCCTGGAACCGCTTCGGCCCGAAGGCGTCCAGATACGGCGTCGCACCGCGCTGGTCGTCCGTCGACGACTTCACGTCGTGGTTGCCGGCGAGGACGCTGTAGCCCACGCCCCGCCGGTCCAGGAGCCGGAACGCCTCGCTGATGGCGGCGACTTCGGGCCGGGTGCCGTTCTGGGTGAGGTCGCCGAGGTGGGACAGGAAGACGATGTTCTCCTTGCGGCCGTGCTCCAGCAGATAGCGCAGGGACGCCTCGACCGGCGCCTTGTCGATGCTGGGCCCGTCGAAGAGGTACTGGGTGTCGGGCATGACGGCCAGCGTGAAGCGCCGGCTGTCGGGATCGGGCCGCCAGTCGCCGGCGGGCGCGGCCTCGGCGACCGCCGGGACGGCGACCGAGGCCGTGGCGGCGGCACCGAGCAGCGCGGTGGCCCGGAGGAAACTGCGACGTCCGGCGCCGGCCTGCGCGGCCTCGCCGCCCGGGACATGGTCATGCGAAGTACACACGTGTGCTCCGTGAAGGGTGACAGGGGAGGGGAGGCGTGGGGGAGTTCAAAGGACGCGCAGGGTCCAGCTCCAGCGATGGACGCCCGGTGCGACGCGGTAGGAGGGGAAGGTGTCGGGGCCGCAGGACGCCGTGCCGAGACCACGGTGCGCCGCGTCGATGTGCACCACGCAGCCGGGGCGCGGCACGAGTTCGTCGTGGTGCGTGGCGGCGGTCAGGTCCTCGGCGCGGTAGCGGGTGACGGAGACCTGGCGGGGCTCGTCCAGTGCGACCGTGAGGCCGGTGGCGTCCGGCGCGGACAGCGTGAACCGCCGTACGCCGTGCCGTCCGCCGCTCTCCTGCGGGCGCAGGTAGGGGGTGAACAGGTCGTCGACGGGGACGGAGTGGTGACCGACGGGCGCGCCCGCGCTCCGGTCGGGATACGACTCCCACGGCCCCTGCCCGAACCACTCCAGCAGGTCGAGCCCCGCGCCCGTCTCGAAGACGGTGCCGACCCGCGCCACGTCGTCGAACGCCTGCGGCAGCTCGGCCTCCTCCTCGACGCGGACCCCGCCCTCGACGGGAGTGAGCACCTGCCGGTGCCGTACGACACCGGCCGTACCCGCGTACTCGGCCTCCACGGTCACCTTCCCGGCGTCCTGGCGCACGGACACGACCTTGCGCACCAGCGCGTCGAGGCCCCAGTTCCGCCAGCGCTGTGCCATGCCGCCCAACTCGTCGTTGTCGGTGGGCGCCCGCCACAGGGAGAGGGTGGGGGCGGCCGTCAGCAGCGGGTGGACGAGCAGACCCTCGCCGTCCACCTCGACCTGCCGGGCCACGGCAGCGACCTCGACCGGAGCGGGCCCGCGCAGCCGCACCTGCGGCACGCACACCTCCGTGCCTCGTGGCGCCCACGGCAGGTCCAGCGCCGTCGTCACCCGCAGCGTCAGCCACGCCTCGCCGCCGTCCTCCGGCAACGCCAACGGCAGCGGAACCGCCGCCGTCTCACCGGGGCACAGCTCGGGCAGCTGGGCGGGCGCGGTCAGCGTGCGACCGTCCGCCAGCGACAGCTCCCATACGGCGGCCAGCCAGTCGAAGCCGCGGAAGTGCTGGTGGTTGGTCAGGACGACACCCTCGTGCCGGAAGCACTCGATCCGCACCGGCGCCGAGATCTCCCGGTGCTCGTACATCGCCGGCTTGGGCGTGCGGTCGGGAAACACCACGCCGTCCGCGATGAACGCCCCGTCATGGATCGTCTCGCCGAAGTCACCGCCGTACGCCCAGCGGTACCCGGGCGCGGCGACACCGTTGTCATAGAGCCCGGCGCCCCCACGCCCGACCGGTCTTCCGTCGCTCACGCGTTGCAGAATCCCGTGGTCCCAGAACTCCCAGATGAACCCGCCCTGAAGACCCGGGGTGGCCTCGATGGCGGCCCAGTGGTCGGCCAGCGTGCCGTTGCTGTTGCCCATGGCGTGCGAGTACTCGCACTGGATGAGCGGCTTGGTCTGCTCACCGGAGAGCGCGTGGGCGACGCAGTCCTCCAGCGGCGCGTACATCGGACAGGCGATGTCGGAGGCGAGGTCCGGGTCGGCCCAGCCGAGCTTGGCCGCGCCCTCGTACTGGATCGGGCGTGTCGGATCGTGCCGACGCGCCCAGCCCGCCGCCGCGTCGTGATGGGCGCCGTAGTCGGACTCGTTGCCCAGCGACCAGATGATGACCGACGGGTGGTTCTTGTCGCGCAGCACCATCCGCGAGACCCGGTCCACGAACGCGCTGAGGTAGCGCGGGTCGTCGGCGATCTCGTGGGCGTGGTCGTGGGACTCGATGTCCGCCTCGTCGACGACGTAGAACCCGAGCTCGTCGGCGAGGTCGTAGAGCGTGGGGTCGTTCGGGTAGTGGGCGGTGCGGATGGCGTTGAAGCCGAAGCGCTTGAGCAGGACCAGGTCCGCGCGCATGTCGTCGTACGACACCGTCCGGCCTGTCAGAGGGTGGAAGTCATGTCGGTTCACGCCCCGGATGAACACCCGCTCGCCGTTGACCAGCAGGTCCCGGCCGACGATCTCGACGTCCCGGAAGCCGATCCGGTGGCGGGAGGTGTCGGCGACCGTGCCGTCGGCGCGGTGCAGCCGGACGGTCAGGTCGTACAGCTCGGGCGTCTCCGCGTTCCAGGCGCGTACCTCGGGCACGGTGGTCAGCAGCCGTGCCTCGCCGAGGAAGTCGGAGACGCGCTCGTCGTCGGCGTTCGCGCGGTCGAACTCCGCGTCCTGCGCGAGTGGTCGACCGTCCAGATCGCCGGTGAGGTGCCACCCGTCGGGCAGCGCGCCTCCCGCGTTCCGGACCCGGCAGTCGACCCGCAGCTCACCGCTGTACGCCGCCCGCACGGTCACGTCCGCGAGGTACAGCGGATCCGTCGCGTACAGCAGCACCGAGCGGGTGATGCCGCCGTGCCACCACTGGTCCTGGTCCTCGATGTGCGAGGCGTCGGACCACTTGACGACGGTGAGCCGTACGGTCGCGGGCGAGCCGGGGCTCACCACCCCCGTCAGATCGAACTCGGCGGCCAGATGGGAGTCCTTGGAGATCCCGACGGGCCGCCCGTCCACGTGCACCAGCAGCACGCTCTCGGCGGCCCCGACCTGGAGCACGATCCGGCGTCCGGCCCAGTCGGCGGGCACGTCGACCTCCCGCTCGTACACACCCGTCGGGTTGGCGGCGGGCGAGTGGGGCGGGAACTCGGGGAAGGGCATCCGCACGTTGGTGTACTGCGGCAGGTCGTCGGTGCCCTGCAGGGTCCAGACGCCGGGGACGTACGACGAGGACCAGGAACCGCCGACCGGCGCGTCCGGAGCGGACAGCAGCTGGAAGCGCCAGTCGCCGTCCAGGGGGAGTGCTCCGGGGCGCCGGTCGACGGCGTTCATGGGGAGCCGCCCCCAGGAGGTCACCTCGGGTGCCTCCCAGGGGCGCAGGGCCAGCAGCGGATCGCCGGTCATCCGCGGACGGCTCCCTTCGCGAGGTCGCCGATGATCTGCTTGGCGCCGATCGCGAACACGATCAGCAGCGGGATGAGGGCGAGCAGGGCGCCGGTCATCACGATGCCGTAGTCGGTGGTGCCGTGGGTGCCGTTGAGCTGGGAGAGCGCGACCTGGAGGGTCACGTTGTTCGGGTTGGTGAGGGCGATCAGAGGCCAGGCGAAGTCGTTCCACTGGGCCATGAAGGTGAAGATGCCGAGGAAGGCGAGACCGGGGCGGACCACCGGCAGCGCCACGTGCCAGTACTGGCGCAGGAAGTGCGCGCCGTCCAGCTTGGAGGCGTCGAGCAACTCGTCGTGGATGGCCGTCTTCATGTACTGGCGCATCCAGAAGATGCCGAAGGCGTTGGCCGCGGCCGGCACGATCAGCGCGGTCATCGAGCCGATCCAGCCGATCTTCGCCATCAGGACGAACTGCGGGATGACCGACAGCTGCGCCGGCACCATGAAGATGACCATGAGCAGCCCGAACAGCAGCCCCTTGCCCGGGAACTCGAACTTGGCGAAGACGAAGGCGGCGAGGGAGTCGAAGAGCAGGACCAGGAAGGTCACCGAGACCGCGACGAGCAGCGAGTTCCACATCGACCCGAAGAAGTCGATGGCGTCGAAGAGGCCCCGGACGTTCTCCAGGAAGTGCGTGCCCGGCAGCAGCTTGGGCGGGTAGGAGAAGATCTCCGACGAGCTGTGCGTCGACATGATCACGGCCCAGTAGAACGGGAAGGCCGAGATCAGGGTGCCGATGACCAGCGGGAGGTGCAGCGCGATCCCTCTGCGGCGGGACCCCTTGATGGATGCCATGATGCGCCCTTCCTAGTCGCCGCGGCGCTGCACGAGGCGCCAGTTGATGATCGAGAAGAGAACGACGACGAGGAAGATGCCCCAGGCCACCGCGGCGCCGTACCCGAAGTCGTTGTTGTCGAAGGTCTGTTGGAAGAAGTAGAGGACCATCGTCTGGCCGGAGTGGCCCGGACCGCCCGCGAACGTCGAGTCGTTGGAGGAGGTCTGGAGCAGCACCTGCGGCTCGGAGAAGCTCTGCAGACCGGTGACCGTCGAGACGACGAGCACGAACAGCAGCGTGGGCCGCAGCAAGGGCAGCGTGATCCGGAAGAAGGTCTGGATCGGACCCGCCCCGTCCATGCGCGCCGCCTCGTACAGGTCGCTCGGGATGGTCTGGAGTCCGGCGAGGAAAATGATCGCGTTGTAGCCGGTCCACTGCCAGGTCATCAGGGCCGCGATGGTGACCTTGATGCCCCACGGAGTGTTCAGCCACGCCACCTGGTCGATCCCCACCGCGTTGAGAACGGCGTTCACCATGCCGGCGTTGGTGGAGAAGATCGAGCCGAAGACGATCGCGATGGCGACGACCGAGGTGACGTTCGGCAGGAAGTACGCGACGCGGTACAGACCCTTGAAGCGGACCGCGGAGTTGAGCATCACGGCCGTGACCATCGCCAGGAAGATCATGGGGAAGGTGGCCAGCGCCCAGATGATGATCGTGTTGCCGATCGAGTTCCAGAAGTCGCTGTCGCTCAGCAGGTACTGGTACTGCGAGAGCCCGGCCCACTCCATCGAGCCGAGGCCGTCCCAGCGGTGGAAGGACAGGTAGAGAGAGAAGCCGACCGGGAACAGGCCGAAGCCGAGGAAGATCAGGTAGAAGGGGGAGATCGCGGCGTAGAGGTGCCAGTACTTGCGCCAGCCCTTCTGGGGCCGCGTGGGCGAGGGCTGCGCCACCGCGGGCGGGGTCTGTTCGAGGACGGCCATCAGTAGCTCACCCCCAGGTGCTTCGCGATGCGACGGCACTTGCTCATGGCGTCACTCCAGGCCTTCTCCGGGTCCTTGCCGAGGACGCCGACGTTCTTGATCTCGTCCTTGATGGGCTGCCCGAGCGCGACATCGAACGGGCTGTTGTAGGCGACGACGATCTTCTGCGCGGCGGGCCCGAAGACGTCGGTCGTGACCTGGCCGCCGAAGAAGTCGTCCGGCTCCTGCATCTGCTTCAGACCGTAGGAGGCGGGAGTGGAGGGGAAGAGGCCCGCGTCGACGTAACCCTGCGCCTGGTTGGCCGCGTTGAGGATCCAGGTGATGATCTCGAAGGCCTGCTCGGGCTCCCGGCACGCCTTGGTGATCGACAGGAACGAGCCGCCGTTGTTGGCGGGCCGCACCGGCATCTGCGCCACCCGCCACTTGCCCTTGGTCTTCGGCACGCCGTTCTTGATGTCGAAGGAGGCCCAGGAGGCGTTGAGCTGGCTCGGCAGCTTGCCGTCCTGGACGGCCGACTGCTGGTCCGGGGTGCCGCTGACCAGATCCGAGACGATCCCGCGCCGCTTGGCCTCCACGGCGAGTGCCCAGGCCCGGCGCACGTGGTCCTGGTCACCGATGAAGTGGCGGTCCTTGTCGACGTACCGCTTGGCGCCCTGCTGCACGACGTTCTCGAAGACCGAGTTGACGTCGGTGAGCAGCTTCGCCCCCGGGACGCGCTTGCCCAGCCGCACGCCCGCGTCGAAGAACTTCTCCCACGTGTTCAGCTCCTTCGACACGTCGTCGGGCTCGTAAGGCAGCCCCGCCCTGCGGAAGACCTCGTACTGGTAGTAGTGCGCGACCGGCCCGCAGTCGATGGGGAAGCCGACCATGGTGCCGTCGTCGGCGATGCCCTGGTCCCACTTCCACGACAGGTACTGGCTCCGGTACTTCTCCGCGCCCAGCGTCCGCATGTCGATGAACTGGTCCGCGTTCGGCAGGTAGGCGGCCATGTCCTCGCCCTTCAGCCCCGCGATGTCGGGGATGTGGGCCCGGCCGGTGATGGTGGTGATCAGCTTGGAGCGGTACTGGCCGCCGATCTGGATGGCGTCGAGGTCCACGGAGCGGCCGTAACGTGCCTTGGCGTCCTTGACGACCGTGTCGCTGAGGCCGCCGCTCCAGTACCACAGGACCATGTTCCGGCCGGTCGAGCCGGTCGGAACGGCACAGCCGGACGCCAGGCCGCCGAGCGCCGTGGCGGCCGTACCGGCCAGGCCCGCGCGCAGCAGGCCTCTTCGTGAGAGCCGCACAGCTCCCACCGCCTTTCGGATCTTTTCGGGACTTCGCAGGGAAGGGGCGTGGGGGGCGTTGGGGGGGAGTCAGTTCTGCCGTGCGGGCGGGGTCACGGGGGCGTACGAGACGGGCGGCCCCGGATTGTCGGGGAGCCGGTCCGCCAGGAAGCCGTAGGCCAGCTTCAGCTCGGGGTCGGTCAGGGAGCGCCACCAGCGGTCGACGCCGTACCAGCCGGGGGCGGCCAGGGCACCGCCGTGCCGCTGGACCGACAGTCCGGCGGCCAGGACGGCGAACCTCAGCCGTTCCTCCAGGGGCCAGCCGGCCAGCGAGGCCGCGACGAAGCTCGCCCCGAACACGTCCCCGGCGCCCGTCGCGTCGAGGACGTCGACGTCCAGGGCGGACACCTCCGCGTACTCGCCGGTCGTCTGGTCGACGGCGACCGCGCCGTCCCCGCCGCGGGTGACCACGGCCACCGGCACCAACTCGCTGAGCGTCCACAGGGCCGCGACCGCGCTGTCGGTGCGGGTGTAGGCCATCGCCTCGGTCTCGTTGGGGAGGAAGGCGTGGCACAGGGAGAGCTGGTCGAGCAGGCCGGTCGACCACTGCTGGGTGGGGTCCCAGCCGACGTCGGCGTAGATCTGGGTGCCGTTCGCGGCGGCCTTGGCCAGCCACTCGCGGGGTTCGGCCTCGATGTGCACGAGGGCCGTGCGCGCCTCGGGCGGGTCGCCCATCAGCGCGTCCTGCGAGTACGGGGGTTCCTGGCCGTGGGTGACGAGGGCCCGGTCGTGGCCGTAGGCGAGGGAGACGGTGACCGGGGTGGGCCAGCCGTCCGCCGTGCGGGACAGCGAGAGGTCGATGTCCTCCTGGTCGCACAGGATGTCCCGGCACCACTCGCCGTAGAGATCGTCGCCGAACACGGTGGCCAGCGAGGTCCTCAGGCCGAAGCGGGCCGCGGCGACCGCCAGGTTGGCGATGCCGCCGGGGCCGCAGCCCATGCCGCCCGTCCAGATCTCCTCGCCCGGCGTCGGCGGCTTCCCGAGCCCCGTGAGGACGAGGTCGTAGAAGAGCAGCCCGGTCAGCAGCACCTCGGGCCGGTCGTCGTCCACGGCAACGTCCTCTCGTCAAAACTCTTCATTTCGGTGACCGGAATCGTGCGACGCCCGACGGGATTGGTCAATACCCGAGCAGAAACGAGCATGGCGATGATTGAAGATGACGAGTAGTGTTCACGTCGTGCTGGCTGAACGACGACACCAACTCATCCTGCGGGCCCTGCGCTCCGGCGGCCCCGCGGCCGTGACCGATCTCTCCGAGCAGCTGGGTGTGAGCCCCGCCACGATCAGGCGTGACCTGGTCAAACTCGAGGAGGACGGCCTGCTGACGCGGGTGCACGGCGGGGCGGTCGTGGAGGAGGGCGACCAGCCCTTCGCCGAGGTCGCCGAGATGCGCGTGGCCGAGAAGGACGCCATAGCCGCGCACGCCGCCGCGATGATCGAAGACGGACAGTCGGTGCTGCTCGACATCGGCACCACCGCCTTCCGCCTGGCCCGCCAGCTGCACGGCCGCCGCCTCACCGTGATCACCAGCAACCTGGTGGTCTACGAGGAGCTCGCCGACGACGAGGGCATCGAGCTGGTGCTGCTCGGCGGCATGGTCCGCCGCGAGTACCGCTCCCTGGTCGGCTTCCTCACCGAGGACAACCTGCGCCAGCTGCATGCCGACTGGCTCTTCCTGGGCACGAGTGGAGTGCGGCCGGGCGGTCAGGTGATGGACACGACGGTCGTCGAGGTGCCGGTCAAGCGGGCCATGATCAAGGCCGGTGACAAGGTCGTGCTGCTCGCCGACGCGGCGAAGTTCCCGGGCACGGGGATGGCGAAGGTGTGCGGTCCGGAAGACCTGGACGCGGTGGTGACGAACGCGCCGGTCGACGCGGCGACCCGGTCCTCCCTGGAGGAGGCGGGCGTCGAGGTGGTCGTGGCAGGAAAGGTGCAAGTGTGAAACTCACGATTCTGGGCGGCGGCGGATTCCGCGTACCGCTCGTGTACGGGGCGCTCCTGACGGACCGCGCCGAGGGCCGGGTCACCCACGTCGTGCTGCACGACCTGGACGGCCGGCGGCTCTCCGCGGTGACCCGGGTGCTCGCCGAGCAGGCGGCCGGGGTGCCCGACGCGCCCGAGGTGACCGCCACGACCGACCTGGACGAGGCACTGCGCGGCGCCGACTTCGTCTTCTCGGCGATCCGTGTCGGCGGTCTGGAGGGCAGGGCGAACGACGAACGGGTCGCCCTTGCCGAGGGCGTCCTCGGCCAGGAGACGGTAGGCGCGGGCGGCATCGCCTACGGCCTGCGCACGGTCCCGGTCGCCGTCGACATCGCCCAGCGGGTGGCCCGGCTCGCGCCGGACGCCTGGGTCATCAACTTCACCAACCCGGCGGGCCTGGTCACCGAAGCCATGTCCCGTCACCTCGGCGACCGCGTCATCGGCATCTGCGACTCGCCGGTGGGCCTCGGCCGCCGTATCGCCCGCGTGCTCGGCGTGAAGAACCCGGGTGAGGCATGGATCGACTACGTCGGCCTCAACCACCTCGGCTGGGTGCGCGGCCTGCGCGTCGCCGGCCGCGACGAACTGCCCCGCCTGCTCGCCGACCCCGACCTGCTCGGCTCCTTCGAGGAGGGCAAGCTCTTCGGCGTCGACTGGCTGCGGTCCCTCGGCGCCATCCCGAACGAGTACCTGCACTACTACTACTTCAACCGGGAAGCCGTCCGCGCCTACCAGCAGGCCGACAAGACCCGCGGCGCGTTCCTCGCCGACCAGCAGGCGCACTTCTACCGCGAGGTCGAGCGGTCGGACGCCTCCGCCCTGGAGATCTGGGACCGCACCCGCGCCGAGCGCGAGGCCACCTACATGTCGGAGAACCGGGAGACGGCCGGCGCCGGTGAGCGTGACGCCGACGACCTCTCCGGCGGCTACGAGAAGGTGGCGCTCGCGCTGATGCGGGCCATCGCCCGCGACGAGCGCACCACCCTGATCCTCAACGTGCGCAACCAGGCCACGCTCTCGGTGCTCGACACCGACGCCGTCATCGAGGTGCCCTGCCTGGTCGACGCCAACGGCGCCCACCCGGTCGCCGTCGCCCCGCTGCCCGATCACGCCACCGGGCTCGTCTGCGCGGTCAAGGCGGTCGAGCGCGAGGTGCTCGCCGCGGCCGAGTCCGGCTCCCGTACGACGGCGGTGAAGGCCTTCGCGCTGCACCCGCTCGTCGACTCCGTGAACGTCGCCCGTCGGCTCGTCGACGGCTACACCGGCGTCCACCCCGGTCTCGCGTACCTTAAGTAAGCACCCCGCCGGAAAGCGCTTTCCCGCACCCGCTCTCTCTGGAGATCCCTCATGCACGACGAACGCCGCCGGATCGAAGAACGCGTCGAGCGCCTCCACGACCAGCGCATCAAGCCCGCGATCTACGCGGCCACCGTCCCCTTCGAGGTCGAGGCCTGGCAGGCGCCGGGAGAGCCCGTGCCCTTCGCGGAGGCCGCCGCAGCGCCCTACGAGCCGTTCGCCATGGACACCCCGTGGGGCCCGCCCTGGGGCACCACCTGGTTCCGGATGCGCGGCCAGGTGCCCGCCGAGTTCGCCGGCCGGCGCGTCGAGGCCGTGATCGACCTCGGCTTCGTTGGGGACTGGCCGGGCAACCAGGCCGAGGCGCTGGTGCACCTGCTGGACGGAACCCCGCTGAAGGCGGTCAACCCGCTCAACCAGTACGTACGGATCGCCAACCCGGCCACGGGCGGGGAGACGGTCGAGTACCTGGTCGAGGCGGCGTCCAACCCGGACATCCTGGCCAACAACTTCGCGGCCCCCACCCCGCTCGGCGACGTCCTCACCGCGGGGGACAAGCCCCTGTACACCTTCAAGCGCGCCGACATCGCGGTCCTCGACGAGGAGGTCTGGCACCTCGACCTCGACCTCCAGGTACTGCGCGGGCTCATGGTCCACCTCGGCGAGCACGAGCCGCGCCGCCACGAGATCATGCACACCCTGGACCGGGCCATGGACACCCTGGACCTGGACGACATCTCCGGCAGCGCCGCCGCCGTCCGCGAGGTGCTCGCCCCCGCCCTGGCCCGCCCCGCCCACGCCAGCGCGCACACCGTCTCCGGTGTCGGCCACGCCCACATCGACTCGGCCTGGCTGTGGCCGATCCGCGAGACCAAGCGCAAGACGTCCCGCACCTTCTCCAACGTCACCTCGCTCGCCGACGAGTACGACGACTTCATCTTCGCCTGCTCGCAGGCCCAGCAGTACGAGTGGGTGCGCGACAACTACCCGCACGTGTGGGCCCGGATCCAGGAGTCGGTCAAGAAGGGCCAGTGGGCTCCGGTCGGCGGCATGTGGGTCGAGGCCGACGGCAACCTGCCCGGCGGGGAGGCGATCGCCCGCCAGCTCATCCACGGCAAGCGGTTCTTCATCGAGCACTTCGGCGTCGAGACCAAGGGCGTCTGGCTGCCGGACTCCTTCGGCTACACCGCCGCCTACCCGCAGCTCGCCAAGCTCGCCGGCAACGAGTGGTTCCTGACCCAGAAGATCTCCTGGAACCAGACCAACAAGTTCCCCCACCACACCTTCTGGTGGGAGGGCATCGACGGCACCCGCATCTTCACCCACTTCCCGCCGGTCGACACCTACAACGCCCGCTTCAGCGGCGAGGAGATGGACCGCGCGGTCCGCAACTACTCCGAGAAGGGCGGCGGCACGCGCTCCCTCGCCCCCTTCGGCTGGGGCGACGGCGGTGGCGGCCCCACCCGCGAGATCATGGAGCGGGCGCGCCGGCTCGCCGACCTGGAGGGCTCGCCCAAGGTCGTCGTCGAGCACCCCGACGAGTTCTTCGCCAAGGCCCGCGAGGAGTATCCGGACGCCCCCGTGTGGGTCGGCGAGCTCTACCTGGAGCTGCACCGCGCCACCTACACCTCCCAGGCCCGCACCAAGCAGGGCAACCGGCGCAGTGAACACCGGCTCCGCGAGGCCGAGTTGTGGGCCACGACGGCGGCGCTGCACGCGCCGGGGTACGCCTACCCGTACGAGAAGCTGGACCGGCTCTGGAAGACCGTCCTGCTGCACCAGTTCCACGACATCCTGCCGGGCTCGTCGATCGCCTGGGTGCACCGGGAGGCGGAGGCCGAATACGCCCGTGTCGCCGAGGAGTTGGAGGCGCTGACCGCCGAGGCGGTCGCGGCGCTGGGCGGCGGCGACGCCCGGGTCTTCAACACGAGCCCGTTCGAGCGCGCCGAGGTGGTCCGCACCGCTGACGGCGCACCGGCGTACGTACGGGTGCCCGCGAGTGGCAGCGCGCCCCTCGCCGCCGCCGAGCCCCCGCAGGGGGTGACGGTGACCGGTCGCGTCCTCGACAACGGACTGGTCCGGGTCGAGGTCGCCGAGGACGGCACGCTGGCATCCGTCCGCGACCTCCGGGCGAACCGCGAAGTCCTCGCCGACCAGGGCAACCTGCTCCGTCTCCACACGGACCTGCCCAACTACTGGGACGCCTGGGACATCGACAAGCACTACAAGAACCGGTACACGGACCTGCTGGACGCGGACGCGGTGACCGTAGTGGAGCAGGACCCGCTGCTCGGGGCGATCAGGGTCGAGCGGACCTTCGGCAAGGGGTCGCGCATCACCCAGACGATCACCGTGCGCGCCGGCAGCCCCCGCATCGACTTCGAGACCGAGATCGACTGGCACGAGGCCGAGAAGATCCTCAAGGCGGGCTTCCCGGTGGACATCCGCGCCCCGCACTCCTCCGCCGAGATCCAGTTCGGCCACATCCAGCGGCCCACCCACACCAACACCAGCTGGGAGGCGGCCCGCTTCGAGGTCTCCGGCCACCGCTGGGTGCACATCGCCGAGCCCGGCTACGGCGTCGCGGTCATCAACGACTCGACGTACGGCCACGACGTCTCCCGCACCGTCCGCGAGGACGGCGGCACGACGACCCGGGTCAGCCTCAGCCTGGTCCGCGCCCCGCGCATCCCGGACCCCGAGGCCGACCAGGGCAAGCACCGCTTCACCTACGCCCTGCTCCCCGGCGCGAGCATCGAGGACGCCGTCGCCGAGGGCTATGCCCTCAACCTCCCCCTGCGGGTGGCGGATGCGGCGGGCGCGCCCGAGCCGGTCGTCTCCGTGGACGGCGACGGAGTGACCGTCGAGGCGGTCAAGCTGGCCGACGACCGCTCCGGCGACGTCGTCGTACGCCTCTACGAGTCCGGCGGCGGCCGCGCGACCGGCGTCGTACGTACCGGCTTCCCGCTGGCGGGCGCCCAGGTGACCGACCTGCTGGAGCGCCCGCTTCAGGACGCGGACCTCACCGGCGACGGCGGCGTCGCGGTCGCCCTGCGCCCCTTCCAGGTCCTCACGCTCCGCCTGCGGCGCGCGGAAGGGAGCTGAGCGCGGGTGCCCATGCAACCCTGGTTCACCGACGCCAAGTTGGGGATCTTCATCCACTGGGGCATCTACGCCGTCGACGGCGTCCAGGAGTCCTGGTCGTTCTACGACGACATCGTCCCGTACGACCAGTACATGTCCCAGTTCGACCGCTTCACGGCGTCCCGTTACGACCCGCGCGACTGGGCGAAGCTCTTCGCGCGGGCCGGCGCCGGGTACGCCGTCCTGACCAGCCGCCACCACGACGGCGTGGCCCTGTGGGACACCGCCCACGGCGACCTGAACGTGGGCCGCGACCTGATCGGCGGTTACGCGCGGGCCCTGCGGGAGCAGGGCCTCAAGGTCGGCCTGTACTACTCCCACTCCGACTGGAGCCACCCCGACTACGCCTCCACGCGCAAGCCGGGCCGTCCGCCGGAGCTGGAGGACAACCGGTACTCCGAAGTCGCCGCGGAATTGGAGGACCTGGACGCCTGGGAACGCTTCATCGCCTACCGGGACGGTCAGATCCGCGAGCTCGCCTCCCGCTACGAGCCGGACCTGATGTGGTTCGACGGCGAGTGGGACCGCAGTGAGGAGCAGTGGCGCATTCCCGAACTCGCCGCGCTCATCCGGTCGTACGTACCGCATGTCGTCTTCAACGCCCGCATGCTCAGCGAGGGCGACTACGCCACGCCCGAACAGGGCGCCCCGGTCGTCCCGCCCGAGGGCCCCTGGGAGCTGTGCCTGACGATCAACGACTCCTGGGGGCACCAGCACCACGACCACAACCACAAGTCCGTCGACCAGCTGATCCGCTACTTCACGGAGACGATCGGCGGCGGTGGCAACCTGCTGCTCAGCGTCGGACCGCGCGAGGACGGCACGATCCCGGCGGAGCAGGCCGAGCGCCTGGAGGGGCTCGGCGACTGGATCGCCAAGCACGCGGAGGCCGTGTACGGCACCGAGCGCGGCCTCCCGCCCGGTCACCACTACGGCCCGAGCACCCTCTCCAAGGACCGCCGCACCCTGTACCTGATCCTCTTCGACGCCCCGCGCGCCGAGATCAACGTACGTGGGCTGCTCGGTTCGGTACGCCGGGTCACCGTGCTCGGCAGCGGCACGGAACTGGCCCACCGGGTCACCGGCGGCCTGCACGAAACGCCGGGCGTGCTCTGGATCGAACCGCCCACCGTGGCGGACCTCGACGCGCATGCCACGGTGCTCGCCGTGGAGCTGGACCGGGAGTTGGAGCTGTACCGGGGTGCGGGCCGCTTCTGACTCCGGACCCCGGGAACACCTTCGGGCCGGCCGGCCGCCGCCCCCGTGACAGCGCCGGCCGACCCGAAGCCCCCGTGCTTCCCCCGTTGTGGTGCGATCCCCCGTGTGGTGCTTCCCCCGTTGTCCCTCACTCCTATGAGCGCGCGACCGGGCGCCTGATACACCCCTCCGAGAAAAAATCGCTCCGAGAAAAAATCGCCCGAGCCCTGACAGAGCAAGGACCCGGGCGGTGCCGTCGGGCGGGGCGTGCTCAGAGGCGGATGCCGAGCCGTCTCGGTGACCGGAAGCCGCGTCCGACCACGCCATCGGTCTCCAGCGCGCATTCCGTCGGCCACGGTGCCGTGGCGGGGGCCCGAGCAGTCCGGCCAGTAGCTCCCGTGACTCCGCGGCGGCAGGTGCCGCCCGAGGCAGGTGTGCGGACCCGTGCCCATGGCCAGGCTCGGCAGCGGCTCGCGCCGGACGTCGAACCGGTGTGCGTGGCTCCACCGGGTCTCGTCCCGGTTGGCCGAGGCGAGGTTGACGCAGACCAGCTCACCGCGCCTGATCACCTGGCCGGACAACTCCGTCTCGGCGGTGCACCGGCGCAGGACCCAGGTCAGCGGACACTCCCACCGCCAGCACTCCTGGAAGACGGCGGGGATCTGCGATCCGTCCGTGCGCAGCAGGTTCACCACCGACCGATCGCTGAGGACCGTGAACATCAAGGTGGCGAGGGCACGGAACGGAGGCTCCGTGCCGGTCGACAGCAGCAGCCGCACCGCGGGCACGAGCTGAGGGCCGGCGCCGATCACCGGGTCCTCGGCGCGCTGGAGCAGGCCGACGAGGGTGTCCGCGGCCCATGCCGACGGTGTGCCGAGCCGTTCCCGGACGGCGGCGCCGATCGCGTCGTCGGTATCGTCGAGCAGCCCGACCGCCCAGGTGTAGAGCGTGCCGATGCGCGTCCCGGGCGGGAACCCGATCATGCCAGCGATCGTGGTCAGCGCCACCGGGAAGGCCACGTCCCGGACGAGGTCGCCGCCGCCCCGCGCGGCCAGGGAGCGCAGCCTGGACGCGACGGCTGAGCGCATCCGGTCCCGGTCGGCGAGGACCGCCTGCCGGTGGAAGCCGCTGTGCAGGATGTTCCGCCAGGCTCTGTGCTCCTGGTGGTCCATCTGGAGGAACGACCGGCCGATCACCCGGCCCATGCTGTCGTCGTAGGCCGATGACGAGAAGGTGTCCTCGTCGCGGAGCACCCGCTCCGCCGCCGCGAACGACACGACGTGCCAGGCGGGCGTGGACGTCCCTCCGGGCACGGCCCCTCCCGTCAGTACCTCCTCCAGCGTCGACCGGTGCACCGCACCCCGGCGGCGCAGTTCCGTGAACTCGGCATGCGGGTCGCCGGCCTTCGGGCCCGTCGCGTCCGCGTCGAAGGAACAGACCCGTTCGTACGCCGCGGCGATGTCCCGCTCGACGCCCTCGGGCCCGGCGTCGAGGTGGGAGGGCAGGACCGTCATGGTGTGCCGCGCCTCCCGGGGTCGGCGGCCGCGGCGGCCCCGTCGGTGCCTGCCGGAAGATCCAGTACGGCGGTGTGCAGGCACCTCTCGGCGGACATCCGCAGCCGGTTGCCCACCGTCGGGGCCGTCTCCTCTTCCCCCGCCTGGATGTCGAATCCCAGGCTTTTCAGGAACGCCAGGCCGGGCGTCCAGCTCTCCGGGCAGGTCGCGGTCACGCGCCGCAGCCCCCGGGCAGCGGCCTCCCGAAGGAGGTGCCGTGCCACCCGCGTGCCCAGGCCCTCCCGGCGTACCTCGGGGACCAGGAGGAACAGGCCCACGGAGCAGGTGGCGGCGTCGGGGTGCGCCTCGACGGCATCGACGACGCCGACCACCGTGGCTCCTTCGCACACCACCAGGAGCTGCTTCTGCTCGAAGTCGGCCCCGTCGGGAAGGGCGTAGTACAGGCTCTGCACGTCCGCCGGCAGAGCGGGCGAGCCGGTGGCGGTGACCAGGTAGTCGTCGCAGGCCTCCATCACCCGGATCACGCCGGGCTCGTCCTCCGGCCGCAGGGGGCGCACCTCCAGCGGGCCCCGTTCCTCCGCCTCGAATCGGTCCACTTCACCGCACCACCTGTTCTCGCCTCACGTAGGCCGGCCGCGGCTCCCCGGCGCCGTCCGGGCAGCGGTACAGGAATCCGTACCGCACCAGGGTCACGAATGAGCCGCAGGGCCTGGTCCAGTCTGTGCCGGACCGTGGGTTCGAAGGCGGCGGCAGGTGCGATCCGATGCCCGTCCGGGCCGGGCGGCCACAGTTCGGGCGAGACGCACTCAAGGAGGAAGTCGTAGGTCTGGTATAAGCGGCTGAGGATGCTTGCGGCATGGGCGAAGACGGGATGCTCTGCCAATGCCGCAACCCTGGGCTCTTGCATTCGGTCGTCCCGAAGGGGTTTTGTCGGCAGGCTTGTTGAGGCCTTCTTGCGGCCGGTCTCGCGCTCGCTGAAGCTGCCACGGACGAAATCCCGTGTCAACCATTCCGACGGCATGAAGGGAATGTTCTTACCCGGACGGAAAAGGAACGGATAAAACTCTCCCGAGGTAGGTGTACGTCACTCGGCATCGGGTATCGGGGGCACGGCAGTCGAGGAAAGGGAGCGCCGCCCGGCATGAGGTTCGCTTCCGGCTCGTCGCCCGAGCCCGACCGGATCCGTGCGGCGGCCGTGCGCCGGCTGGTCGCCGCCAACGCCCTCAGTTCCGTGGGGGACGGCGTGCGGTTCGCCGCGCTGCCGCTGCTGGCGGCGTCGGTCACCGAGGACGTCTTGTGGGTCTCCGTGGTCGCGGCGGCGGGCCGGGCGGCCTGGCTGCTGGCACCGGTCATCGGCACCCTGGTCGACCGCATGCCCCGACGCCGGCCCATGGTCGGTGCGGATCTGGCGCGCTGCATGATGCTGGCCGTGCTGTGCGCGCTGGTGGTGTCCGGGTGGGTTCCGGTGGCGGTGCTGGCGCTGCTGGCCTTCGTCTCGGGCATCGCCGAGGTGTTCTTCGACTGTGCCGCGCAGGCCGTCGGGCCGTCGCTGGCCGCGGAGCGGGAGCTGGAGCGGACGAACGCCCGGATCATCGCCGCGCAGATCACCGGAACGGGCTTCGTGGGTCCCCCGGTGGGCGCGGTGCTCTGGACGCTGTGGCAGCCGCTGCCGTTCCTCCTGGACGCCGTGACGTTCCTGGTGTCGGCGCTGTTGCTCAGAAGACTGCCCGAACGGGCTCCCGGCGCCCGGTCCGAGGACGCGGAGCGGGCGGGCGAGGACGGCCGTGGCCTGCTGCACGACACCTGGGCCGGGCTGCGTCTGCTGGGGCGACACCGGGTGTTCCGCCGCCTCATGGTGGTCGTCGCCGTGCTGGGCGTGGGTCAGCAGGCCGTCTACGCCGTTCTCGTGGTCTACGTGGAACGGCGGCTCGGCCTCCCCTCCTACGGCTACAGCCTGATGCTGGTGGCGGCGGCCGTCGGCAGCCTGGCCGGTGCGAGATCCGCGGCTCGCACGGTGCGGCGGCTGGGTTCCGGCGCCAGCCTGACGGTGTCGGTGGCCGTATCGGCGGTCAGCTATCTGGTCGTCGCGGTGGTGCCGTGGTGGCCGCTGGTCGCGTTCCTGCTGGCCGTGAACAGCGCGGGTGTCGTGCTGTGGAACGTGTGCACGGTGTCGCTCCGGCAACGGCTGGCCCCACCGCACATGCTGGGCCGGGTCACCAGCGGGTACCGCCTGGCCGCCTGGGGCGCCATGCCCCTGGGCGCGGCACTGGGCGGCGTCCTGGCCAAGCACGCCGGCCTCGACTCCCCGTGGGTTCTGGCGGGGGTGCTTCTCCTGGGCTGCCTGCCGCTCCTGCGCGGTGTGGCCGGCACCAGGTAGGGGTCCGCCCGCGAGTCTTCGAACGGCAAAATCTTTACGGGTTCCCTTTCGGCCGGACGATGTGCCACGGGCTCGGCACATATTTACCGGGTCATGGAGAACCGAATACCTGCCATTGGTCCCCCCGGCCGCCGCCGCCCGAGGGGACCAATGGGAAGAAATCTCAGCCGGTGAATCCGGCCGTGATGGACGTGAACTGCCAATTGTTCTGGCTGATTCCGGAGCAGTTGCTCGTCACACCCCCGCCCGGGCACGGCCGGTCGCGGTTGACCGACCAGAAGGCGAGGCGGGCGATGTGATGGGAGTTCGCCCAGTCACGGATCTGGGTCCAGGTCCCGGGGGAGGTCAGCTCCTGCTGATCGCTGAGCCCGTTCATGCCGGAGATGCCGATGTGGGCGTAGGCGGTGGCGTCGTCCCAGCCGAAGGTGGACCTCAGCTTGTTCTTCAGCCCCTCCGTCGCGTTCACGGTGTTGCCGTACATGTCGGCGCCGCCGCCGAAGTCGAACGGCATGATCGTGAAGACGTCGATGTCCGCGTTCAGCGCCTTGGCCTGCTCGATGAGCCGGTTGCCCCAGTAGTTCGGGCCGGTCGTCGTGGTGCCGAAGGTGATGATCGTGCGCAGCCCCGGGTTGTTCGCCTTGACGATCTTCAGGGCGTTCAGGATCCGGTCCTGCACGGTCGCGTTCTCGAACTCGTCGGTGTTCTCGATGTCGACGTCGATCGCCTTCAGCCCGTACGCGTCGATGACCTTCTGGTACGCCCCCGCCAGCGCCTCCGCCGACGAGCAGTTCGGACCGAGCTTGTTGCCGCTCCAGCCGCCGATCGACGGCACGATGTCACCGCCCGCCGAGCGGATGGAGTTGATGACGCTCTGGTCGTTGCCGCCGGTCAGCGGGCGCTGTCCGTCCCAGGCCGGGTTGCAGCCGCCGGAGGACAGGATGAACGCCATCGTGTACCACTTGACACCGGTCGCGCTCATCACCGAGGTCGCGCTGGGCGGGTCGCCCCAACCGAGGTAGAGGTAGGGCGCGGCCTGCTTGAAGCCGGTACCGCCACCGCCGCCCGCCGTGGTGACGGTCACGGCGTTGGAGGCCGCCGACACGTTCCCGGCCGCGTCCCGCGCCTTCACCGTGAAGGTGTAGCCGGTGCTCGGTGACAGGCCGCTGACGGTGGCACTCGTACCGGAGACGCTGAGTACCTGGCTGGACCCCCGGTAGATGTCGTACGCCGTCACCCCGACGTTGTCCGTCGAGGCGTTCCACGCGAGCGACACGCTCGACGACGTCTTGCCGGTCGACCGCAGGTTGCCCGGCACGGACGGCGCCTGACTGTCCGAACCGCCGCCTCCGGGCCCGTCGAGGCTGATGTCGTCGGCGTGGTAGGTGCCCTGCGCGTACCAGCCGTGGACGTAGACGGTGGCGCTGGTCTGGGAGGCCCCGGTCGTGAAGGACAGCGACAGCCGGCTGTACGCCGACGGCGACGACGTCCAGGTGGAGGCCCCGCCGTTCACCCCGAGGTAGACGTAGGAACCGCGCACCCAGCCGCTGAGCACGTAGGCCGTGTTCGGCTGGACGGAGACGGTCTGGCTGCACTTGGCGTTGTCACTCGAACTCACAGCCCCGGCAAGGGCCTTGGCCCCGGCGTGGACGGGGGAGGAGACGACGGAGCCGAGGTTGCCGGTGCAGGACCACGGGGAGAGGGCGCCGGATTCGAAGCCGGGGTTGGACAGGATATTGGCCGCGTGGGCCGTACCGGGGAGAGCGACGGCTCCGGCGAGCGCGAGTGCGGCGGAGCCGAGCAGGGCGAGAAGGCGACGTCTGGAGCGTCTGAACAGTGAGTTGCGCATGCGATCTCCCTGAAGGCTGTGGGGTGTTCGGGAGTGCGAAGACATGCAGAAGGATGCGCAACCCAAGTTGGTATGGACCAATCCCGGTGTCAAGGGAAGACACCGGGATTGGTCAACGCCCTACGGGGCGCGGGGCGCCCGGCAGACCACCTAAAGCGGCAGTACCTGAGCCGAAACCTCAACGGACTCGACCGGCGCGGGAAGAGCGTGCAACAACGCCTCCGTCTCCTCGGCGCGCTGCTGCGGAATGGACACCGGCCGCAGCGGCCGCGGCCCCGACACGACCGTGTAGTCCTGCCCCAGGAACGGCGGCGCCACCACCCCCGGGTCCTCCCCGAGCGCCAACTGGACAGCCAGCCAAGGTGCGTTGACCCCGCACAACGACAGCTGATGCAAACCGCCGGCGGGCCGCGTGTTCACATCCATCAGCACCGGCGTCTCCCCGAACATCCGGAACTGGATGTTGGACAGATAGTGCAGCCCGAACCCCTCCGCGATCAGCCGCGCCGGCTCCAGCCACTGCTCCTGCAGCGTGAACCCGCGACGACGACCGTTCTTCACCCGGCCGATCGCCAGCCGGACCCGGTTGTCGGGACCGGTGAGGCAGTCCACCGACACCTCGGGCTGCTCCAGCCGGGGCATGACCAGCCAGTCCACCGGCTCGTCGGCCCGCCGCAGCGCGTCCACCACAAGATCCAGCTGCACATACGGGGTCGGGAACCCGCTGAGGTGTGTGAGTGAGAAGGGGGCGCGCGTGATGACGCGGAAGCCCACCCCGCCCGCACCGGACGCCGGCTTGAAGCAGGCCTTGTGACCCGCCGCCTCCAACTCCTCGACGGCGGCGACGAGTTCGTCGGCGGTGCGCACCCGCCACCACGGCGGTACCGGCACCCCGATCGCCTGTACGGCCTCGTACGCGATCACCTTGTCCTGGAAGACCGCCACGGCCTCCGGCGGCGGCGCCAGCAGCGCCGTACCGGCCGCCTCGAACTCCGCGCGGTGCGCCACGATCGCCGACTGGTGCAGCCGGGGCACGAAGACGTCGATGCCACGGCGCCGGCACTGGTCGAGCGCGTACTCGACATACGCGGCCGGGGAGAGGCCCTCCGGCTCCAGATCGGCGGTGTCGGCGGCGGCCAGCACGGGAGAGTCGGCGTCCCCGTGCGTCGCATGGATCTCGACGGCCCGATCGCTGGGATTTCTCCGCAGCTGATCCATGAAGAACACGTTCTCCGCGTACGTGCGGTTGAGCCAGACGCGTACGCGAGAGACCATGCAGGGCCGTCCTTTCGGGTTCGCGGGCAGGGCAAAGCAGGCCCGTGCCCGGGCAGGGTGGTTGGAGGGACACCAAACCGCCCCGTGCGAAGGGACGTTCATGGCGGTGGTGTTGGGGCGATCATACGGCTTTCAAAGCGTGCCGCGTGCAACGTACGTGTTACGGAATTGCGGATCATTCCTGACCGCCCCGGCCGTCACCCCGCCACCGCCCGGTCGGACCGCCGACGAGATCCCGCCTTGTACCGGTGCGGCACTCTGTGTTCTCGTGGTGTCATTCGTGTGATCGAAAGGAGCGAGGGTGACGTCGACGGCCGGCGGTGCCGGACAACTGCTGGCCATCAGTGACCTGCACATCGGCTACGAGGAGAACCGCGCCCTCGTCGAGAAGATGCGCCCCGGCTCGGACGACGACTGGCTGCTCGTCGCCGGGGACGTGGCGGAGACCGTGGCCGACATCCGCTGGGCACTCGAAACGCTCGCCGGCCGCTTCCGCAAGGTCGTCTGGGCGCCGGGCAACCACGAACTGTGGACCCACCCGAAGGACTCCGTCACCCTGCGCGGCGTCGCCCGCTACCAGCACCTGGTCGAGATGTGCCGGGAACTCGGCGTGACCACCCCCGAGGACCCCTACCCCGTCTGGGACGGCCCCGGCGGCCCGGTGGCCGTGGCACCGCTGTTCCTGCTGTACGACTACTCCTTCCTGCCCTCCGGCTGCCCCACCAAGGAGGAGGGGCTGAAGTACGCGCACGGCACCGGGATCGTGTGCAACGACGAATACCTGCTGCACCCCGACCCGTACCCGACCCGCGAGGCCTGGTGCGAGGCCCGGGTCGCCGAGACCGAGCGCCGGCTCGCCGCGCTGCCCGGCGACCTGCCCACCGTCCTCGTCAACCACTACCCGCTGGACCGGCATCCGACGGACGTCCTGTGGTACCCCGAGTTCGCCATGTGGTGCGGCACCTGGCTGACCGCGGACTGGCACCGCCGGTTCCGCGTCGAGACCATGGTCTACGGCCACCTGCACATCCCGCGGACCACCTGGCACGAGGGCGTCCGCTTCGAGGAGGTGTCGGTGGGATACCCCCGCGAGTGGCGCAAGCGACCGGATCCGCCGGGACGGCTGCGCCGGATTCTGCCCGGGGAGGACGGGGACCGTTGATCGAGGAACTGCTGCCGGACACGGTCGTCACCGTCGAGGCGTACGGCGACGAGGAGCCCCCGAACGCTGCCCTGTACCCCGAGGAGGAGGCGGTCGTAGCCAAGGCGGTCGGCAAGCGCCGCCGGGAGTTCGCCGTCGTACGCTCCTGCGCGCGCCGCGCCATGGAGAAGCTCGGCGTGCCGCCGCAGCCGATCCTGCCCGGTGACCGCGGCGCCCCGGGCTGGCCGGCCGGCCTCACCGGCAGCATGACCCACTGCGACGGCTACGGCGCCGCCGCGCTGGTCCGCGCCGCCGACCTGGCCTCCCTCGGCATCGACGCCGAACCCCACCGGACGCTCCCGGAGGGTGTCCTCCCGGCCGTCGCCCTGCCCGCCGAGGCGGAACGGCTGCGCCGTCTGGCCGGTGACCACCCCGCCATCCACTGGGACCGGCTCCTGTTCAGCGCCAAGGAGTCCGTCTACAAGGCGTGGTTTCCCCTCACCGGGAAGTGGCTGGACTTCAGCGAGGCCGACATCGACGTCCTCACCGACCCCGGCGACGAGCACAGCGGCGGCTTCCGGGCCCGGCTCCTGGTGCCGGGCCCGGTGGTGGGCGACCGCCGGATCGACCTCTTCGAGGGCCGGTGGACGGTCCGACGGGGGCTGGTCGCGACCGCGGTGAGCGTGCCGCACGCCTGAGCCCCGACCGCTAGGACTTCGCGGGGCACCAGCTCTGCAGCAGCCGGAAGAACTCCTCCTCGTTGCCGCTCAGTCCCGCGTCCGCCAGCGCCTGTTCCGCCTCGGCGAGGACGGAGGGCGGGACGACGGGTGGTCGGCGGGAGCCGGGGGGACCGTCGAACGCGGCTCGTACGGTGTGCAACAGCCGCAGATAGGCCTGGACGGCGGTGCGCTCGCGGTCGGTCAGTACGGCGGTGGGCATCGGTCGGCTCTCCCCAAGTCGGCGTCGTCGCGTCACGCCCCGCACATGAGGGCGCATCACCAGCTTGCCGTCCACCACTGACAATCGGGTCCGCCCACGCGTCGGTTCGCCCGCTTAGCGGAGGCGAGAGCGCACCCGGCGCGCGCCGGGCGGCTGCGTCCGGTGGGCGCCGCGGAACCGGTGCGGCACGCCTCCGGCGCCCATGCGGTGGTGACTGGCAGCGGACTGGAGCTCTTGGAAGGGGCGGGCCCTCAGCCCTGTGGCCCGAGGTAACCCAGTGACGCCTCGATCCGCCCCGCCAGGTGGTCCCGCTGCCCTCGCACCGACGAAACCGCCAGCCACGGACGGCACTTGCTGGCCAGCAGCAGGCCGAAGGTCTCGGCCTCCTTCTCCTCGGCCTGGTCGAAGTGGTTGCGGGCGGCGACCTTCAGGACCGTCGATCGCAGGTCGGCGTCGTCGTCGAGGAGCCGGGCCGCCACGCTGGCGCCCTCGACGCTGTGACTGCAGTGGCCGGCCTTCATGTGCCACAGCTCGTGGCCGAGGATCACCAACTGATGCTCTGGAGCGGTGCGTTCCTCGATCACGACGAGATCCTGGTCGGCCATGTCGAGCCACAGTCCGCTGGCCGTGCCGGGCGGGAAGGCGGCCGTACGGAAGTGGACGGGGCGGCCGCGGCGTCTGCTCATCGCGTCGCACAGGGCGCCGTACAGCTTCTCGGGCGCCGCGGGCGCGGGAAGCTTCAGCTCCGCGACCAACTCGCCGCACAGGCGGCGCATTTCCCTGGCAATGCCCACAGTTCTCCCGTTCTTCCCCGGTTTTCCCCTCCGGATCACGACTCGGGCCGCTTGACGCTTTCCAAGAGCATGTCCAGCCACTCCGCGACCTTGTCGCGGTGCTGGTCGGTGGGCAGTTGGGCGGCCCGCCAGGCGATTCCGCGCACGCCGTGGTCCTGGAGGAGCCTCTCCAGCGGATCCTCGGCGGCCTGGGCCGCCTCGCGCTCCGCGAGTTTCTGCAGCAGGTCCTGCTCGGTGCGTTGGAGGGCGCTCGCGAGCGCCTCGGGGTCCTCGGCCGTGAGGAATCCGGCGTGCACGCGGAAGAAGCGCTGGATGGCGTCGCAGTGCTCCATGGTGGGGCGCCGGTCGCCGTTGATGAGGGCGCCCGCCTGCTGGCGCGACATGCCCGCGCCGTCGGCGATCTCCTGCTGGGTGTACTTGCGGCCGTTGGGCTTGAGGCGGGTGCGGCGCAGGAGGTCCAGTCGCTGCAGGAACCGGGCCTGTACGTCCGGCTCACCCGCCGGGCGGCCGCTCAGCAGGGCCTTGACCACGGGCTCCGGGACGCCGGAGGCGACGGACAGGCGACCGGTGGCGAAGACCTCCGCGTGCGGCACGCCGAGCCGGTCGGCGAGCGCGGTCACACGAGCGACGACGGCCGGCAGTACGGCCGTCGGCGTGGCGCCCGAACCCTCGAAGCCATCCGTCACCGACAGAACTCCTACGTCTCTCACAGGCTTCTCACAAACGGTTGCCGTGAACCTGACGGAGATTACCGGTTGGTTCGAACTCACATCCAGGTCTCGCCACAACTGTGGCCAATTTCAGCCGTCAACAGGCATGAAATGCCACGATAGTTGACACGCCATGGAGCGGGGCAGCAGGATCAAGGCGCCGCGTGAAGGCCGCATAGGCAAGAGGGGTGACCTCCCGATGGCATATCAGGCAGGTGGGCAGCGGTCCGTACCGCGACCCGCCCCCGAGAGTCCCGAGGCCCAGGCGTATCTACGGGATTACGCCACCCTCCTGGAGGCCGTGCCCTTTCCGTCCGTCATCCTCGACCACCGCTGGGACGTCGTTCTGGCGAACACCGCTTTCGCGTCACTTTTCCACGGCGTGGGCCCCCACCCCACGGCCATGCCCCACGACAACTTCCTCCGGTTCGTGCTCTTCCATCCGGACGCGAGCACGGTCCTCGGCGAGCACGAGTCCAGCTGGTGCCTGCCGATGCTGGCCCACTTCGCCGCCGCCGTCGAGCGGCACGGCCACGACCACGGCCTGCAGGCCATCCGCCGGGACATCGCCCAGGACCCGATCATGGAGGCCGCCTACCGGCAGGGCCTGCCGCACTGGATCCGCGCGGTCGGTGAGCGGGCCGTCGCACAGGACGGCTCCGTCCGTCCGCTGCTGCACCCCGACCCGCGCTGGGGTGCCACCGAATGCCGGGTCGTCGACGAGACGCCCAGGAGCCTTCAGGAGATGGGCTACACCCGGCTGACGTTCGTGCTGCGCGAGGTGCGCCGCGACCGGCCCCGGGTGCGCGGGGCACGCCGCACCGCCGCTCACCTGCGCGTGGTGCCGGCCCCCGAGGACTGAACGGGGCACCGTCGGCGTTCAGGTCGCCGACGGCGCCCCGTCAGGGGGTCTCCGATTGCTGTGAGAAGACGGCGCGGGACTATTCTCTCCCAGAGTGGTGTGTGACATAGTACTGGCGTGAGCGAGCGACTGACCTGCGACGTCGTGGTCGTCGGAGCCGGAATGGTGGGCGCGGCCTGCGCCCTGTACGCGGCTCGGGCGGGCCTCGACGTCATCCTCGTCGACCGCGGCCCGGTGGCCGGCGGCACGACCGGGGCCGGCGAGGGCAACATCCTCGTCTCCGACAAGGAACCGGGCCCGGAACTCGACCTCGCGCTGCTGTCCGGCCGTCTGTGGGGCGAGCTGGCGCAGGAGTTCGGGGCCGCCGTCGAGTACGAGGCCAAGGGCGGTGTCGTCGTGGCCTCCTCCCCGGCCGGGCTGGCGGCGCTGAAGCGGTTCGCCGACGGGCAGCGCGCCGCGGGGGTCGTCGCGGAACCGGTCGCGGGTGACGCGCTGTACGACCTCGAACCCCACCTCGCCCCCGGCCTGCCCGGCGCCGTCCACTACCCCCAGGACCGCCAGGTCATGCCCGCCTTGGCCGCCGCCCACCTCACCCGCGCCTCGGGCGCCCGCCTGTGCACCGGCCGGACGGTGACGGGCGTCCTGCGCACGCCGGACGGCGCGGTGCGCGGGGTCCGCACGGACAGGGGCGACATCCACGCCCCGGCGCTCGTCAACGCGGCCGGCACCTGGGGCGGAGAGCTCGCCGCACTCGCCGGTGTCCACCTCCCCGTCCTCCCGCGGCGCGGCTTCGTCCTCGTCACCGAGCCGCTGCCGCGCCTGGTCCGCCACAAGGTGTACGCCGCCGACTATGTGGCGGACGTGGCCAGCGACTCGGCGGCGCTGCAGACCTCGCCGGTCGTCGAGGGCACTGCGGCGGGCCCGATCCTGATCGGGGCGAGCCGCGAGCGGGTCGGCTTCGACCGGACCTTCTCCCTGCCCGTCGTACGGGCGCTCGCGGCGGGCGCGACCCGGCTGTTCCCGTGCCTGTCGGACGTGCACGCGATGCGCGCGTACCTGGGCTTCCGCCCGTACCTGCCGGACCACCTGCCCGCCATCGGCCCCGATCCCCGTGTCCCCGGGCTCCACCACGCCTGCGGCCACGAGGGCGCCGGCATCGGACTCGCCACCGGCACCGGCCACCTGATCGCACAGGGGCTGACCGCGAAGACCCCCGACCTGGACCTGACGCCGTTCCGCCCCGACCGCTTCGCCGAGGAGGCCGTATGAGAACCCCTCTGGAGCTTGCCGACGCCCACCCGGGCCCGGCCTTCACGGTCACCCTGGACGGCCGCGAGATCCAGGCGTCGCCCGGCCAGACGGTCGCCGCCGCGCTCTGGGCGGCCGGTGTCACCTCGTGGCGCAGCACTCGGGGCGAGGGCCGTCCGCGCGGTGTCTTCTGCGGCATCGGCGTCTGCTTCGACTGTCTCGTGACCGTCAACGACCGCCCGAACCAGCGGGCCTGCCTGGTGCCATTGCACCCGGGCGATGCCATTCGGACGCAGGAGGGGACGGGGCACGATGGCTGACCTCGTGGTGATCGGCGCGGGTCCGGCGGGACTCGCCGCGGCACTGGCGGCCGCCGCCCAGGGCGTGACGGTCGCGATAGTCGACGCAGCGACGGAAGCGGGCGGGCAGTTCTACCGGCAGCCCGCGTCAGGTCTGCGCGCACGGCGGCCGGGGGCCCTGCACCACCAGTGGCGGACCTGGGAACGGCTGCGGGACGGCCTGGCCGCGAGCGACATCCAGTTGCTGACGGACCATCACGTCTGGTCCGTGGAACGGGAGTCCGACGGTTTCACCGTGCACGCCCTGCTCGGTCCCGAGCAGCGGGATTCGGTCGCCGTGCACGCCGACGCCGTACTCCTCGCCACCGGCGGCTACGAGCGGGTGCTGCCCTTCCCCGGCTGGACCCTTCCCGGTGTCGTCACCGCCGGTGGGGCGCAGGCGATGCTGAAGGGCGGGCTCGTGGTGCCGGGGCGCACGGCGGTCGTCGCCGGGACCGGGCCATTGCTGCTGCCCGTGGCGACCGGGCTCGCGGCGGCCGGGGTCGAGATCGCGGCGCTCGTCGAAGCGGCGGGCCCCAAGGACCTCGTACGGCACGGCAGGGCCCTGGCCGGCAAGCTCCCCGAGGGCGCCGGATACGCGGCCCGCCTCCTGCGGCACCGCGTCCGCCTCCTCGCCCGCCACACGGTGGTCCGTGCCCACGGCGACGAGCGGCTCACCGGCGTCACCGTCGCCGCGCTCGACCCCGACGGGCGCGTCCGCCCCGCCACCGAGCGGTACCTGCCGTGCGACACCCTCGCCGTCGGACACGGGATGCTCCCGCACACCGACCTCGCCGAGACCCTCGGCTGCCGCCTGGACGGCCTCACGGTGGCCGTCGACGACGAGCAGCGCACGGACGTGCCCGGCGTATGGGCGGCGGGGGAGTCCACCGGCGTCGGCGGCGCGGCCCTCGCCCTGGCCGAAGGGCACATCGCCGGACGTTCGGCCGCCGCACGCCTGCGGGGCACGGCACCCGACCCCGCGCAGTGGGCGGCGGCCGCCAAGTCCCGTACGAAACTGCGGAAGTCGGCCGCCGCCCTCGACGCCGCGTATCCGCCGCCCGCGCACTGGAGCGGCCAGGTCACCGACGACACCCTCGTCTGCCGTTGCGAGGAGGTCACCGCCGGGGCCGTCCGCGAGGCCGTGGACGAGCTCGGGGCGGGCGACGTGCGCACCGTGAAGCTGCTGACCCGGGCCGGCATGGGCTGGTGCCAGGGACGTGTGTGCGGGCCCGCGGTCGCCGGGCTCGCCGGATGTGAACTCACCGCGTCCCGAAGGCCGTTCGCGCGACCCGTACCGCTCGGCGTGCTCGCTCGCCAACATGACATCGCCACGGAGAGAGGAACCTCATGACCGACCACCGCCCCTGGCGCGGCGTCCTCGTCGCCACCGCCCTCCCGCTCGACGACGACCTCCGCGTCGACTACGACCGGTACGCCGAGCACTGCGCCTGGCTCGTCGAGAACGGCTGTGACGGCGTCGTACCGAACGGCTCCCTCGGGGAGTACCAGGTCCTCACCCCCGAGGAGCGGGCGAAGGTAGTGGAGACCGCCGTGGCCGCGATCGGCGGCTCGCGAGTGATGCCCGGGGTGGCCGCCTACGGCTCGGCCGAGTCCCGCCGCTGGGCCGAGCAGGCGCGCGAGGCGGGCTGCGAGTCGGTGATGCTGCTGCCGCCCAACGCCTACCGTGCCGACGAGCGCTCGGTGCTGTCGCACTACGCGGAGGTCGCCGAGGCGGGCATCCCGGTCGTGGCGTACAACAACCCCATCGACACCAAGGTCGACCTCGTCCCCGAACTGCTCGCCAAGCTGCACCGCGAGGGGTACATCCACGCGGTGAAGGAGTTCTCCGGAGATGTCCGACGGGCCTACCGGATCGCTGAACTCGCCCCGGAACTCGACCTGTTGATCGGCGCCGACGACGTCCTGCTGGAGCTCGCGATCGCCGGCGCCAAGGGCTGGGTCGCCGGCTACCCGAACGCGCTGCCGAAGGCCTGCGTCGAGCTGCACCGCGCGGCAGTCGGCGGCGACCTGGGCACCGCCAAGAAGCTCTACGAGCAGCTGCACCCGCTGCTGCGCTGGGACTCCCAGGTCGAGTTCGTACAGGCGATCAAGCTGTCCATGGACATCGTCGGCCGCCACGGGGGACGCTGTCGTCCGCCACGGGTGCCCCTGCTGCCCGAGCAGGAGGCCACGATCCGCGCCGCCACCGAGAAGGCCGTCGCCGAAGGACTCGCCCAACCGCACTCGCGCTGATCGCAAAGGAGGCCGGACCGTGCGCAGCAAACTCGTCCTGCACGCCGTCGACTCGCACACCGAGGGCATGCCCACCCGCGTCGTCACCGGCGGCATCGGCACGATCCCGGGCGCGACCATGAACGAGCGGCGCCTGTACTTCCGTGAGCACCGCGACCACATCAAGCAGCTCCTGATGAACGAGCCGCGCGGCCACTCGGCGATGAGCGGCGCGATCCTCCAGCCGTCCACCCGCCCCGACTGCGACTGGGGCGTGATCTACATCGAGGTCTCCGGCTATCTGCCGATGTGCGGGCACGGCACGATCGGCGTGGCGACGGTGCTGGTCGAGACCGGCATGGTGGAGGTCGTCGAGCCGGTCACCACGATCCGGCTCGACACTCCGGCCGGCCTCGTCGTCGCCGAGGTGGCGGTTCAGGACGGTGCCGCCAAGGCGGTCACCCTCCAGAACGTGCCCTCCTTCTCCGTCGCCCTTGACCGCAAGATCTCACTGGCCGACGGGCGCACGGTGACATACGACATGGCATACGGCGGCAACTTCTACGCCATCCTGCCGCTGGACCAGTTCGGGCTGCCCTTCGACCGCTCCCGCAAGGACGACATCCTCCAGGCGGGACTCTCCCTGATGGCGGCGATCAACGCCGAGGAGGAGCCCGTGCACCCCGAGGACCCGTCCATCCGCGGCTGCCACCACGTCCACCTGATCGCCCCCGGCGCCACCGCCCGCCACTCACGGCACGCCATGGCGATCCACCCCGGCTGGTTCGACCGCTCGCCCTGCGGCACGGGCACCAGCGCGCGGATGGCGCAGTTGCACGCCCGCGGTGAACTGCCCCTGCACACCGAGTTCGTGAACGAGTCCTTCATCGGGACCCGGTTCACCGGCCGTCTCCTCGGCACCACGGACGTCGCGGGCCGACCGGCCGTCCTGCCCAGCTTCACCGGCCGGGCGTGGATCACCGGCACCGCGCAGTACCTGCTCGATCCGTCGGACCCGTTCCCGGCCGGGTTCGTGCTCTGAACGCCGAGGACCGGTGCTCCGTACGTCGAGGACCGGTGCTCCGTGCGTCGAGGATAATGAGGCGCATAACGCGTGACATTGCACAGCTAGGAGACCCATGGCCGCCCAGCGCACCGGCGCCTCGTCCACCGCAGCCGCCCCGGCGCTGCCCACCCTGGGCGGCAAGAAGAGCAGCTACCGGGAGCGGGTCGCCGACGCCCTGCGGGCCGCGCTGATCGCCGGGGAACTGCTCCCCGGCGAGGTGTACTCCGCGCCGGCGCTCGCCGCCCGCTTCGGCGTCTCGGCGACCCCGGTGCGCGAGGCCATGCTGGACCTGGTCAAGGAGGGCCTGGTCGACACCGTCCCCAACAAGGGCTTCCGGGTCACCGCGGTCTCCGAGAAACAGCTCGACGAGTACAAGCACATCCGCGCGCTCATCGAGATCCCCACGGTGGTGGACCTGGCCAGGACCGCCGACAAGGTCTCCCTGGAGGCGCTGCGCCCCGCCGCCCGGGAGATCGTCCAGGCGGCCGTCGCCGGCGACCTCATCGCGTACGTCGAGGCCGACACCCGCTTCCACCTCGGCCTGCTCGCCCTCGCCGGCAACGCCCATCTCGTCGAGGTCGTCGGCGACCTCCGCAAGCGCTCCCGCCTCTACGGCCTCACCGCACTCGTCGAGGCGGGCCGCCTGCTGGCCTCCGCCGAGGAGCACCTCGAACTCCTGGACGCGCTGATCGCCCGGGACGACAAGGCCGTACACGAGGTCATGACCCGCCACCTGGGACACGTAAGGGGCCTCTGGGCAACGCCCTCTTAGGGGCGCGGGGGGCCTAGGATCCTCGTTTGGCCGCCTGAATCTGCTCGTACACATGGGTACGCAGCTCGGCGAACCGCGGATCCACCCGAGTGTGCAACTGGTCGCGCTCGGCGGGCAGATCGACCTTCAGCTGCTCCTGGACGACGGTGGGGGAGGCGGACAGTACGAGAACCCGCTCGCCGAGATAGACGGCCTCGTCGATGTCATGGGTGACGAACAGGATCGTGATGCCCCGCTCCCGCCACAGCCCTCGGACCAGGTCCTCCAGATCGGCCCGGGTCTGCGCGTCCACGGCCGCGAACGGCTCGTCCATCAGCAGCACACGGGGCTCGTACGCCAGGGCCCGGGCGATGGCGACCCGCTGCTGCATACCGCCGGACAGCTGCCACGGATACGCCCCCGCGGCATCCGTCAGCCCCACCGACTCCAGCGCGTCCAGCACCAGCTCCCGGCGCCGAGTCTTGCTCAAGTCCTTCTGCTTCAAGGGGAGTTCGACGTTCTCGCCGACCCGCATCCAGGGAAACAGGCTGCGCCCGTACTCCTGGAAGACGAACGCCATCCCGGGCGGCGGGCCGCTCACCTTCCGCCCCTCCAGCAGGACTTCACCGCCGGTCGGCGCGAGCAGACCGCCCATGCACTTCAGCAGCGTCGTCTTGCCGCAGCCCGACGGGCCGACGAGACAGACCAGTTCGCCCGACTCGACGCTGAAGGTCAGGTCGCGCACCGCCTCCACGCGCCGCCCGGAACCCTCGTAGACCTTCTTCAGGCCGCGTACGTCGAGCATGGACCGCCCCTTCACGATGTTCACTCAGGACCGCCGGGTGGTCGCGCGCAGACCGTGGTACCAGCCGAGCACCCGGCGCTCGACCAGCCGGAAGACGACGGAGAGCAGAAAGCCGAGCAGACCGAGGACGAGGATCCCGGTCCACATGTCGGGGATCGCGAAGCTGCGCTGGAACTGGACGACGGTGAAGCCGATGCCGTTGTTGGCGGCGAACATCTCGCTGATGACCATGAGGATGATGCCGATCGACAGTGCCTGGCGCAGTCCGGCGAAGATCTGTGGGCTCGCCGAGCGCAGCACCAGATGGCGCAGGCGGGCGGTGCCCGTGACGCCGTAGGAGCGGGCCGTCTCCAGCATCACCGAGTCGACCGCGCGCACACCCTCCACCGTGTTGAGCAGGATCGGCCAGACGCAGCCGCTCGCGATCACGACGATCTTCATGGTGTCGCCGATGCCCGCGAACAGCATGATGACCGGCACCAGCACGGGCGGCGGCACGGCCCGCAGGAACTCCAGGACCGGCTCGCACACCGCGCGCACCCCGCGGTAGGAGCCGATGACCGTGCCGAGCGCCACGCCGACCACGGCGGCCGTCGCGTAGCCGCCCAGGAGCCGCAGGAGGCTCGGTACGACGTCCGCGCGCAGCCGGTCGGCCGTCCACACGTCCGGGAAGGTGTCGAGGATCGTCCGCAGCGGCGGCCAGAAGGGATCCGTGCTGCCGTCCGACGCCGCCCACCACAGGGCGACCAGCACGACGGGCAGCGCGACGACGAAGAACACGCGCGTCAGCAAGCGCCCGATCACACCGCCACCTCCCCGCGCACCGACTGGTGCCAGGCCAGCGCCCGCCGCTCCACGGTACGCGCGCCCACGTTGATGAGCAGCCCCAAAAGCCCGGCCACCACGATGAGCGCGTACATCTCCGGCACCGCCTGCGAGGTCTGTGCCACCGCGATCTGCTGGCCCAACCCCGGTGCCCCGATGACGAGTTCGGCGGTGATCGCGAGGATCAGCGCTACCGCGGCGGCGAGCCGCACCCCGGTCATGACGTACGGCAGGGCCGTCGGCCACAGCACATGCCGTACGCGCGCCCAGGTGCCGAGGCCGTACGACCGTGCCGTCTCCTCGGCGACCGGGTCGACGTCCTGGACGCCGTACAGGGTCTGGATCAGTACCTGCCAGAAGGAGGCGTACACCACCAGCAGGAGCACCGACTTCAGTTCGGTGCCGTAGAGCAGTACCGCCAGCGGGATCAGCGCCACCGACGGGATCGGGCGCAGGAACTCGATGGTGGAGGCCGTCGCCTCGCGCAGGTACGGCACGACCGACACGACCACGCCCGCGACGACCCCGGCGCAGACCGCGATGGCCAGGCCCAGCGCCCAGCCGGTGAGCGTGTCGCCGAGCGCGCTCCAGAAGGCGGGGTCGCCGGCCTCGTCCGCGAGCGCTTCGGCGATACGGCTCGTCGGCGGGAAGTAGGCCTCCTCGACCATGCCGAGCCGCGGCACCGCCTCGCCCAGGGCGAGGAAGGCCGCGAGCCCGGCCGCACCGAGGGCGACGTTCACACCCCTCATGCGTTTGCGTCCCTCATATGTCCCCGCCCCTCACGGCAGCAGCGCGTCCAGGTCCGGCGACTCCTTGAAGAGGCCGTCCTCATAACCGAGCTTCATGAGGTCCACGATGGAGTCGCGGTTCGGCTCGCTGGGCCACTTCGGCAGGATCACCTGCTCCAGCACCGACGCCGGGATCTTGGTGTACGTCGTGACGATCTGCCGGGCCTCGTCCGGATGAGCCTCGGCGTACGCGAGGGACTCGGCCGTGGCCTTCTGGAACTTCTTGACCACGTCCGGGTGTTGCTGCGCGTACTGCTTCGAGGTGAAGTACATCGCGACGGTGACCTCCGGCGAGACGTCGACCAAGGGCGAGGCGATCTCCCGGCCGCCCTGGCTCCTGATGGTGGCCGTCGCCGGCTCGACCACGCACGCGGCGTCGATCTGGCCGTTGTCGAGGGCGGCCGGCATCTGGTCGAAGGGCATCTCGACGAGGTTGACCTTGTCCGGGTCGCCGCCGTCCTTGCGCACTGCCTGGCGGACGGCGGTCTCGTTGATGTTCTTCAGGGTGTTGATGGCGACCTTCTTGCCCTCCAGTTGCTTCGGCGACTTGACGGGGCTGTCCTTCTTGACCATCAGGCCGTTGAAGTCCTTGCCTTCCACGCCGGTCGAGGCGATGCCGTTGGCGACGGCTTTCACGGGAACGCCGCCTGCCTGGGCGACCATCAGGGACGTCACATTGCTGAAGCCGAACTGGAACTGCCCACTGATCACGCCGGGCACGATCGCCGCACCGCCCTGAGCGGTGGTGAACTCCAGCTTGAGGCCGTGCTTTTCGAAGAACCCCTTCTTCTGCCCGAGATACAGCGGCGCGACATCCACGATCGGGATGAGTCCGAGCTTGACGGTGGTGACACCGCCGGACGACGCGCCCGTGTCCGACGAACCGGCGTCGGACGAGCCACAGGCCGTCGCGACGAGCAGCAGGGCGCCGGCGGTGAGAGCGGCCGACAGACGACGCATGGCTCCTCCTGTACAGACAACAACGGTGCAGCGGTGTTCCGACAGGTTGTGCGCAAGGCGCACAGTAGTGCGCGGGAATGCCCAGCGGGAAGGTAGAAGTCTCAACTGAGCCAGGTCAAATGGGTTCGCCGACAACGTTGTTGACGCTATGGGAGGTGGCGATGCTTCCGGGAGACCGCGCACCACACTTCGTGAGGTCCTTCGAGCGCGGCCTCGCCGTGATCCGCTCCTTCGACGCCGAGCATCCCGTCCGCACGCTCAGCGAGGTCGCCGACGCCTGCGACCTGACCCGCGCCGCCGTCCGCCGGCTGCTGCTGACCCTCGTCGACCTCGGCTACGTCCACCAGGACGGACGGCTCTTCCGCCTCACCCCGCGCGTGCTGGAACTCGGCTACTCGTACCTCGCCGGCTACACGCTGCCCCAGATCGCCGAACCGCATCTGGAGCAACTCGTCACACGGGTACGGGAGTCGTCGTCGCTGTGCGTCCTCGACGGCGACGACGTCGTGTACGTGGCGCGGGTCCCGACCCGGCGCATCATGACGGCGACCATCACGGTCGGTACCCGCTTCCCGGCGTATGTGACGTCGGTGGGCCGGGTGATCCTCGCCCATCTGCCGGAGGGGGAGGCAGAACTCCGGCTCGCGCGCGCCGAGTTGAAGCCTTTGACCGCGCGCACCATCACCTCGCCGGACGCCCTGCGGGCGGAACTGCGCCACGTCCGGCGGCAGGGGTACGCCATCGTCGACCAGGAGCTGGAGGAGGGGCTGAGGTCGGTCGCCGCCCCGGTGCGGGAGCGGGACGGCACGGTGGTGGCCGGCGTGAACATCGCGGTGCACGCCGGCCGCACCTCGGTGGACTCGGTCCGTCAGGACCTGCTGCCGCATCTGCTCGCGGCGGTGGCCCGGATCGAGGCCGACCTGAGGATCACAGGTCCAGCACGAGCCGCTTCCCACGGCACCGGGACACACAGATCATCATCGTCTCGCCGCTCTCCTGCTCCTCCCGCGTGAGCACCGAGTCCCGGTGCTCAGGGGTGCCGTCGAGGACGTCGGTCTCGCAGGTCCCGCAGGTGCCCTCGGTGCAGGAGAACAGCACCTCGACACCGGCGGCGCGCACGGCGTCGAGCACCGAGAGGTCCGGCGACACGGTGACCGTCTTGCCGCTCTGCGCCAGCTCGACCTCGAACTCCGTGTTCTCGCCGTCCTCCTGCTCCTTCGGC
The DNA here is from genome assembly GCF_044764885.1 of Streptomyces sp. NPDC093591. Lineage (NCBI taxonomy): Bacteria > Bacillati > Actinomycetota > Actinomycetes > Kitasatosporales > Streptomycetaceae > Streptomyces > Streptomyces sp. NPDC093591. Next base: position 93,759 of record NZ_JBIWIY010000024.1, read on the forward strand.
GCGAACCGTTCCACGTGCAGTCGCCCCGCCGGGCACCGCTCTTCGACCGCGTCCAGCAGCGGGCCGGGCCCGCAGCAGTAGACGAGCGTGTCCTCGGGGACGTCGTCGAGCACCGACGGCAGGTCCAGCAGGCCGGTCTCGTCCTGGGGGGCGATGGTGACGCGGGAGCCGTAGCGGACCAACTCCTCGGTGAACGCGATGGATTGGCGCGTACGTCCGCCGTACAACAGCGTCCAGTCGGCGCCCGCCGCCTCCGCCGCCGCCAGCATCGGCAGGATCGGCGTGATGCCGATGCCGCCCGCGATGAAGCGGTAGCGGGGCGCGGGCTCCAGCCGGAAGTGATTGCGCGGCCCGCGCACCCGGACCTTGTCGCCCTGCCCCAACTGCTCGTGCACATGGGCCGATCCGCCCCGCCCGTCCGGCTCCCGGAGCACGGCGATCCGCCAGGCGCCCCGGTCCGCCGGATCGCCGCACAGCGAGTACTGCCGCTCCAGCTCCGGCCCGAGCACGACGTCGATGTGGGCGCCGGGCTCCCAGGCGGGGAGCTGCTCGCCCAGCGGGTGGCGCAGGGTGAGGGCGAGCACGCCGTCCGCCGCGAACTCCCTGCGGTCGACGACCAGTTCGGCTTCGTACACGGTCATGAGCTGTTTCCTCGCGACTCGCGGCCCGGCGACTGCGGGCCCTGCGACTGGTGCCCCTGGAGCTCGTGTCCCTGGGGCTCGTGTCCCTGGGGGTGGGCGAGCATCCACTCCCACATCTCCACCGGGTCCTTCGCGGTGTGCTCGCGTCCGCAGTGACAGGTGCCGTGCAGGACGTCGGTGCCCGGCAGCCAGTCGATGCGGTAGATCTCCCCGGTGGGGCCGGCGCTCACAGGACCTTCTCCACGGGCTTGTCGCCCTCCTCGACCAGCCGGGCGAGGATGCGGCGGGCGGCCAGGCCGCCGGTGTCGATGTTGATGCTCAGCTCCTGGTAGCCGGTGCGCTCGGTGCCGAGGGTCCGCTGCAGCAGGTTGAGGGCGGTGACGTCCTGCATGACGACGGTGTGGTTGTTGCCGCGCAGGAACTCGGTGACCTCGTCGTCGTCCGTCGCCCAGTCCCGCGAGACCGCCCAGAAGTCGTACACCTTGCCGTCGCCGGACGGCGTGATGGCGTACGTGATCTCGGTGTGGAAGCCGTTCGGGTCGCTGCCGTCCGCCTCGGGCAGCACACCGACCGGGGCGATACGGCTGTGCAGCAGGTACAGACAGGGGGCGTGGTACTCGATGTCCTGCCAGCGGGTGATACGGCCCTCGATGCCGGTCGACTTGGCGTAGAACGGCGGGCACTCGGCGTCGTCCATGTGCCGGCTGACCCGGACGATGCCGGCGCCCTCGTCGACCTCGGTGGTGATCGGCGTCTCGGCGACCTCGGGGGTGCCGATGTAGCCGCCGTGGAGGTAGGTCTCGTGGGAGAGGTCGAGGAGGTTGTCGACGAGGAGGCCGTAGTCGCAGTCGATGGGCTCCATGCCGCGCACGGTGACCCAGCCGGGGGAGTCGAGGTGCCTGGCCCGCGGGATGCTCTGCGGGTCGGCGAGCGCCGGGTCGCCGATCCACACCCAGATCAGGGAGTCCTGCTCGACGACGGGGTACGAGGCCACGCGCGCCGTCCGCGGGACGCGTTTCTGCCCCGGCACGTACACGCACGCGCCGGTCGTGTCGTACGTGAACCCGTGGTACCCGCACACGATCCGGTCCCCGTCGAGGCGGGTCGGCGCCTCGGACAGCGGGTAGCGGCGGTGCACACAGCGGTCGTGCAGGACGACCGGCGTCCCCTCCTCCTCCGTGCGGTAGAGGACGAGGGTCTCACCGAGAATCGTCCGACCGAGCAACTCGCGCCCGACCTCATGGCTGTAGGCGGCGACGTACCACTGGTTCCTGGCGAAGGCGGTCGTGTGAGGCATGGGGTTCCCGTCCCTGTCGGCGGGGCGTCGTCGCCCCGCGAGCCGTGGTTGGGATCAGGTTCCTGAGGACTGCGTCCACGGCGCAAGGCGGCTTCTGCCAGGCGGAAGCGTCTCTTCGAAACGGCTGGTCAGGGCGTTGTCGCGCGTATTGCTTACCACTGGCAGCGGCTGCGGGGTGTCGCCGCTGGGTGGATCACTCCCGAGGAGGCCGGTGATGGGTTTGGCGAGCACGTCCGATCGCGGTGCTGCCGTGATTGTCCAGAAGGGTCGCTTTTGTTGGTTAACGCGCCAATTTTTTTGCCGGTTTTTGGGCGGTACACCGGCAGAACTTGCATTCTTGCAGTTCAAAACTGGTCGGCGCTGCCGCAAGGGCGGGCTGGGTCGAATCCGGGTCGAATCGGCCCGTCTTGGCGTACCTGGCCGGGTTGTCGCAGGTCAGGAGGTGGCAGGCAGGAGCAGTCCGTGTGGGGAGGGGCGGACGGCTGCGCGGCACAGCTGCTGGTGTCTCCGCAGAAGTGAGCTGGGACAGGGCGGGGCAGGTTGAGGTGGTGAGGGTGCCGCCGTGAGCGGGTGGTCTCGCCCCTGTCTGCGCCCGCATGGCCCGGGACGGGCGCTGCGCTGCCATCGCCGCCGCGGTGCAGCTGCCGGTCTGTGGCTGTCGGCGGACCCGCCCTGCCGGGAATTGCGTACTGTCGAGATTCTGATTTGCTCTGTCCCGAAGAGAACCCGGCGGAATAACCCCGTCCAGTGCCCTCGCCCGTGTGGTGATCGGCGGGATCATCACTCTGGGGTGGACGCGATGATCGCCAACCAGGAGTCAAGCCCGCGCAGAATCCTGCAGGGTGGCGTGGGCGACAAGATCCCTTTCCAGGGGGATTGCCTGGACGAGTTCCTCCGAGTGAGCAGGCGTCCTGGCTCCCCGACCGTTGCCCGCGCTCTGTACGCCCATTCTCGCGACGGCCCGTTCGCGCTGCCCCGGGGTCAAGGCCCCTCGTCCACCTCGTCTGCGGGGAGAAGGGCTGGTCCCGGCTGCCGGACCGCGCTCTGCAAAGCCCCGACGTGCCGGCCGACCTGTTCAACGCGGCGGTGTGACCGCCCCCAGGGCGCCGTGGCCACCTGTTCCGTTCGGGATGATCGACTCCACCATGTCGCGTGACGGTGTCGTGATGGGCGGCGAAGCGGTACTTGGCGATGCTGTCGATCAAGTGGGATCGGAGCCGGGTGGAAACCGGCCCGGCTGAGCAGCTGCGCTCGCTGCGGCGTTCTACTACGCGCTCACCCTGGTGGTCATCGGCATGCTCTCCGCCAACGTCATCAGCGGCCAGGTCGACCACGCCCTCGGCTACACCCACAACGACATGGGCCCGCTGCGCCTGCACCGCCCACTGATCCGGGCGACCCGGGTCCAGACCCTCGCCATCAGCAGCAGCCTCATGGCCGGCCTGTCCCTGCTGATGGGCACCCTGGTCCTGGCCGGCGCGGTCGGCATCATGGGCATGGACGCCTCCCATCTGCCGCTGCTGTGGCTGTACTCGGTGTGCACCATCGCCGTCACCGGGATCGGAGCGCTCACCCTCCTCGCCGTCTTCGGCACACCCGGCATGCTGGTGGTCACGCTGGTCTTCATCGGGATGGCGGTGCCCACGGCCGGCGCCACCACCCCCATCGAGGCGCTGCCCGGCTTCTACCGCTTCCTCGCGGAGTTCGAGCCGCTGCGCCAGATCACCGGCGGCATCCGCTCGATCCTTTACTACGACGCCCAGGGCGACGCGGGTCTGACCCGAGGCTGGGCCATGATGGCCGCCGGCCTCGTGGCGGCCGCCCTCTTCGGCTTCGGCGTACTCGGCTGGTACGACCGCAAGGGGCTGCACCGCATCCCGGCGGAAACGCCGCCCGACAAGACCGCCGTCCCGGCGTAGCGGCAGGTCACTCAGGACGGGGCCATTACTCGGAGTGGCCCCCGTGTGTGCCGCCCTGTTGGGGACGGCAGGCGCGCACACCATCATGGCTCGGCGACGGCCCTTCCCCCAGGCCGTCGCCGAGCCTCTGCCCGGCACCATCGGAAACCGATCGGTTTTCTTTTTCTCCGCTCCGAGTTAACCTCGCGGTATGACCACCGAAGTGAAACTCAGCCCCAGGGAGCGGTTGCTGGCGGCGGCGGCCACGCTCACCTACCGAGACGGCGTCAACATCGGTGTCGAGGCCCTGTGCAAGGCAGCGGGAGTGTCGAAGCGCTCCATGTATCAGCTGTTCGAGAGCAAGGACGAACTCCTGGCAGCAAGCCTGAAGGAGCGCGCCTCCGCCTACGTGGCAACTCTCCTGCCCGCGGTGGACGACGGCCGATCACCCCGCGAGCGGATCCTGCACGTCTTCGAGCAGGTGGAATCACAGGCCGGCGCCCCCGAGTTCCGCGGCTGCCGGTACCTGGCCGTGCAGATCGAACTCAAGGACCAGAGTCACCCCGCGAGCCAAGTCGCCCGTCAGATCAAGGAGAACCTGACCGCTTTCTTCCGCGCCGAGGCAGAGCAGGGCGGTGCGAGCGATCCCGATCTGCTGGCCCGGCAGCTCAGCATGGTCTTCGACGGCGCCAGCGCCCGCGCGGGAATCGGCGCCGACAGCCTGACCGGGCTCATCGCACCCACGGTGACCACTCTGCTCGACGCGGCAGGCATGCGCTGACGCACCACCCGACCGGAAAGCTCCCTCACTTCCCGTATTCGCGGGAAGACCCATGGCCGTACGCGTGTTGCCGAGCATGCCGCACGCGAAGAAGCTCGTGGTCCTGTCGACATCGGCGCCCAGCGACAGGTGCACGGTTTCCCAGATCCTCATCCAGCCGGCCCGGACGACCTCACTGATCAGGTCGTCGCCCTGCGCCTCGGCGGCCGCCACGGCGGCGTATCCCTGCATCTGCATCAGGAGCGTTTCGGGGCGCGTCGAGATCAGCTGGGCGTAAGCGGTCGTCATGGCCTGGAGGGCCCGCTTGCCGCCCTCCATCCCGTCGGCGGCCCTCTCGAAAGCCAGGCGGGTGTCTTCCGCGCTCCGCAGCAATGCGGCGACGAAGATCGTCTTCTTGTCGGGGAAGAGCCGGAAGAGATACGGCTGTGTGACGCCGACCCGGTCGGCGATCGCCGCGGTGGAGGTGCCGTGGTAGCCCGTGCGCGCGAACTCGACGATCGCCGCGCGGATGACGCCATCACGCCTCTCCCGCGCACTGATCCTGCCCATGAGGTCACTCTCCCCGCTTGAACTTGCACATGGAAACCGATCGGTTTACTGTAGCGGAAACCGATCGGTTTCGAGTGAGTTCGGGAGTCCATGATGACGACAGATCGGCCAGTGGCACTCGTGACGGGTGCGTCATCCGGAATCGGCAAGGAAACCGCGCTCGCGCTGGTCGCAGCCGGATTCAACGTGGTCGGCACAAGCCGTGACACCTCACGCGTCACCCCGCTCGACGGCGTGACGTTCCTGGGGCTCGACGTCGCCAGCGACACGTCGGTCGCCGCAGTGGTCCAGGAGGTGAGCGAGCGGTTCGGGCGGATCGACGTCCTGGTCAACAACGCCGGTGTCGGCTCGATGGGTGCGGCCGAGGAAACCTCCCTCGCGCAGGCCCAGTCGGTCTTCGACACCAACGTCTTCGGGGTCATGCGCATGGTGAACGAGGTCCTGCCGCACATGCGCGCTCAGCGACGCGGGCGCATCATCAACATCTCGTCCGTGCTCGGGTTCCTGCCGCAGCCCTACATGGCCGCCTACGCCGCCTCCAAGCACGCGGTCGAGGGCTACACCGAATCCCTGGACCACGAGGTCCGTGACCACGGCGTCCGCGCGCTCATCGTCGAACCCGCTTACACCAGGACCGGGTTCGAGGCCAACAGCGCGGAGCCCGACACGCCGCTGCACGCGTACGCGAAGCAGCGGCAGACCGTCGACCGCGTCATGGCGGAGGCCGTCAGGGGCGGCGACGCCCCCGCCGTCGTCGCCAAGGCGATCGTCGCGGCAGCGACCGACACGAAGCCGAAGCCGCGCTACACCGCCGGCCCCCTGGCCGGACGCGCACGCGTTCTGCGCCGCCTCGCCCCCGCCGGGGTCTTCGACAAGCAGATCCGCAAGATGAACCGGCTGGCCGGCTGACGCACATGCGCCGCCTGGGCTTTCCGAACAGCCGCCCCACCCCCACCAGACAGAGGACACCTTGATGCCAGAGCGCAATCCCATCCTGATCACCGGTGCCGCCGGCGAGATCGGTGGTGTGAGCCGGACGATGGTCGACATGCTGCTTGAACAAGGCGAGCCGGTGCGGGCCTTCGTGCGCAAGGACGACGAACGCGCCGAATCGCTCCGCCAGGCCGGAGCCGAGGTCTTCGTCGGCGACCTGCTCACCATCGCCGACGTGACCGCCGCGCTGAAGGGCGTCCGGCGCATCTACTTCAGCATGAGCCTGTCGCCGTACTACACCGACGCCGTCAGCCTGATGGCCGCGGCGGCACGGGCCCAGGGCGACATCGAGGTCTTCGTCAACATCTCCGAGTACGAGCAGTCGTTCATGACGTTCGAGAAGATGACGGCGCCGGAGGAAGAACGACGCGCGTGGCTCGGCGGACTCATCGCCGACTGGTCGCCGCAGCAGCGGGCCCACTGGATCGCCGAGCAGGTGCTGGACTGGTCCGGCCTTCCGACCGTCAACATCCGCGGAGCCATGTTCGTCGAGAACCCCCTGATGACCTGGCTGGCACTGGAGCCGCTGAGCAGAGGTGAACTGCGCCTGCCCTTCGGCGACCACCGACTCGCGCCCATCGCGGGGTACGACGTCGCTGAGTTGTGCGTGAAGATCCTGGCCGACCCGGCGCCGCACATCTCGAAGTCCTACGACCTCAACGGCCCGGAGCTGAAGGACATGCACGGCTTCGCGGAGGACTACGCGGCCGTGCTGGGACGCCCGGTCACCTACGTCCCCGTCGAGATCGAAACCTGGAACGAGACCTACGTGGACACCGCCCTGGCCGCGTTCCCGCACACCGCGGAGCACCTGAAGACCCTGACCAGGCTGATGGGCGGCGGGGGTTACCGTGGCACCACCGACCAGTTGGAGGCCCTCCTCGGACGCCCGCCGAAGACCGTCCGCTGGGCACTGGGGAATCACCCGCGCATCCAGAAGCTGGCGACTGGTCTATGACAGGATCGCCTCCCGGTTGAACTCGACGAGCGCTGGTGTTCCCGGGGGCGGGGCCGCCAGGGGGACCGGTTGAGGGAGACGGAGAGGGGCACGACCGCGTCCGGAGCTCCGTACGTTGCCCAGAGCCTGGCAGAGTTCATGCAAGACGCCTTTCCTCTACCGAACAGGTGGTCTCGCTTGGGGGGATCCGGCTGGTGCCAGCCCTTCCACGAGGACGCCCGCGGCAGCACGGTGCGCGAGCCGCGATGCCCCTTTCCGGCCCCGTCGGGCGGGCGGATCAGCGCAGGCCGGCGAAGAGATCGTTCTCGGGTATGGCCGCGCCGGTGGTGTCCTGGACACGTACGAAGGTCTCCATGCCCATCAACTCGCCGAACCTCTCCTTGCCCATCTTGAGGAAGAAGATGTTCTCGCCCTGACTGGCGTGCGCGGCCAGCGCGTCGAACTTCTGACCGCTGAACGCGGTGGTGTCCACCCACGTGGTGATCTCGTCGTCGGGGAGGCCGATCTCGGCCAGCGCGGCGGCCTCGGCAGGATCCGGCTCCGGCATGTCCTCACCGAACTCGCGCATGATCTCGCCGAACCGCTGCATCCCCGAGCGGGGCATCGTCGTCCAGTACACCTTCGGTGTCAGCGCGGTCATCTCCAGCGCCGCCATCGTGATGCGGTGGGCCTGGATGTGGTCGGGGTGGCCGTAGAAACCGTTCTCGTCATAGGTGACGACCACATCGGGTCGGTAGTGCCGCATGAGTTCCGCGAGCCGGGCCGCGCCTTCCTGCACGGGGGTCTGCCAGAAGGATCCGGGGGCGTCGTTGCTCGGCCAGCCCATCATCCCGGAGTCGGCATAGTCCAGCATCTCCAGATCGCTGACCTTCAGGACGTCACAGCTCGCCTCAAGTTCTTGACGGCGCATCAAGGCGACCGCCGCCGGATCGTGCCCGGGATCGCCGGGCTTGACACCTCCCGGTCCGTCACCGCAAGAGCCGTCGGTACACGTCACGAGAACCGTGCGGATGCCTTCCGCCGCGTACCGCGCGAGGACTCCTCCGGTTCCGGTGGCCTCGTCGTCGGGGTGGGCGTGTACTGCCATGAGCGTCAAGGGCCGGTCAGTCATGAAACAGTCCTCCTACGGACATACGTCTTGATCCGAGTGCGCGGCGGGCGTACCGCGATCCCGGGGCCCGGATCCTGGTGGGGCGGACGACCTTGTGGTCTCCGGGTTCCCCGCTCATGCGGCGCCGGTCCCTCGTCGATGCAACCGTGCCGACCGGACCGGCTGTTCCCGGCTCGGCCGGTGGGCCTTCCAGGCGTCTGCGTTTCAACGCGAACGAGGCACAGGCGGGATCCGCATGGCGGCGCCACGTCGGAAGTGGTTTCCTCCGGCGCCGGCCGTGAGATTCCGGCACGATGTTTGGAATCTTGCACTTCCTGGCCTGTTCTCTCGCCCTTGTCTGGAAATTGCGGACGTAGTCCTCGGCGACGGAGCAATGGTGACCGTACAGCTGACGGGCCGGACGCCAGCCCGCATCACCACCAGGCAGCAGAGGGGCACCGACGCGCAGGTCGACGACAAGCCCTGGTCTTCGTGCCGACCGACCCGGCCCTGACCGACCCCTTCCTTGCCCTGGTCGAGGACTTGTTCTCAACCCTGGGGGCCTCGAATGGCACCACCGCGGCCTGGAGACCGCCACCACCGCGGCCGGCCGCGTCCTCGAACACGGCGACAGGCGTGGCCACGCCGGCGCCCTGGAGCGCGGCGAGAAGCGGTGGATGACCGCCGGGCGCGGCCAGCCTTTTCGGCGGCACTGATGCGTTCCTCGATCAGGTCCGGGGGCTCGCCCGCATGAAGGCCGGTCCTGATCGCGTGGGCGATGGCGCGTGTGCGGCCGGCAGCGCCGCGAACGTCGGCGAGCGGACCATGAGGGTTGTGACGTCGAAGCTGTCATTCGGCCCGGTTCTCGGCGGCTGTACCCAGCCGAAGGTGGGCGGGGGTGGTGCAGTCGTGGAAGTCGCATGTGTGGCAGACGACGGGGTCCTCGGCGGCAGGCCATCCATGTCGGCTCATGACGCCGTGAGCCAACTGGAAGGCGAACAGGTGCGCCGGGACCGTGCCCCGTCGCGAGGGGCCTGGGAGGCTCGCCGCGCGGAAGATCCATGGCCTGTTGAGCTGACTGCACCCAGCCACGGCCAGCATTGAGTCGGCGAGCGGATGTAGTACTTGGCTTCGCAACGGGCGATGACCGTCTTGTCGCTCAACCAGGTCAGCCACAGTTCGGTGGGCAGACGTATGAGCGTGGGGTGAGGACTCGCTGCGCCAGCGCTCACAGGGAACGCAGTGGCTCCTGCAACGGGAAGGACTGTCGAGTGAACGGCAACCTCAGCGGTGTGCGCCACGCCCGCAGCGGTGCCCGTGCCTTGGGACGCCCCACGCTGTGAGATGTTCCTGATCAGAAGCCTTGGGTGGTACGCGGACCAGGAGATCGGCCCCGCTGAAACCAACTGGGCGGGTCCGGGTTTCCGCGGTGACCGGTGTACCGGTTGATCAGTGCCCAGTAGAGTGAGGTGGCACCCAGACCAGAAAGCGATGCCATGACCGCCGAACTGTCCAGGATCAAGGTGGAGCCGCGGGAGCCGCTGGCGTCCGAGGTCTCGCGTCGGCTGATCGACTATCTCATGTCGGGCGAGGTGGCACCGGGGGAGCGGATCCCGTCCGAGCGGCAGCTGACCGAGATGCTCGGTGTCAACCGGCCCACCGTGCGTGAGGCGATCAAGTCGCTGGGATTTCTGGGGTTGTTGGAGATCCGGCAGAGCAGCGGTACCTACTTTCGCGGCCCTGACTCGGACGTGCTCTACCGTCTGTTCGAGCTCGGTCTGGTGCTGGGGGAGCGCGGTTCCAAGGATCTGCTGCGTGCCCGGGCGGAGCTGGAGGTGCTGGTGGCGGGGCTGGCCGCCGAGGCGATCGATGCCGAGGGTGCCGGGCTGCTGCGTGCACGGCTGGAGACCATGCGGACCTGCGCCGACGAGGACTTCCCCGAGGCCGACATGGCCTTCCACGCCACCGTGGCCGACCTGTGCGGCAACGTCGTGTTGCGGGACATGCTCAAGGGGATGCGGGCCATGATCCAGCGTGGTTGGATCGAGCGCACCGTACCGACTCGCGGCCGTCAGGTCGCCTACGACGACCATGTGCCGATTCTCGAGGCCATCGAGCGGGGTGACGGCAAGGCTGCCCGTGAGGCGATGGCGCACCACATGGACGGGGCGACGAAGCGGCTGCTGGCCGCGCTGGAGCAGGGCGGGAAGGTGGGCTGAGGGGCCGGCGCCCTCGTCGTAAGCGCTCAGGCGCCCTCCTCGTATGCGCTCGTGTGTGTGGGGGGGGGCCTGGGCAGGGCTTCCACAGCCTCCCCTGCGTGCGGCGCGATGCCTCCGCCCCCGCGCCGCGACCCGGCTTCGCCGTGCTGAAACGGCTGTTCATCGAACGTGCGGCCGGACTGCCGTGGCCCGCTACCGTGTCGCCGTGGGCGGCGGTTGCCGCCGCACCATGAACCAACCGAACAGGGAGGCTGCGTCCATGGCTGGGCTTGCGCGCATCGAGCGGGAGGAGCCCAGGGCTCCGGCGGTGGAGGTGGCACGCCGCCTGCTGGATCACCTGTTGACGTCGGGCCGGCTCAGGGCCGGCGACCGGCTGCCGTCGGAACGCGAACTGGCGGAGACCTTCGGGGTGGGCCGCTCGGCCGTGCGTGAGGCCCTCAAGTCCCTGTCGCTGCTCGGCCTGCTGGAGATTCGCCAGGGTGACGGGACCTACGTCCGAGGTGCCACGTCGGACCTGTTGCCGCAGGTCCTGGAGTGGGGTCTGATGCTGGGCGATCACACCATGGACCAACTCCTGGAGGCGCGGGCCTGTGTGGAGGTGGACCTGGCGGAGCTGGCCGCACTGCACCGCACGGACAACGACCTCATCGCGCTGGAGACCCATCTCGCGCGCATGCGGGCCGCGCACGACGACCCCGAGCGGTACATCGAGGCCGACCTCGCCTTCCACCGGGCCCTGGCGCAGGCTTCGCACAACAGCGCCCTCGCTGGTTTCCAGGCGCGGTTGGAGTCCCTGGTCGCGGTGTGGATCAAGCAGAACGTCCGTAAGCCAGGGGAGGGCAAACTCGCCGAGCACGAGAGCGTGCTCAAGGCGGTACGCGCGGCGGATGCGAAGCGGGCGCGGGCCGCGATGCACGCCCACATGGACTCGGCGACGCGCAGGCTCCGGGCGAAGCTCGGTCGTGCGTGAGGCACTGCTTGGCAGGACTTGAGGGCGATCCGGTTTACCGGTTGGTATGACGCGGCGCAGGGCGAAGCTCTCGGAGCCGCGGAAGTCGACGGTGTGGTGCTCGACCGTTTCCCACTGGGCCGTGAGCCGGTAGCGGGTGGGGTGTTCGACGCTGCGATGGAGGTCGATGCCGTGGCAGCCGTCGGCGGCGAGGCAAAGGGGGACGGCTTCGGCGACGGCCTGTTCGAAGTCATGTTCCTGGCCGGGATGGATCTCGATCCGGGCGATCTCGGTGAGCACGGTGATCTCGGTGATCACGGTGATGGTTCCTTGAGCGGGAGCGGTGGGTGTCAGCGGTGGGGTTCGGCGGGCTTGGTGTGCTCGGCGTCGACGCGTGCGGTGACTCCTGTGTCGACGAGGGTGCGGGTGGCGTCCACGGATGCGTAGATCCACAGGATCCGCATGGGTTCGGTCGGGGATGCGTTGCGGAAGCGGTGGGGGGTGCCGGCGGGGACGTAGGTGGTGTCGAAGCGGGTGACGTGGTGTTCGGTGCCGTCGATCTCGACGATGGCGTCGCCTTCGAGGATGGTCACGCTCTCGGGGCAGTTGTGGGTGTGCAGCGGGATACCGGCGCCGCCCTCGAAGATGGTCTGGCCGGTGAGGAAGACCTCCGCTCCGACGGCCCGGGTGACCAGGGGAATGGTGCGGGCGCCACCGCCGCGGCTGAAGGAGGTCAGCTCGGCCGGGCGCAGGACGGCGGGCGGGAAGGCGGCGAAGCAGGGTTCATCTGTGGTGGGCTCGGGGCACATGTGTTTCTCCGTGTCGCAGTGGGCTCAACCGGTCGGCGTGGCGGGGCCGATCCAGACGGTCTTGACGTTGACGAACTCGCGGATGCCCTCGGCGCCGAGTTCCCGGCCGTAGCCGGACCTCTTGATGCCGCCGAAGGCCGCGGCGGGGCCGGCCGGAGGACGCGGGCGAGCCGGCGGGCGCGGTCGAAGGCCTCCTCGTCGAACGCGGCCTGCCGGGGCGGACGTGGTCGAGAACGGTGGGCGGGTGGAAGCAGCCCGGCCCGTCCGGGATCTGTCCGCCGAGCCTGAGGTCGGCGCCGGCGGCGACGGTGCGCCGGACCTTGTCGTGCAGGGAGTCGCGGAGGCCCGCGCGGGCCATGGGGCCGATCGCGGTGTCCGGGTCGGTCGGGTCATCGACCTTCAGGGCGGCCGCGACGGCGGTGAACGCCGCCACGAACTCGTCGAAGGTCTTGAGGATCAAGGGCTTTCCTCGAAGGTCGTCAGGTGACGCTCGGAAGGAGCGCGATGCCGTCGTCGTCGGAGTGGAGGAGGTCGCCCGGGTGGAAGGTGATGCCGCCGAAGGTGACGGGCACATCCACGGCGCCGGCGGCGTCCTTGCTGCTCTTGCGGGGGATGGTGCCCAACGCCTTGATACCGAGGTCGAGTTCGGCCAGGGCGGCACTGTCGCGTACGGCGCCGTGCAGGATCAGGCCGGCCCAGCCGTTGTCCTGGGCTGAGGTGGCGATGAGGTCGCCGACCAGAGCGGTGCGCAGAGAGGCCGCTCCGTCGACGACGAGGACGTGGCCGTCTCCCGGGGTGCGCAGCAGCTCGCGCAGCAGGCCGTTGTCCTCGTGGCAGGAGACGGTGCGCACCGGTCCCGCGAAGGAGCGGCGGCCACCGAACTGGCGGAACTGGATGTCGCATACGCGCAGTTCGATGCCGTACTGGTCGACGAGGTCGGCGGTAGGGATCGGCTGGAGGCTGTGGGGCATCGGGTGTCCTTCGAGGAGTGTCCTTGGGGCTGCCGCGCTCGCGTGCATCCGGCCGTCAGGAGGATGGGGGAGCGAGCGCGGCAGCCTGCTCGGGGGTGAGGGGCCGGGTGCGGTGGCCTTGGAGGAGCAGGTGGAGCTTGGCGGTCTCTTCGAGTTCCTCGGTCGCGTCGGCGGCCTGTTCCAGGGTGGGCGCGGCGACGACCGGGCCATGGTTGGCGAGCAGGACCGCGTGGTGGGTGCGGGCCGACTCCTCCGCGAGTGGTTCGAGGTCGCTGTCGCCGGGTGCATGGTAGGGCAGCAGGGGGAGGGTACCGATGCGCATCGCGTAGTACGCGGTCAGCGGGGGCAGGGCGTTGCGCGGGTCGGTGTCGGCGAGGCAGGAGACGGCTGCCGCGTGCGTGGAGTGCAGATGGACTACGGCGTGGGCTTCGGGCCGGGCCCGGTAGAACGCGGCGTGCAGGAACGCTTCCTTGGTGGGGCGCGGTCCGTTGAGGTGGTTCGCGCGCAGGTCGGTGCGGGAGAGGGCGTCCTCGGTGAGGGTGCCCAGGCTGGAGCCGGTGGGGGTGAGCAGGAGGCTGCCGTCGGCCAGGCGGACGGAGAGGTTGCCGGTGGAACCGTGGGTGAGACCTCGGGTGAAAAGGGAGCGGGCCGTGCGCACGAGCAGCGTGCGGGCGGCCCGCTCGTCGGCGTAGGGGGTCACGTGTGGTCCTCGAGAGCGCGCAGGAACAGGTCGGGGGCGCCGAAGTTGCCGGACTTGAGCATGAGGGAGAGGTCGCCGTGCGCGGTGGTGGCATGGGTCCAGGGGACGCCGGGGTCGGCTTCCTCGCCCACGAGGACGGTGCGGATGTCCAGGGCGGTGGTGACGGCGCCGGAGGTTTCACCGCCGGCGACCAGGAGCCGTCGTACGCCACGCTCGACGAACTGGACGGCGAGTGTCCCGAGCAGGCCCTCCACCTGGGCCGCCGCCTCGGCCACGCCCAACTGCCGCTGCACGGCGGCGAGTTCATCGGGTGAGGCGGAGGCGTGGACGAGGACGGGCAGGGCGGGGTCCTGGGCGTCGAACCAGGTGAGTGCCTCAGCGGCGATGTCCCGGCCCGCAGCTGCGGCGAGCACGTCGAGGTGCAGGGACGGCAGGCCGGCGGCGTAGAACTGGGCGATCTGTTCCAGGGTGCGGGCCGAGCAGCTTCCGGCCAGGACGGCGGCCCGGCCGCCGGCGGGCATCGGCTCGGCGGCGCTGGTGTTTGTCACCGGATAGGCGTGCCCGAGTCCTTCGGCCAGTCCTGCCGCGCCGGTGACGACGGGCAGTTCGAGGGCGGCGGCGCCGAGGACGGCGAGGTCGTCGTCGGTGAGCGCGTCGGCGATCACATGCCGTACGCCGTCGTGTCGGTGGGCGAGCAGCGCCTCGCGTACGGCGTCGACGCCCGCGCGGACGGTGGGCAGGGGGATGAGGCCGACCCGGTGCGGACTTTGCGCGGCCAGCAGACGCGGCAGTGAGGAGTCGGTCATCGGGTTGAGCGGGTGGTGGCGCAGCGGGGAGTCGGACAGCAGTTGGTCGTGGACGAAGAGGTGGCCCTGGTAGACGGTGCGGCCGTTGGGCGGGGACGCGGGGCAGGCCAGGGTGATGTCGGTGCCCGCGGCGTCCAGGAGGGCGTCGGTGACCGGGCCGATGTTGCCCTTCGGGGTGGAGTCGAAGGTGGAGCAGTACTTGAAGTAGATCTGGGCCGCGCCCTTGGACCACAGCCAGCGCTGGGCGGCGAGGGACTCCTCGACCGCCTCCGCGGCCGGGGTGGAGCGGGACTTGAGGGCGATCACCGCGGCGTCGCAGTCGGCGGGCAGGGGAGTGGTGGCGTCGGGGACGCCGAAGACGAGGGCGGTGCGCAGGCCCGCGCGCCGGAAAGCGGCCGCGACATCGGTGCCGCCGGTGAAGTCGTCGGCTATGCAGCCGATGCGCAGGGTCATGACGGGGCTCTCCAGGGGCGTGCGGGGTACGGGGGAGCGGCGGGGCGGGCACTGGCGTGTCGGGGGCACATGAGTGCCCGCCCCGCGACCGGGCCCGCTGTGACGGACCCGGTGGCCGTGGATCAGTTCTGGCCGGCGCCGGTCTCGATGGCCTTGATGACGGCGGTGGTGAATTCGGTGGTGGAGGCGGACCCGCCGAGGTCGCGGGTGGAGGTGCCGGTGGCGATGGCTTGGGCGACGCCCGCTTCGATGATCTTCGCGAGCTTGGCCAGGGCGGGGTCGTCGTGGCGGGCGGCCAGCCAATGGAAGAGCATCGCGCCGGAGAGGATCATGGCGACGGGGTTGGCGATGTTCTGCCCGGCGATGTCGGGGGCGGAGCCGTGCGAGGCCTGGGCCATGGCGCGGTCGGCGGAGGCGTTGATGGAGGGGGCGGTGCCGAGCGAGCCGGAGATCTCGCCGGCGAGGTCGGAGAGGATGTCGCCGAACATGTTCTCGGTGACGATGACGTCGAAGTCCTGGGCGCGGCGCACCAGATGGACGGTCATGGCGTCGATGTGGAAGTCGTCGACCGTGACGTCCGGGTACTCGGCGGCGATCTCCTGGCACACGGTCCGGAACAGGCCGGTGGTGAGCTTGAGGACGTTCGCCTTGTGGACGATCGTCAGCTTCTTGCGGCGCGAGCGGGCCAGGTCGAAGGCGACGCGGGCGACGCGCTCGGTGGCCTCGCGGGTGATGATGCCCAGCATGATCGCCGTGTCGGGCGTGGGCATGAACTCGCCGGTGCCGGCGAAGGTGTTGCGGTCGGCGTAGAAGCCCTCGGTGTTCTCCCGCACGATCACCAGGTCCGCGTTGCCGCACACGGCCTTCGCGCCGGGGAAGGACTTCGCCGGGCGGATGTTGGCGAAGAGCTGGAAGTGCTTGCGCAGGGTGCCCGACGGGTTGAGGGCGGACTTGTGCGGCTCGGGGTAGGACACCGAGTCGTGCGGGCCGAGGTACCAGCCGTCGAGGCCGGCGAGCGCGGTCTTGGTCTCGTCGGGGACCGGCGTGGCGTGGCTCTCGATGGCGGCGGCGCCGAGCGGCAGGGTGACCCAGTCGACCGACGTGCCGGTGGCGCGTGCGGCGGCGGTGGCGATCTCCACGGCGGACGGAACGATCTCGGGGCCGATGCCGTCGCCCTCCAGGACGCCGAGGCGGTAGGTGGTGCTCATGTCCGGTTCCTCTCCGGTCAGTTGGTGCAGGCGGGGGTCGAAAGGGAGTACGAGGTCAGGGGCGGCCCGCTGCGTGGTGCAGGGCGGTCCACGACCGGGCTGCGGCGCGGAGGCTGTCGCCGTCCTGGGTGTGCTCCAAGGTGAGCCAGCCGGTGAAGTCGCCGTCCCGCAGCGCATGCAGCAGCGTCGGCAGCCGGTGGTCCCCCACCGTCAGCGGGCCGCGCCCGGCGGCGGAGGCGAGCTGGAGACAGCCGGTCGCCTTGGCGTGGGCCGCGACGGCGGTTGCCGCGTCGAGTCCCTCCGCTTCCAGGTGGTGGGTGTCCAGCACGAGTGCGGTGGGTGCCTCGATCGTGGCGGTGAAGGCGAGGGCCTGCTCCGGGGTGTTCCACAGGGAGGTGTTGGTGCGGGCCTGCGGTTCGATCAGGAGCCGGGTGCCCAGCGCGGCGGCCTCGGCGGCCAGACGGCGTACGGCATCCTCGGCCCAGTGCCGCTGCAGGTCCTCGAGACCCGGCAGGAAGGTGCCGCGGGTCTGGCCCAGGGTGACCGGTACTCCCAGCGCGGCGGCCAGGCGGGCGGCGCCGAGCAGCCGGTCCAGGGCGTGTCGGCGTATATCGGGGGCGGGGTCGGTGAGGGTCAGACCGTCCTGGGCGGCGACGGGTCCGGTGCCCAGACCCACGATGCGCAGACCGGTGGGCTCGACTGCGGCGCTCAGGCGTTCCGCGTCACGGGCGTCGAGGTCGCGGACCTGGATCTCCAGGCCGTCGTAGCCGAGTTCGGCCAGGTGGCGGGCGGCCTGTGCGAGCGGGGCGTCGAAACCGAGCGGCATGGGTGTGCGGCAGTCGTCGGAGGAGACCGTGTACGCCAGCGGCCAGGGAGCTCCGGGTGCGGGCGCGTTCACTGGGCGGCCTGGGCGGGTGCGGGCACCTGCGGCAGCAGGGTGGTGCGCAGTTCGCGGGCGGCTGCGCCCGCGCCGTCCAGCACGGGCAGGCCCAGCAGGTCGGACAGTGCCGGGCCCGCCGGGGCGAGGGAGTACTGGGCGAGCAGTACGGCCTGGACGTCGTCGCCGCCCGATGCGCGCAGGGCCTCGGCCAGGTGGCGGGCGGTCTCCCGCGGCGTGGCCGTCCGGGCGGCGGTTTCGCTCAGCGCCGCGGTGATGCGGGCCGGGCGGCCGGGCCGCAGCCGGGCGGACAGATCGTCGAGCTGGGTGAGGGCGGCCGGTACCGCCGGGGCCGTGGAGGCGGCGACGGCCAGACGGTCGTAGGGGCCGGTGAGCGCGGCGTGGAACATCGACTCGTCCGACTTCAGGACGGGGATCTCCCACAGCGTGCGGGCGGTGTCGACGACTTCGCCGTACGACGAGCAGGTCAGCAGGACGCCCCGCGCTCCGCCCGCGACGGCGTGGCGGATCAGACGCAGCATGCGGCGGCGCAGTGTGGTGTCGAGTCCGCCGGCGGCGCGGGCGTCGTCCAGGAGCCGGTCGTCGAGCAGGTTCCACAGTCGGGCCTCGGGAAACTCCCGGACGAAGCTGTCCTGGGCGATCCGGGCGGCGGCGGGAACGGCGTGGATCATGGCGATCAGCGGTGGGCGGTCGTGCACCGGGTTTCCCCTCTTCCGGTCGGCAGCACTGCCTGGTTCGGTGCTGCGGCGCAACTCTAGGTCTCTGAGCTCAACCGGTCAACCGGTTGTCCAGATGTGGCGCTGTGCATCCCGGGAGGCGCCCGGCCGGACGGGTGCGGGCCCGTTGGTGGTTCCTGTTCCAGTGCCTCTCGCAGTCGGCGTGAGGCTGCCCGCATCTGCCGGGTCATCGCCGCCCGGGCGGCCTGCGCGTCGCCCCTCTCGACGGCCTCGAAGATCGGCACATGGTTGGCGTAGGCGACCTTGCGGGGCTGGACGGGCCGGCCCGTTCGGTCCGGCCGCGCTGAATCATCGTTCGCATGCCCTTGAGCATGTCCCGCAGAACCGGGTTGCTGACCAGTTCGGCGAGTGCTCACCGAGATGCTCGGAGTCAATAGGCTCACCGTGCGCGAGGCGATCAAGTTCCTCGGCTTCCTGGGGTCGCTGGAGATTTCGGCAGTCCGGCGGCACCTACTTCCGCGGCGCGGACTCCGGCGTCCTGTACCGCCTTTCCGGAGCTGGGCCTGGTGCTCGGCGAGCGCGGCGCGAAGGGCATGGCCAGGGCCTCCCGCCGCTCGACCGTGATTTCCGAGAGTTCGCCCATGATCCGTCGCTCGGGTATTGACGAATCAGCGCGACGTCTAGTTACCTACCGGCTAACCGGTAAACCAATTGGCCGTTAACGTGTCGCGCCGCAAGGACGCCTGAGCCGCCTCAGAGGTCCGTCCACCCGCGAGCTCGACATCAGTTCCTGCGCAGAGTCACGACGTACCCCCGTAGTGCCCGTCCGGGCGCACTACGCGGCAGCACCGCTGTGACGCAGGATGCCGATCTCCCACAGGAGCCGCACTCACCCATGAGCGACCCGTATTCCGTGCCGAGCCCGGCATCACGTGCACGGCGGGGCCTCCGCCCGCCCGGCTGACCCGCACCTCCGGCCGCCCCTGACGGCGGCTTCCCGTTCTGCATCAAGGAGCAACGATGCTCGCCGTCCTCGGCTTCGCCACACTGGGCAGTTTCATGCTGCTCGTCATGCGGAAGTACCTCTCCGCGTTCACCGCCATCATGCTCACGCCGATCGCCGCCGCCGTCATCGCCGGCAAGGGCACCAAGCTCGGCGACATGATCATCAACGGCCTGGACACCGTCGCCCCCACCGCGGCCCTGCTCCTCTTCGCCGTCCTCTACTTCGGCCTGATGATGGAGGCCAAGCTCTTCGACCCGATATCGGCCTTCATCATCCGCGCCTCCAAAGGCGACCCGGTCCGCATCGTCGTCGGCACGGCCGTGCTCGCCCTCCTCGTCGCCCTCGACGGCGACGGCACCACCAGCTACATGATCGTCTGCTCCGCGTTCCTGCCGATCTACCGCCGCCTCGGCATGAACCCGCTCGTGCTGGCCGCCCTCGCCGCCATGGCGCTGGGCACGATCTCCGGTACCACGCCGTGGGGCGGCGCGGCCACCCGCGGCATCAGCGTCCTGCACCTGGATGCCAGTGAATACTTCGTCCACATGATCGGCCCGATGACGCTGACCAGCCTGGCCATCATCGCCGTCGCCTACTGGCTCGGCCTGCGCGAGCGCCGCAAGATCGACCCCGACAAGCTCAACGCCTATCAGCTGGAGGTCGCTTCCGGCGAGGCCATCCCCGCCGTGAAGGCCGACTGGCGCATGTGGGCCAACGCGGCCCTCACCGTCGCCCTGATGGCGCTGCTCATCCTCGAAGTCGCCGACCTCGTCGTGCTGTTCATGGTCGCGTTCGTCATCGCGCTGCTCCTCAACATCCGCACCATCGAGGACCAGCAGGAGCTCATCAAGCGGCAGGCCGCGAACGCGGTGCCCGTCATGATGCTCGTCCTCGCCGCCGGCGTCTTCACCGGCATCATGACCGACGCCGGAATGATCAAGGCCATGGCCGACGCGGCCCTCGCGGTCGTCCCCGACGGCTGGGGCAACCTCGTCCCCCTCTTCACCGCGGTCCTCGCCCTCCCTCTCGGCTTCTTCATGTCGAACGACGCCTACTGGTTCGGCGTGGTCCCCGTCCTCGCCGAGTCGGCCGGTCACTACGGCATCGACGCCAACGAAATCGCCCGCGCCGGAGCCATCGGCCAGATCCTCCACATGATGGGGCCCACCTCCGCGCCCCTGTGGGTGCTCCTCGGACTCGTCAAGGCCGAGCTCGGCGACTTCCACAGGACCGCCCTGCGCTGGGGAGTCCCCGTGTCCCTCGCTTACATCGCCTTCGCCCTGCTCACCGGCGCCATCTCCATCGCCTGAGGTCGGTCTCGGGCTGCGTCGACGGTCGGGATGCCGGTGGCACGACGAAGAGCGGCCCGACACTGGTCAGGCCGGCGAAACGCATGCCGTGCCGGGTGAGGCGTATGACTGAAAACGGGCCCGGGCGCGAAGCTCACGGCTCTGCCTCCCCAGTCGCGTACGGGCCAACGTCCCCAGCTGTCAGGCCACTTCGCTCGTTGATGCCGCGCCGGTCGGCGGCATCCCAGGCGTCATGCTGGGGGTGCGGTCAAGTGCCCTCCCCCCGGCCACTGGACGCTTCGGTCCGTTTTCGCGATGGCGGGGCGCGATGTTGAAGACCGTCACGCCGGTGACGATGAGCGCGAGGGCGGCGCTCACGCCTGGGGTGAGGGGCTCGTCGAAGAGGGGGATGGCGAGGAGCGCTGTCAGGACGGGACTGATCGCCCCGGCTGTCGCAGCGAGGTTGCTGCCGAGTGCGCGCACCGCGTAGGCGTAGCACAGGGTCGAGAGCAGTCCCGTCCCGATGTCCTGGAGGCAGGTGAAGAGCAGGACGTCGGAGATGGCGGCGGTGCCGGTCATCAGGTGTGAGGGCACAGCGGCGGAGGCGGCGAGCAGGGCGGCCATGATCGTGGCGGGGACGCAGATGGTGAGTACGACCCCAATGAGACCGAGCCCCGTCCGGCGCAGGCCGATCGTGTAGACGGCCCAGGCGCATCCGGCGGTCAGGAGAATGCCGATGCCCGCGGTCGTCGTGTTGGACGTCGTCTGTAGCGCGGTCGCCGCGATACCCGTGGTGATCGCGGCCAGGGCGATCAGACGTCGGCGGGAGATCCGTTCCCGCCACCCGAGGTACAGGATCACAGCGACGAACAGCGGGACCGTGCCGGGGATGAGGAGACCGATGAGCGCGGCGGACGTCAGGCGCCCGCCGAGCGCGGAGAGCAGAAAGTGCGGCAGCCCACCGATGCCGAGCATGAGCAGGACACCGATCCGTTCGCCCCTCAGTGCGCGGACGGTGCGCGCAAGCCATGGCGCCAGGATGACGACGGGTGTCGCGAAGCGGAGAAACGCCACGTCGATCGAGGTGAGGCTGGACGAGCTGATGCCCCTGACCGTCAGGGCGAACGAGGACCACAGAACGATCGCGGCCATGAGAGCGGCCGCTCCCATCAGCTTCGCCCGCATCTGATCGGCCATGGCCGGCTCCTTCCATCCCTGCTCCGATGCGAGCAATCCTAGGAAGGTGGCCGTAGCAGACGATTGCGAATTCTGCTGCTCAAGCGGCTGGCTGTGGCAGAATCTGCCACGTGGCGACTCTGGACGACATCGACCGGCACATCCTCCTCGAACTCCAGCGAGACGGCAGACTCACCAATCAGGAACTGGCGGATCGCGTGGGACTCTCGCCGTCGCCGTGCCTGCGGCGTGTGCGGCTCCTGCAGGAGAGCGGCGTGATCAGTGGCTACGCGGCGATGCTCTCCCAGGACGCGCTCGGGCTGTCGATCACCGCCTTCGTACGGATGACGCTCCTCGCACACACCCCGCAGGCCGTCGACGCCGTCGAAGACAAGCTCCGCTCGATTCCCGAGGTGGTCGAGGCATACCTGCTTGCCGGCGACGACGACTACCTCGTCAAGATCGTCATCGACTCCTTCGCCGCGTACGAAGACCTCGTACGGCGAGAGCTGCGGCCCCTCCCGTCCCTGTCCTCGATCAAGACGACCTTCGCGTTCGCCGTCACCAAACCGCCCTCGCCACTCCCCATCCCCTGAGCCGCACACCCTCAGCAGCCGTGACCACGGTGACCACCGGGCCGGGGACCCGGCGCATCAGAAGCCGGCCGCGTTTCCCGCGGCTCGAACCCCGGGGTGAGCGCGGGCCTAGTCGGCAGTGAACGCGCTCGCGTGCACTGCCGACGGGGGATGACCGCTCACACCAGCAGGAGCGTCTTGCCGATCGTCCGGCCGCAGTTGCCCGGCCGCGGCCTCCTCGAGTGCGGTGGTCGCCAGCTCGCGCAGGTTTCAGTCCCCTCTCCATCACCTGCCGCAGGCCGAGCACGGTGACACCCCGAGCCGTGAGCGCCGCGGCGTCCGTGTACGTGCCGCCGGCCGCGCCGGTCGGTACGAATCGCCCGCCGGCCTCGACCCAGAGAGGCCGCAGCGGCACCGATCTCGCCGCCCACGCCGTCGAAGACGACGTCGACCGCCGCGCCGCTGGTGAACGTGCGGACCCGCTCGATCCAGTCGGGCTGCGCGTAGGGCGCACCTGATCCACCCGCGACGGCGCCGGCGTGGTGCCCGCGTGGCCGGGTCACCTCTTGCGGGATCGCGAGGCCGTCGCCGTCACGGCGAGGACGGACAGCAGGACGAGTGCGCCGGCCGGTGCCAGTACGGTCCAGGGGGCCAGTTCCACGTACGGCTGGTTCTCCGAGAGCAGGCGGCCCCACTCCGGGGTGGGCGGCTGTTCGCCGAGGCCGAGGAAGCCGAGGGAGGCCAGGACGAGGACCGCGGTGGGCAGTCGTAGCAGCGCGTTGCGGACGAGGGCGGGCAGGACGGCGGGTATGTAGTGGTGGCGGAGCAGGTAGCGCGGGCCGGCGCCGAAGGAGAGCGACGCGAGCATGTGGCCGCTGGCCCGCTCCTCTTCGAGCAGCGCCGCCGTCTGGGCGGCGTACGGGGTCCAGCCCACCAGGCATACCGCGCACGCCGCACCCCACACCGACGGTCCTGTCACGGCCGTGGTCAACAGGCCCGCGAGGACGGCCGGGAGCGTCGAGATCACTTCCGTCAGGCCCGCGCTCAGCCGTCCGGCCATGCCGAGCAGGAGCCCGAGGGTCGCGCTGACCGCCGTGACCGCGAGGGCCACCCCGGCCGTGCGCAGGGCTCCGTGGCCCAGTCGGGCCAGGAGGTCGCGGCCGAGTGAGTCGGTGCCCAGCGGATGCGTGAGCGACGGGGGCAGCAGGCGAGCCGCGGTGTCCACGGCCAAGGGGTCGCGCAGCAGTCCGCCCACGACCAGAGCGAGGAGGGCGGCGGCGCAGGCTGCGGCGATCCAGCGTGTGGCGCGCTGTCGCGGCAGGGCCGCCGGGGGCGGGGTGGACAGGCCGCCGGCCCGTAGGGCGGGGCCCAGGAGGGCGCGCCGCAGGGTCTGGAGGAGCAGGCCGGCGGCGACGCCGAGGAGGATCAGGACGAGTGTCGCCGTCTGGAGGGGCGGGAGGTCCTGGGCGATGGCGGCGTCGAGGGCGAGGCGGCCGAGCCCGGGGATGTTGAAGATCTTCTCCACGGCGACCGCGCCGCCGACCAGGGCCACGACGGTGGGAAGGAGTTGCGGCAGTACGCCGGCCAGTGCCCGGCGCAGCGCGGTGCGGGCGACGAGGCCGCGCGGGAAGGCGAAGGCATGCCAGGTACGCGCCCACGGTTCCTGGAAGGCGGCGGGCAGGGAGCGCTCGACGAGCCCGCCGATCATCGCCCCGGACGGCACTCCGAGGGCGAGCGAGGGCAGCACCATGGACGCCGGCCCCTCCCAGCCGCTGGAGGGGAACCAGCCCAGCCACACCCCGCCCACGGTGGCCAGCAGCGAGGCGAGCAGGAACTTGGGCAGCGCGGCGAGGACGGCGGCCGCGGTGCCCGACTGCCGTCGCCGCAACCGGCGCCGGGAGCCGAGGTACAGGGTGCGGGCGCTGATCAGCGCGACGACCGCGACCGTCACCACGAACGCGCCGAGCATCAGCGTGAAGGAGACCGCGAAGGCGGAGGTCACCTGGGGCAGGACCGGTTCGCCGGACACCCAGGAGGTGCCCGCGTCCCCGCGCGGCAACCCGCCCAGCCAGTGCAGCAGGTGGGTCAACGGCCCCTGGTCCAGGCCGAGTTCCTCGCGTACGGCGGCCAGCTGCGCCGGGGTCGGATCCTGGTCCGCGGACCGGGCCCGCAGCACGGTCAGGGCCGGGTCGGTGCCGGACAGCCACGGCAGCAGGGCGACGGCCGCCGGCAGCGCGGTCCCGGCGGCGATGCGGCCGGCCCCGGCCCGCCACCAGGACGAGTCGGGGCCGGCTTCGGCCGAAGTGGCGCTCATCCGCCGCTACTTCAGGTGCGTGTCGACGTCGACGAGGGAGCGCTCGCGCGGGTCGAGGAGTACGCCCTCGACACCGGTCGCGATGCCCTGGACGACCTTCTCGTGGACGAGCGGCACCACGGCGTCGGTGCGCAGGATCTCCGCCTCCGCCCGCATGATCTTCTGGTGTCGCTTCGTCGTGTCGCCTTCCTCGGCGGCGGACTTGATGGCCTGGTCCACCTTGGAGTCCTTCAGCCCGGCGATGTTGTAGACGCCGTCGCTGGTGTAGTCGCTGGCGAGGTAGGCGACCGCGTCGCCGGTGTCGAGGAGCGTCACTCGGGAGAAGACGAGCGCGTCGTACTTGCCCGCGAGCAGGTCGGCCTCCATCTGCGTGTACTCGCGCACGTCCTGCTTCACGGTGAACCCGGCCTTCTCCAGCTGCTGTTGCAGGACACTGGCGGCCTCGGGGAGCTCGGCGCGGTTGGTGTAGGTGGCCAGACGCAGCGTCTTGCCCTTGGTCTCCGTCTTCACCTGGGCGGTGGTCGCGGCCTTCGCGCGGCCGGTCACCTCGACGCGGTCGTCGGCCGCCCAGGAGACGGCGGGCCCGAACAGGCCCTGCGCGGGGTCGGAGTAGCCGCCGAAGACGGAGTCGACGAGGGCGGATCCGTCCACGGCCTCGCGGGCCGCCGCGCGCAGCGAGGCGTCGGTGAAGATGCCGCTGCGGGTGTTGAGTACCAGGCTGTCGGTGCGTACCGAGGGCACCTCGTGGCGGGTGTCGGCGGCGAGCAACCCGGCCTGGGCGGTGGGGATCCACTCGGCGATGTCGACGTCGCCGGAGCGCAGGGCGTTGGCGCGGGCGGTGCCGTCGGCGATCCAGGTCACGTCGATGCCGGACGCCTTGGCCTTGCCGCCCCAGTAGCCGTCGTAGCGGTCCAGGGCGGCCTTGGTCTTGCCGGTGAGCTTGGTGATCTCGAAGGGGCCGGTGCCGGTGCCGACCGGGCTGACCGTGCCGTCCTTCGCGTAGGCCTTGGCGGAGAGGATGCCGAGGGCGGGGCTGGCCAGCCGCAGTGGGAGCACGGGGTCGGCGGTCTTGGTGGTGAGGGTGACGGTGTCGGCGTCGTCGGCCTTCGCCGTCAGCGTGACGTCACTGAGGACACGCGGCTTGACCTCGGCGGCACCCGCGTGGTCGAGCGCGTTCACGACGGACTGGGCGGTGACCTGGGTGCCGTCCTGGAAGGTCGCCTTGCGCAGCTCGAAGGCCCAGGTCGTGGCGTCGACCTGTCTCCAGGACTTCGCGAGGGCGGGCACGGCGGCCCCGTTCTTGTCCAGCGCGGTGAGGCCCTCGGCAACCGACAGCTTGCTCAGCACCGTCGCGTCGTTGCTGTACGGCGACAGAGCCTGCACCGGCGGCACCGCGAGCGCGACCCGCAGTCGCTCGCCCGCCCCTGCTCCCGCGTCCGTGCCCGAGCCGGCCTCTCCCGACGCGAAACAGCCGACCAGCAAGGGAGAGAGAGCGAGTGCCGCGAGGAGGCGACGAGGGGCGGTGCGCATGGGCGGGTCCTGTCGTGCGGGGAAGCGTTCATGCCCGGCACGCCGGACTCGGCGGCGAGGGCCGCGTCAGCATATAAGGCAAGCCTTACCAGATTTCACCCGGGTGGATGAATTCTCAACCACTGAGATCCTCTCCCCGGCGCCCGGCCCGGGGGGAACGTGATGGGTCCCGCATCCGGCCGGGGGAACGGGGTCTGGTCGGGGTTGAGGTCGTCGAGGGCGTGCAGGAACACCGGCGGTACTCCGTCAGCATCTTAAAGCGCTTTAGGTGCTGATATCATCAGTCCGGTTTCACGGATGCGTAAGGTGCGTTGCGCCGAGAGATTGCCGGGGAGGTCCACGTGGGCGATGCCGAGTCCGGGCGCCGGCGCAAGGGCGCGAACAAGCGCCCCCGGCTGGAGGACGTGGCCGCACGGGTCGGAGTGTCCACCGCGTCCGTGTCCCTCGTCCTGCGCGGTGTGCCCGGGCCCAGTGAGCGCACCCGGCAGCGCGTCCTGAAGGCCGCCGCCGACCTCGGCTACCAGGTGGACCGCACCGCCAGCATGCTCGCCAGCAGGCGCACCCGGCTGCTCGGCGTCATGATCGACGTCCACAGCCCGTTCCACGCCGAACTGGTCGAGCATCTGCACACGGCCGCCGAAGAGGTCGGCTACGACCTCGTGCTGAGCACCCAGACCCGCACCCGTGACGAGCACACCGCCGTCGAGACGCTGCTGGCCTTCCGCAGCGAGGCCCTGATCCTGCTCGGCCCGACCGCCCCCGCCGACACGCTCGCCGCCCTCGACCGCAAGGCCCCCGTCATCGTCGTCGGCCGCCGGATCGCCGACGGCGAGCTGGATGTCGTCCGTACCGCCGACGACGAAGGGGTCGGCCAGATCGTCGACCACATGGTGGGCCTCGGCCACCGTGCGATCGCGTACGTCGACGGCGGCAAGGGCGTGATCGCCACGGACCGGCGCCGCGGATACCGCACCGCCATGCGCCGGCACGGCCTGGACGCGCACATCAGGGTCCTGCGCGGGGCCAACACGGAAGAGGCCGGCGAACGGGCCGCCCGCCACCTCCTCGACTCCGGCGACCTCCCCACGGCCGTCGTCGCCTACAACGACCAGTGCGCCATCGGCGTCCTCGCCGCCCTCGCGCGCGCCGGAGTCGCCGTCCCCGGCGAGGTCTCCGTGGTCGGCTACGACGACGACACGCTCTCCCGCCTGAGCTGCTTCAACCTGACCACGGTCAGCCAGGGCGCCGAGGAACAGGCCCGGTACGCGGTCGCCGCCGCCGTGGAACGCCTCGACCAGGACCGCACCGAGCCCCGCGAGGTGATCCTCACCCCGCAGCTCGTGGTGCGCGGGACCATCGCCGGGCCTCGTTGAACCGCCGGCCCGTGTACCGGTGATCCCCCTGAGCCGGTGGCTCAGCGTTCCAGTGGCTTGTGGGCGGTCTCGGGGAGCCGCAGATACACGAGGGACGAGCCGAGGCAGAGGGCGGCGACGTACCAGGGGAAGAGGCCCGCGTGGCCGAGCTCCTTGAACAGGGTGCCGATGTACGGTGCCGTACCGCCGAACATCGCGACCGTCAGCGAGTACGGGAACCCGATGCCCGCCGCCCGCACCCGGGGCGGGAACACCTCGGCGTTCACGGCCGCGCTGATCGAGGTGAACCCGGTCAGCAGCACCATGCCCGCGCACTGTACGAGCAGCAGCACCGCGAAGGAGTCGTGCAGGGCGTGCAGCAGGGGCACGGTCAGGAGGGTGAAGCCCAGGCCGAAGAAGAGCAGGAGGGGACGGCGGCCGAAGCGGTCGGAGAGGAGGCCGCCGAGGGGCTGGAGCAGGCCGAAGAAGGCCAGCGAGATCGTTCCCGCGAGCAGCGCGTCCGACTTCTCGATGCCCGCGTTGAGTTCGGCGTACGTCGGCAGGTACGACGTCCACGTGTAGTACGCGATCGTGCCGCCCGCCGTGATCCCGCAGATCAGCAGGGACTGGCGCGGATGGCGGCGCAGCGCCTCCAACAGGCCGGGACGCGGGGCCCGTTGCTGCTCGGCGCTCCTCGTCTCCTGCGCGCCCTGCCGGATCCAGAAACCGACCAGGCTGAGCACGGCACCGAGCACGAACGGCAGCCGCCAGCCCCAGCCGTTCATCTGCGCGTCGCTCAACGTGTCCACCAGCAGCGTCGCGATACCGGACGCCACGAGCTGCCCGGCCGTCGTCGACACGTACTGGAAGCTGGAGAACAGCCCACGCCGGCCCGGCCCCGCCGACTCGACCAGGAAGGTCGTCGACGCCGCGAACTCGCCGCCCACCGACAGGCCCTGGAGCAGCCGGGCCAGGACCAGGATCACCGGAGCGAGGACGCCGGTCGCCTCGTACGTCGGGGTCAGGCCGACCAGCAGGCTGCTGCCGCCCATGAGGAGGATGGTGACCGTGAGCGCGGAGCGCCGCCCTCGCCGGTCCGCGATCGCGCCCATGAGCAGTCCGCCCACCGGACGCATGAAGAAGCCCACCGCGAAGACCGCGAACGTCGACAGCAGCGGCACCAGCGAATTGTCCGCGCTCTTCGGGAAGACCTCGGCCGCGATATAGGTGGCGAGGAACGTGTAGGCGTACCAGTCGTACAGCCTGACTCGTCTGCCGCTTTTTATTTCCGCAGGTCAGAGCTCATGTTTTCTCGCTGAACAAACTGTCCGGGTCGAATCCGGGTCGAATCTGGGTCGAATTCAGGTCCGCGTATTGTCCGCCCTGTCTAGCTGGCGGGTGGGCGGACAGGGCATATCGGGCGACTGGTTGATGCGACGGGCCGTCGGAAGGCGGCGGACAGGGGCCGGGAAGCCTCGGACGAATCGGGAGTATTGTCCGGCGCGTCCCCTGCGGTACAGCCGACGGATCCATGGGGGAGATCTGGGCACTCATCGGCAAGTCCAAGCACGCGGCACGGGTTCCAGGCCCGCTCCGCCTTCTGTCAGCGGCGATTAGAGACCTTCCCACGCACGGCCAGCTCGATTCCCCACATGGCAGTCACACTCAGTAGCCTCGGCGCTGGCTCGCGGACCTGGCGAATACAAGGGGCTGCGATCGTGTCACGTACCTGGTGTCCATCCGGGTGGAGTTGGTCTCCGCACACGGTGTAGACCTGTGGCCTCGCCCCGGCCGGGTCTTCGCCGCTGCGCGCTCGCACTCCGTCGCTCAGTTCGCCACGGCCATCGATCTCGCTTTTGGCCGCCGGGACTGGCTCACGTGCACCTGTTCACGTTGTCCGACGGCATACGGGTCAGCCCCCTGGACTGGTGGGACGACGAGGCCCTGGACGGCACCGTTGACGGCCATGCCGCCAAGCTGAGCAGGCTGCAGGCCGAGGAGCAGTTCGCGCCGATGCCGAAGCGGCCGACCCGCGGGCTCAGCGAGCCTCCGATCCTGCCGTGGTGGGGCGTGCCGCCGCGTGCGGTTCCGCAGAGGTCCGCGAGCCGGCCGACCCCGGCGTTGAAGTGGGTACCTGTCCGTCGGCTTGGCAGCTCTGGAAACCCACGCGGCGGCACGCCCCCGGTCGATCAGGGAAGCGGCTTCAGGCGGCCGTCGCAGATCTGCCGTCGCAGCAGGAACTTCTGGATCTTTCCCATGGCGTTGGCCGGGATGGTGTCGGCCAGGTACCAGTGGCGCGGTGTCTTGAGCGGGGCCAGGGCGGCACGCAGGTGGTCGTGGAGTTCGGCGGCGGTGGGCGGGTCGGCGGGGTCGGTGGCGTTGATGACGGCGGCGACCTGCTCGCCCCAGGCCGGGTCGGGGAGGCCGAGTACGGCGGCCTGTTGTACCCGGGGGTGGGTGCCGAGCGCCGCCTCGATCTCGGCGGGGTAGATGTTCTCCCCGCCTCGGATGATCATGTCTTTGAGGCGGCCGGTGACGGTGACGTAGCCGCGCTCGTCCATGACGCCCAGGTCGCCGGTGTGGAGCCATCCGTCGCGGTCGATGGTCTGGGCGGTGGCCTCGGGAAGGTCGTGGTAGCCGAGCATGACCTGGTAGCCGCGGGCGCAGATCTCGCCCGGCTCTCCCACGGGCAGCGGATCGGCGCCGGCGGGGCCGGTGATTTTGACCTCGACCTGCCACAGAGGGCGGCCGGCGGTGTGGAGTTTGTCTTGGGTGCTGTCGTCGGGGCCGGTCTGGGTGACGGAGGGGCTGAGTTCGGTCTGCCCGTAGAGGGTGGAGAAACGGGCGCCGAAGCGGCGCTCGGTCTCCTCGACCAGTTCCGGGGGCACCCGGTCGCCGCCGGACAGGACGGTCGCGCAGGCGCTGAGGTCGTAGGAGTCGAATGTGGGGTGGTTCAGCAGGGCGGTGAGCATCGCCGGGACTCCGGCGAAGAAGGTGGCCCGCCACTTCTGAAGTGCCTCCAGGACCAGGGTGGGCTGGAAGACCTGGACGAGTACGAGGGTGCCGGTGGCGGTGGCCACGCCGAGCACGGTCAGGTCGCAGCCGGCGGTGTGGAACAGCGGCAGCGCGCTGCCCCAGACCCCGTCCCGGGAGAATCCGGCGCGGGCGGCCACGAAGGTGGCGTTGGTGACGAGGCCGCGGTGGTGCAGGACGGCGCCCTTGGGGGTGCCGGTCGTTCCGGAGGTGTATTGGATCTGCGCCGCGGCACCCGGGTCGACCCGCGGTAGCGGTGAGGGGGCGGTGCCGCGGACCTCGGTGAGCCAGCCGGTGAAGGAGACCCGCTCGCGCAGTCGGGGAAGACGCGGCCCTATCCGCTTCACCGCCTCCGCCATGTCCGTCTCCCGGAAGGAGTCGGTGAGCAGTAGTCCCACGGCACCGGACTGGGAGAGCACGTGCTCGAGTTCGGCGTCGCGCAGTGCGGGGTTGACGGTGACCAGGACCAGCCCGGCCAGGGCTGCGCCGTACTGGAGGATGACCCATTCGGGGATGTTGGGGGCCCAGACGGCGATGTGCTCGCCCGGGGCGAACCGAGCGGCCAGCCAGGACGCGGCGTGCTCGGCGTCGTCCAGGAGCTCGGCGTAGGTCCAGGTGCGGTCGGCGCCGGACAGGGCGGCGCCCGGCGGGGCGATCTCGACCAGCGCCAGGCGGTCCGGGGCGGTCGACGCGGCGCCTCGGAGCACCTCCCCGATGGTGAGGTCGAGGACCGGGCGGGTGGTGTCGGCGGGCAGGTACGAGCGGGTCAGCGGTTCTTGCATCGTCACTCCTCCAGGTCTTGGGCTGTGGGGACCGGGCCGCCGCCGTCGGGAATCCAGCGGCCCGAGTCGCGCCACTTGACCGCCTCGTGGAATCCGTGGGTGGCGGCGAACTGCTGGAACCAGCGGCCCTCCGGTGAGTGCCGGGTGATGCCGTCGAAGAGGGTGGCCAGGATCTGGGTGCCGTGCAGGCCCATGTTGTCGTAGGCCTGGTTGATCATCAGTTTCTGCATGGCGAGCTGGTTGACCGGCACCCCCGCTATCCGGTCGGCCAGTTCCTCCACGCGCGCGTCAAGGTCCTGCGGCGGCGCGGCGTCCAGCACCAGGCCCCAGTCGGCGGCGGTCCGGCCGTCGATGGTGTCCCCGGTCAGCAGCATCCGCTTGGCGCGCTCGGCGCCCAGCCGGTACACCCACATCGCCGTGGTCGGGCAGCCCCACACCCGGGCGGGCATGTAGCCGATCCGCGCGTCCTCGGCCATGACGACCAGATCGCAGGACAGGGCGATGTCGCTGCCGCCGGCGACGGCATGGCCGTGCACCTTGGCGATGGTGGGCTTCAGCGACCGCCACAGGGTGAAGAAGTCGTCGCTGAAGCCCTTCATCCAGGCGAAGTCCTTGATCGGATCCCACACCGGGTTGCCGTCGGTGGCGCCCTGGGTGCCCTGTCCGTCCTCGGCGGAGATTTTCAGGTCGTATCCGGAGCAGAAGGCCCGGCCCGCCCCCTGGAGCACGATGACGTGCACGTCGGGGTCGTCGTTGGCCCGCCGGACGGCGGCGGCGATGTCACCGGGCATCCGGAAGTCGATCGCGTTGAGCCGGTCGGGACGGTTGAGGGTGAGGTACGCCTTGCGGTCCTTCACCTCGTAGAGGACGGTGGACTGCTGATCGTCGGTCATATGAGCTCCGTATTACGGCGGAATGCGGTGGTCGGTCAGAAGGTCTCGCCGTGCTCGGCTTTCTCGCGCAGCAGGGCGTTCGGGGCGAAGCGCTCGCCGTGCGCGGCGGCGAGGCGGTCGGCGCGGGCGACGAAGGCCGGCAGGCCGCCGGGGTAGCCGTTGATGTACTGCAGGACGCCGCCGGTCCAGGGCGGGAAGCCGATCCCCAGCAGGGATCCGATGTTGGCGTCCGCCGTGCTGGTCAGTACGCCTTCGGCGACGCAGTGTGCCGCCTCTACGGCCTCGGCGAACAACAGTCGTTCGGTGAGTTCGTGCAGGTCGATTCCGGCGGGGTCCCCATGTGGGGGAAACGCCGTGACGAGTCCCGGCCACAGACCGGTCCGGGCGCCCGAGGCGTCGTAGTCGTAGAAGCCGGCGCCTCGGGCGCGGCCGGGTCTGCCCAGCCTGGTCATCGTCTCCGCGACCGCCTCGGCCGGGTGCGCGCGGTAGTCGTCGCCGTCTGCGGCGCGCTTCTCGTCGCGGATCCTCAGCAGCAGCTCCAGGTTGAGTTCGTCCGCCAGCTGCAACGCGCCGACCGGGTAGCCGGCCCGCCAGGCGGCCTGCTCGACGGTCGCCGGGGCGATGCCCTCGCCGAGCATGGCCAGGGCCTCGTACACGAACGTCCCGATGACCCGGGAGGTGAAGAATCCGCGGCTGTCGTTCACGACGATCGGTGTCTTGCCGATCTGTGCCGCGAAGTCCAGAGCGCGCGCCAGGGCCTCGTCACTGGTCCGCTCACCGCGGACGACCTCCAGCAGCGGCATCCTGTCGACGGGCGAGAAGAAGTGCAGGCCGACGAAGTCCTTTTGCCGGTTCACCCCTTCGGCCAGGCCGCTGACCGGCAGGGTGGAGGTGTTCGAGCCGAGCAGCGCGTCGTCGGCGACCACCCGTTCCGCCTCGGCGAAGACGGCACGCTTGAGGGAGGCGTCCTCGAAGACCGCTTCCACGACCAGGTCGCAGCCGGTCAGATCGGCGTACTCGGCACTCGGCGTGATGCGGGCGAGAACCTCCTCCCGTCCGGCCTCGCTCAGCCGCCCGCGTGTCACGGCCCTGTCCAGGAGCCTGCGGGAGTAGTCCTTGCCACGTTCCGCGGCCTCAAGGGAGACGTCCTTGAGGACGACGTCGATGCCGCTGCGCGCGCAGGCGTAGGCGATGCCCGCGCCCATCATGCCGGCACCGAGCACGGCGGCCTTCGACACCCGGTGTCTTGGCAGGTCCTTCGGGCGTGAGCCGCCGGCCTTGATCGTGTTCAGGTCGAACCAGAACGCCTGGATCATGTTCTTCGCGGTCTGGCCGCGTGCAATGTCGACGAAGTAGCGGCCCTCGACTCTCAACGCGCCGTCCAGATCCAGCTGGGCTCCCTCGACGGCGGCGGCCAGGATGTGGTGCGGGGCCGGCAGCGGCGCGCCTCTGAGCTTCTTGCGCAGGGTGGCGGGGAGGGCCGGCAAGGTCGCCGCGAGGCCGGGGGATCCAGGGGCGCCGCCGGGGATCGCGTAGTCGGCCGCGTCCCAGCGCTGTACCGAGTGGGGGTGCGCGGTGATCCAGGCGCGGGCCTTGTCGAGCAGTTCCTCGCGTGTCGCGGCGAGTTCGTCCACCAGCCCGAGCCGTACCGCCTCGGCCGGTGGGTACCGGTTGCCCTCCAGGAGGACCTTGGTCAGGGCGCCGACGACGCCGAGCAGGCGGGTGGTCCGCGCCACGCCTCCTCCGCCCGGCAGCAGGCCGAAGGTGACCTCGGGCAGGCCGAACCTCGCGTGAGGAGTGTCCAGCGCTATGCGGTGGTGGCAGGCGAGCGCGAGCTCCAGGCCGCCGCCCAGGGCGGAGCCGTTCAGCGCCGCGACGACCGGCTTGCCCAGCGTCTCCAGCGTCCGCAGCCATCCTTTGACCTGTTCGATCTGCGCGGAGAACCGGGGTGCGTCGCTGTCGGTGACCCGGATCAGCTGCCGGAGGTCCCCGCCGGCCAGGAAGGAGTCCTTCGCGGAGGTGACGATCACGCCGGTGATCGCGTCCTTCTCGGCGGTGAGCCGTTCGACGGCCGCGGCGAGCGAGAAGCGGAAGGCGTCGTTCATGGTGTTGGCCCGCTGCCCCGGGTCGTCCAGGGTGAGCGTGACGACGCCGTCGGTGCTCTGCTCCCAGCGGATGGCGTTCGGGTCGGTCATGCGTGTGTTCCCGCTTCCTCGGCGCTTTCTTCGGTGGCCGGCCGCCTGATGTTTCGGTCAGAGGCGTTCGACGACGGTGGCGACGCCCATACCGCCGCCGGTGCACAGGGTGGCCAGGCCGTAGCGCATGCCGCGCCGCTCCAGCTCGTCGATGAGGGTGCCGAGGATCATCGCCCCGGTGGCGCCCAGCGGATGGCCCAGTGCGATCGCCCCGCCGTTCACATTGACCCTCTCGGGCGGGACGTCCAGGTCGCGCAGGAACTTCAACACGACCGCCGCGAACGCCTCGTTGACCTCCCACAGATCGATGTCGCCCACGGCCAGGCCCGCTTTCGCGAGCGCCTTGCGCGCGGCCGGGGCGGGAGCGGTGAGCATGATCGTCGGTTCGCCGGCCACAGTGGCCGTGGCGACGATCCGGGCGCGTGGGGTGAGGCCGAGGTCGCGGCCGGCCCGCTCACTGCCGACGACCGTCAGCGCGGCGCCGTCGGCGATCGCCGACGAATTGCCGGCGGTGTGGACGTGGTCGATCCGCTCGATCCAGTGGTACTTCTGCAGCGCCACGGCATCGAAGCCGCCCTGCTCACCGATGCCCGCGAACGACGGCTTCAGCGCGGCGAGCGCGGCCGGGCCGGTGTCCTGCCGTACCGGTTCGTCCCGGTCCAGAACGATGTGGCCGTTGACGTCGCGGACGGCGACGAGTGAGCGGTCGAACAGGCCGTCCGTCGCAGCCTTGGCCGCCCGGGCCTGGGACTCGACGGCGAACGCGTCGACGTCCCCGCGGCTGAATCCCTCGACGGTGGCGATGAGGTCGGCGCTGATCCCCTGCGGCACGAACGAGGTGCTGTAGGCCGTCTCGGGATCCGTCATCGCTGGTCCTCCGTCCGCGCCCATGGGCACCCGCGACATCGACTCGACCCCGCCCGCGAGGAAGAGGTCCTCCCAGCCGGAACGGACCTTCTGTGCGGCGATGTTGACCGCCTCCAGCCCTGAGCCGCAAAAACGGTTCAGTTGGAAGCCCGCACCCGAGGACTCGTATCCGGCGGCCAGCGCGGCGGTCCGGGCGAGGTTCGCTCCCTGGTCCCCGACCGGCGAGACCACGCCCAGGATCACGTCGTCCACCCGCAGCGGATCGAAGCCCGGATTGCGCTTGCCCACCTCGTCGAGGAGACCCACGACGAGGGAGATCGGTTTGACGGTGTGCAGTGAGCCGTCGTTCTTGCCGCGCCCGCGCGGGGTGCGCAGCGCGTCGTAGACGAACGCTTCTGCCGGACTGCCCATGGTGGCCGCTCTCCTGTCAGTACGTATGCTGGCGAGTGGTCCGGCCGTGCGTGCGGCGTCGGGGCAGCGCAAGGGCCGTGCTTGACTGGAAGTCACACAGTCGCTGCCGGTGCCCGACGGTGACAGGCCGCGGGCGTCTGGTGACCCGGCAGGCGATGTCGAGCGCTCAGCTCGTGGGTGCGGTCGATGCCCCGGTCGCAGGGCGGCTCTGCGTGACACGTGCCCCGTGTGCGGCACGCTCCGTCAGCCGTCCTTCCTGCGGACCGGCGGCAGCTGGGAAGCCTGGGGATTCGGTGAGCAGCGGCCGTACGATCCGGCCCCACCGCTCCAGCAGTTCGTCGCGGTCCGTGTCCTCCCGGTACAGCACGTCGGAGATCGCCAGGCCGCGCAGCAACTGCACGGTCAGCTCGGCAATCGCCGGGTAGGCAGGCGAGGTGGTGAGCTCGGGGCCCATCACCTCGTCGACCACCCGGTACAGGTCCCGGCGCGCCGTCCCCTCGGCGTGGCGCAGCACGTCCCGCAGCCGCGGGTTGGTGCGGGCCACCGCCCACAGCTCCATCTCCGCGCCGAACGAGGGCCCGCACATGACGGACCGGAGCACGCGCAACGAGCGGGACAGTGCGTCACCGTCCGGTGAGGCCGCCGCCAGTTCCTCACGCACCGCCCGCTCGTTCCGCGCCACGAGTAAACCGATCGCCGCCCCGAACAGGTCCTCACGGGTCGGAAAGTGATGCAGCAACGCACCCCGGCTGACACCGGCCCGCCGCTGCACCTCCAGGGTCGTCGTCGCCGCGACGCCCACCTCGATCAGCGACTCGACCGCCGCGCCCACGATCTGCGCCCTCGTGGCGTCGCGCTGTTCGTCACGCCTGGTCATGGCCTCCACCTTTCACAGTCAGCCTTGACTGCGAAATGAGCATCTCACGGTCAGTCCTGACTGTGAAGAGGTGAAGCGTCTCGGATTCCCCCTCCTCGTTGCGGGCACGGAGGGCGACCAGCCGGGAAGGCGGTGCGCCGAGGCAGACCTGCTTCGAGTTGCTGCCACGTGCACTGCGGGACTGGGCGTTCGTCCTGCCCCGGCCAGAGCTGCACACGGCACCCCCGGACGTGCGGCTTGCTGTGAGCTGGGTGGGGAAGGCGTCCCGCCCGCTGCCCGACCTGATGGATGGGGCCGTGATGCGGGCCGTGTGGCAAGTCCTCCAGTTGAAACAGGACGGTACGGTTGCAGCCGCCGAGTACCGCTGCCACCGATCCGGGACAGCATCCCTGGCCGCCGCGACGTCGTCCTGCCCAGAAGGGCCATCCACCGCACGCAGCAGCGCCTCACGCGCGGCCGGCCCCGGTCAGCGCCGGGAAGTTGGCGAGGTGGTCCGGGCGCTTGCGCGCGGCGTCCGACCGCTGGCGGATGAGCTGGTCGGTCTCGGAGCTCGAGCCGTACGTCATGATCTCGACCAGCGCGCGGACGCTCTCCGGCGACGGGTCGCTGTAGCCCTTCAGAAGGACCTTGAAGCTCTCGGAAGGACAGCCGCCGGGCATGAACCCACGACCCGGACGACCGAGTGGCCCGCGCTCGGTACCGTCTTCTTTGTCACCAAACCCCGCCAGGAGATCAACGTCTGGACCGGCACCAACTACCTGACAGCCTCGGTCTACCGGCGGGCCGGGACTCGCTTCGGGAAGCGGCAGCTCAGCGACCGTGGCGTCGAGATGGCCTCAGCCGTCGCCACCCAGGTCTGGGGG
The DNA here is from genome assembly GCF_044764885.1 of Streptomyces sp. NPDC093591. NCBI lineage: Bacteria > Bacillati > Actinomycetota > Actinomycetes > Kitasatosporales > Streptomycetaceae > Streptomyces > Streptomyces sp. NPDC093591. The sequence continues at coordinate 130,819 of NZ_JBIWIY010000024.1, forward strand.
ACCGAGCGCGACGGTTTCACATTCGACACCCCTGAAGCATGGGTCCGCGACGACGCGTCCCGCTACACCTATCCGGGCTACGAACGCCCCCTCGCCGTCTGGGACATTCTTGACGCCATCCAACCCGTGGAGCCCTTCTTGACGAGAGGCTCCGGCCGCTGACCGGATGCCTACCACGCAGCCTGTCTCCGATCCGCGTCAGAGTGCCCCGGGGCATCGGAACCTGAGAGCGGCCCATTGCCCCTACTAAAAGCCCGTGCAGATAGGCGGCGTGGAGAGCCTCAGTATCAAGGTGGGCACAGGCCCGAGTGAACATGTGGTTGCGACGCTCTGTGACTGCTGGGCAAACCTCTGCGCGTCTTCCGTTTCAGGTCGTCTGCCTGGCCAGCCTGTGCAGGGCCCGCGAGGCGGGTGATCCGGGGTCGGCCGTGATCAGGACGACTTCCTGGTCTTCCTCGGGTACGAGCAGGACGTCACAGTTCAACCGCAGCGTGCCGGCTTCCGGGTGGTCGACGGTCTTGGTGCGGTGCCCGGGAGCGTGGACCGGACGTGTCTGCCAGATCTGCCGGAACTCCTCGCTGCCGGCGTGCAGTTCGGCCAGCAGGGCGGTCAGCTGCGGGTCGTGCGGGTAGCGGTCGGCGGCCCGGCGCAGCCGCGCCACCACGATGTGCCCGAACTCCTCGGCGCCGACGCCCTCGTACATCCGTCCCTGGCCCAGGAAGCGGCGCCGGGCCAGGTTCGTCGTCCCGCGTGCGAGGTCGCCGCCGAGCAGGGCCTGGGCCAGGGGGTTCCAGGCGACTACGTCGTACGCCGCGTCGGTGACGATGGCAGCGGTCTGCGGCAGCCGCTCCAGCATCCGGGCCACGTGCGGGCGCACTCGCCGCACGACGTCGCTGCCGGGCGGCGCGCTCGATCCCGCCAGGCGGAACAGGTGGCTGCGCTCGGCCGGTGTGAGCCGCAGCGCCTGAGCCAGCGCGTCCAGGATCCGGGCCGACGGCCGCGGTCCGCGGGCCTGCTCCAGCCGCGTGTAGTAGTCGACCGACATGTGGGCGAGGTCCGCCACCTCTTCGCGGCGCAGGCCCGGCGTGCGGCGGGCGGTGCCCGTCGTCGTCAGCCCGATCTCGTGCGGGCGCAGGCTCGCCCGGCGGTCCCGCAGGAAGCGGGCCAGTTCCTGCCGCGCCATGCCGCCTCCTGCCGCTTGCCTGGTACAGGTTGTCCCTGGCAGGGCGCCCACCGCCAGAGGACCGTAGCTGCCATGAACGATCGCACAGCTCTGGTCACCGGTGCCAACAAGGGCATCGGCAAGCACATCGCCCGGCTGCTCGCCGCCGAGGGCCTCACGGTGTACGTGGGCGCCCGCGACCCGGGGCGCGGACAGCGGGCCGTCGAGGAGATCGGCGCCGGCGCCCGGCTGCTGGTCCTCGACGTGACGGATCCCGACGACATCGCACGGGCCGCGGCTCAGGTGGATCGGCTTGACGTGTTGGTCAACAACGCCGGCATCGCACCATCGTTGGCCTCGCCGGCTGACACCGGCGTCGAGGAGTTCCGGCGCGCGTACGAGACCAACGTGTTCGGGGTGACGGCGGTGACCAATGCCTTCCTGCCCGCCCTGCGCCGGTCCCCGCACCCGCGCATCGTCAACATCTCCAGTGGCACCGCGTCGCTGACCTGGAGCACGAACCCCAATCCCCAGTTCACCCCGGGAAGCGGCGGCGCCGCCGCCTACCGGTCGTCCAAGGCCGCCCTCAACGCCCTCACCGTCTTCTACGCCCAGACGCTGGCCGAGGACGGCTTCAAGGTCAACGCGCTCGCCCCCGGCCTGCGGGCCACCGATCTCACCCCCGGGGCCGCCGCTGCTGGCGACGACCCGGCCGAGGCCGCCCAAGGCGCCCTCCGCCTGGCCCTGCTGCCGGGCGACGGCCCCACCGGTGGCTTCTTCTCCTGGGACGGAACGCCCGTGCCCTGGTGAATCGGTGATCAGTCATGGGCAGCGCCGGGGGCGGGTGTCCCAGCGGTGGGTGGTCCAGGCTCGGCGGATAAGACTGCGGACGGTGATGATCGTGTCCGGGTGCCGTCGATGAGGCGTCGGAACGTGGACAACGCATGCGCCCGGGGCGTCAGGTGCCGGGTACCCGGCGAGTGCCGAGACACGAACCTTCTGTGTCGAGCCTGAAGCTGCAGCAACGCCAGCCTGCACCGGGAGGTTCCTTGCTGTCTCAACCGGTTCCCGCCAGGTTCACATCTGGTCCGGACCGGTCAGTCGCCGCGTGCCATGGCGATCATTCCTCTGAGGTCGAGTCCGGCTTTGGTGCCGCCGTCACAGAGGATGTCCACGCCGGTGAGGTAGCCGGGCTTGTCGCCCGCGCAGAACGCCAGGAGCTCGGCAATCTCTTCGGGGCGACCGTAGCGCTTGAGCGCGGCGTAGCCGGTGAGCTTGCCCGAGCCGCCCTTCTCCTCGAGCCGCCCCATCGCGGTGTCGAAGCTGCCGGGCGACACGGAGAGCACGCGGGCGCCTTTCGCGCCGAACGGGGCGGCGATCTGCTGCGAGTACCAGATGACGAAGTTCTTGCTGAGCGAGTACGCCAGACCGGGTCGCATGCCTTTCGGTGCCCGGCTCGCGCCAGCGGCGAGCTTCGCCGTGAAGCGGTCGCGATCGGTCAGAGCAAGACGGAAGATCCGCTTGGGGATGACCAGCCGCGGCGTCATGTGCCCGGCGATGGAGGCGAGGTTGACCAGCGCGAATCCCTCGGTGGCGACCGCGAGGGCGGCTTCGGTGATGTTGACGGTGCCGAGCGCGTTGATCCGGATGATCTTGTCCGCGGTGCCCATCTGCGGGCTGATGCCCGCGGTGTGCACGACCGCCCGCACGGAGCCTTCGCGGTCGGCCTGCTGGAACAAGGCCTCGACCGATGCTCGGCTGGTGATGTCGCAGGCGACCGCCGCCGCATCGACGCCGTGGTCGCGCAGTTCCGCCGCCGCAGCGTCGAGGCGTTGCCGGTTGACGTCGGTGATGACCACGCGGTGATCGCTGCCGAGAATCTTCGCGGTCGCGAGCCCCATGCCCCCTGCTCCGCCGGTGACGATCGCTGTCTTTGTCATTCGTGCTCCATCTCGGTATTTCCCGACCGTAGCACCGGGGCAGCCCCTGACCTGCGAACTCCAGCTTGATGGCGAGATGGATCGTCGCTTTCCGGGCAGCCCGCCGGGGGCCGGTACGTATACGTAGGTGTCGACTGCCGGCGCCGGGCGATCGCGCTGGACGGCAAGTGCCTGCGCGGCGCACGCCGGCCGGACGGCAGTCGGGTCTTCGTGCTGTCCGCCGTCCGCCACGGCGGTCGGCATCACCCTCGCCTCACGCGAGATCAGCGCGAAGACCAACGAAATTCCCGAGTTCGCGCCCTTGCTCGATCAGATCGACGACGCCGACCTCGCCGGGACGGTTGTCACCGCCGATGCCCCGCCCGCCCCACGCGACCACGCCACCTACCTGCACGAACGTGGCACCCACTACCTGCTGACCATCAAGAACAACCAGCGCGGCCAGGCCCGCCGACTCTACGCTCTGCCCTGGAAGAAGATCCCCGTGATTCACCGCGACGACGACCGGGGCCACGGCCGCCACGAACAACGACTCGTGCAGGTCGTCACCGCCGACGGCCTGCCCTGCCCGCACGCCGCCCAAGTCCTGCGCATCCAACGCCGCCGTCTCTATGGAGCGAAGAAGTGGTCCAGCGAGACCGTCCACGCCCTCACCGACCTGCTCGCCGAGCAGGCAAGTGCGGCCGAGATCGCCTCCTGAGCTCGCGGACACCGGACTGTGGGAAACACCCCCCACTGGGTGCGAGATGTCGTCTCCGGAGAAGACAAGCCCCAGGTCAGGACCCGTAACACGCCTGCCGTGCCCGCCGCCGTCCGCGACTTGATCCGCAGCGCGTCCAAGCTCGCCGGATACGTCAACACCGCCGCCGGACGCCGAGCCCACACCGCACGCCCACGCGTCCTCACCCTCCACGGCAATCACCTGACCAAACCGGACGACCCGGGCAAACACCAGGGCCCTGCGCCCTCGTCGCTCCTGGCGGGTTCACCGGGAGCTGTGCGTGGATGCGGTCGCGAGGCGGGTGCCCTGTCGCCAGACAGCGCGAATCGACAGGCTGTCGTTGATGGTCGTGGTGGGATCACCGTCGACCAGGACGAGATCTGCCCGCAGGCCTTGCTCGACGCGGCCCCGATCGTGGAGGCCGAACCGTCGTGCTGTCAGTGAAGTCGCCGAGCGCAGGGCTTCGGTGGGGCTGAAACCGGCCTGTACGAGCAGTTGCAGCTCGCCGTGCAGACTTGCTCCGTGGGTCACGCCGCGCACGGCCAGAGCCGCGGCGTCGGTGCCTGCGATCACGTCGACCTCAGCCTCGCGCAGGGCTGCGATCGTGGCCAGTGCCATGTCGAAGTGCGAGGCGGGCAAGCCGCCGAACGTGTCGGAGAGGTGCGCCCGCAATTCCGGCGCAAGCTTTCCCGCAACGCGGGGATCTTGCGCCAGGTCCATGCTGTGCGACAGCCCGACGATGGAGGCAAGGGGAGTCAGTGTCGGCACCACGAACACGTTCGCGCTTGCGATGCGGTCGACGATCTCCGGGGTGTGGGCCGTGTCGGCGAACAGATGGGCGAGGCCGTCGGCGCCGGCATCGACCATCTGTTCGGTCTCGTGCAGCGTCATGGCGTGGGCCATCACCATCTTCCCGCGAGCGTGCGCCTCGGCGATCACGGCGGTGTGAATCTCCAGTGGTACGTGCGGCAACTGGAAGCCGAACGCCCCGCCACTCTCGGCTATCAGCTTGATGTAGTCGGCGCCCTCGCTGATCCGATCCTCGACGAACCCGGCCGCCTCCGCCACGGTGGTCGCGGTCGGCCAGACCGGATCGTTGAGGCCCTTCCGGAACTGATGAGGGTGGCCGTCGAGGTGGGTGAGCGAAAACGAGGCGCTCCGCACGTCCGCGAAAGTCCGGTCGGCCTCGACCTCGGCGCGCAGCGGAATCATGGTGGCGGGGACCGAGCCCATGTCGAGTTCGGTGGTGACACCGAAGGTCAGTGCCTGGCGCAGCATCGCGGCGTCTGTGTGGGTGTGTGCGTCGATCAGGCCCGGCAGCAGGGTTGCGCCGGTGGCGTCGACGACTTCCACCCCGGTGACACGCGGCCCGCCCACCGAGACGATGACGCCGTCGGCGACGTGCACCTCGACCTGGCCCAGGTTCTTCTCACCGTCGAACACCTTCGCACCGACGATGACGAACTCGTTCATCGGACTCTCCTCGCAATGCTGGACATGTACTGGTTCGGGCTTCACGGCTACGACGTCTGCCGGACCGGCACGATGGCAGCCGAAGGGTGTCCGGGGGCGTGGCGACCGTCTGTTCGGCCAGGTGGGCGACGGCGACCCCACGTGGGGTCGCCGTTCCGCACAGACTGGGCCTACCGGCCCCGTCGTGCGGGTGGGATGGGAATCGGCTCGGCTCCTGGCACGACGCGGGTGGTCATGGTGCCGAGTTGTTCGACGGTGACGGTGACGACGTCGCCGGGTTGCAGGGGGCGGTGGGCGTTCAGGCCTTCGCGACCCCACAGTTCGGCGAGGCAGCCGCCGCCGCAGGTGCCGGAGCCGAGGATGTCGCCGGGGCGGATCTCGGTGCCACGGGAGGCGTAGGCGATCATGTCGGCGTAGGAGAACGCCATGGACGACCAGCGGTCCTGCCCCAGCCGTTCGCCGTTGATGTCGACGGTCATCGTCAGGTCGAACGAGGTGTCGGTGCGCCAGGGTTGCAGCTCGTCGGGGGTGACCAGGACCGGTCCGAGGGTGGTGGCGGTGTCCTTGCCCTTGGTGGGGCCGAGCCGGACCTGCATCTCGGCGAATTGGACGTCGCGGGCCGACCAGTCGACGAGGATGGTGTAGCCGGCGACGTAGGAGTCGGCGTCGTCGGGGTGGATGTCGCGGCCGGTGCGGCCGATGACGGCGGCGACCTCCAGCTCCAGGTCGAACATCCGGCTGCCGGGCGGTACGGGGACGTCGTCGGCGGGGCCGAGGATCGCGTGGGGGTTGGTGAAGTAGAACGCGGGTGCCTCGTACCAGCGTTCGGGAACGGTCGCGTCGGTTCCGCCGAGTCTGGCGACACCTTCGACGTGCCGTTCGAAGGTCATGAAGTCCCGCACAGCGGGAGGATCGGGGATCGGCGCGCGCAGCCGAAGGTCGCCGACCGCCCGGGTCGCGGCAGGCGCGGCCAGGGCCTGCTCCCCGGCCGCCCGCAGGGTGCCGTCGCGCAGGAGGCCGAGCATCGTGACGCCGCGGCCCAGGGGTTGGACCTGGTCGTGGTGGAGGACGCCGACTCGATCACCGTCGGCGTCGGCGTAGGTCACGAACCGCACAGTCGCGCTTCCCTTCAGACGGAGGTGTGCATCGGGCGGCCGAGCCAGGCGACCGCGTCCCCGAAGGCGGTGATCACGTCGAGGTCCCGGCCGGCGTGGTCGGCGTAGGCGCGGTGCAGGTTGAGCACGATCCGTTCGGCGTCGCCCCAGTCCGTGAACTCGCCCAGGTCGACCTGGCGGGCGGCCTGCAGGGGCGTCAGACCCCGGGAGAGCCCGTCCTGGGCGGTGTCGAGGAGGAGCCGGTAATAGCGGCGGTGCTCGTCCAGGACCTGGGTGATGCCGGTGCCGGTGAGGACCGGGCCGTGGCCGGGGACGATGACGTCGGGCTGCAGGGACTCCAGCCAGTCGACCGCGGCGAGGGCCCCGTCCACGGAGCCCATGAAGACCAGCGGGGTGAGTCCGGCGAACACCAGATCGCCGGAGAACAGCACGCGTTCTTCGGGCAGCCAGGCGATCAGATCTCCGGTGGTGTGCGCCGGGCGGCCGGGGTGCAGCAGCTCGATCCGCCGACCTGCGACGTGCAGGGTGAGTGCGGAGCCGGCCGAGATGTCGGGAAGCCTGCGGGTCACCGGTCCCCAGTCCGGGACCGGGTTCCACAGCGGTGGGCAGCCGTCGATGACCGGGTCGGCCTGAAGCCCTTCCCGCATCCGGCTGTGCCCGACGATCACTGTCGTGGAGGGGAGGAGGCTGTTGCCGTAGGTGTGGTCACCGTGTTGATGGGTGTTCACCGCCAGCCGGACGGGCGCCCCGCCGGTGGCCGTGTCCACGGCGTCGAGAAACCGGCGGGTGCGAGCCGCGGTGGCACAGGTGTCGATCACCAGGACCCCGTCGTCGCCGGCCACCGCGCCGGCGTTGTTGACCCACCAGGTCCCGTCCGGCTGCACCCAGGCGTGGATTCCGGGAAGCAACTCCTGGAGTTCCGCCGCGTCCGCTGTGGGAGGAGGAGCGGAGTTCGTGTCCGATGTGTCGGTCATGACCCGGCCTGTCCGTTGTCCTTCACGGTGGCGACGCGGCTGCGGCCGTGCTGTTCGTACGTGGCGAAGCGCATGGCATTCCTTGGGAGCTGGGTGGGTTGAGGCGGGCCGGGGGCTCGGCGCCATGGCAGGGTGGGGGAGTGCGCCGGGCCCCGGTGTCATGGGGTCAGACCGGCGGAGCGACGAAGACACCGCGGTCGACGTCGTTGAGCATTTCCTTGGCGACCATCTCGTTCATCGGGTTGGACGTGCCCCACTGGTCGGCGTTCTCGGGCTACGTCAGGTCGTAGATGTTCGTCCAGTGCCGTATGCAGGTCGAGCGCTCGGCCGTCCGGGGCCATGAGGCCCGGGAACCTGGTCTCGCCCGCTGCCGAAAAGGTGCCGGTGGCGAACGGTCCGGAGAAGGGATGAAGGGTGCCGACGCGGCTGCAGATGTCACGGAGACGTCCTCCCGATTGCGGTCCCACTAATCTGGCCCCTAGATTGCAATCAGGGAAATCGATTTCCTGAATACAGGAATCCAGCCGCTGAATACTGGTGGCGCCGGCTCCGGAATTGGGGCACGGCCGTGGCGTTTGCCCGGGTTGTCCGGTTTGGTCAGGTGATTCCCGTGGAGGGTGAGGACGCGTGGGCGTTCGGTGTGGGCTCGGCGTCCGGCGGCGGTGTTGACGTATCCGGCGAGATTGGGCGCGCTGCGGATCAAGTCGCGGACGGCGGCGGGCACGGCAGGCGTGTTACGGATCCTGACCTGGGGTTTGTTTTCTCCGGAGACGACATCTCGCACCCAGTGGGGGGTGTTTCCCACAGTCCGGTGGCCGCGAGCTCAGGAGGCGATCTCGGCCGCACTTGCCTGCTCGGCGAGCAGGTCGGTGAGGGCGTGGACGGTCTCGCTGGACCACTTCTTCGCTCCATAGAGACGGCGGCGGCGTCGGATGCGCGGGACTTGGGCGGCGTGCGGGCAGGGCAGGCCGTCGACGGTGACGACCTGCACGAGTGGTTGTTCGTGGCGGCTGTGGCCCGGTCGTCGTCGCGGTGAATCACGGGGGTCTTCTTCCAGGGCAGAGCGTGGAGTCGGCGGTCCTGGCCGCGGTGGTGGGCGCCACGTTCGTGCAGGGCTGACGGTGTCTCAGGGACGGTTCAGGGAAGCCGCCGTGGACGGCGGGCCGAGACGCGCACGATCGCGGCCTGATGGCGGACTTCGTCCGAGGACGCTGGAGCGCCGAGCTCGAGGACCTGTTCCTGTGAGTGACCGGAAGATTCGGCCGGGTCGGCGCGGCGCCGGATGCGGGACTACGTCCGGGCCTGCTGAGCTCGGTCGGCCGCAAGAGCAGCTGGCAGTTGGCCGAGGACGCCGGTCACAACGGCCCGCACGGGCCGCAGCGCCTCGTTGGTTATGGAGCGGGTGACCGAATCGGATGGCGTCCCGCCGGGTGGTGTAGCCGGTCAACGGACCGGAACTTGCAGGTCACACCGGGTACTTCGGCCGGTTCGCGCCCTCCCGGCGTCTGGCCGGGCGCCTCCGCGTGACGCGCCCTGCGGAGAGATCGTCGCGAGCCGGATACCGGACGGCAAGGCGCATGACCGCTTCCACCGCCTCGCGGGACGCGACCTGCCCTGACTCACGAGGACACCTGGGAGTCGGCCGGTGGCACCCGCCTCCTGGAGATCTCGCACCCCGCTCCGGGACTGCCGCTCGGCCGGCCCGAACGGTTTGACCAGGTTGATCGCGTCCGGCCAGGGGGGCGGTCGTTGTTACCGCCGGTAGCCTATCTGCATGGTACCGATAAAATAAAAAGGGAAGGTTAACGGGCGTCGCGGAGTGTGCAGATATCCACGGTCATGACTTCGGGTGGTGGCTCGCCATAATGTGGCGTGAGGGTCTGATATGTGGGCATGGAATTCCTTCTTTCTTTGCAAAGTGACGGATGTTGGGGAGCGTTGGGCGTCCCGCGTCCGTGGCCTTATGGTTTGCCTGGTCGTCCGGAATCCATAGGCGAATTCGGTGGACGCGGGGGAAGCCATGGCTGACGGCGGCCGAGAAACGGTCGATATTGCGGCGACTGCACAATTTGCTGTGTCTTCGGCGCACCAGAACTTTGGACGCACATGACCACTGATGTTCCTGGTTCTCCTGCGCAGGCACCTGCCGACAGCGGTGAAGACCTGCGGAACCGGCTGACGGACCTCGCCCCGGTCGCGCAGCACTCCGTGTTGCTGGACCTGCTGAAAAGGCAGATCTCCCAAGTGGCGGAGCCGGACGGTGGCGGCCATATCGGCGCCCACGCTCCGTGGCGGCGGCTGGGCGTCTACCGGCACCTGGCGCAGCGGCTCCGGGACGGGCGCGCTGAAGCGACCGGGGTGCGGTTGCCCGCCACCGTGCTGTTCGACTACCCGACACCTGACACGCTCGCCGAGTACCTGCGCGGCGAACTGCTCGGCTCCGGGGCGGCACGGGAAGGGACTTCGGGCCCGACGGCGGCCGGGGCGGCGTACGGCGGCGGACACGCGGACGCGGCGGACGACCCGGTGGTCGTCGTCGGCATGGGCTGCCGACTGCCCGGCGGTGTGGACTCCCCGGAGGCGCTGTGGCGGCTGGTCGCCGAGGGCAGGGACGCCATCGGCGGCCTTCCGGACGACCGTGGCTGGGACCTGGACGGGCTGTACGACGCGGACCCGGAACAGCACGGCACCGCGTACACCCGGTGCGGCGGGTTCCTGGAGGGGGGTGGGTGACTTCGACCCCGGCTTCTTCGGCATAGGTCCGCGCGAGGCGCTGGCGCTGGATCCCCAGCAGCGGGCTGATGCTGGAGGTCTCCTGGGAGGCGATGGAGCGTGCGGGCATCGACCCGCAGGCGCTGCGCGGCAGCAGCACCGGTGTCTTCACCGGCGTGTCGCTGCAGGACTACGGACCCGCCTGGCACGAGGCGCAGGGGCAGATGCTCACCGGCAACGCCCTGGGGGTCGTCGCCGGCCGTATCGCCTACACCTACGGGTTCGAGGGACCGGCCCTGACCATCGACACGCAGTGCTCGTCCTCGCTGGTGGCGCTGCACGTGGCCGCGCAGTCGCTGCGCAGCGGGGAGTGCGGCCTGGCACTGGCCGGGGGCGTCACCGTGATGTCGACGCCGGGCATGCTGCTGGAGTTCAGCCGCAAGCGGGGTCTGGCCCCGGACGGGCGCTGCAAGGCGTTCTCGGCTGACGCGGACGGCACCGGCTGGGCGGAGGGCGCCGGCGTGATCCTCCTCGAACGGCTGTCGGACGCCCGCCGGGCCGGCCGGCGGGTGCTGGCGGTGCTGCGGGCCACCGGCACGAACCAGGACGGTGCGAGCAACGGCCTGACCGCGCCCAACGGGCCGTCCCAGCAGCGGCTGATACGGCGGACCCTGGAGGCCGCCCGGCTGACGGCGGCGGACGTGGACGCGGTGGAGGCGCACGGCACCGGCACCGCGCTCGGCGACCCGATCGAGGCGGGCGCCCTGATCTCCGCCTACGGCCAGGACCGGCCCGAGGACCGGCCGCTGTACCTGGGGTCGCTGAAGTCGAACATCGGGCACACCCAGGCCGCGGCGGGCGTGGCAGGGGTGATCAAGATGGTGATGGCGCTGCACCACGAACTGCTCCCGCGCACCCTGCACGTGTCGGCGCCGTCCCCGCACGTGGACTGGTCGGCCGGCCGCGTCGAGCTGCTGCGGGAGCCGGTGCGGTGGCCGCGCACCGGCCGTCCGCGCCGGGCGTCGGTGTCCGCCTTCGGGGTGAGCGGCACGAACGCGCACGTCATCGTCGAGGAGCCACCGGGCGCGGCGGCCGTCGCCGTCGAGACGCCCCTTCCGCTCGTGGTGTCGGCGCGGGCCGAGGCGCCCCTGCGTGAGCAGGCGGGACGGCTCGCCACGCACCTGGCCGACCACCCGGACATCGCTATGCTGGACGCCGGGTTGACCCTGGCAGCCCGCGCCCGCTTCGAGCATCGCGCAGCGCGCTGTCGGGGCACCGCCCGAGCGGTGCCCCGACAGGTCCCGGTCAGACGCGGCGGCGGGTGAAGCGCTGGTTGGGATTGCCGGTGTAGGTCCACTGGGAGATGCGGGCACCGTCGGTGGTCAAGTACTCCCAGACATCCATGGCCAGGCCGGACTCCCGGTTGACGAGGCTGATCACGTCACCGCCGTGGTCGACCACGCGCCACTGCTGGCCGGTGGCGCCGCTGTCGGCCTGCTGGACGACGTCCGCGCCGGTCGCGGTGCCCGTGGGCTGGAGGAACAGGCCACTGTGCAGCGCCTTGACGCGGACGTGGCCGCCGCCGGCATCGATGAACTCGAAGTGCTGGTTGGGGCGACTGCTGGTGGTCCGCTGGACGAGCCGTGCGCCGGCGGCGGTGGAAGCCTCGTTGATCTCGGCGGCCTTGCCGCTGTGCTGGGCCAGCAGGGTGTAGGGGCCCGGACCGCCGGGCGAGTCGCCCAGCTGGGCTTCCCACCTGGTGTTGGACCCGGCCGCGTCGGCCGGGAGGCGGTCCCGGGCGGCGGTGTCGCCGTACATGGTCCAGCGGGCCCAGTCGACGACGGTCCTCGGGAAGCGCTGGTCGCTCCAGAAGCTGGTGTGGCTGCCGCCGACGAAGGTGAGGAACGCCTTGGGCCAGGTGATCTCCGAGTACGCCTGCCGGGCCGAGGAGTACTGCGTGGTCGAGTCCCGGTCGCCGTGGACGAACAGGACCTTGGCCGAGACCGAGCTGGACGGATTGCCCATGTCCACGCAGGACTGGGGGGTGGCGGAGATGATCCGGCTGTCGGGCCAGGAGGTCAGCAGACCGTGGGTGACCATGCCGCCCAGGGAGTGGCCCGAGACGCCGACGCCGATGCCGGTGTTGATGTGCCCGGCCAGCGGTCCGCTCGCGTTGAGCGCGAGGGTGTTGGTGAGGATCTGCGAGACGTCCTTGGAGGTGTTGCCGTTGTTGACGTCGTTGAAGTTGTGGTTGAAGTGCGGGGCGGGGACGATGAAGCCCGCCGAGGCCAGGGCCCGGATGATGAACAGGGAGTTCTGCGGGCTGCTCCCGTAGCCGTGGGTGAAGTTGTAGACGGGGAAGACACCGGCGGCGACCGGGGCGTCCGTCACCGGACTGCCGCCGGCGGTGCCGGTGGCCGGGTAGTAGACGTACGTGGTGCACGGGCGGCTGCCGCGGGTCCAGTTGTACCGGCGCACGCCGACCGCGAACGGCGTGGTCGGCGCGGTGTCCAGTGGCCCGGCGGCGGCCGGTGCCTGCCCTGCCCCTAGCAGGGACAGGCCCACGCCCGTCGCTCCGGCCGCGGTCATGCTGAGGAAGGTCCGTCGTCGCAGGGTCATGGTGACTCCTTGGGTGCGGGGATGAGTGGAGGGTTCGGCGTTCGGCTGGTCCCGTTGCCGGGTGCGTCCCGTCGGCGCCAGAGGTCGACAGATCGACGGGTCGCGCGGCGCGACAGCGGGTCTGGGTGCTCCTGCCACCCGCGAGGGGCGGCAGGAGCGGCATGCGGTTGGTCGGGTGCACCGGATGCCGGGGTGAGTGTGGCCGTTCCGGTCGAACACGGCCTGGTTCTCCCAGGCGCTGCTGCAGTTGTTGCTGTTGGCCACCGAGTGAGCGGAGCACTGCTGTGAAGCGGTGATGATGTCGCCGGTGCCGTCGTGGTCTCGGTGGTGCGACGTCGGTGAAGCAGGCTATGAGGTGGTCACGTCGTGTTCGCCGTGGCTGGGCATGACGTCGATGACCGCCGTGACCGGTCCTGTGCCGGTCGTCCCGGTGACTGTCACCTCACCCGGCCTGTCCGTCGCGCCAGGTGGCAACGGCTGCCAGCGGACAAGGACAGCGGTGATCTTGTTGTTGGCGGTGGTGAGCATGCGGATGGAGGAGGGCAGCTTTGGGGCGGCCCTCACCATCGTGCTGGTGTAGATGGTGTCCTGGAGGATGTGCTTGGCGCGGCTGGCGTTGAAGACGTTGATGGACGCGTGCGGCTCCCACGTGTTCGCCAGTCCGGGCACGGCCCGGAACATCGGCTGGTAGCCGGCCGGTTCCCACACCAGTGCCCCTGAACCTCGGTTGTCGACCACGTCGTTGGCGGCCTGGAACACCCTGCGGATCGCGTCCGCCTGCCCCTGAATGGTTCGCGGGTACGGCGAGTTGGGCAACGGCGAGCCGTCGCCGCCCGACGCGGGGTAGGCGGTTTCGGCGATGTCGATCTCGTAGCCGGGATAGGTGGTGGCCATGGTGTTCAGGTTGAGATCCAGCGCCTCGGGCGTACCGTGCCACTCCGGGTAGTACGAGATGGCCAGCACATCGGGGTTCTGGCCCTTCGCTTTCACCCGGGTGAGGAACTGGTGCCAGAACTCCATGGTTTTGGCGAGCTTGTCCTTGTCGACGATCACGTGTATCTCGACCTTGGATGTCGGTGACGCGTCTCGGACGGCCTTGATCCCGGCCGCGGCCAGGGTGGTGAACCGGTCCCACGACTGGTCGTAGAGCTGCCGCTCCACCGAGTCGGCCGACCGCCAGTACTTCCACAGCAGGCCACCGCCGGGCTTGGACTGGTAGATATCGGCCTGGTCGACGAAATACGGCGGACTCGTCGTGCCGATGTGGGCCGCCTCGCTGCCGTACATGAAGCCATTGATGATCTCGTTGCCGACGGCCACCTTCTCCGGCGTGGTGCCCTGCCGGATCAGCCGCTTCAGATAGTCGGCGGTGAAGTCGTACACGGCATTGGACAGGTCCGCGAACTCCAGCTCGGCCCAGGCGCGTGGTTTGGGTTGCTTGCTCGGGTCCGCCCAGGAGTCCGCGTAGTGGAAGTCGATCCCCAGGCCCATGCCCCGCTGCTCGATCCACTTGGCTGAGGCCAGTGAGCGCTCCGGACCCTGGCGCGGTATCGGCGTCGGTTGACCGGTGCTCTCGCTGCGCGGCTCGTTGAATATCCGCAGCCGGCTGTACTCGATGCCACGGTCCTTGGCCACGTCGAGCAGGTGTGGCCCGGCGCCGCGGTCTTCGGCCAGGGGGTCGACCCAGTACTGCTGGTCCTGGACGTCGTCCATCCAGGACAGATCGGCGCCGAGGGTGAGGTCGTCGCGCAGGTAGTTGAAGACCTGGAGCTCGCTGACACCTGCCCGGGACCGGCCAGGCCCACTGGTGAACGTCAGCCGGACGAAGCGCGTTCCCGGCCGGGTGAACAGGTGCACGTCCCCTCGCGACACGGCCCGGTTGTGGGACCTGTCGGCGATGGCCTTCCACCGGCGACCGTCGGATGAAGCCTCGACGATGTACCGGTGGGCCACGCCACGGTCCGGGAAGAGCACCTTGACCTTGCGCAAGTTGTCGTAGGTTCCACCGAGGTCGACGGTGAGCCACTGCCGGGCGCCGGCACGACCGGGTTGCCAGGACGTCGTCGGGTCGCCGTCGATGGCCAGACGGGCGCTGGACGAGCCGGAGGCGGCCGTCGCCGAAGCCCAGGGCTTGGCAGCGATATTGCTCTCGATCGGCTTGATGTCCGCGGTTCCGAAGGTCGCGTGGGCCGGCTCGGGCACCATGAGTAGGTTCGCGGACACCATGGTGACCAGCGTCGTCGCGACCGCGATGACGCGGGGCAGACGCGTTCTGCTCATGTCCTTCTCCTGACGATGTCACGTACGGGCGGCATGGGCTGTTCCGTACGCTCTGCCGGTCGCAGAGACCGGCAGAGCACGGGGCGTCAGTCAGCCGACATCGAGGTAGTCGACGTTGGGCAGTCCGGCTGCCGCGGTCGGATCCAGTCGGATGGTGTTGCTGCCGGCGTTCAGCGGGACCGTCACGGTCTTGGTCGTCCACGTCGTCCACGCGCCGGTGGACTCGAACGAAAGAGCCCCTGCCGTGGCTCCGTTGACGACGAGGTTCGCGGGCCTCGCACCGGTGGTGGCACCATTGGCGAACCGGATCCCCAACGTCGCCGTACGGGCGGTCGCGGAGTTCACGGTGAACTCCGCGAAGGCCCCCACAGCGCCGTCGCCGTTGCAGAACCCGCTGCCGGAATAGCCGGCTTGATTCGAGTCGATCGTGCCCCGGCACTGTGCCGGAGCGGTCTCTGCCTCGTAACGCCCCGGAGGCGCTGGTGTGTCGGCAGAGGTCTTGACGAGTGAGAGCTGGTCGACGGTGACGCCGCCCGAACCCGACGCCCGCACGGTGACGGTGGCGGCCCCGCCGGGCAGCTCTATGCCGGTGAGCTCGCGCTTGGCCCAGCCGCTCGACGACGGGATGCCGAGGGTGCGCTGGCTGCCGTTGGCGCCGGTGATCACGACCTGTCCGGCGCTACCCCGAGCGTGCAGGGACAGGGTGTAGGTGCCTGCGGGCACCGACTCGACCCGCTGCTCGACGCCGCCGCTGTTGCTCACCTGGAGGGCGAAGCGAGACCCGTTCACACCACCGTTGACGTTGGTCACCGAACCGCCGAGGTTCCGCCATCCCCGCACACTGGAGACGATGATGCGGTCGGCCTGGATGTCCGGGTTGAGGATGTAGTTGTTCGCCGGCCCGACACGCCACTCCCCGGTCGTGACGTTGAACTGCCACTGGCTCACCGAGTGGAACTGCGGCCGCGCGCCGGACTTGGTGATCGGCACCCACTGGTTGTACCCGATGCCGTTCCAGGCGAAGTCGGCCCAGCGGTCGCCGGCGTAGATCACCGTGTTCTGCTTGGTGCCCTTGACCGTCACGAAGAACCCGGTCTGGGTCACGTGGCTGTAGTCCATCTCGGTGCCGGCAAGGACGTACTCGCCGCTGTAGGAGCCCTGGACGTTGCTGCTGGTCGACTCATTGACGTAGTTGACCGAGGTGTTCCAGCCGTGCAGGTCCGACGCCGCGTGGTAGTACTTGCCGTCGAGCTTGAACATGGCGTTGCCCTCGCGGCCGGCGCCGCTGCGGATCTGCACGCCTGGCTCGATCCGCAGCGAGTCGGACTCGCGGAACTTGGACACGAATCCGCGCGACCGTCCTTCGCGGTTGGAGAAGATGAGGTAGTCCTTGCCGTCCTCGTCGGTGAAGACGGTCTGGTCTCCGGTGCCGGTCGTCGGCGAGTTGGTGATCTGGGTCTGGAAGTAGCCGTAGTCGAAGGTGTCGGTGGGTGAGTCGCCCTGCAGCAGCAGGACCCCGTGCCCGCCTCCGACGTAGGCCTGGACGGCGAGCACGTACTTGCCGGTGTTCTCGTTGTACGTGACCCCGAGCCGCCCGACCCATCCTGCCTGGCCGAGGGTGGCGCCGTTTTGGATCGGGGTGGACCGTGTCGCGATCCGGTTCTCGAACTTCCAGTTCACCAGGTCCTTGGACGAGTACACCGGGATGGACCTGAAGCTGACCTCGCCGTCGTACTTCCGCGTCGGATTGGCCCGGTAGGACTCGGCGCCGAGGTAGTGCACGCCGTACCAGTAGTAGGTGTCACCGAACTTGAAGACCCCACCGCCCTGCGAATAGATGGGGTTGCCGCTGGTGTCGTTCCAGAAGGTGTTGTTCGTGATCGTCTGGAACGTGCCTTCGTCGGCAGCCTGCAGATCGCCGGCGGCGTTCATCAGGGCCGTCTTCGCCTTGGCGACCTCCGACTTGGTGGCCGATGTGTCGTCGGCTACCGCGTCCGCGGAACGCAACGCCTTGGCGAAGGGTTTCCAGGAGCCGGCCGTGTACTTCGACGGAGCGCGGGTCTCGTACTCGGACACCAGGTACTTCAGGCCACGATCCGCCACCGGTCCGGCAGCGGCGTCCTGGGCTGGGAGCTCCTTTGTCGATGTCTGCGCCGTCGATGTCTGTTGTGCCGGGGCCTGCGCCGACGCGGTGCCAGCCCAGACGGGCGCTGCTAACGACACGGACAACAAGGCGGCCGCGGCCAATTTCCAGTGCTTCGAGACGGCACGCATTCGGTATCTCAAGATGTCACCTTCCATCATTCTCGAAGGCGCCGAGGTCCGGCGCACTTCCGCTGAAGGGCAGTCCCACGTTGGTGCCCTTGTCGATCAGGGCACTGTTCGCCGCGAGGCGGAGGTGGGGCAGCACGGGCAGGCTCCCGTCGCTCTGGCGGGGCGCGTCCCAGCCGGACGTCGACACACTCTGGAACTGGGAGTCCGACAGGGGGATGCCGAGGTTCCAGGTGTTGTACGCGGCGTTCGTGCCGCTCATGTACGACGTCGCCGTTCCGGTGTAGGCGATGTTGTTGCGCAGGTTGCCCCGGCCGACGGCGGCACCGCTCGAGTTGATTCCCCGCATGTTGAAGTTGGGGTGGTTTCCGTAGCCGGTGTTGTTGAAGTAGTCGTTGGCCACCGGGTGGTGGTTGGCGTAGAAGCCAGCCGCTTTGTTGAGGAACGCCACCGAGTAGCGGACGGTGTGCTTCGGCGCGTTGGCCTCGTAGTCGCCCCCGTAGCCGCCGGACTTGAAGCCGGCTCCGTTGCCGGAGGGCGTGGTCGTCCCCGGCACGTACCCGTTGCGCCAGGCCCACGAGTTCTCGATGATCACGGGCGAGTAGGTGGAGATGAGGTCGAACCCGTCATCGGCGTTCCACCACGCGCGGGAACCCCGGAACACGTTCGCGGGGCGGCCGGCCGGCGTGTAGTGCGAACCGAACCCGTCGGCGTTCTCGCCGGGCCCGTCGTTGCTGCGCAGGTCGTAGTTGTCATGCGCGTCCGAGTTGAGGACGAGGTTGCCGCCCCCGCCGCTGATGAACAGGCCGGTACCCATGTGGTGGTGGGTGTTGATCTGCTCGAAGACGTCGTTGCTGCCGGAAACCCAGATCCCCCAGGACTCGGCGTTGCGGTTGTTGTTCTGGGGAACCCCCTTGACTTCCAGTCCTTTGAGGTGGATCCAGCTGCCGGTGACGCTGAAGCCCTTGATGCGGCAGTTGTCCGTCATCCGCGAGAAGTCGAAGACCGGTTTCTCGCCCGGCTGGGCCCAGTACCGGATCGGGTTGCCCGAGCTGCCGCTCTTGTTGAGGGTGATCGCGTCGACCTTGGCGGTCTGGCTCGAACAGGCGCTGTTCGCGCGGGTGTAGGCGTAGGTGCCGCCCCGGAAGTAGACCGTGTCGCCCGCCTTGGCGACGGCCTGTGCACGGGCGATCGATGCCCACGGGGTGGCCTGCGTGCCTGCCGCACCGTCGTTCCCGTTCGGGGCGACGTAGTAGGTGTTTCCGGCCGCCGCATCGCTCGCGGACGCCGAGCCTGGGGCCATGGCGACGGAACTCGCCGTGACCACCGAGAGCAGGAGGGCAGGGGTGCCGAACTTCGCGGTTCTCACAGCGTCATCTCCCGAGTCAGGTGATTTCCCGTGCGGCAGTAGGGCTCGTGCCTGCCTGAAGAACTCGGCGCAGGCGCAAGCTGCTTTTCGAGGGGTGGGACCACGCGCGTGTTTCTTCAGAACTTCATGGCGCCGGCGGCCAGGTTGGCGATGAAATGGCGCGAGCCGATCAGGAAGACCCCGATCAGCGGGATCACTGACATGAGTGCTCCGGCGATGACCATCGACTGGTCGGTGGTGTAGACGCCGTTCAGCTGCTGCACGGCCACCTGCAGTGTCACCTTGCCCGGGTCGGTCATCACGATCAGTGGCCACAGGTAGTCGTTCCAGATGTGGAAGAAGGTGAAGATCCCCAGGAAAGCCAGCCCCGGGCGGAGCACCGGCAGCCCCACCGTCCACCACTGGCGGAAGAACCCGGCCCCGTCGACCCTCGAGGCCTGGATCAGCTCGTCGGCGATCGCCCCCTGCGCGTACTGGCGCATCCAGAAGATCCCGAACGCGTTGGCCGCACCGGGAATGATCAGCGCCTTGAGCGAGCCGACCCAGCCGAGCCAGGCCAGGGTGACGAACTGCGGCACCAGCGCCAGCTGCATCGGAATCATGAAGGTGGCCAGCACGATCCAGAACAGCACTCTGCGCCCGGGGAAGTCGTATTTGGCGAAGGCGAAGGCGGCCAGCGAGTCGAAGAGCAGCACCAGGAACGTCACGGTTGTGGCGGCTACGACGGTGATGCCCATCGACCCCCAGAAGTCGATCCCGTCGAACACCTTGTTCATGTTCTCCCACAGGTGGGAGCCCGGGATCAGCTTGGGCGGGTAGGCGAAGATGTCCCCGGTGGTGTTCGAGGCCATCACGAACATCCAGTAGAACGGGAAGATCGTGATCAGCACGCCCAGCAGGAGCACGGCGTGGCCCACGATGGTCCGCGACCGGGCGGCGGTCTCAGCGCGCACGGGACTTCCCCTTCCGCTTGCCGGTGCCGATCGCGTCCTCGTCCCGGCCGCCGATCAGCCGCCAGTTGATGACGGAGAACACCGCGATCAGGAGAAACAGCGCCCAGCCGACGGCCGCGCCGTAGCCGAACCGGTTGAAGATGAACGCCTGCTGGTAGAGGTAGAGCACGATGGTGGTGGCCTCGCCGCCGGGCCCGCCGACGTTCCCGTTGTCGTCCACCGGGAACAGCACCTGCGGCTCGGTGAACAGTTGCAGGCCGCCAATGGTGGAGGTGACGGCGACGAACAGGATCACCGGGCGGAGCATCGGGATGGTGATCCGGAAGAAAGTCTGGCGGTTGTCGGCGCCGTCGACCTTGGCGGCCTCGAACACGTCGCTGGAGATGGCCTGCAGGCCGGCCAGGCAGATGATGGCGTTGTAGCCGACCCATCGCCAGATGGTGATCGCCGCCACGGAGATCTTCATCGCCCACGGGTCGGACAGCCAGCCGACCTCGCCGGAGTTGATCGCCCGCAGCGCGCTGTTGAGCAGCCCGGAGCTGTCGCTGAAGACGGAGCCGAGCACCAGGGTCATCGCCACGATCGAGGTGATGTTCGGGACGAAGTAGGCCACCCGGTAGAACGCCTTGAACCGCACTGCGGTGTGCAGCGCGTAGGCGATGACCAAGGCCAGAAAGACCATCGGGACGGTGGACAGGATCCAGATGATCAGGGTGTTGCCGATCGACTGCCAGAAGTCGGAGTCGGTCACCAGGTACGCGTAGTTCTCCCAGCCGATCGACCGCGTCTCTCCGATGCCGTCCCACGACATGAACGACAGGTAGATGGAGAAGCCGACCGGGAAGACGCCGAAGACGGCGAAGAGGATGAAGAACGGGGAGACCGCCGTGTACATCGGCCAGTAGCGGCGCCAGCCGGGCAGCGGCCTGGACCCGTCCGGCGGTGGCTTGGCGGTCGTCCCGCGCCGCTCGACGGTCTTCCCGCGCAGCGCATCGGCGAGGCCCATTCAGATCGCCCCCTCGCGGGTGAGTTCACGCTCGATGGTGTTCTGGGCGTCCCTCCATGCCGTGTCGACGTTCTTGCCGGACTCCACGTTGGCGAGCTCGGCGGCGAAGACGGGGTCCATCACCCGGTCGTACGGGCTCTTGTAGACGGTCCTGACCTGCCGCGCCGACGGTCCGAACACCTCGACGGTGCGCTGTCCGCCGTAGAAGGGCCGGGGCTCACGCATCTCCGGCCTGGTGAAGGAGTGCGGGGAGGAGGGGAACAGCGACATCTCCGTGAACGCCTTGACCTGGTTCTCCGGAGACTGCAGCCAGGTGATGAACTTGTAGGCCGCCTCAGGGTTCTTGGAGTACTTGGTGATCGCCAGGAACGAGCCGCCGACGTTGCCGGCGCCGCCGGGCGGGTCGGCCACCCGCCACTTGCCCTCGGTCTTCGGCGCGGCCGACTCCGGGAAGGCGAGGCCCCACCACACCGCGCCGATGCCGACCGGCTGGCGGCCACTGGTGATCACTCCGTACAAGTCGGGGGAGCCCTCCGGGGCGCCGGCCGACAGGCCGTCCCTGCCGATCCGGTAGGCCAGTTCGAATGCCTCGCGCAGTTCGGCTCTGTCGCCGATGTACCGGCCGTCCTGGGTCATGAACTTGCTGGCCAGCTGGCCCAGCCGGATGCTCCAGACGTGGCGGATGTTGGGGCAGATCACCGCGCGCTGCTGGGACCTCCGCAGTTCCTTGCCCAGGGCGATGAAGCCGTCCCAGTCCGGGGCCCGGGCGGCGAGCTCCTTCGGGTCGGTGGTGATCCCGGCTTCCTGAAGCAGGTCGGCGCGGTAGAACAGCCCGGTGGGGCCGGTGTCCATGGGGAACGCGATCATCCGGCCCTCGGGCGTGATGCACTCGCTCCACTTCCAGTCCAGGTACCGGCTCTTCAGCTCGGCCGCGCCGAAGGCGTTGAGGTCGACTAACACGTCCTGGTTGGGGAAGTAGGTGGCCACGTCGGAGTTGATGCCGATGATGTCCGGCACCAGGGACTTGCCGGCGAGCGCGGTACGCACCTTGGTGTTGAAATGGCCGCCGATGTTGGTGCGGCTGAGTCTGAAGCCCTGGGCCCCGGGAATGCCCTTCGTCTCCGCCCGGGCGACCAGCTCGTCGCTCACCGACCGGTCCCAGGTCCACAGAGTGATCTCATCCGGGTCGCCGAGCGAGCGCTGCGACCCGCAGCCGGCCGGCCCGAACCCTCCGGCGGCCGATCCGGCGCCCAGCGCCAGAAACCGTCTTCGTGACACTGCCATGGACGCGTGTACCACCTTCCGAGCGAGCGGCCCACCCCCTGATCGCTCAGGCGGTGGCCGAACAGACATCGCGAACGGCTGCTCTGGTTGAACGGGGGGCGGCGTGCTTGAGGAGGCTCGGCACCGCCGCCGACACGCTGCACACATCGCTGCCCACGAGCGCCGGTGCGGACCTCATGGCCCACAGGACGAAGTGGCCGCGCAGCTCCGTGTCCGTGAGCCCGGGCGGCCGACCTCCGGCATGCCCCGGCCGTTGATTTCGGTGATCCACGCGAACGCGGCCACTGTGGTCGCCGATGATGGCCTTGGGCGAGCACCAGTCGTACGTGAGGCAGCCCAGGCCCGAAGCGGCGAACTGGCGGGCGTCCTGCGTGTGCCCGGTCGCACCCTCGCCCCGGCCTCCTTCTTCGTCGCACGCCGCGGCCTGGTCGGAGCCAAGCCGTTTCCGTACGCCATCGTCAGGTTCAGGTAGGGACGACTGCGTCCTCGGTCTGCTGCACCGCCGTCGTTGAGGTCACCCGCGAACCGACCGGCCTCGGTTCGCGCCCACCGCCGCGTGCTACGTGAGATACGCGGCGAGCGGGAGGTTCTGGCGGCGCACGTCACCGGCGACGAGCCCTGCGACCCGCTGGGCGCCGTAGGTGTCGAAGTGGGTGTGGTCGTTGCAGAAGAAGGTGCCCAGGGGACCGCTGCCTCCGTAGTCGCCGTTGTTCGGGCAGAAGTGCAGACTGTTGTAGAGCGAGACACTGAGCGTCTGCAGGTCGATGACGGGCGCCCTGGTGACGGCGCCGGCGGCGAGGGTCTGGGTGACAAAGCCTCGGTTCTTTGTCGCTGTGCCGCCGGAGCAGGTGATGGCGGCCACCGGGGTGAGCAGCACCGGGTGCGCGCCCCGGGCCAGGGCGGCCTGCGCCATCTGGGTCATCAGCTGTTGGTACCGGGCCGGGCCGACGTGCCGGGGGCAGGCCGAGGAGGAGTCATTGATGCCGAACTGGATGAGCAGGTAGTCACCGGCCTTCATTCCGGTGGTCGAGTTCAGCATCGCCTGCCAGCGGGACGAGTACGTGGTGGACGTGAGGCGGCACTCACCGTCCGAGCCCTTGGTGCCGCTCACGTTCCCCTCGTACAGCCAGGTCTGGATGCTGCGGCCTCCGACGGCCTGGTTCTTGACGGTCACTTCGCTGTTGAACAGGGCGTCGAACTGGCTGCCCCAGCCGACCGGGCACCGGCCGGAGCTCGGGTTGGCCATGGTGGAGTCGCCGGCCAGCCACACGGTGACCGGCGCGGCGGCCGCCTGTGCGGCCGGGGCCTGGGCGCGGGAGGCACTGGTGCAGTCCGTGGCGACGCGGTCCGCCGCGGATGCGGCGCTGACACCGAGGCTCGGCAAGGCGATCACGAGCGCGGTCGTGATGAGAATCCGTAAGTTCCTCAACGGGTCCCTCCTTGGGACTGGCGCCGGGCGTCGGTCAGCGCAGGTACGAGGCCAGGGGCAGGCGCTGCTCGCGGATGCTCTGGAGCACCAGCCCGCCCATCTGGCTCGCGCCGTACTGCGAGAAGTGGGTGTTGTCCGTGACACCGTCGACGGATGAGCGCAGGAAGAGCTGTGCGGAGGCGGACGGGCCGAGGGATTCGACCAGTGTCTTGCTCTTGGTGGTCAGATCGATCACCGGCACGTTCTGCGCGGTGCCGACCGAGCGCATCTCGGCGGGCAGGTTCACTCCGAGGCCGTTGACGTGCAGTGCTGTAGGCGTGAGCCGGCTGCCGTTGAACTGCCGGCGGACCGGCGGGGTCACCAGAACGGGAACGCCGCCCTTCGCACGGACCTGCGTGATCATGGAGGTGAGGTTGCTCCGGAAGGCTGACGCGCTGGTCTGCTTGTCGTTGTGGCCGAACTGGATGAAGACCGCGTCGTTTGCCTTGACCTTCGGCAGCAGGGCCGGGAAGAGCGCCGAGTTCCTCAGGAAGCTGCCCGAACTCTCCCCCGAGTCGGCGTAGTTGGCGACGGACGCTCCGGGACCCACCGCCGGCGTGATCATCTGGCCCCATCCCGTGTACGGGGCCACGGGCTGGTCGCACACGGTCGAGTCGCCGGCCAGGTAGGCGACCAGCGGCTGGGCCGCCGGTTTCACCGAGACGGCCGACACCTGCGGGTTGGTCCCCGAGAACCGGATGTCCAGACCGGGGTTTCCGGTGCCGCCCTGGCCGGTGGGCTGCCCCTCCGGCTGCCGCACGTTGACCGTGAACGAGTACGTGGCGGCGGCACCGGCCGCCGTCTTCGTCGCCGGAAGCGTCAGGCGCCGGGCCTCCACCCACATGTCGGTCTCGGCGGCACTGGCACCGCCGATGGAGACCGTCACGTCGTAGTTGCCGGGTGAGACGGCGTAGTGACACTTGATCGGCGCGCTGCCGGAACAACCGGCCGGCAGCGCCCGCGTGGCGGCATCGGCATGCGCCGCACCGGTGCCGACCAGCATCGCGAGGGTCAGCAGACCCACTGCTCCCAGCCTGACCCCGTGCCCTTCGAGACTCAATGTCATGCCCATTACAATCACCAATCCCAGTCCTTGACCGGAGAGTTGCCCGGGTTGAGGTCCATGGCCCGCCGCTCAGGCCTGGGTGAAGCCGTTCATGATCGCGGTGGGCCGCTTGCTGGAGGAGTCCCAGGCGCCCATGTTGTAGCCGGTGAACGGGGACATGCACTCCGGCTCCCAGTAGAAGATGCCCTGCCCGCCATTGGCCTTGAGGGCCTTGATGTAGGCGACCAGCGCGGCCTGGGTGGAGGAGGCACGGTCCACCCGACCGCCGAACTCGCTCTGCAGGAATGGTTTGCCGTAGGCGTCGGAGATCTTCTTCATGTTCGCCACGATCCCGGGGGCGAGGTCGGCGCTGCCGTAGGACGAGAACACCGACATGTCCCACTTGCCGCCGCTCGCCGCGTAGCGGCTGAAGAACGTCGTCATCACGTCGTACTTCTGCGGCTGGGCCAGGTGGATACACACGGTCGAGTTCGGTGACACCGCCTTGACCTGGTCGTATGCGGCGTTGAGCAGCCCCGTCATCTGCGCCCCGTTGGAGACGCTGCCGACCGGGCGGCAGATCCCGCTGTTGATCTCGTTGCCGATCTGCACCCAGATGGGCAGCACGTCGTTGTTCCTCATGACCGTCATGGTCTGGTTCACGTACGCGCCCATCGCGGTGCGCATCTGGCTGTAGCTCATGTTCCGCCAGGCCGCGGGCGGGTTCTGCACGCCGACGGAGTTCCAGGTGTCGCCGAACATGTAGTCGAGCATGATCGACATCCCGGCGGCCTTGACCCGCTTGGCGAAGGCGGCCACCTCGTTGATGCCGCAGTGCCCGTTGGCCGGGTCGTTGGACGGCTTGACGAAGGTGCGCAGGCGTACGGCGGTGATGCCGTAACCCTTGAGGATCGTCAGCAAATCCTGGGTCTGCCCGCCGGCGTTCTTCCAGGAGTAGCCGCGCGCCTCCATCTGAGGTGCCCAGCTGATGTCGACGCCCTTGACGAAGCTCGCCGCGGCCTCGGCAGGCGTCTCGAGTTCGGCGAACGCGACAGCGGTGGCGAGCGCCCCGGCGGTGGCGGTGGTGGCCTTGAGCAGGGTTCGCCGGCTGATGTGTCCGGCAACTGGTGTGGGGGGTTGCGGGGACATGTCCGGTCCTTTCCTTCCGTCGTTCGCAGGGGAGACGTCGCGGTCGGCGGAGAGCGCGTCAGTGAGGAAGAGACTTCCAGGAGCGAGGCGGGTGATTGGGGCAACTGACTCTCACGCCCGAGGAGTTGGTGTAGCCGCGTGCGATCCAGCCGATGAGCCTCCCTCGGTGTGGCAGCAACTAAGGCAGGAGTGCTTACGAGTGGCACGTGTCGAGGGGCGCGGCCTTGGCATGCCAGGGACGCTCCTCCACGCCTGAACTGTGAGCGATCACAGAGGTGTTGGCGGCGTATGTGCGTAATCGCATCACAACGAACTTGAGGTGCATCACGCAGCTTCTCGATCGGGCACGAAGCTGTCAACCATTGCTCACCAATCCATGTAAGAAGTAGTGCGATCCTGTGGGTGGGGGCACGCCGCGCCTCGGCCGTGAGTTGTCTGAAACGGCGGGAGTCAGCGCAGTTCAAGTGCCTTTTAGGAGGAATGCAGCGACGGGACGAGGCTGCGCACGGAACATCTCGTTGACTCGCATCCGAACATGCGTGAACAGAAAAGCCCAACAGAAGCTTGACGGGCCATCAGTGAACATCTATCTTCCCAGCGAATGGGAACGTTCCCACATCTGTGGTTGGACCACCCTCTCCGCGATCTTCATACCCCCACACCGGAGGTCGTAGTGACCGCCCCGCACCGGCGTCCGCGCACCGCATTGCGCCCATGGCGATTCCAACGCAGGTCAAACAACTGGCTGTTCGGCGGCCTGACGGCCGCCACCGCACTGACCCTCTCCGCACTCACCGGAATACCGCAGACCGCGCACGCCGCGACCGCGCGGCAGGTGGAACGCCTCGACCGGGGCCGGACGCGATGCACGTGGGCGACCTCGACTCGCCCCGGCCGGGTCTGGAGGAGTTCAAGGTCGACGAGGACAGCTCCAAGCCGTCCTCCTGGACGGCGGAAGCGAGGACCGGCCAAGTCCTCTGGTCCACCCCGGCCGGCGGTGACAACGGCCGGTGCGTGTCCGGTGACATCTGGTTTGGCAGTGCGGGCGCCGAGTCGTGGTCGTCGCTCGTGAGTGGCGTCCGCAACCCCAGGGGCGCGGTGGTCGCCAGTCGTAAGCGCGGTCCAGCAACTTCCTGGCGTGGTGGGACGGCGACACTGCGCGCGAACTCTTCGACGGCACCGACATCGACAAGTACGGCACCTCCGGGCGACACCCGCCTGCTCACCGGCGCCGGGGTCCACTCCAACAACGGCACCGTCGACGCCGTCCTTGTCCGGCGACATCCTCGGCGACTGGCGCGAGGAAGTCATCTGGCCGACGTCCGACAACACGGCCCTGCGGATCTACTCCACGCCGTACCAGACCAATACGCGGATCACGACCATCCTCCACGACACCCAGTACCGCACGGCCCTGGCCTGGCAGAACACTGCCTACAACCAGCCCCCCGCACCCCAGCTCCTTCATCGGCGGCAACATGCCTACGCCACCCCGCCCCACCGTCGCGCTGCCGAGCAGTCACTGAGCTGGACAGCGGCGTGCGGTTCCGGTCGGGCTGGGCCAGCCGGATCAGATGGTCCCGTTCCTCCTCGGCCAGACGCAGTGTGTGGGCCACGGCGGCCATCACCTCGGTCGACATGGTTTCGCCGTAGCCCTGTTCCAGGCGTGCGTAGTACGCGTATGACACTCCCGCCGGCTCCTCGCGCCGCAGCCCGGGTACCCACCGCCGCTCGTATGAGGGCAGGCCGATGTCCTCCGGATTGAGCCGGGCTCTGAGAGACCGCAGAACCTACTGAACTCGGCACGCCGGCCAGCCCGGCAGACACCTCGTCGTCGGTCGCTACACGTGAAGACATCGCTGTCCTCCGTTTGTCAAACGTGCTCCCAGATGCGGAGCAGCGTAGCTTCTCCGGCTGGTCGGCGCGCAGTTGACGAGATCGCACACCGTGTGGCATCACCACTCGGCCCAACTGCGCGCCCACGAGTTGTCCAGAGGTATGTACCCGTCGCCGAGACTCGGGTCCTGCTACGTGCCGGACGGAAGGCCGGAGGCGGCGACACTGCCGCTGACGCCGGTCATGATGGCGTTGATGATGCCCTGCTGGGTGACCGTGAGGGAGCGCCGGTTGAACAGCCCGAACCCGTACCGATCGGTTGCACCGTTGTCCCAGTAGATGGAGGCCGCGCCGTACTTCTTGGCGGTGGCTGCGACGGCCCGTGCGAAGTCCGCGCGATACCTGTTGTTCGACGAATCGAAGGATGACTTGTCGATGGCGCCGTATTCGCCCACCACCACCGGATACCCCTTCGTGACGAACACGTCGCGCATCATCTTGAACTGCGCGTCCAGATAGTCCTCCTGTCCCCAGGTCGACGTCCTCGACGGGTTGGTCGCTGCTCGGCCCCATTGCGTGATGGTGCCGCTTTCCTCTCCGGCGAAGTCCCAGGGGGCGTAGTGATGAACGGAGATCATGATCCGCCGCTCGTTTGCCGGAATGGAGGGGGAGCGGTACTGGTCGGACGGAAGGGCGAAGCCGTAATTCCCCGCGGTGTAATCGATGTTCGTGTTCCAGCCGGCCACGAGCAGCCACCTCGAACTGTTGTTGCCGCCCGTCTTCCGCACGGTGTCCACGAAGATCTGGTTGTAGCTGTTGATGTTCGAGTAGCACGGTTGGGTCGGACGGCCGTACTGCCCGTCGAACTCCTCGTTCATGGACTCCAGGATCAGGCGCTGGTCGTAGTTCTTGAACCTGTTCGCGATCTGCTGCCAAGCTTTCTCGTACTTGGCCTTGATCGTCGCCTGGGAGGGTGAATCGCAGATCAGCCAGGAGCCGTTGACGCTCTTGTACCCGTCGCCGTGCATGTTGATCAGCACATGCAGGCCCCTGTTATAAGCGTAGTTGACGACCTCTTGGACTCTGTTCAGCCAGGAGGCGTTGATCGTGTAATTCGGGCCGGACCCTATGTATCCCAGGTAGGAGACCGGGATGCGGATCGTCTTGAAGCCCGCCGCCTTTACTTTGTCGATGAGGGCCTGCGATACCGTCGGCTGGCCCCACGCTGTTTCACTGGGGTATCCGTTGGTGGTGGCTTCGAGTTGGTTCCCCAGATTCCAACCCGCGCCCATGTCGGCCACGATCTGCGAAGCGCTTGACTGTGCCACGGTATCGGCCGATGCCTGATGCGCCGCGCCGTACACAGATGCGGCAACTGCCAACAGGACGGCAAGGAAAATGACTCTGATCTTCCCTGCTAGTGCAACCATGAGCTTTCCTCTCTTGCGCCCTTGAGGGTGTCGGACCCCCAAGTGGACCTATCTGTACGAGTGGGAGCGGCCGGAGCCGCCCGCCGTTCGGGCGGTGGTGCCCACGCTGGCCTGGAAGCGAACACAGTCGATTGCGCGGCGGCTGACCTTGCGGGCGTCCGCGGGCGGCCACGCACCCTGCACTGCCCGGATGCGCGGCGATCACGGCAGACCCGCGCACCCGGGCCATGCCTGGTTGCCCCTCAGCTCAGGGCGGATTCCCAGGTGGTCGTGCTGGATGCGGCGTCGGCGCGAAGGCGGTCGCGGGCCCCGGTGTCGCCGTAGAGGCTCCACCGCATCCAGTCCACGGAGGTGTTGACGGTGCGGGAGTCGCCGAAGTAGTTGCTGTGCCCGGCGCCGCGGAAGGTCAGGAACGCCTTGCCGGCGGGCAGTTCCCGGTACGCCTGGCGGGCGGAGGAGATCGGGCACGTCCCGTCCCGGTCGCCGTGCGTGAACAGGACCTTGGCGCGGACCGACGGGCTCGGGTTGCCCATGTCCACACAGGACATGGGGATCGCGGCGGTGATCCGTGCGTCCGGCCAGGCCGTGAGCAGGCCGTGGGTGGTCATGCCGCCCATCGAGTGGCCGGAGACACCGACTCCGACCGCTGGGTTGATGTGGCCGGCCAGCGGGTCGCTCGCCGTGTTGAGGGCGAGGGTCCGGGTGATGACCTCGGAGACGTCCTTGGACTGGTTGCCGTTGTAGACGTCCTGGCCACTGAGGTTGGCGAAGTGGGGGGCGGGGACGATGAAGCCGGCCTCGGCCAAGGGACGGATGATCGCCAGGGAATTCTGCGGGCTGCTGCTCAAGCCGTGCATGAACTCGCAGACCGGGAAGACGCCTTGGGCGACGGGGGCGTTGGTGACCGGGGAGCCACCGGGGGCGCCGGTGGCGGGGTAGTAGACATAGGTGGTCCACCGGCGGCTGCCGCGGCTCCAGGCGTACTGGCGCACGCCGACCGCGAACCGCTGGGTCGGAACTCCCGCCCGCGCGGTGGCACCTGCCTGGCCCGTGCCGAGCAGGGACATGCCTACGCCCGCGGCTCCGACCGCGCTCAGGGTCAGGAAGCTACGCCGCTGCATGGTCATGAAGACTCCTGGTGTGGGGGGTGTGCGGAGCGCAGCTCGGTCAGGCGCCGGGAAGAGACGTCGGTGATGCCGCGGCGGTGAGGCTGACCCGGGTGGTGGGGGGAGTGGTCGTGGGGGTGGTCAGGTCGGCGAATCGCGCACGGTGGAGGACGTTCCGGTCCTGCCCGTGGTGGTCATCGGCGTCGTGTGGCCTTGCCGGCAGAAGACGCGGCGAGCCGCTGAACACCGGCCGAACCGTGACTCATTGTGGGAGCGGCCCTCCGCGCCCACCTGCCCGCCTGTCTGATGGGGAGGTGTTGATTCTGCGGAAGCGGCGCAAGGGTGCCTCTCCTTCCACTCGTCGCGTGCCGCAACTCTGGGAGCGTTCCCACATGTCCTGCAACAGGTACATTCACGATCGGGCGCCGATCTGTCAATCGTTGGCGCCCAACTCTGTTGTCTTCGACGCGGATTCGACAGATCGCAGGCGCTGGAGGCACCGTGTGACGCCTTCGCAGCCCGCCCGATCACACTCGCGGCGGCCTGCCGTCAGCCGTGGCCGACACCCGCACTCATGCCGGCGATCGTATGGGCCCTGATGTCGGGGTGCGGCCCCTGCGCGAATCGGGTCACCACGGAGCGGACATGGTCCTGGGCCGGCTGGAGCAGTCCGTCGTACACCGCGACGCAGACTTCCCGCGCCCGCGACCGGGGCCAGCCGGACGGCAGCAGCCCGATGGGGAGCAGCGGGTCCAGAATGGGGAAGTGCCGGTAGGCGTGCATGACCTCGGTCCGTGCGCGCACCGCGTCGGCACCGGTGACACGGTCGGTGCTGATGTGCGGAAGCAGGCCGCTCCAACGGTCGATGAAAGCCCGGTAGTGCTCGGCGATGCCGGGCAGGTCCCACGCCTCGACCGGGTTGCGGTCGGCCTCCGTGTCCAGTTCCTCCTGCCGCGCGCGGAACACGGTCACCGCTCCCCGCGCCAGGTCGGCCACCTCGATCCGCCCCTTGGGGGTCAGGGGGTGCGGCGACACCCAGAGCGCGTCGTACAGCGGCGCGAATCCGCGCCACCGCAGCGCGGTGCGCAGTGCGCGCCGCCGCGTGCTCTCCTGTTCCGGGACGGAGAAGGCGATCAGTGTCCACCGACCGTCCCATGAGTCGGGTTGGGTGGTGAAGGTGGCGATCGAACTGGCGCCGCTCCACAGATCGACGGCGGCCTGCGATGTCAGCCGGTAGGAGCTGTACCGCCCTTGCCGGCTGCTCTCCAGCACCCCTCGGCGCATCAGCCTGCTGATCGTCGTACGGGCGGCACCCGCGGTCACGTTGAACTCTCCGAGCAGTGCCACGATCGCCGCCGACGGTAACCACGCCCGGACGGGGAACGTGTAGTCGGCGATCAATGTCACCGTGAGTCCCTGCGGCGATACGTCGCTTTGCCAGCCGGGCGACCGCACGGGGCCGGCGGCACCGTCACCCTCGTCGGAGAAGATCTCCTCGAGGTGGGACAGGTTCGGCAAGGTCGGCTCCGGCGCGGTGGACAGGGTCTGCATCACTGTAACGGTTGTGGAATCGCCGGGTGCGGCTCCGCCGCGATCGCTCCACCAGGCGGGATCTCCGCGCGCAGGCGATGGCGCCCCGGCAGCGCCCAGGTGTGTAACGCCGGTGTACTTGGAGCGTGACGGCAGCGAACAGTCGTCCTTGGCACCGTGCTTGCGGGGCCGCGGCGCGTTGGGCGATGTGGGCGTTCGTCATCGTCAACGGTTGGTGTGGCCGATGAAGACATCGCTGATGCCGGCCTAGTTACGTATCAGGCCGACCTGCTGTGCGGTGACGAAGACGTCGGACCCGTTGTCCATGCCATTCGCGATGCGGTTGGCGATGGGGCGGAACCGGGAGGCCTCGGTGATGGCGATGATGTAGCGCAGCATGCCGCGCGCCTGGGCGGTGCGGTCGGTGCTGCGGATGCCGAGGTCCCTGAGGCTGTTCTCAAGGCTGAACTCGTTCAGGTTGACGGCGGTCAGCGACTGGTTCGCGACGCGGGCGAGGGCGTCGTAGCCCTCCTTGCCGAGGAACCAGTTGTCGTCGGCGTCCTCATGGTTGGGGACGTCGGAGGCGAGGTTCAGGACGAAGTCGTGCGGGGTGTCGCTGGAGAAGAACCGCACGACGCAGAAGTCGCTGAGCCGTACGATCGCATGCACCGCGGGGGTGTGGTTGCCGCTGCTGATCACGATGTCGGCGAAACTCTGGCTCTCCGTGTTGCCGGTGATGGCGACGTTCACCTCGGTGTCGACGTTGGGCATGACGCGGCCGTCGGCCGAGGTCTCGGCGAGGTTGCGCAGCTGGTCGAGCATGGTCAGATAGGCGCCCGAGCCGCGGTTGATGTTCCAGGGGACCTGTGGGAAGTCGACGTGTTTCTTGCCGGCGACGGTCTCGGCGTTGATCGTCACATGGTCCGCCGCCGTCGAGGCGGATGTCTCGGTGTCCCTGGGCACTGTGAAGAGCACCAGGATCCCGAGAAGGACGGACAAGGCGACCGCGATCAGGACGCTGGTGGGCATGGTGTGCTCCGGTTGTTCGGCGTGCAGCGATGTCACGACCGACGCTCACAGCCGGGAGGTTGTCTGGCAGGCCCCTTTTGCCGCCGCATACAATTCCGGAGGATCGAGTTCCACATTACTTGTCCGGACGTAACGCTGTCGTCGCTCCACGCCTTTACCTTGCGGGCGACACGCTGGTGCAGGACGCCACCGGCGTATGGCGGCTGCCGGGCAGCCTGCTCGACGCCCCGCCCGCCTCTTCGCGCCGGCGGCCGAAGTCCTCGCCCGCGCGCTCGCCCCGCGCACGCTTCCCGGAGCGACCCAGGAGGATCCGTCCGGTCGTCTCCCACGTCGCAGGGCTCACCTGGATGTGGGCGGTGATGGCGTTCGAGTCCCGGGACCGGCGCTGGAACGGCTGGTCTTCGTAGAGCGCCGTGGGCGTGGGTGGGGCCACCGTCAGCCCCGCAGTAGCGGAAGCACAGGTCAGACTGGCGGTGCCAGCCGCTCCAGCCACAAATCGACGGCGTATGAACCGGGGCCGGTGACCGGCACCTCGTAGGGGACCCGCAGTTCCGTGACCACTTGGAAAGCGTCGCTGGCGTCGGGGCGGAAACCGTCCTGCTGCCACAGGTCGAGCCACGCGCGCTCCACGAGCAGCGGGTAGCGGGAGTTGTGCAGCATGCCGAGCGCGTCCAGTTCGCCCTAGTGGACGCTGGCACCTCGAGGGCCGCAGAGCCCTACCGCCCTGAGGGCACAGTCGGCCGTCATGGACGCACAACGACGGTCCATCCGGGGGTGTAGGTGTCCGGCACCGGAAAACGTGGCCAGTCACGCGCCCAGTGCGGTGGCTTCCCCTCGCGAAGGACCAGCGCACTGGGGTGCGCCGGGGGATCCGTCTCCGTGACAGTGCAGCCGGCGGTGTGGGCGATGGGAATCGTCGAAGTGTTCCCCGCGAGGACACACGGCGGGTGTACCCCGTGCTCGCGCAGCACGGAGGCGATCCGGACCCAGTCTCCGCGGGCCCGCTGCTGGATGCCCGCATGAGTGTGGACGAGCCCGATCTGGATGCCCCAGTGCCCGAGGAGTGCCAGGGCGAGGACCGCGGCTGTCGGCCGCGAACGGCGGGTGCGGGTCCGGTGGACGACGGCGAGGAGCCCGACAGCGGCTGGGAGCGCCAGCAGGGCGTAGGCCGGCAGCAGGAACCGCGGCGCGGCGTAGGGGACGAGGAAGAGATACGGCGCCGCCGTGGCCGCCGCCACCGCCACCGACAGCCACAGCGGTGCAGCGGACCGGCGCGCCCGGCGCTCCGCCCACAGTCCCAGGCCGACCAGCAGCGGAAGCAGCATCCACCACTCCGTCACGTGCAGCTGAACGCTGTCGCCCGTACAGGGACGGCACAGCAGCGGGCCGTCCAGCGCGGTGAGATGGGCGCGCAGGGAGAAGACGGCCCGCAGACCGCCCTGGACCTGGTCGGCCTCCGCGAGCCGGCTGCGCACCCCGCCGAACCGCAGCTCGGCCTCGACGACCCAGGGCAGCGCACCCGCCACGAGTCCGGCCGCCACGGCCGACAGGCACCCCCTCAGGTGGCCGTGGCCGCGCAGTGTGGGCATCAGTACGGCGGCCAGGAGCAGCGGCGCGGCGACGGCCACACCGTCGTTGGGCCGCATCAGGGTCACCACCGCCAGGCCTGCCGCGACACCCGCGTACCGGGGACGCGGCGCGAGGAAACAGCCCACCGCGGCGGTGGCACCCATCGCGGTGTAGTGGTTCGGCATCGCGGAATTGGCGTAGAACAGAGTGATCCACAGGCTGCCGTACAGCCCGGCCGCCACCCACACCGCCGCCGGGCGGTGCAGGATCCGCAGCCAGGGCCGGAATCCCAGCCAGAGCGCACCGCCGGCCAGCAGGAGCAGCCACACCCTGAGCAGCACCGTCGAGTCGCTCCAGGAGGCGATCGGAGCAAGCAGCAGGGGGACCCCGCGGGTACGCGGGGCGCTGAACGGGGTCGCGGGACCGTACGATCCGAAGCGGCTGGCGTACACGATCTCGTCCCAGCCGAGCGGCAGCGTGAGCGGTACGAGGACGGCCGACAGCAGACAGAACCCGGCGGCCACGATCCACAGCATCCGCTGTGCCGAGGCCGCTGTGCGATCCGCGTTCATCCGACCCACCCCAGCTTGCGCCGCCCGCGGCGCACCGCTCCGCGGGCGAGGATGCCTGCCGTGGCGGCGAGCACGGTGGCACGGTCGCGCCAGTCGGCCGTGCCGGGCGGTGGAGCGGACCGCTCGGCCCGCTCCTCCACCAGGGTGCTGAACAGCCGCTCGTAGCGATCGGCGACGCTCTCCGAGGTGAATCGTTTCGCCGCGCCGGCCCGGGCGGCCCTGCCCATCTCCGCACGCCGTCCGTCGTCCCGCATCAGTGCCAGCAGCGCGTCGGCCACGCCCCGGGTGCTGTCGCGCGGGACGAGACAGCCGTCCACACCGTGGCGGATGATCTCGCCGGGCCCGTGGGGGCAGTCGGTGCTCACCACGGGCAGGCCGCAGCGCATGGCCTCCACGATCGTCATTCCGAACGACTCGTGCGCGGAGGTCACCGCGGCGATGGAGCCCTTGACCCACTCGGTCTCGATGGGCGTGACCGAACCCATCAGGAAGACCCGGTCTCCCAGGCCGTGGTGGGCTATCCGGGCGGCTATCCGGGCACGCTCCGGGCCGTCCCCGTAGATGCGCAGGGACCAGTCGGGGCAGGCCGCACCGGCCAGGGCGAACGCGTCGACCAGCATCTCGTACCGCTTGACGCGGGCCAACCGGCCCGCCGCGACGACCACCTTGGCCGCCGCGTCGGCCGGCGGCACCTGGGGTTCGGGGACGCTGTTGGGGATGGCCAGCACCCGGGTGCGCGGCAGCCGCATGCCGCGCCGGTGGTCGCGCGCGTCCGCCTCGGTCATGGTGACCAGCGCGTCGAGACCGCCGTACCAGCGCTGGAGTTCCGTCCGCAGTCGGTGCGGGTGGTTGTCGTGGGTGAGGTGTTCCTGGCCGACGCGTACGGCATGTCGTGGCCCGAACCGGGCCAGCAGCGCGTTGAGTCCGGCCCTGGTGCCCACGACGACGTCGGCGTCCGTCTCCCGCAGCCAGTCGATGACCCGCTGCTCGGCGAGCGGGTGGTACTGGTGCGAGCGGCTGTCCCCCTTCGGGAAGACCTCCCCGGCCTGCCGGGTGAGAGGGTCCGCTGCGTCCGCGGATCCCGCGCGCCGGTCCACCAGGGCCCGCAGCGGCACCTTGGGCGACCGCCCCAGGTGTGGTTTCTCGCGGTGCCGGAAGACCGACACGAGTTCCACCTGGTGTCGCCCGGCGAGCGTGTCGGCGAGTGTCATTGTGGTCCGTACGGTGCCGCCCATCGCGTAGGCGTTGTGCAGCAGGAAGGCGATGCGCACGTGCGGCGTCCCCCGGTTTCCTGTGAAATGGCTGGTCAGTGTCACTGTGTTCGCCTTCGGCGAGGCGAGCGCACCCGTGCCGGCGAGAGCCGGCGGAGCTATGGGCGGGCCCTGCCGCCCGCGTTCTGCGAAGGCCCCGCGAGGACCGACAGCGCCAGGGTCGTGACGACCGAGCCGACGGTGATCTTGCGGGTGCGGCGTCGCTGCGGGATCCGGGCCTTGCTGCACCGACGCTCGCAACCGGAACGTTGTTTGGCACGTCCCTTTTGCCAGGTCAGACAATTCGGTGGGCGGTTGCGGACTGGCCGGCGTCAGAGGCTTCTGCCTCTGCCGGGACGCCCCTGGAGATTGCTTGCCCGGTGCCCGCGTACGGTTCTCGGCTCCGGCGACCAGGCGGCCGCCGTCGCCTCACGCTCTGGGACGGCGCTGAAGGCCAAGGCCGTACGACACCGGACCCGGCGCTGAGGACTTCGGCGAGGCGGGATCACGCCGGCCGTCGGCGGTGGGTCGCCGGCGAGGGGGACTGTTTGACCCGGTGGGATGGTTGGAGGGACAACTCCCGGGCCCTTGACGATCGACCCGTCGCTGCCCCGGTCCGGACTTCCCCCTCGGTCGGGGCAGCCCGCCCTGATCAACGGGTCGAGAAATCCGACGGGAGAGCTGCCCATGAAGATCCGGAAGACCGGCCGCCGCCGAACGGCCGTGCTGACATCGGCCCTGTCCCTCGCGCTGATCCCCTCTCCACGGCATGTCGCAGACCGAGAAGTGGGAGGTGGGCAGGACCGCCGACGCCACCACCACGTCAGCGGAAGCAGCAAGCAAGGTAGGCGGGCGGGTACTGGTTCGCGCCGTACTGGCGCGAGTCCCGGGGCTGGATCGCCTGCTGACCCGGCCACTTCCATGATCCACCAAGACGGTCAGGGGCAGACCCGCCTGTACGGCCGGTCCGGAACGTAGGTGCGCCACTGCGCCCGGGTCAGCTCCGCGTTCCCGGTACGGGAGCAGACGAGGGACACCGCGCGGTCCGGATCCACCACGTACCGCTGGAGCGGGACGTGCTTGCCGCCCGCGTACAGCGTGGTGCTGTCCGGGCTGAAGGCGAGCGTGTCGACGCTCTCACCGGGGGTGGGCAGAGAAGGACCGAGAGGTTGCTGGGTTGCGATGTCCCAGAGTTGGACGGTGCCCGCGTCGCCGCCGACGGCGAGCGTGCTGCCGTCCGGACTGAATGCGAGGGCCGTGATCGTCTCGGCTGAGTCGGAGGACGGATCGACGGGCGCCAGAAAGACGTTCCTCAGGATGCCCGCTCGGTGCCGGAGGTCGCCGTCCCAGACGGCCACCCGCCCCGTCCCGTCGCCGGCCGCCAGGCCGGAGCCGTCGGGAGCGAAGGCGATCGCTGCGATGTCGTCGTGCTGGACGAGGTCATGGGCGTGGGACCGGCCCGCTCGGACGACGCGGTTGTCGGTCACGAGGAGCCCGCCGTCTCGGCTGACGGCCAGATGACGGCCGGCCGGGCCGGGGAGGAGCGCCGTCCTCCGCCGCTGCGTGGTGTCCCATGTCTCGTTGACGAAGCCGTCGTCGGTCAGACGTGCGGTGAGGAGCGTACGACCGCCCGGTCCCAAGGCGATCGCGTCCGGCGGCATCGCGGACGCCGTCGCCATGTCCACAGTGGTCTTCGCCCGTCCGGCGGCCACGTCCCACACCGTCAGACGCTGAGGCACCGTGTCCCAGCCGGCGGCGGAGACTCCGTACGCGAACACGCCGCCGTCGGGGCTGAAGGACAGCAAGGGCTTGGTGACGTCCGCGGGGACCGTCGGTATGCCGGCGCGGAAGACGGGATGAGACGGGTCCGGCAGGGTGCGCAGCAGACGGCCGTCGCGTGTGCTCCGCAGCCGGAAGACGTAGCGGTCACCGATAGGTTCGGCGGTGGCGAGCGTCCTGCCGTCGGGGCTGAGCCGGACCCCGGCGAGCGGACTCTTGCGCCAGGCGCGGGTGAGCGTCGTGGTGAGGTCG
>NZ_JBIWIY010000025.1:0-160175 GCF_044764885.1 Streptomyces sp. NPDC093591
GGGGGGTGGGTGGGGGCCCGCGGCCGCCCCCAACCCGCGGGCCGCCCCCCCCCAAAAAAACCAAACCCACCCCTGGGCCGGGGGGGGGTGTTTTTGGGGGGGGGGGGGGGGGGGGGGGCCCCCCCCCCCCGCGACCGAGATTGAGCGGATCAGGATTCAACGGGGGAGAGCTGGGAGGCGTCAGCCGGTGAAGACGCGCTCGGCTTCGTCGCGCTGGGTGTGCAGGTCCCAGTAGAGAGGGGCGATGTCCTCGGCCTCGGCGGTCGGGATTTCGGGAGGGCCGCCCGCGCCGATCCACACGCCGATGGCGACGTGCGCGGCCTGGATACCGGTGCCGGCCAGCTCCTTGTGCAGGTTGAGAGCCCAGTTGCGCAGCGCCGCCTGGGCGGGGTTGACGTTGCCGAGCATCGGGATGGGGTCGACCGAGCCGGCGCCGTTGGTGAAGAGCAGGGTGCCCGCGCCGGCCTCACGCATCGCGGGCAGGACGGCCTGGGTGGCGGTGATGGCGCTGTAGAGCAGGAAGTCGATCCATCCCTGTACATCGGACGGGCTGGTCTGGGACGGGGAGGTGAGGTTCGCGGAGGCGATGCTCGGAGCGGGGGAGTGCTCCAGGACGTCGATGCCGCCGAAGCGGGTGGCGGCGTCCTTGAGGGCCTGGGTCAGCGCGTCGTGGTCGCGCACGTCCGCCGGGAAGGCGGCGGCGGTGATGTCCTCGGCGGCGAGCCGGCCGACGAGGTCGTCGAGCTTGGCGCGGTTGCGGGCTATGAGAGCGACGTCGTAGCCGCGCGAGCCGAAGGTGCGGGCGATGGCGAGGCCCATTCCGGGGCCGGCTCCGACGATGGCGATGCTGGGCACGGTGAAGTCCTTTCGGGGGGGGGGGGGGGGGGAAGCGTCTGGGATACGGACTGGTCAGGCGACGGTGATGGCGATCTTGCCGACGGTGCCGGCGCCGAACGCGGCGAATGCCTCGGGGGCGCGCTCCAGGTCGAACTCGGAGTTCACCGGCACCTTGAGGGCGCCGGAGGCGACGTGCCCGGCGAGGGTGGACAGGGTGTCGGCGGTCGGGTTGGACCGGATCATGGCGGTCTGCAGCTTGCGGTCCTCCGAGGCCTCGGGGACGGTGAGGGCGGAGGCGACGGCGCCGCCGTCGCGGGTCAGCGCGGTGAGCTCGGCCAGGTCGCCGGCGAGGTGCAGCACCGCGTCCACGCCGTCGGGGGCGATCGCCCGGACCTGCGCGGTCACGTCCTGGATGTAGTCGATGACGGTCACCTCGGCGTCGGTCAGCGCCGAGACGAAGCCGCTCTCGGAACCCGACTTGGCCGTGGCGATCACTCTCGCGCCCCGGGCCGCGGCCAGCTGTACGGCGATGGCCCCCACGCCGCCGGTGGCACCGGAGATCAGCACCGTCCTGCCCTCCAGCGGGCCGAGCAGGGCGAGACCGTCGAAGGCGGCGGTGCCCGCCAGCCCGAGCGCGCCGGCGTCACGCATTAAGACCCCGTCGGGCCGGTGGGCGATGCCGATGGCAGTGGAAACGGCGACGTACTGCGCCATCGAACCGGTGCCGAGGTGCGCCTTGGTGACCACGCCGAACACGGCGTCGCCGACCGCGAAACCCTCGACACCCTCGCCGACCGCCTCGACGGTGCCGGCGAAGTCCTTGCCGGGGATCAGCGGGAAGCGGTGCTCCATCATGCCCTGCAGGTATCCGGCCACCGTGCCGAGGTCGAAGCCGTTCACCGAGGACCCGGCCACCTTCACCAGCACCTCACCGGCCTCCGGGCGGGGCACCTCCACCTCGGTCACCTCCGGGCTGCCGGGTACCTGCGCCAATGTCACGGCGCGCATGATCATCAACTCCTTGACATGGGTATCGCTCTACTTGGAAAGGGCTATCCGATTCGTTGATCCGGAAAGGCCTGTCCGGTTCCGCGGTGCCACGATAACACTGAAACTGGATAGGGTCTTCCGATTCGGTAGACTGAGTGCCATGAACCTTGGCGCCCAATCCAGCGATGACCCTGCCGCACAGCCTCTGCGCAGCGATGCCGAGCGCAACCGCGCGCGGATCGTCGCCGCTGCGCGCACGGTGTTCAGGCGTGACGGCCTGCATGCCTCCATGGCTTCCGTGGCCCGCGAGGCGGGGGTGGGCATCGCCACTCTGTTCCGCCGGTTCCCGACCAAGGAGGAACTGGTCGCCGCGGTTTTCGCCGACCGTATGGACGCCTACGTCGACGCGGTCGGCGTCGCTCTCGACGACCCCGATCCCTGGCGCGGTCTCGCGGGGTTCATCGAAACCGTCTGCGCGATGCAGGCCGCCGATTACGGCTTCGCCGACGTGCTGACCATGACCTTCCCCACGGCCAAGGCTCTGGAGGAGCGCCGCAACCAGGCGTACGAGGGCGTTGTCCAGCTCATCGGCCGCGCCAAGGCCGCAGGACGTCTGCGTGAGGACTTCACCCCCGAGGACCTGGTGCTGGTGCACATGGCCAATGCCGGCGTCGTCAACGCCACCGGCGACGCCGCTCCCGACGCCTGGAAACGCGTCGTCGCCCTGATGCTCCAGTCCTTCGAGGCCCCCGCCCGCGGCCCCCTGCCCGACTCGCCCGAGCCCCGCGCCCTCTATAAGGCCATGCTCCGTGCCAGTCAGGCGTGCTCCGCCTCGCCGGAACCAGGGAGGAAGGACTGAAGGGCCACATCCGCCCGACTGCGCATCGTGAGCAGCCTCCCCCACCGGGGGGTACGCCCCGCCCCGCGTTGGGAAACCGTCCGCAGGCCGGGCTTTTGGACTACTCGTTGGCTTCGGTGAGTTCGATGTCGGGGCCGTTGACGACCCGGGACGGGTAACCGGTGGCGATGACGATGTACGCGCCGCTGTCCAGCCGCTCACGCCCATACGCAAGGGCGCACGGCGGCGATCAGCTACGACGCCGGCACACCCGGTCTCTCATCCCGCCCACAGCCGCAGCACTCTCCTGCCTGGGGCGGAAGAGGCAGACGCACATGGCAAGAGGCATACAAGTGGGCGACAAAGCGCCCGGGGTGGTCGTCCTGTACTTCTGTCCCAAGGACGAAACCGCGGCTGTACGGCAGAGGCGTGTGCTTTCCGGGACAGCCACGAGGTCTTCACCGACGCCGGAGCCGAGGTCATCGGCGTGAGTTCCGACTCGGTGCCTATGGGGTGCCCAGCGTGTTGGGCATCATCCCGGGCCGGGTCACGTACGTCATCGACCGTCAGGGGACGGTCCGGCATGTCTTCAACTCGCTGACCAAGACGGACCAGCACATCAACGATGCGCTCGACGTGGTCCGCAACATCCAGACCGAGGACCCGGTTTGACGCCGCCGCGATCAGTCGAGGTAGCTCGACCTCCGATGTATTAGAGAGCTCCTCGCTATCCCCTGCTGCTTTCGGGTGTAGTCGAGCCGCGGGCAATTCGTTTCTCATCACGCCAGATTGACCTGTCGTACTGCCGGTGGAGTCACATGAGTTGGTGCTGCAGCCCTCTAGACATCCGATCTATGTCGCGGCAAAGATGACGTGCCTCTCGGAGGACTCGAAGAGGTTGCACTTCCCCTCGTGCCGAACACTCATGGCTGGGAGATCTTGCCGTGACCCATGCATCCCACCCGCAGCGAAGAAGCGTCCTGAAGCTCGGCGGCGCCCTCGCCCTCGCACCCCTGATCACTCAGCTGGTCGGCGGCACTTCTGCGGGGCCGGCCTTCGCCGCCACTTCCGCCGCGTCGGCGGCCGTCCGGTGGCCGACGCTGTCGCGCAAGGCGCTGAAGTACTCGGTCCCCGCCATGGACTGGCAGTCGCAGGCCCTGCCGATCGGCAACGGCCGTCTCGGCGCCATGCTGTTCGCCGACCCCGACCAGGAGCGCATCCAGTTCAACGAGCAGAGTCTGTGGGGCGGGGTCAACAACTACGACAACGCGCTCGCGGGCAAGCCCGACAGCGCGTTCGACACCAGCATGACCGGCTTCGGCTCGTACCGGAACTTCGGCGACGTCGTCGTCACCTTCGCCGACCGTGCGAAGGTCACGGCCCCCGGGGGGCCGTACCGAACCTCCTCGTCGGAGGGCGTGGAGAAGTCGTACGACGGGAACGCGAGCACCAAGTGGTGCATCGACGGGCCCGGGTCGAGGGTGCAGTGGCAGGTCGAGCTGCCCGAGCCTGTCGCGGTCGCCTCCTACCATCTGACGAGTGCCAACGACGTGCCGCAGCGCGACCCGCAGGAGTGGACGCTGTCCGGTTCCGCCGACGGCGCCGACTGGACCACGCTGGACAGCCGTACTTTGGCGGCGCCCTTCGAGAGCCGTTTCCAGACGAAGGAGTTCACCTGCGCCACCAGCGGGTCGTACCGCTTCTACCGGTTCGACTTCATCCCCAAGGCAGGGGTCAGCCACTTCCAGGTGAGCGAGATCGGCCTGTCCGGCGTCGACCTCGGCGGCGCCGCGCTGTACCTGTCCTCGCCGAGCGGGCACTCCGAGGGATCGGGGGCCGGGGCCGGGGCCCAGGTCATGGACATCTCGTGTTCGGTGGACC
Organism: Streptomyces sp. NPDC093591; assembly: GCF_044764885.1. NCBI lineage: Bacteria > Bacillati > Actinomycetota > Actinomycetes > Kitasatosporales > Streptomycetaceae > Streptomyces > Streptomyces sp. NPDC093591. The sequence continues at coordinate 4,547 of NZ_JBIWIY010000025.1, forward strand.
GCGATCCCGCCACGGTCTGGCGGGTCGACGACGCCGCACCCGCGGTCGTCTGGCAGGCCGACCTGCCCCGCGCGGTCGCCGTCACCTCGTACACGCTGACGGCGGCCCCGGACCGTCCGCAGGACGATCCCCGGCGATGGACGCTGGAGGCGTCGCAGGACGGGCGAGCGTGGGTGACCCTCGACACGCAGAACCCCGGCGCGCCCTTCGCCGACCGCGGTGAGAGCCGGGCGTTCCGGATCACCAACAGCACCGCCTACCACACCTACCGGCTCACGTTCACCCCCGGCGAGTCGTCCACCGGCTTCCAGATCGCCGAAGTCGCCCTGGAAGGCAGGGGGTTCGACACGCGCACGCTGCGCACGTTCGTCGACTACCAGCGCGCCCTGGACTTCTTCGACGGTATCCATGTCACCCGGTTCGGCGCGCCGGGGCGGCGCGTCCTCAGGGAGGCGTTCGCCGGCCGGTCCGCGGACGTCATGGTCTTCCGGTACACCTCGGACAACGACCGGGGATTGTCCGGAGCGATCTCCTTGTCGTCCGGACAGCAGGGGGCTCCGACGACCGTCGACGCCGACGCCCGGCGGATCGCCTTCCGCGGTGTCATGGGCAACGGCCTCAAGCACGCGTGCACCGTCCAGGTCGTGCACGCCGACGGCGACTTCCGCGCCGACGGGTCGGCCCTCCGGTTCAGCGGCTGCACAAGCCTGACCCTGTTGCTCGACGCCCGCACCGACTACAAGCTCGACGCCGCCGCCGGATGGCGCGGAACCGATCCCGAACCGGTCATCGCCAGGACACTCGACGAGGCGGCCGCCCGCTCCTACGGGGAACTGCGCGAGGGGCACACCGCCGAGACGCGCGCCCTCATGAACCGCGTCTCCGTCGACTGGGGCACCTCCGACGACGCCGTCGTCGCCCTGCCCGCCAACGCCCGGCTGGCGCGTTATGCGTCGGGCGGAGAGGACCCGACCCTCGAACAGGCGATGTTCGACTACGGCCGATACCTGTTGATCAGTTCCTCGCGTCCGAACGGCCTGCCCGCCAACCTCCAGGGCCTGTGGAACGACAGCAACTCACCGGCCTGGGCCTCCGACTACCACACCAACATCAACATCCAGATGAACTACTGGGGAGCCGAGACAACGAACCTGCCGGAGTGCCACGAAGCACTCATCGAGTTCATCAGGCAGGTGGCGGTGCCCAGCCGCGTGGCGACCCGCAACGCCTTCGGACAGGACACACGCGGCTGGACCGCCCGCACCAGCCAGAGCATCTTCGGCGGCAACGCGTGGGAGTGGAACACCGTCGCGAGCGCCTGGTACGCACAACACCTCTACGAGCACTGGGCGTTCACTCAGGACATGAGGTACCTCCGTGCCGTCGCGTACCCGATGATCAAGGAGATCTGCGAGTTCTGGGAGGACCACCTCAAGGAGCGCGAGGACGGACTCCTCGTCGCGCCGAACGGCTGGTCCCCCGAGCACGGGCTGCGTGAGGACGGCGTCATGTACGACCAGCAGATCATCTGGGACCTGTTCCAGAACTACATCGACTGCGAGGCGGCGATCGAGGCGGACCCCGCCTACCGGGCCAAGGTCGCGGACATGCAGGCGCGCCTCGCGCCGAACAAGATCGGCAGGTGGGGGCAGCTGCAGGAGTGGCAGGAGGACATCGACAGCCCCACCGACATCCACCGCCACACCTCACATCTCTTCGCCGTCTACCCGGGTCGCCAGATCACACCGAGCACACCCGACTTCGCGGCCGCCGCCCTCGTCTCGCTCAAGGCCCGGTGCGGCGAGAAGGACGGCGTCCCGTTCACGGCCGCGACGGTGTCGGGCGACAGCCGCCGCTCATGGACATGGCCCTGGCGGGCGGCCCTCTTCGCCCGCCTCGGTGACGGGCAACGCGCCCAGATCATGCTGCGCGGGCTGCTGACCTACAACACGCTGCCCAACCTGTTCTGCAACCACCCGCCCTTCCAGATGGACGGCAACTTCGGCATCACGGGCGCCGTCGCGGAGATGCTCCTGCAGAGCCACGACGACGTCATCCACCTGCTGCCCGCCCTGCCCGACGCCTGGAAAGCCAGGGGTTCCTTCACCGGACTGCGCGCCCGCGGCGGCTACGAGGTCAGCTGCGAATGGCGGGACGGGAAGGTCACGTCCTACAAGATCGTGGCCGACCGGGCACGGAACCAGGGGAACATCACCGTGCGGGTGAACGGCGCCGACAGGAAGGTGAAGCCGACCAAGTCATGAAGGCGGCAAAGCGGAGACGGCGGCAAAGCGGAGACGGCGGCCGCGGGGCCCTGGCATCAGCGCGCGGCCCTTGTGAGGTCCGAGGGAACCGGCCCCGTGCCGACGCCGAGCCGGTGGGTACGCGGCGTGCTGCGACGCCCTGGCCATGTTCGACATGCGCGGGGACCTGAGGCGTATCTCCGCCCCACGCTTGTCGTCGGGGGTGTCCACGGCGTGGCCACCCCCGACACGCACGCCCAGGAGCGCGGTGCTCCGGGCCCATATGGCCGGCGTCCACACCGAGGGCGCTTCAGGGGTTCCACTGCTCGACTGAGCCGTTCCCCCCGGGCGTTGGGCTCGGATCGGTCAGAGCGGATCTCAAGAGATCCGATGTCTAGCGGTTTCTGAGCCTGGAGGGTGACCTCTCAGAGTTGGCATGCCTCTCGGAATCGTCTATCTGCTGTGCTGTTTCGGTTGAATCTCGTCTCAGCTATAGACGCGGCTACCTTCGTGCTCCTATAAATCCATCCGATGTCTTCTTTTGGGGCGACGCGAAGCACGGCCGTCATGTCGGTGTTCCGCTCCTGACGCCCTGTCATCCCTCCCCTTGACACATGGAGCCGCACCATGTCCTCTGCCTCCCTCAGCAGACGCTCTCTGATGAAGGCCGCCGCCCTTGCCGGAGGAGTGGCCGCCTTCGGGCTGCCCCAGGGCCTGTGGCCCTCCACCGCCGAGGCGTACACCGTCCCCTCGAAGATGGACTGGTGGTACCAGGCCAGGTTCGGGATGTTCATCCACTTCGGGTCGTACTCGTACCTCGGCCAGGGCGAGTGGGCGTTCGACAGCCAGCGGTGGAGCAAGGCGGACTACCAGACCCAGGTCACCGAGAACTTCAACCCGAACCAGTTCAACGCCGTCACCATCGCCGAACTGGCCAAGAACGCCGGCATGAAGTACATCGTGATCACCGCCAAGCACCACGAGGGCTACGCGATGTGGAACTCCGACGTGGCGGGCTTCACCGACACCACCGGCACCAAGCAGTACAACCTGCGCGACTACAACGGCATCCAGACCGACCTGCTCATGGACCTCAAGACGGAGTGTGAGAGCCGGGGCGTCAAGTTCTGCCTCTACTACTCGATCCTCGACTGGAACCACCCGTCCCAGACCGACCGTCACGAGGGAGGTCTCACCACGATGTCTTCGCAGGCCGCCCGCACCGCCTACATCGCCGACATGAAGGCACAGCTGCAGGAGCTGCTGGACCGCTACGACCCGGCACTGCTGTGGTTCGACGGCGACTGGTTCGGCGAGCCCTCCAGCCCCACCCTGGAAGACTGGTGGCTGGCGTCGGACGGCGAAGACCTCTACGACTGGCTGATCGCCCGTAAGCCCGACCTCATCGTCAACGAACGGGTCAAGCGGGACCACGGCCTCGGCGACTACGCGGTCGCTGAGTTCGGGATACCCAGCGCACCCATGAGCCGGCCGTGGGAGCGGTGCGCAACCATGAACGGCTCCTGGGGCTACGACGCGTCGAAGGAGAACTCCTACAGATCAGTCACGGATATCGTTCGAGAGCTCGTGACGGTCGTCTCCCGGGACGGCAACCACCTGCTGAACATCGGCCCCAAGGGTGACGGCTCGGTCACCGCGGGAACCCGGACCGTCCTGAACGGCCTGGCCTCATGGATGTCGACGTACAGCGACAGCATTCACGGCACCAGCGGCAGCCCGTTCGCCACCGAACCCGCCTGGGGGAAGGTCACCAGGAAGAACGGCAAGCTCTTCGCGCACGTCTTCACCTGGCCCACGAACGGGCAGCTGCGGATCCCGGCGATCGACAACACGATCAACCGCGTCTATCTGCTGAACAACCCCTCGGTCTCGCTCCCGTACGCGGTCACCGACCAGATCAACGTCACCGTCCCCGCCACCGCGCCGAACGCCATCGACTCCGTGGTGTGCGTCGAGGTGCAGGGCATGCCCGTGAGGGTCTCGGCGACGGTATTCCAGAACGTCAACTACGCAGGTGCCCGGGCCGTCCTGCCGCTGGGCGATTACACCTCCGCCCAGCTGTCCGCCGCAGGCCTGGGACCTGCCATGACCTCCTCCCTCCTGGTGCCCGACGGCTACCAGGTGACGGGCTACTCCGGCGACAACTTCACCGGCACCGCCTGGACGTTCACCTCGAACACCCCCGACCTCCGGGTGACCGGCAACAACGACGTCATCGCCTCGCTGAAGGTGACGTTCAGGCCCGACAAATACTTCAGCCTGACCAATGTCACGAACCACCTGGTGCTGGACAGTGGCGGCAATGTCGCGAGCGGCTCGCCCCTGAAGCAGTGGGAGTCAATAGACAACGCCAATCTCCAGTGGCAGGCGATCGAACTCGGGAACGGCTACTACAGGCTCGTCAACCGCACGAACGGCATGGTCGCCGACGGCTGGGGCGCCACCCGCAACGGTGACCCGGCCCGGCAGAAGGCCTGGGACGGCAGCAACACCCAGCAATGGCAGATCGTCCACCGAGGCCAAGGCCAGTACTCCATCGCCAACCGCAGCACGGGACTGGTCCTCGACGGCGGCGGAATGGTCGCCTCAGGGTCCGTGACCAAGCAGTGGACGTGGCAGCAGAGCACCAACCTGCTGTGGACGATCATGCCAGTCGGCTGACCGGGTCGGTGGCTGCACAAGCGACCCAAGAACGCGGCTGAGCGGTCACATCAGATGCGGCGGCGCTGATCCACTCCGATCACGGAGTGCAGTTCGGGTCCTGGGCATTCACCCAGCGCGCGAGGGCCTCTGGCCTGCTGCCCTCGATGGGCTCCATCAGGGACTGCGTGGACAACGCGATGATGGAATCCTTCTGGGCCCGGGGCCAGGTCGAACTGCTCAACCGCAGACGGTGGCGGACGCGTCCGGAGCTGTCCACCGCCCTGTTCGAGTACCTGGAGATCTTCCACTCGACTCCACCCAACTCGGGACAGTCCGGAGTCTCTATTCGAACCGGGGCGGTTCATCCAACGGCGCGCCGATCTCCTGCAACGGCGCGGAGTGGCGGCTGTAACGCTTGCCATTGACCGTGACGCTGCCGCCGGAGGGCGCGTCCAGTCCGACGATCATGCGCATGGTGGTGGACTTGCCGGCCCCGTTCGGGCCGAGGAACCCGGTGACGGTGCCGGGCTTGACGACGAAGTCCAGGCGGTCGACCGCCGTCTTCTCGCCGTAACGCTTCGTCAGTTGCTGTGCCTCGATCATGGTCAGTGCCTCGCATCCGGCTTCTCGTCCTTTGCCGGGATTCATCACCAGAAACGCTGGGAGTACGAGGACCGCGAATCCTCGTACCCAGGACAGCAATGACGCGGACGCTGTGGTACCGCAGTACCACCTGGAGCGGAACGTCGGTACGGGGCCCCGTCGAGTAGTGCAGCGCGAGCGGTGACCTCGCAGACGGTTGTGTCCGGCCTCGTGACCGCTTCGTGATGGAGGCGATCTTGCCCAGTTGATCGCCTACACCACCTGGCGGCAAACACCGTTGTTCTTGGCGGAACGCCATCTCGCGGGCTGCGGGCCGGATTCGGCGGCCGCCGATCACGCATGACTGATGGAGTGTCAGTGCCCACGGTCCGTCGATGCCTCGCAGCCGATGGCCGCGCTCTGCGCCAGCCGGACGGTGCGGTGCCGCCGCTGGTCGACACCGGCCTCCGCGTATGGTCCTGTCGCCACTCCAGCCCGCGCTTGCCCGGCGCCCAGAACGGCTTGGTGAGGACCGATCGCCGGTCCCACCCTGCCTCCCGCACGAGCACCTGTTTCACCGCTTGCACCGTCCGTGCTTCCCCTGCGACATAGGCGATGCCGCCAGGCGGGGGAGCGAGCCGTAGTACGGCAGCAGGCAGCGGTCTCGTCCCCGGCGAAGAAATGGTTGGTGGCGTCGGGGCGCAGCACGAAGGATCCCTCCGGCCTGCTCAGCCGCACCTTGTCTCCCACCTCGGCGGTCCGTCCCCATCGGGTCCCGCGCCCGGATGATCCAGCACGCACGGCTCGACAAGGCCCGCGGGTGCGTAGCGCTACACCGAGTACGTACGCCGGGTCAGCCCGCAGGTCGAGGACGGGGTCCAGCAGGGCGGGCATGGTGGGCTCCAGGGGGATAGTGGCAACAAGGCTATGAGGGAACTGAGTTGGCGTCAGGTGGACGCCGGGACAAGCGAGGGACGTACAGGTTCCCGAGTTCACGGAGCGCGTGAGCCCGACCAGCGGGGCCCAGGTGTCGGACTGGCGCCTGGTCACCGAACCGAGCTCAGTGGCATGACCCTGTAGTACGTCGGCACTGCGATCACCGCGACCGCGACGTGCATCAGGAGCAGCGCCACCACACCGGTCACCTCGCCCTCGCCGAACAGGAACAAGTCCGGCACGAAGGACAACACGACGACCGACGGGACGAGTCGACGGAGCAGCCGTTCGGGATCGGGGGAGAACCTGCGGACGAGGGTCCACCCGACGGAGCCTCCCAGCACTCCCAGCGCGGTCAGAAAGACGTACGACGAGGGCTCCAACGGGCCGAAGTCGTCCGGTGCACCGAGCGCGCGCGCCAGTACGGCGATCAACGCGTTCACCAGAGAGGACAGCAGGAAGGCGGCGAACACACCTCCCGCCACCATGATCGGAGCCCGACGGGAGGGGAGCTTCTCGGAGACACGGGACATGGCAACTCCAAACGAATACGAGGGACATTGGTCAGTTCTCGGGGCTACTGGTGGCATTCACTTGTTGAAAGAGACGGCGACGTCGACACCGTCACGCCTGCCGGCTGCGCGCCGTGTCGTAGCCACGAGGTAGTGGACGGCAACGGCGAAAACCAGCAGCGCGGTCCAGTCGTTCAGGCGCAGGCCGAGGATGTGGTGGGCCTCGTCCACCCGCAGGTACTCGATCCAGAAGCGACCTGCGCTGTACGCGGCGGCGTACAGCGCGAACGCCCGCCCCCGGTCGAGACGGAAACGGCGATCCGCCCACAGGACCAGGGCGACCACGCCGAGACACCACAACGACTCGTACAGGAACGCCGGGTGATAAGTGGCCAGGTTCGGGGTGTCCTCGGGCCGGTTCGCGGGGTCGATCTCCAGGGCCCAGGGGAGGGTGGTGGCCCGCCCGTAGAGCTCCTGGTTGAACCAGTTGCCCCAGCGGCCGATGGCCTGCCCCAGTGCGATGCCGGGAGCGACGGCGTCGGCGAACGCGGACAGCGGAACGCCGCTACGGCGGCAGCCGATCCAGGCGCCGACGGCACCACCGGCGATGGCGCCCCAGATGCCGATACCGCCGTCCCAGATGAACAGGGCCTTGGCCGGATCACCACCCTTGCCGAAGTACGGCTCGCTGGAGGTGATCACGTGGTAGAGGCGGGCGCCGACCACGCCGAAGGGGACCGCCCACAGAGCGACGTCCGTCACGACGGTCCTCTCTCCGCCGCGTGCGGCCCATCGACGGCCACCCAGCCACACGGCGGCTGCGATGCCGAGGATCAGCATGAGTGAGTAACCGCGCAGCGGCAGCGGCCCCAGCTGGACCTCACCGACGGACGGGCTGGGAATGAAGGCCAAGGTCACGGGTAGTTCCTCACAAGGGGCGATGGAAGAGCAGGCCGTCGGCTGCGGGGCCGATCTTCGCCGCCCGCGCCCCTCCCGCACATCGACCGATCGACGCGCCCTTCGTCCACCGATCGGTGGACCCGACCCCGCTGGTCGGCTGATTCTGCCGCTACGCGGCTGCACCTACTCTGTAGGCCATGGCACTGCAACAGGCGTGGGACCGGCAGCGGTGGAAGACCATGGGGCAGCACGCCTTCTTCGTCACCGTGCTCGCCCTGTCCCTCCCGGGTGCGCTGGCCGGGGCGAACATGACGACCGGCGCCGCGCTGTCGCGGATCGGCGCGGCAGTGGGGCTCGCCCTTTGGTACGCGTACTGGATCGCACTGCGCGGTGGCGCCGACCGCCCGCCGCTGCCCTACCTCGTCGGGGCCTTGTCCGGGTGGGCGGTCATGGCCACGGTGGACCCCGCGTTCCTCCCGGTCGCCATGGCGGTGCTGAGCCCGTACTGGCTGCGGCGGGCCTGGTGGTCGGCCGGCGGGGTGCTGGTGCTGGGCGCCGGCTGGTCGTGGCAGAGCCTGACCACGGACGGCTCCGTCGACGTGCGGGCGCTCACGGGATGCGTCCTGGGTACCGCCGTGGCGGTCACGATCACCTGCTACGTCGCGACTCTCGATCACGAGAGTCACAAGCGGCAGCGGCTCCTCGACGAGCTCACCGCCACCCAGGCCGAACGCGCGGCAGCGGAACGCCAGGCGGGCACCCTGGCCGAACGCCAGCGCCTGGCCCGCGAGGTCCACGACACGCTCACCCAGGGGTTCGCCTCCATCGCCATGCTGCTGGACGCCGCACGCGACGACCTGCCACCCGACTCCCCTGCGGCCCGCCGCGTCGAGCAGGCCATGCGCACGGCCCGGGACAACCTCGCGGAGAGCCGTCGCCTCGTGCACGCTCTTCGCCCGGCGCCACTGGACCGCACGCACCTGGCGGAGGCGGTCCGTGAACTCACCGCCCGGCTCGCTGAGGAGACCGGCACCGAGGCCTACACGGTGGTGACCGGCCGCCCGGCCGCCCTGCCTCCCAGTACCGAGGGCGAGCTGCTGCGGGTCGTGCAGGAGGCACTGACCAACGCCCGGCGGCACGCCCGCGCGATGAGTGTCTCGGTCACGCTGTCGTACCTCGGCGACGTCCTGGCGATCGACATCCAGGACGACGGCACCGGGTTCGCACCCGTTGCCCGGCATACGGGCGTCGGCCTGATCACCATGCGGGAGCGCGTTGCCGCTCTGCACGGCACGTTCGCGGTCGAAAGCTCCCCGGGCGAGGGAACGACCGTCGCCGTCACGGTGCCCCTCCCGGTCGAGCCTTCCGCCTCCGTCCCCTCAGCCATGTCGGGCACCGAGCGGATGGCCCCGGCGTCATGAGGACGTCGGCCGGTCCCACGATCCGAGTCCTCCTCGCCGACGACCACCCCGTGGTCCGTGACGGGCTCGCCGCCATGCTCTCCACCCAGCCCGATCTCACGGTCGTCGGCGAAGCCGCCACCGGCGCCGAGGCACTGCGCCAGACCGCCTCACTCGCACCCGACGTCGTGCTGATGGACCTGCAGATGCCCGAAATGGACGGCACGACCGCGACCGCCGCCATCCGTGCCGCCCACCCCGAGGTGCGGGTACTCGTCCTGACCACCTACGACACGGACGCGGACATCACTGCCGCCGTCGACGCCGGCGCAGTCGGCTACCTGCTCAAGGACACCGGACGACACGAGCTCTGCGAGGCGGTTCGTACCGCAGCTCGGGGAGGCGCGGCACTGTCGCCCACAGTGGCCGCCAAGGTCCTCGCCCATATGCGCGGTGACCGGGGCGCCGGCTTGTCCGGCAGGGAGCTCGACGTCCTGTCCGCCGTGGCCCGGGGGCAGAGCAACAAACAGATCGCCCGCGCCCTGCGCCTGTCGGAGGCCACTGTCAAGACCCATCTGCTGCACATCTACGCCAAGCTCGGCGTCGGCGACCGGACCGCCGCCGTCACCGCCGCACTGGGCAGGGGAATCATCCGCATGGACTGAAGGCCTTGCCGAAGGCGCAGGGGCCTGGGGCAGTCCGGTGGGAGAGAGGCCGAGGAGGTCGCGGCGTCGCGCCGCCCGGGAACACGAAGCACCCCACAATCGTGGGCTCGGCAGCCGGGCTGGCGAGACCGAGCAGAACGCCGGAGGCCAGCGGCCGTATGGTGACGATACTGTCTTCACCGACTGGTCACGGAATTACCCCAGTTGACTTCCTGCGCCTCGGTATCCCACCAACACTCAGGACAAGCACGGCGACGAACCGCTCGTCGTCGCCGGTCTGTTGGACACAGGAGTTGCACCGGTCCAGGGGCGTCCCGTTGAGCCAGGATGGTGGCGTACGGCCAGGGCAGGCCCGGGTTCTTGGCGATGTTGAGCTTGACGATGTTGATCTTGTCGCCGTGCTCGGCGGCGATCGCCTCCAGCGAGGGGGCGAGCTGTCGGCAGGGGCCGCACCAGGCAGCCCAGAAGTCCACCAGCACCGGCTTTTCGACCGTCGTCCGTGACGCCCAAGGCCCCGGCGCCGCGCTGGAACGCCGGTTGCTCGACCATGTCCGACGGCTGATGTCCACGAAGCTGCGCATACTGGCGCGAGCGGTACGGCTTGCCGTCCAGTACAGCTTCTCGCCTCGCAGGAACACGCCGATGTGGCTGCCGTGTTCATATCAAGGCTGTTGCCGCCGAAGATCTCTGGCCCCGCTATGGCGACACACGCCTCATGACCTGCGCTGTACCAAAGTGCCAACTGTTTCGCTGATTCTGCGGCTCCGGCCGCTGAAGATGCTTGGCATCAGTGCAGGTCGTGAACGTGGCCTGGTGCCAACTAGCCAGCCCGGTCACATTCGGGCCCGATGCCTGCTTGCTGATCGTGTGTACGGAGCTGTTGAGGGCGACGTTCTGGTCGCAGGCAGGCCCGGGTTCGGTCGCGCAGAGCCTTGAGGTGCCGACGCTACGAGGCGACTGTGCTGGTCGCAACCGTGAACGAGTGGCTGTGACCAGCACTGCCGCAACGGCCCTCAGGCGACGTCGAATTCGTTGCCCTCGGGGTCCTGCATGGCGGCGGCGTAGAGCCCCATGTCCGGCTCATCCTTAATCCGCAGCACGGTGGCACCAGCTTTGACCAGCCGTTCCACCGTAGCCTTGACCCGCTGTATGCGGACGTCCAGTGGGACGTCACGGCCCCCGCCGACCTTCAGGTCGAAGTGCCACCGGTTCTTGGCGACCTTCGGCTCCGGAACCTGCTGGAACCACACCCTCGGTCCTCGTCCCGCAGGATCGATGATCGACTCCGGAATATCCCCGGCACCGGTCGGCAACTCTGCCTCGGGCACCCCCACCGCCGCCCAGTAAGCACGCCACGTGGCGTGCCCGCCCGGCGGAGGCTCAGGCACGTAGCCCAGGGCCTCGGCCCAGAAAGTCACCATTCTCTGCGGATCGGAGCAGTCGATCGTCAGCTGCAGCGTCATCTCCATGCTCAGAGCATCCCAGGCAGGTCTGACAGAAGATCCACTTTCGCATCAGGCCCTAGGGGCGTTGCGGGGGCTCGGGCGTGTCCGTACCGGACGGCTTTCTCTTCTGGTGACCGCAACCGTTTCCAACACCTGACACCTCCACCGAGGATGGCCGCGGCGCCGGCAACGGTGCCCGGATGGTCGGCCCAATATCCTGCATATCCTGCGCGAGGTATGGACTGGAGCTTCCGGTCGGCGGCGGAGGCCCAATACTTATGATCACCGGAGTCACCAGGGGGAGCCCGCAGCATGACCGGCACCACGGAGGCCCTTGGCGGGTCGGCTGCAGTCGACGATGCGGCGCGAAGCGTCGCGCGCCCCTTCTACGTATACGCCGTGCTCGCCAACTCGCTGTTCCAGCGTGGCGTATTCGTCCTCTTCCTGTATGAGCGAGGCTTCTCCGCCGGGCAAGTGGCCCTCCTCCAGACACTGATCTACCTGGTCAGCGGACTTGCGGAGTTGCCGACGGGAGTCATCGCCGACCGAATCGGCAGGCGTGCCAGCATCGTGACCGGCCAGGTGCTGATAGCTGGATGTCTGCTCGGTCAGGTGTCGTTCTCCAACTACTGGGTGTTCCTGACGCTGTTCATCGTGCAGGGCGTGGGCATGGCATGTGTGTCCGGTTCGGACACCGCCCTGCTGTACGACCTGCTCGTGCGTCGTGGTGCAACGGCCGGCTACGTCAAGATCAAGTCTCGGTTCACCATGCTCGGGACGGTCACCTCGGGAGCCGCCATCGTCCTCGGCGGCCAACTGCAGCGGATTTCCTGGGGAGTCGTCTACGTCGGTTCGGCGGCGTGCCTCGTCCTGGCCGTGGTGGTGCTGATGTCACGGGTGCCCGAGATCCGCGGCGCGGACGCGGTGGACGAGCAGGACGGAGCCGAGGAAAAGCGCGGCGACGCCACAGCATGGCGGGCGATGCTTCGGGTCGCCACGCCGGCGCTCGTGACGCTTGTCGTGGTGTCCGGATTGATGCATGCGACTTTGACGCCGTACATCATTTTCACGCAGAAGACCCTCTCCGATCAGGGAGCGGGCACCGCATTGGTCGGCGTGGTCATATCGGCGGGATTCTTCGCCGGCGGGCTCACTCCCTTGCTGTCGGACCGCGCGGACCGGCGCATCGGGTATCGGGCCATCGTCCCGGTGTCTCTCCTGACGCTCGCCGTGGCGCTCGGCCTCAGCGGCCTCGGCCTTCTCTGGGTCACGATCGCCGCGTTCCTGCTCCTGGTCGGAATTCCCGAAATCACAGCCGTGATCGTGGACAACGTGTTCAACGAGGCAGTGCCGTCGCGCCATCGGGCGAGCCTGCTGTCGATGATCGCATTCGTGGAGTCGGCGCTCATCGGCATCGGCTATCTCGTCCTCGGCGCGCTCATGGACGGGTTGGGCTCCAGTGTGGGCATGGCCACCTACGCCGCGGTCCCCCTGCTGGCGTGTCTCCTGTGGCTCCCGGTGCTCTTCCGAAGAGCACGAGTGACCACCGAGATCGAGAAGCCCGCCGACCAAAAGGCTTCCTGAAACACCGCGTTCACGAGCAATGAGAAGGCGCTTCACGTCACGGCCCGGCTCATCGTCCACCGCGTCAAGCGCCTGGCCCGGCCCCGCGTCCGTGCCCGGGGGCAGAGCGGGCTGTTCAGTGTCGGGCGCCACCACGTCATCTTCACCGACAGCAGCTTCGTCCTGGCCGACGCGAGCCGATACACCGTGATCACGCCTGCTTGGAGCAGGTGTTCGCCAAACTCGAGGACTCCGCCCTGGCTCACCTGCCGTCGGGGAAGTTCACCGCGAACGCGGCCTGGCTGACCCTGGCCGCCACCTCCTATAACCTCACCCGCCCAGCCGGGCATCTCGCCTCCGTCTTCCCACGCGAAAGCGCTGACCGGCACCATTCGCCGCCACCTGATCAACATCCCCGCCCGGATCGCCCCCGGCACCCGCTACCTCACTCTCCTTCTTCCCTAACACCGGCGCTCGGAGCACGACTTCGCCGACCTGTGGACGGCCACCGACTGCCTGATGAAGCTGGCCCGCTGCTCCGGATGCATCACCGTACGGATTATCAGCAGAGAAGCTGCATCGGGACCTCACCGCCGTCGGACGCGCACGGGGTCTCTCCGCCCGCAGTGGAAAGCCGCCCTCGTGCTCCTGGCGAGGAGAAACATCCCTCACGAATCCGGGAGTACGGCTCCTGCGCGCCGCGGTCTACGACATGCCCGAGGGCAGCCACCCCCTGGAGGTCGACCTCTGGCTGCCCGCGGAGGCACCGGCTCCGGTGCCGGTCGTCGTCTTCCTGCACGGGGGTGCCTGGCGCCGGGGGAGGCGGGACGACTTCGGGCCCCACTTCCACGACTGGGCGCCGGGCCCCTTCGCCCGTCTGGTGCGCGCCGGGTTCGCCGTCACCAGCCCCGACTACCGGCTGAGCGGCGAGGTCACCCACCCCGGTCAACTGCAGGACGTGCAGGCCGCCTTGACCTGGTGGCACACCCGGTCCGCCGAGCTCGGCCTGGACACGGCCCGCACCGTCCTGTGGGGCGAGTCGGCAGACGGCGCATCAGACGGTGCACGGCCTCATCGCCATGGGCCTGCTGGAACAGGTCCCCGACCCCGGCTCCGCGCGCCGGATCGTGATCCGCACCACGGCCGAGGGGCAGCGTGTGCACGAGCGGGCCCAGGCCACCATCGCGGTCATCGAGTCGGTCCTCGCCGAGCGGATCGGCCGGTCGGCCGTCGACGCACTCAAGCAGGCCCTGGCAGCCGGCTGGGGAGAGCCACCTCTCGTCGCCGCCCCCGGATGACGCTCCTCCCCGCAGGTCACCGTGGTGCTCTGGAGAGAGCCGACGGCCGCGGGCACACTTGTGCATGTGGACGCCATACGCAGCGGTGACCCCGGCCTGTTCGGTCCGAGCTCGGTGACCTGGCAGATGCACGGTGACCCCATCATGTGGGTCGCCGGAGTCCGCGCGCTCTACCTCCAGGCCCTGCACCCGCGTGCCGTGCGCGGCGTCACGCAGAACTCCGACTTCCGGCACGACGCCTGGGGCAGGCTCCTGCGCACCGCCGACTTCGTCGGGACGACGACCTACGGCACCACCGAGGCCGCCGAGAAGGCCGGGGGCCGGGTGCGGAAGATCCACAGCATGCTGGGCGCGACCGACCCCGACACGGGGGAGCGGTACGGCGTCGACGAACCCGAGCTGCTGCTGTGGGTGCACTGCGCCGAGATCGACTCGTATCTGCAGGTGGCACGCCGCTCCGGGCTTCGCCTCACGGACGCCCAGGCCGACCGCTACCTCGCCGAACACCGGGTCAGCGCCCGCCTGGTGGGCCTGGACCCCGAGGCCGTACCGGCGAACCAGCGGGAGATGGCGGCGTACTTCGAGAAGGTGCGCCCCGAGCTCGCGTGCGGACCCGAGGCACGCGCGGTGGACGACTTCCTGCTCCGCCCGCCGACGCATCCCCTTCTCGTCCCGGCGCGCGAGGTGCTGTGGCGGCGCGTGGCCCAACTGGCGTACGCCGCCCTGCCGCCGTACGCCCACGAGTTGTACGGCAGACCGGCCCCGAAACCCGCCACCGTCACCCGTCAGTTGCGTGCCACGGGCACCCTGCTGCGCTGTATTCCCGCACGTCTGCGCTGGCAACTCCCGCCGAAACACATCCTGCGCGCCATGGCCCGGCTCGGTCCCGGCTCCCGCCCGGCACCGTACAAACTCGGACGATAGCTCGCCATACTGGACGAGCCGGGGGAGGGTGGGGCGGACCGTGACGGGGGGCGATCGCGGGAGATGGGGGACAGCGGGCTGATCCAGAGCCGATACCGGCTGCTCGATCTGATCGGGCGCGGCGGTATGGGCGAGGTGTGGCGTGCGCGCGACGAGTCGCTGGGCCGGCAGGTCGCCGTGAAGTGCCTCAAGCCGCTGGGACCGCACCACGACCAGTCCTTCACCCGTGTCCTGCGGGAGCGGTTTCGGCGGGAGGCCCGGGTGGCCGCGGCGCTTCAGCACCGCGGGGTGACCGTCGTCCATGACTTCGGCGAGTGCGACGGCATCCTCTTCCTGGTCATGGAGTTGCTTCAGGGCCGCAACCTGAGCCAGCTCCTGGAGGACAACAAGCACCACCCGCTGCCCGTCCCGGACGTCGTCGAGATCGCCGACCAGGTCGCCGCCGCCCTCGCCTACACCCACCAACAGGGCATCGTCCACCGCGACCTGAAGCCCGCGAACATCATGCGGCTCGCCGACGGCACCGTGAAGATCTGCGACTTCGGCATAGCGCGTCTCGGCCACGACATCGGCTTCACCTCCCGGCTCACCGGCACCGGCATCGCGATGGGCACCCCGCACTACATGTCGCCGGAGCAGATCAGCGGCAGCGAGGTGGACCAGCGCAGCGACCTGTACTCGCTGGGATGCGTACTGTACGAAATCGCCACCGGAGTACCGCCGTTCGACCTCGACGACCCCTGGGCGATCCTCGTCGGCCACCGCGACACCCCGCCCCGGCCACCGCGCGAGCACCGCGCCGAGCTGCCCGAGTACCTCGAGAAGGTCATCCTGGACCTGCTCGCCAAACGGCCCGAGGAACGCCCGCACGACGGACGCGAGTTGGGGCGCCGGATCGGTCTCGGCCGCACGACTCCGACGTATGTGCCCACCGTGGTGACCCCGCAGCCGGACCTCAGGCCCCCGGCCCCCCTGGCCCGTGAACCACGCCTGCCGTCCTGGACCCGTGGCATGACCACCGGCCACAAGGCCACCGGCGCCGGACTGCGCACCACACCCCCCGACGCCGGGGCGGGCCTCACCGGCGAGTGGGTCCCCCGGCCGACCGCCGGCCGCCCCGAGGAGACCGCCGTACCGGACGAGCCCGCCGCCCCTTCCGCGGCGACGCTCACCGCGCTGGCCGGACGGCACAACGCCGGGCTCAGCCTGGGTCGGCTCGGCCGCTGGACCGAGGCGGGCGAGGTGCACCGGGCCGTCGCCGCCGAGCGCGAGCACCTCCTCGGCCCCGACCACCCGGACACCCTCGCCAGCCGCTACGAGGTCGCCTTCACCCTCAGCCGCACCGGCCGCGCCGCCGACGCCCTGCGCGAGTACAAGCACGTCGCCCGCGCCCGCAGCCTCGCCCTGGGACCGGACCACCCGGAGACGCTCGCCGCCCGGCAGGAAATGGCTTACGTCCTCGGCCAGCTGGGCCGCCACTTCGACGCGCACCAGGTCTACGCGTCGGTGCTGACGGCACGGGAACGCGCCATGGGCGCCGATCACCCCGACACCCTGCGCTGCCGCCACAACCTCGCCTTCAACCTCAGCAGGCTGGGCCGTCTGGAGGACTCGTACCGCATGGCCGAGGAGGTCGCCGCGGCCCGCGCCCGCGTTCTCGGCCCGCATCACCCCGACACCCTGGTGACCCGCTACGAAGTGGCTTACGCGCTCGGCCAGTTGGGGCGCTGGGCGGAGGCCCTGCGGACCTACCGCGAGGTCGCCGAGGCACGCGGACAGGCCCTCGGCCCGGACCACCCCGACACCCTCGCCGCCCGCTACGAGGTCGGCATCAGCCTCGGCCGACTCGGCCGCAGCGCGGAGGCGCTCCAGCTCTACCGCGACCTGATCGACGACCGCACCCGCGTCCACGGCCCCGCCCACCCCGAGACCCTCCGCGCCCGCCACGGCCTCGGCGTCAACCTCGGCCGGCTCGGCCGCTGGGAGGAGGCCCTCGCCGAATCGCGTGACGTGTGCGCGATCCGCGAGCGAGTGCTGGGACCCGACCACCCCGACACCCTGGTCAGCCGGCGCGAGGTCGCCGTGAGCCTCGGCTGGCTGGGCCGCTGGCCGGACGCGCTCACCGAGTACCGCAGGGTGGCCGCCGCCCGCGAACGCGTCCTCGGCGCCGGCCACCCCGACACCCTCGCCAGCCGCAACGACGAGGCCCACTGCCTGGAACAGCTCGGGCGGGGCGCCGAGGCCGTCGAGCTGTACCGGAGGGTGGCGGTCCTGCGGCAGCAGCGCGGAACCGGCGGTCCGTGAGGCGGCGGCCTCACCGGGCCGCGGACTCCCGCGCGGCCGACCTATGGCCGACCTAGATCATCACGTGTTACGAAGAACCATGCCTGCACACGAGGGACACCCGGGACACCTTACGTACGACGCGGTCATCGTCGGCGGAGGCCACAACGGCCTGGTCGCCGCCGCCTACCTCGCCCGGGCCGGACGGTCCGTGCTGGTACTGGAGCGGCTGGAGCGGACCGGGGGCGCCGCCGTGTCCACGCGGCCGTTCGCCGGCGTCGACGCACGGCTGTCTCGCTACTCGTACCTGGTCAGCCTGTTGCCGAAGAAGATCGTGCGGGACCTCGGCCTGGACTTCCGCGTCCGCACGCGCAATGTCTCCTCGTACACGCCCGTGGAACGGGACGGACGGCCGACCGGACTGCTGGTCGGGGGCGGCGAGCGGCGCACCCGGGAGGCGTTCGCCCGGCTGACCGGCGGCGATGCCGAGTACGCGGCCTGGCAGCGGTTCTACGGCATGACCGGCGAGGTCGCCAAGCGGGTGTTCCCCACCCTCACCGAACCCCTGCCGAGCCGAGCGGAACTGCGCCGCCGGGTGGACGACGAGGAGGCCTGGCGCGTCCTCTTCGAGGAGCCGATCGGTGTCGCGATCGAGGACCGGTTCGCGGACGACCTGGTGCGGGGCGTGGTCCTGACGGACGCGCTGATCGGCACCTTCGCCGACGCCCATGACACGTCCCTGAAGCAGAACCGCTGCTTCCTGTACCACGTGATCGGCGGCGGCACCGGCGCCTGGGACGTCCCCGTCGGCGGCATGGGCGCCCTCACCGACGCCCTGGCCGCGGCGGCTCGTCAGGCGGGCGCGGCCGTCGTCACCGGGCACGAGGCGGTACGGATCGACACGGACGGCCGTACGGCGGAGATCACGTATCGGACGGCGGACGGCGAGGGCGTCGCCGCCGCCCGGCACGTCCTGGTGAACGCCTCCCCGCAGGAGCTGGCCGCCCTCACCGGCGACACGCCCCCGGCCCCCGCCGAGGGCGCCCAGCTCAAGGTGAACATGCTGCTCAAGCGCCTGCCGCGGCTGCGCGACAGCGCCGTCGATCCCCGCGAGGCCTTCGCCGGCACCTTCCACATCGCCGAGAACTACGGCCAACTGGCCACCGCCCACGCCCAGGCCGCCGCCGGGGAACTCCCCACGGCGCCCCCGTCCGAGATCTACTGCCACTCCCTGACCGACCCGACGATCCTCGGCCCCGACCTGGTCGAACGGGGGTACCAGACCCTCACCCTGTTCGGACTGCACACGCCGGCCCGGCTCTTCGAACGCGACAACGACGCCGTACGCGAGGAACTGCTCAAGTCGACGCTCGCCCAGCTCGACGCCCACCTCGCCGAACCCCTCGCCGACTGCCTGGCGACCGACGCCGACGGCCGCCCCTGCATCGAGGCCAAGACCCCGCTGGACCTGGAGCGCGACCTGCGCCTGCCCGGCGGCAACATCTTCCACCGCGAGCTGGCCTGGCCCCACACCCAGGAGGGCACGGGCCGCTGGGGCGTGGAGACCCGGCACCCGAACGTGCTGCTGTGCGGGGCGGGCGCGGTGCGCGGGGGAGGGGTGAGCGGGGTGCCGGGGCACAACGCGGCGATGGCGGTGCTGGAGGGCGGCGACGGCTGAGGGCGCTCGGCGCGCCTTCCGGGCTGAGCGGTCAGTCGGTGGAGGTCGCCCAGCCCGTCGCCTCGATCCGTGCCGCGTCCGCCGGACGGGCCTCGTCGAAGAGGACGGTGTCCGCCGCCTCGACCCGCAGGCCGTCGACGTACGCGCCCCGGCCCACGTACAGCCGGTCGGTCGCGTACCGCCAGCGCAGCACCAGCTGCCCGTGCGCGGGGAGCCGAGCCGTCAGCCGGTGCCAGACACGGCCCGACCAGCCCGTGACCGTGCCGGTGGGGCGATCCTGCGGTCGCTCGCCGGGGCGTGTCGTCGTGAAGGGGAGCCGTTGCCAGCTGGTCCCCCCGTCGGTCGTCGACTCCAGGATCAGGGCGTCCGACTGGGGCTCGGTGTCCCACCACAGGGCGCAGCACAGCCGTGCGTCGCCCGAGGACGTGTCGAGCGCGGGGAGCGAGAGGGTCGCGGTCGTGGCGCTCGTCATTCCCGAGAACCATGCGGTACGACCGTGGCGGGGGCGGACCGGTACGGCGCGGGCGAGGTTGCCGGCGGCGGCGACCCGGGGCGCGGAACCGGAGCGCCAACTGCGCACCGGATGGACCGAGTTGCCGAGCACGACGAGGAAGGAGTCGGTCGTCGGGTCGAGGACCAGCGAGGTGCCGGTGAAGCCGGTGTGGCCCGCGGTGCGCGGCGTGGCCATCGCGCCCATGTACCAGTGCTGGTAGAGCTCGAAGCCGAGGCCGTGCTCGTCGCCGGGAAAGGCGGTGTTGAAGTCGGTGAACATCAGCTCCACCGACTCCGGCTCCAGGATGCGGCACTTGCCGTAGGAGCCGCCGTTGAGCAGTGTCCGGCCGAGGACGGCGAGGTCCCAGGCGTTCGAGAACACGCCCGCGTGGCCCGCGACCCCACCCAGGCTGAAGGCGTTCTCGTCGTGCACCTCACCCCACACGAGCCCCCGGTCCAGGCCGGACCAGGGCCTGCGGGCGTCCTCGGTGGCGGCGATCTTCGGTCTCCAGGCCGCGGGCGGGTTGTAGCGGGTGCGGCGCATGCCGAGTGGGGCGGTGATCTCCTCGTGCAGGAGGGTGTCGAGCGCGCGGCCGGTGATCTTCTCCAGGACCAGCTGGAGGGAGATCAGGTTCAGGTCCGAGTAGAGGTACTGGGTGCCGGGCGCGCTCAGCGGCGCCTCGTTCCAGATGAGTTGGAGCTTCTCCTCGTACGTCGGCGCGTTGTACAGCGGGATCCAGGCGCGGAACCCAGAGGTGTGAGTGAGGAGCTGACGGATCGTCATTTCCTGCTTGCCCGCGCGGCCGAAGTCGGGGAGGTAGGAGGCGACCGTCGACTCCAGGCCGAGGGCACCCCGCTCGATCTGCTGCACGGCGAGGATCGAGGTGAACAGCTTGGACACCGAGGCCAGATCGAAGACGGTGTCCTCGGCCATCGGGATCCGCTCGTCGGCCGAGAACTCGACGCCGGTGTCGGTCTTCTCGTCGTACGCCCGGTAGCGCAGCGCCATGCCGATGGGCTGGTGCAGGGCTACGGTGCCGCCGCGCCCGGCGAGGAGCACGGCGCCCGCGTACCAGGGGTGCTTGGGGGAGGGGCCCAGGAACGCCTCGGCGTCGGTGACGAGTCGGCGCAGGTGGGCGGGCAGGAGGCCGGCGCGCTCGGGGGAGCCGTGCTGGAGGGTCGGGTGCCCGGACGCGGGGACGGCTGCGGCCGGGTCGGCGGGTAAGGGGGCGAGGGCCAGAGTCCCACTCAAGGCCAGGACGCCCAGTTGACGGCGGGTAAGTCTGAGAGCCACCTCGTCAGTCATCGTGAAACCTTCCTGTCGGGTGCCGGTTGTGTCAATGAGGCGTGTGCCGTCCCGGCGGCGGACAGGAAACTGACGGAGCATCAGAAAACCCCTTCCGTCGTCCGGAGGACTGCGGCATCCTGCGCCCATGCAGACGGAGCTGAGCAAGAAACTGGGAGTCGAGCACGCCATCTTCGGCTTCACGCCGTTCCCCGCCGTCGCCGCGGCCATCAGCCGGGCCGGCGGCTTCGGAGTGCTCGGCGCGGTCCGCTACACGGCCCCCGACGAACTCAAACGCGACCTCGACTGGATCGAGGCACATGTCGACGGCCGGCCCTACGGCCTGGACGTCGTCATGCCCGCGAAGAAGGTGGAGGCCCCGAACAATCAAACACTGACCGAGGCCGACGTCGAGGCGATGATCCCCGAGGGGCACAGGCAGTTCGTCAAGGACACCCTCGCCAAGTACGGTGTGCCCGAGCTGGCCGAGGGGGAGGCGTCCGGCTGGCGTATCACCGGGTGGATGGAGCAGGTCGCCCGTAGCCAGCTCGATGTCGCCTTCGACTATCCGATCAAGCTGCTCGCCAACGCGCTGGGCTCACCGCCCGCGGACGTCGTGGAGCGTGCCCATGACCGGGGTGTGCTGGTCGCCGCGCTCGCGGGCAGCGCCCGGCACGCCGTCAAGCACAAGGAGGGCGGCATCGACATCGTGGTCGCCCAGGGCTACGAGGCGGGCGGCCACACCGGTGAGATCGCCTCCATGGTGCTCACACCGGAGGTGGTGGAAGCGGTCGCCCCGCTGCCCGTACTGGCGGCCGGGGGCATCGGCAGCGGCCAACAGGTGGCTGCCGCACTCAGCCTCGGCGCCCAGGGTGTGTGGCTCGGCTCCATATGGCTGACCACCACCGAGGCCGAACTCCCCTCACCCAAACTCATCCAGAAGTTGCTGGCCGCAGGCTCCGGCGACACCGTGCGCTCGCGCGCCCTGACCGGGAAACCCGCCCGTCAGCTGCGCACCGAGTGGACCGACGCCTGGGACGACACCAACGGGCCCGGCACCCTCCCCATGCCCCTGCAGGGACTGCTCGTCGCCGAGGCCGTCTCCCGCATCCAGAAGTACGAGGTCGAGCCGCTGCTCGGCACCCCCGTCGGCCAGATCGTGGGCCGGATGAACAGCGAACGCAGCGTCCAGGCCGTCGTCGACGACCTCACCCGCGGCTTCGAGCGAGCCGTCGATCGCCTCGACCGCATCGCCGGAAGGAGCGGCCAGTGACGAGCACACCCCCCGCGGGCTTCTGGGCCCAGGCAGCGGCCGACCCCGACCGCACGGTCCTAGTCGCCCCCGACGGCGAGGAGTGGACCGCCGGCCGACTGCACGCCGCCGCCAACCGCCTCGTCCACGGCCTGCGCGCGGCCGGAATGGAACGCGGCGACGCCTTCGCCGTCGTGCTGCCCAACAGCGCCGACTTCTTCACCGCGTACCTCGCCGCCAGCCAGGCCGGGTTCTACCTGGTCCCCGTCAACCACCACTTCGTCGGCCCCGAGATCGCCTGGATCGTCGCAGACTCCGGCGCCAAGGTGCTCCTCGCCCACGAACGCTTCGCCGCCCCCGCGCGCCACGCCGCCGACGAGGCAGGCCTGCCCGCCACCCACCGGTACGCGATCGGCTCGGTCGAGGGCTTCCGGCCGTACTCCGAACTCCTCGACGGGCAGCCTGAGTCGGCGCCGGCGGACCGCGAGCTTGGCTGGGTGATGAACTACACCTCGGGCACCACCGGCCGACCGCGCGGCATCCGGCGGCCGCTGGCGGGCAAGGCCCCCGAGGAGGCGTACCTGGGCGGCTTCCTCGGCATCTTCGGCATCCGCCCGTTCGGCGACGACGTGCACCTGGTCTGCTCGCCGCTCTACCACACGGCGGTCCTCCAGTTCGCGGGCGCGTCCCTGCACATCGGCCACCGCCTCGTGCTGATGGACAAGTGGACGCCCGAGGAGATGCTCCGCCTGATCGACCGGGAGAAGTGCACCCACACCCACATGGTCCCGACCCAGTTCCACCGCCTGCTCGCCCTGCCCGAGGAGGTGCGGGCCCGCTACGACGTCTCCTCCATGCGGCACGCCATCCACGGCGCCGCCCCCTGCCCCGACCATGTGAAGCGGGCGATGCTCGAATGGTGGGGCCCGTGTGTGGAGGAGTACTACGCGGCCAGCGAGGGCGGCGGCGCCTTCGCCACCGCCGAGGACTGGCTGAAGAAGCCCGGCACGGTCGGCAAGGCCTGGCCCATCAGCGAACTCGCCATCTTCGACGACGACGGCAACCGGCTCCCGCCCGGCGAACTCGGCACCGTCTACCTGAAGATGAACACCGGGGGCTTCGCCTACCACAAGGACGAGGCCAAGACGAGGAAGAACCGCATCGGTGACTTCTTCACCGTCGGCGACCTCGGCTGTCTCGACGAGGACGGCTATCTCTTCCTCCGCGACCGCAAGATCGACATGATCATCTCGGGCGGGGTCAACATCTACCCGGCCGAGATCGAGTCCGTGCTCCTCTCCCACCCGGCTGTCGCCGACGCCGCCGCCTTCGGCATCCCGCACGACGACTGGGGCGAGGAGGTCAAGGCCGTCGTCGAGCCCGCCCCCGGTCACGAACCGGGTCCTGCCCTCGCCGCCGCGATCCTCGACCACTGTGCCGAGCAACTCGCCGGCTACAAGCGGCCCAAGAGCGTCGACTTCATCCCCGAGATGCCGCGCGACCCCAACGGCAAGCTGTACAAGCGGCGGTTGCGGGACCCGTACTGGGAGGGGCGGGAGCGGCCCGTGTGACCACGGCCCGGCCGCTCGTCCGAGACCGGCGGCCGGCCCTGACCTCAGGAGCGAGGGCGAGGAAAAGTCTCCAGAGCCTTCGCCAGGCCGGCGGCGTCGGTGCCGACCTTGCGGTAGACGCTGGACAGCAACTGCCGCACGCCCTGCTCGGTGAGCCGGAGTTCCTTGGCGATCACCCCCGCCGGCTGTCCCTGGACGGCCAGTTCGGCGGTACGGCGTTCCGGGGCGGTCAGCGTGTCCGCCTGCGCGTACCGCAGCGGCAGTGGGCGCAGTCCGGCCGCCGAGAGTTCCTCCCTGGCCCGGACCGCGAGCGCCTCCGCCCCACAGTGGACGGCACCTTCCAGGCCTCGGTAGAGCCGATCGGCGGCCTCCGGGACCCGGCCGTTGCGGGACAGGGCGGCGCCGTGGCCGACCAGGGCACGGGCGAGCTCGTAGGAGGCGGGTGACTGTTCCAGGTGGTCCACGGCCTCCGCGTACAGGTCGACCGCCGCCGGTCCGCCGGTCACCTCGGCGAGGGTGTGGAGGGCTTGGCCGATCACGGAGGCGGCGCCGAAGTCCCGGGCGCGCTTGACGGCTTCCTGTGCGTGGCCGGCCGCGGCCTCCGGGGCGGTGGGGGCGAGGACGGACGCCAGGTGCAGCTGCCACGGGCACCAGGAGGGGTTGCGCACACCCCGTGCGTCCAGCCAGTCCCCGACGGCGGACAACAGGCTCTCGGCCTCCGCGTGCCGACCCTCGGCCAGCAGCAGCTCGGCGTACACCGTGCGGGGATCGGGGTAGATGACGGCGTTCGGGACGATGTTGCCGTAGTGGTAGGAGTCGGCGAGGCGACGCGCGTCGGTGATGCGGCCGCGGGCGAGCAGGATCTGGATGAGGATGCCGATGGCGAACCACTGGGCGGGGACGGCGCCTGCCACCCGGTCGGCGGTGCGCAGCCCGGACCGTACGAGTTCCTCCGCCTCAGGGAGGCAGCCGCGGCGGTAGCGGATGTAGCCGAAAAGCGTCTGCCCCTGCGCCAGGTGGGAGCCGCGCCAGCCCATGCGCTCGCACTCGGCCATGCCCTGGGTGAACAGCTCTTCGGCTCGCCGCGGCTGGTCGCAGTACATGAACACCAGGGCGACCGAGACGGGCACCTCGAAGCCCCGGTTCTCGTCCGTCCAGCTCAGCCCACCCCGCAGGGCCTCCTCCGCACACGCGAGGACGCTCTGCCGGGGCTCGCCACGCACCACGGCGTCCCAGGCCCGCAGCCCCAGGATGTACCGCTCCTCCAGCCCACGGCCGGTCAACCGCTCGGCCAGCCGCGCCAGCCTGCGCGAGCGGGCGAACGAGTCGGGCTCGTCGGTGCGGAAGGCGCTCCAGACGAAGTGATCGGCCTGCATGCGCAGGCGAATGCGCGGATGAGTGGCAAGCCGCGCCGCGTCGGCGGACACGGTCGCCGCCTCGGCCAGCCGGTCGGTGTGAGCCAGCGCCTGGGTCAGCCGGTAGACGATGGAGGCCCGCAGATGGGGATCCACGTCGGGCTCTGCCAGCGCCTCCTGGAGATGGCTGACCGTGGCCGTGGGTTCGATCAGGAAGGTCGAGCAGGCGAGCTCATGCAGGAGTGCGGCCCGGTCCTGAGGACGCGGTGGCTCCTGCAAGGCTCGGGACAGGGCGCGCCGGGCGGCCTCCGGAGCCCCGGCCCGCAGGTGCACACGGGCGGCCTCGCGCAGGCATGCGACCACCTCGGGCCTGCCCTCGCAGGGAACCTCCAGCAGATGCCGCGCGGCGGCGGTCGGACCGAACCCCGCCGCGCGGACGGCCTCCGCGGCCCTGTCGTGCAGGCCGACCCGCAGGCCGGAGGGAATGGACCGGTAGATCGTCGTGGCGATCAGCGGATGGACGAACTCGATGCCGCCCCCAGGCCCTTCGGCGTCGGCAAGGATGCGGGCGGCGCGCAACTTCTCGGTGGCCTCCACGGCCTCCTCGCTGCCGATCACCGCGAGAGTGGCGGCGAGCTCCCGTGAAACCGGTGGACCCAGTACGGCTGCGGCATGGGCAAAACGGACGGTGGTGGTGCCGAGCGCGCGCAGGCTCTCGATCAGTCCTGGGCCCTTGACCGCGGCGGCCAGGTCCCGCATGGCGGGCAGCTCGTTCTGTGCGCCCTTCAGGTTCCGTTCGCCGAGCCTGATGGCGAGTTCCACGGTCTCGAACGGGCTGCCGCCGGTGACCGACCAGCACTCGTCGCAGAAGTCGTCCTCGACCCCTTCTCCCAGCTCGTCCCGGACGATCTGGGCCACGCCGGCGGCGCTGAGCCGGGCCAGTGAGTACGGGCGGTTCCCGTGACGTTCGACGACCGTGCGGAAGGGGGCAGCCTCGGGCGGCAGTTCGTCGGGGCGGTAGGCGACGACGAGCAGGAGTGGAAGTTCGGCGGCCCGCGGAGCGAACGAGGCGAGCCAGCCGAGTGACTCGAGATCGGCCCAGTGCAGGTCGTCCAGGAGCAGGACGAGAGGCGCCTTCATCGCCGCGAGGCGCGTCATGACCCAGTCGAGGCCGTCGCGTACCCCGGTCGGGTCCGGAGTGTGGGCGGTGTCCGTCGCCTCCAGGCCGAGCGCGGCGGCGACGATGTCGTACCAACTGCCGAGGAAGGTACGGCGTTCTGCCTCGTCCATGGTGGCCAGGGCGGGCTGGACGAGCTGGCGCACCAGACGGAACGCCAGCTCCTGTTCCTTCTCGCCGGCCCGGGCGGAGAGCAGATGGAATCCGTGTGCCGTGGCGCGGGCGCGTGCCTTCGTGAGGAGTGCCGTCTTGCCCAGCCCGGCAGGACCGGTGAAGGCGAGCAGCCCAGTGGGGCGGGGCCGCTGCACGCCGGCGGAGGCGTCGCGGAGGTCCGACAACGCGGAGTCGAGTGCCTGGAGTTCCCGTTGGCGCTCCAGCAACCGGCGGGGCTCGGAGTTCGGTTGCCACGACCCATGCGCCATGTGCCCTACCGCTTCCTGTCGTCGATCCGGAGGACAGCGCAGAGCGTACGCTTCGGGTGAGTGCCCGGTGGCCGTGTTCGGGCACGAGGATGACAGAGAAGGATGAATTCCGCGTCGAAGTGGTTCGATTGTCCGCTCTTCGGGTAGTGAACATCGAATCAGTGCTCTCGGTCGTCAATGCGTGTGAGCGGGAGTAAGCGCCGCGTCCGCATAGCGCGGCACGCTGCGGGACCAGTAGTAACACCCGCGGATCCACCCGACCATGCCGTCCACGTAGCCGATCGCGGCTGGGCTCAACTCCGGCTTGATCTCCTCGTAGAGCCGCTCGAACTCCCTGATCGTGCCGTTGATCTGGCGGATGGCCAGCATGACGGCCGTCGGAAGGGAGCACCGGTGGGCCCGCTGGTGCGCGAGGGCCAGATTGATCATTCCGCCCGTCCGCTGCTCCTTCACCGCGGAGAAGAGGTCGGGTATCCACACGGCCGCATCGGCCGACAGCCGGCTCAGGCGTTGCATGGCGGGATGGTGGAGCTCATCGGGGGACAGCTCGTGCGGTTGCGCCGCTTCGGCCAGCGGGAAGAAGGGCTCGACTCCCGCGGTGAGCGAACGTATCGAGGTGCTCAGTGCCATGTGTGGGGGGAGGGGCTGCGCCTGGGCCACCGCCTCGTACAGGAGGCCGTGCACGTATTCGCGGCTCTTGCATGCCCAGCGCGCGGCTTGTGCGGGGGTGCACCGCTCTCGGACCTGCCTGTGGAGATCGGCCAGCGCTGCCCCGAGGGGCGTGCTGGGCCGAGCGTCGCCGCGCAGGACTGAGATGCTCTCGCTCAGCATCGGCAGCAGCAGGGCCGGCGACCGCCGACCGATCTCTTCCGCGCGGTCGTCGAAGATGAATTGATAGGCGATTTGATTGGCCACGATCTGGAGGAGATCCAACTCCACCGTCGGGCTGATGCAGGACGCGAGTTCGGCGGGCCGGGTGAAGGCGATCATCGCCTCCACTCCCAGTTCGTCGGTCAGCCCGCACGTGCGTAACCACGTGTCGACGCCGGTGGCCGCTCGGGATGCGTGGGCATTGCTCAGAAACGGGAAGGGCATATGGAGATGTGTGTCGATCAGTTCCGTGAGATTGGAGGCGGGAATTCCGCCTTGCGTCACGAGACCGACTTCCTCATGCGTCGTCGACACCTTGTCACCTACCGTTCGGGAGTCGTGTACGAGGCGGTGTGCCGTGCGGCCGTTGCGCTCGTGGTTCGCAGATCATCACCAATGACCTCGGCCCCAACGTCGCCGCGGGACGCACCCGTTCGACGTGTCCGGGCAGGTGGCTCAGACGCCAATTCCGTGTGACGTACGCGAGGGCCATGGTGGCTTCCGCCATGGCGAAAGAGTCGCCGATGCATTTGCGGCTGCCCGCGGCAAACGGAATCATCGCTGCGTGCGGGATGCCGACGGCCTGTCCCGGCAGCCAGCGGTCGGGGAGGAAACGGTCGGGCTCGGGGAACGAGGCCGGGTCGTGGTGCAGGAGGTACGGGCTGTACAGGACGGTGGCACCCAGTGGGAGGCGGTGACCGGCCAGATCCGTTTCCCTGGTGGTGACGCGGGTGAAGAGCCAGCCGGGCGGGCGGTGGCGCAGTGTCTCGGTGAGGACCAGCCGGGTGCGGACGAGGTGAGGCAGCTCGTCGGGACCAGGCAGCCGGCCTTCGGCGAGCACGGTGTCGACCTCGGAGTGCAGTCGGCGCTCCTCCTCCGGATGTCGCGCCACCAGGTCGAGCGCCGAGGTGAGGCACAGGGCGGTGGTCTCGGCTCCGGCGAACAGAAGCGTGATGAGCTGGTCGTGGACCTCCTGCCCGCTGATCGCCGCTCCGCCACGGTCCTGCGTGGCCGCCAGCAGGGTGCCCAGCACATCGGTCCTGCCGCTGCATGCCGTGCCCTGGCGGCGCTCGGCGACAGCCGCGTCGACGATCGCGTGCAGGCGGTCGACAGCACGCCGGTAACGACGGTTCGCGGGCGTGGGAACGCGGAACAGGGCGTCGATCGGCACCACCGTCCGGACGAAGAGGCCGCGGACGATGGTGGCGAGGCAGCCGCGCAATTCGGAGCCCGTCGCGGCGTCGAGCGAGTCGGAGAAGAGCACACGGCTCATCACCTGCGTCGTCAGTGCCAGCATGGTCGCACTGACGTCGACCTCCCGGCCGGCCCGCCACTCACGGCACACCGACTCCACTTCCTCGCCCATCAGCGCCGCGTTGTCGGCGACACGGGCCGCGCGGAAGTCGGGTTGGAGCATCCTGCGCTGCCGCCGGTGCTCCTGGTGCCGACAAGTGCCGACGCCGTCACCCAGAAACGACCGCAGCCTCTCGTAGAGCGGGCCCCCTTTGTCGAAGGTGCGCGCGTCCATGAGCACCTGGTGGACCAACTCCGGGTGACACACCATCCACGCGCGCTGGGGACCCAGCCGTATCTCGACCAGGTCCCCGTGCGCGGGCAAAGAATTCAGAAAAGCCAACGGGCGACGGTACAAGGCGATACCGTGGCCGATGAATGGGAATATGCCCGGCGCAGTACCCACCCTCCAGGCGTGTTCCAGTTCAGGCGCAGCACGGCTCATGGAAACCTCCCCCTCGAACGCGGCACGTGAAATCGATGAACGTGCCACGGACTTGACGCTTGAGACAAGTCCTGCCCAGTCCAAGCGGCAATCGGTTTCCGGAAACCTTTCTCCAAAGGGGCGCACAGGAGCACGCAGGAGCAAAAGAAGCATTCGGCCAAGGGCAGTTGATGCATCGTTGTGGCTACGGGTGAATTTCACCTGTCACTTCTATGTGGTCCCGCCCCATGTGGGACGGGACCACAGTCGCTCAGCGCTCGCGCACGCGGATGACCTTCAGGGCGGGTGACGACAGGATGTCCTTCTCGCAGAACCGTGCGGTCACCCACTTCTCACCCGAGAACAACCGGGTCTGGTCGCTGAAGTGGGGCGAGCCCGGGTTCGAGGACTGCGAGTACGTCAGCAGCGTACGGGCCACGGGACAGCGGCCGCCGTTCCAGCCGACCGCCTGGATGTGGCTGGAGCCGGTCGTGACCTCCGCATAACCGCCGCGCACCTGGTCCCACACCGGCTCGATCTTGTTCCACACACCCAGCCCTTCCGTGCCGCCCGGAACGGCGATGCGCTGACCGTTGCGTACGACGAACTGGTGCTCACCGAGGCGGGAGTCGAGCGCGATGCCCGCCGCCCGGAGTTCGGCGACCGTGTCCGCGAGGGCCACGGCGAAGCCGGGGGCGGCGGTGTTGAGGGTGTTCGGTGTACGCACCGGGTCCGCAGCCGAGAAGGGCACCTTCCAGCGCTGGGCGGCCGGTACCTGCGACGTCAGCTTTCGCCAGAACCGGTCGAAGAGCAGGGCTCCCCGGCTGCCGGTGTCCATGGTGCGATCCCAGGCCGCAAGCACCGAACAGGCCTCGGTGACGTCAACGGCCTTGCCGTCACTGCCTGTTGCCGTCCCGCCCGGCAGCGCGGCACACGCCGTGGCCGTGTCGGCCGCGGCCAGGTCGGCCGCGGGCACCCGGTTCGCGAACTGCTGCCGCTCCAGATCCCGGACGGTCAGACCGCCGCGCTCGGCCAACGCCGCGACGTCCTCGAGCGCTCCCCGCGTGCGCGGCGAGCGCTGGGTGCCGATGTTGCCGAAGATCCGCTCGTATCCGGTGAGCGGCCGGTCGGCATTGGCCAGCCACGCGCTGTCGTTGGAGTTCTCCGCGTACGGCGCGTCCTTCAGCGTCGGCATGCGCGCGGGCCCGAAGGTCCCTGGCTGGACGGCGTCGGTGTCGCGCCCGAGGGCGCAGTCCCCCCGGGAGCCGTCGAGGACCGCGAGGCCCGCAGCCGGGTAGGTGACCTTGCCGAGGTCGGTGGAACACCGCGCCGCGACGTCGTCGGTGATCCGGGGCAGCACCTGCGACTGGGTGTACAAGGAATGCCCCGAGGAGTCCGCGGCGATGGTGTTCACCCACGGGAGCCCCTGGTGCCGGGCGAGGGAGGCGAGGACGCCGGTGGTGCTGCGCGCCTTGCTGAAGCCGAGCGAGGTGTCGGCGAACCGCATGTTGGCCGCGTTGGGATCGTTGAGCGTATACGCCGTCGTTGCGGTCCAGGGCAGCGGGAGCTCGCCGTCGGCGGAGGCGACCACCGGGCCGTACCGGGTCCACCACTGGGTGCGGGTCACCGGTGCGCCGTCCTTGACCGCGACGGTCACGGTCCGCTTCTTCATCCGCTCGGGCTTGCCGTCCACCAGATAGACGGTGGGGTCGGCCGGATCCAGCGTCAGCCTGTGCAGATTGAACGGGACTCCGGTCGAAACAGTGTGGCTCCACGCCACATGTGAGGTGTAGCCGATCGAGATCGTCGGCGAACCCAACAGCGAAGCACCGGCGACGTCGAGCTCGCCGGGAATCGTCTGCTGGGCCTGCCAGAAGCGGCGTCCGCCGTGCCACGGGTAGTGCGGGTTGCCCAGCAACAGACCGCGCCCGTTGGCTGTGGTATCGCCATGGAAGGCGACCGCGTTCGACCCCATGTCCGCGTCGGCCGTCCGCTCGCGCACGGCCCGTATCAGCGTCTCGGCGTCCGGGCCGGCCCCGATGTCCTGGCCGCGGGCCGCGGATCCGGTGGGTGGCTGGGCGGACGTGATGTCGTCCACGGCGCCGCCCTGGCCGCCGAGCACGGCGACGGCGTAGAACCGGGCGGCCACGTCCAGCGAGGTGACCGGCCGCACCCAGGCGGCGCCCTTGCACGCGGGATCGGTGATCCGGCTCTGCTCCAGCCAGGTGTTGTACCCGGCCGCGAAGCCCCGCATGAGGTCCTTGACCTGACGGCTCGGGCCGCGCGGTGCCGGTTCGGCGAGGAGCTTTTCCACCGTGCGTGTCTGGCGTACGCCGCGGAAGTACAGGTCGCTGGAGAGGTTCTTGGTGGCCGAGGACAGCGAGAAGTCGGTCGCCGCGTCCGGCCCGAAGAACCGTGAGCGCTCGCCGCGCACGGTCACGAACCCGTCGGCGAGGGTGCACACCTGGTCGGCGGCCTGCGCCCAGCCGGTGCCGAAGCCGAGGGACGCGTAGTCCTTGGCGAGGATGTGCGGAATGCCGTACTCGGTATAGCGGACGACGGCGGACAGACCGCCGTGCGAGAGCTGTTCCTGCCGGTCCTGCCGGTCGTGCTGGTCCTGCCGCTCGGCCGCGGTCGCGGGCAGCCCGGCCGTGGCGGCGAGCAGGGCGACGGCCGCGACGACGAGGCGTCTGGGACGGGTGCGCATCGTGCCTCCCAACGTCATTGAGGGAAGGAACCGTTGAGCGTGTCAACGGGCGTGTGTCCCCGGTGAGGTGACCTGCCGTCATGCTTGACCTGTCTGTGCGGCACACCGAGGATCATGTGTCATGACGCCAGGACACGGCAGCACGGTTGACGGAGTACTGCGCCGCAGCGCCCGACGCACCCCCGCACGCGTCGCGGTCGACCACCGCGGTCGCACCTGGACGTACGAGGAACTCGACGAGGCCGTGTCGCGCGCGGCGAGCGTCCTGCTGGGCCAGGGCCTCACGCCCGGCGACCGGGTCGGCGCCTACGGCCACAACTCGGACGCCTATCTGATCGCCTTCCTCGCCTGCGCCCGCGCGGGCCTCGTCCACGTCCCGGTCAACCACAACCTCACCGGCGACGACCTCGCGTACATCGTCGGCCAGTCCGGCAGCTCCCTGGTCCTCACGGACCCGGACCTGGCGCATCGGCTCCCGGACGGCGTCCCCGCGCTGTCCCTGCGCGATGCCGACGACTCACTGCTGGCGCGGCAGGCCACGGCGGCCGCCTACGACGGTCCCGAGCCGCGCAGCGAGGACCTGGTGCAACTGCTCTACACCTCGGGCACGACCGCCCTGCCGAAGGGCGCGATGATGACCCACCGCGCCCTGGTCCACGAGTACCTGAGCGCGATCGCCGCCCTCGACCTGAGCGCCGGCGACCGCCCCGTCCACTCGCTGCCGCTGTACCACTCGGCGCAGATGCACGTGTTCCTCCTGCCGTACCTGGCGGTCGGCGCCACGAACATCATCCTGGACGGGCCCGACGGCGATCAGCTGTTCGACCTGATCGAAGCGGGCCGCGCGGACAGCCTGTTCGCCCCGCCCACCGTGTGGATCGGCCTGGCCGGTCGCCCCGACTTCGCGAACCGCGACCTGGACGGCCTGCGCAAGGCGTACTACGGCGCCTCGATCATGCCGGTCCCGGTACTGGAGCGGCTGCGTGAGCGATGGCCCGACCTCGCCTTCTACAACTGCTTCGGCCAGAGCGAGATCGGCCCGCTGGCCACGGTGCTGGCCCCCGACGAACACAAAGGCCGCATGGACTCCTGCGGCCGTACGGTCCTCTTCGTCGACGCCCGTGTGGTCGACGAGAACGGCGAGGACGTGCCCGACGGCACGCCCGGTGAGATCGTCTACCGCTCCCCGCAGCTGTGCGAGGGCTACTGGGACAAGCCCAAGGAGACCGCCGAGGCATTCAGGGACGGCTGGTTCCACTCCGGCGACCTGGCGGTGCGGGACGCACACGGCTACTTCACCATCGTCGACCGGGTGAAGGACGTCATCAACTCCGGAGGCGTACTGGTCGCTTCACGCCAGGTCGAGGATGCGCTGTACACGCACGAGGGCGTCGCCGAGGTCGCCGTCATCGGCCTGCCCGACGAGCGGTGGATCGAGGCCGTCACGGCGGTCGTCGTCCCACGCGGAGAGGTGACCGAGGCCGAACTGATCGACCACGCGCGCGAGAGGCTCGCCCACTTCAAGGCGCCCAAGCGGGTGGTGTTCGTGGACGGGCTGCCACGCAACGCGAGCGGGAAGATCCTCAAGCGGGAGCTGAGGGACCGGTTCGCCGAGGGCTAGCGGGGCCGCAGGTCCTCGATTCGCCGGATCTTGCCCACGGACCTCTCCAGCGACTCCGGTTCGACGATCTCCACGGCGACCGACACCCCGATGCCGTCCTTCACGGCCGCCGCGATGGCCTGCGCGGCGGCGTCCCGCGTCTCGGGCGAGGCGTCGCGGCGGGCCTCGGCCCGCACCGTGAGGGCGTCGAGGCGGCCCTCCCGGGTGAGACGCAGCTGGAAGTGGGGTGCCACACCCGGCGTCCGGAGCACGATCTCCTCGACCTGTGTGGGGAAGAGGTTGACCCCGCGCAGGATGACCATGTCGTCACTGCGCCCGGTGATCTTCTCCATCCGCCGGAACGCCCTAGCGGTCCCCGGCAGCAGCCGCGTCAGGTCCCGTGTGCGGTAGCGGATGACGGGCATGGCCTCCTTGGTGAGGGAAGTGAAGACCAGCTCGCCCTCCTCGCCGTCGGGCAGCACCTCGCCGCTGATCGGGTCGACGATCTCGGGCAGGAAGTGGTCTTCCCACACATGCA
The DNA here is from genome assembly GCF_044764885.1 of Streptomyces sp. NPDC093591. Taxonomy (NCBI): domain Bacteria; kingdom Bacillati; phylum Actinomycetota; class Actinomycetes; order Kitasatosporales; family Streptomycetaceae; genus Streptomyces; species Streptomyces sp. NPDC093591. The sequence continues at coordinate 38,626 of NZ_JBIWIY010000025.1, forward strand.
GCCCGTCCTTGGTCTCCACGCACTCCTGCGCGACCCCGGGCCCGATGACCTCGGACAGCCCGTATATGTCGACGGCGTCGATCGCGAACCGCTCCTCGATCTCCTGACGCATCCGCTCCGTCCAGGGCTCGGCACCGAAGACGCCCACGCGCAGCGAGGTGGCGCGCGGATCGACGCCCTGCCGCTCGAACTCGTCGAGGAGGGTGAGCATGTAGGAGGGCGTCACCATGATGATCTCGGGCCCGAGGTCCTGGATCAGCTGGACCTGCCGGGCCGTCATACCGCCGGACGCCGGGATGACCGTACAGCCGAGCCGCTCGGCACCATAGTGTGCGCCGAGCCCACCGGTGAACAGCCCATAGCCGTACGCCACATGGACCTTGTCCCCGGGCCGCCCGCCCGCCGCCCGGATGGAGCGGGCCACCATGTCGGACCACAGGGAAAGGTCGCCGTCGGTGTAGCCGACGACCGTGGGGCGTCCGGTGGTGCCGCTGGAGGCATGGATGCGGCGAATACGCTCCTGCGGCACGGCGAACATCCCGTACGGGTAGTTCTCGCGCAGGTCGGCCTTGGTCGTGAACGGGAAGCGGGCCAGATCGGCCAGCGAGCGGCAGTCGTCGGGCCGTACGCCTGCCTTGTCGAAGGACTCCCGGTAGAACGGCACGTTGTCGTACGCGTGCCGAAGCGACGTCCGCAACCGCTCCAGCTGCAACGCCCGCAGTGCCTGCGGGTCGAGCCGTTCCCCCGGGTCCAGCAGCTCCGTCGCATCCACCATGGGGAGTTCTCCCTCACCAACCGCGCCAATCCGGACGACCGATCATTCGGTCCGGGTGTTCGGGATCAGTAATCCAGGCGGTGAATGATCAGGCAAGGGGGCGGGCCGCACTTTCCGGCAACTCCGTTGCGCTGAAAGCGCCAGGACGACCAAGATCGGCACCATGCCGTTCTTCACCGCGATCGACGGGACCGAGATCGCCTACCACCTGCGGGGCGAGGGCGAACCGCTCGTCGTCCTGCCCGGCGGGCCGATGCGGGCCTCCGCCTACCTGGGTGACCTGGGCGGACTCGCCGGCCACCGACAGCTCGTGCTGCTCGACCTCAGGGGCACAGGGGACTCGGCAGTACCGGCGGACCCGGCGACGTACCGCTGTGACCACCTGGTGGACGACGTGGAGGTGTTGCGCGCCCACATGGGGCTGGCCCACATGGATGTGCTCGGGCACTCGGCGGGCGGCAGCCTCGCCCTGCTGTACGCCGCCCGGTATCCCGAGCGGGTGTCGCGGCTGGCCCTGGTGACCGCGAACCCGTGGGCGCTGGGGATGCCGGCCACCGCCGAGGACCGGCTGGCCGCCGCTCTGCTGAGGGAGGGCGAGCCGTGGTTCGCGCAGGCCTTCCCGGCGTACCGGGCCTCGCTGGCGGGAGCGGGCGAGTTCGACCCGGTGTTCGCACCCTTCTTCTACGGGCGCTGGGACGACGCGGCCAAGGAGCACGACGCCCGCGGCGACGACGAGTTCAACGACGAGGCCGCCGGCATCTACGGCTCCGACGGCGCCTACGACCCGCCTGCCACCCGCTCCGCGCTCGCCAGGCTCGATGCCCCGGTCCTCGTCCTCGCGGGCGAACTCGACGTGGCCCCCGGCCCCGAGCTCGCCCACCGCACCGCCGACGCCTTCCCGAACGCCGAGACCGCCGTACAACCCGGCGCCGGGCACCACCCGTGGCTGGACGACGCGGAGTGGTTCGTACGGCGTGTCGTGACCTTCCTGGAAGGGGGAGCGGCTGTCGGGCCAAGTTCCGGCAATGGTTAGGGTTCGGTAAAGAAACCGGACGTCTGAACGACACAGGGGACAACGTGACCGCTCCACGTCTGAGCAGTACGCCATTGCCCGGTATCGGGGTCCGCTACGACCTCACCACGCGCGAACAGCGCCGCCTGTCGGTGGTCGCCCACCGGGACGGATCACGGACGCTGAGCGCGTACCGCAAGGACGACCCGGACGCCTGCGCGCTGTCGGTGCGGCTCACCTCCGGTGAGGCGGCCACGCTGATCGACGCGCTGATGCCGGCGCACCACAGCCCCAACCTGCTGTCCACCACCGAGCTGGGCCTCGTCGCCGAGCGGATCGAACTGTCCGCCACGTCGCACTGGAACGGACGGCTGCTCGGCGAGACCCGGATGCGCACCGAGACCGGCGTGTCCATCGTGGCCGTGCTGCGCCGCGCCGAGGCCATCCCCTCGCCGGCACCGGACTTCCGGCTGGCCGGCGGCGACACCCTGATCGTGATCGGCACCCGCGAGGGTGTGGAGACGGCCGCCGCGATACTCGGACGGGAGTGAGCCGCGATGCACTCCTCCGCGGTCTTCCTCATCGAGTTCGGCGCGATCATCCTCGGCCTGGGCCTGCTGGGCCGGTTCGCCGGGCGTTTCCAGTTCTCGCCGATCCCGCTGTACCTGCTGGCCGGGCTCGCGTTCGGCGAGGGCGGGCTGCTTCCCCTGGGCACCAGCGAGGACTTCGTCGCCATCGGCGCCGAGATCGGCGTGATCCTGCTGCTGCTCATGCTCGGCCTCGAGTACACGGCCAGCGATCTGGTCTCCAACCTCAAGACCCAGTACCCGGCCGGGCTCGTCGACGCCGTGCTCAACGCCCTGCCGGGTGCCGTCATGGCGCTGCTGCTCGGCTGGGGACCGGTCGCCGCCGTGGTACTGGCCGGCGTCACCTGGATCTCCTCCTCCGGCGTCATCGCGAAGGTCCTCGGCGACCTCGGGCGGCTCGGCAATCGCGAGACACCGGTCGTCCTGAGCATCCTGGTCCTGGAAGACCTCTCCATGGCCGTCTACCTGCCGATCGTCACCGCCCTGCTCGCCGGTGCCGGTCTCGCCGCGGGCAGCGTCACCCTCGCCATCGCGCTCGGCGTGGCGGGGCTCGTCCTGCTGCTCGCTGTGCGCTACGGCCGCCACATCTCCCGGTTCGTCTCCAGCGACGACCCGGAGAAGCTGCTGCTCGTCGTGCTCGGCCTGACCCTCCTCGTGGCCGGGCTCGCCCAGCAGCTCCAAGTCTCGGCCGCCGTCGGCGCGTTCCTGGTCGGCATCGCGCTGTCCGGTGAGGTGGCCGAGGGGGCGCACAACCTCCTGGCGCCCCTGCGGGACCTGTTCGCCGCCGTGTTCTTCGTCTTCTTCGGCCTGCACACCGACCCCGCGAGCATCCCGCCGGTGCTGCTGCCCGCGCTCACCCTGGCCGTCGTCACCGCGCTGACGAAGATCGCCACCGGCTACTGGGCCGCGAAACGCGCCGGGATCTCCGCGAAGGGCCGCTGGCGGGCGGGCGGAACGCTGGTGGCCCGCGGCGAGTTCTCCATCGTCATCGCCGGGCTCGCCGTCACCGCCGGCATCGAGCCGTCGCTGGGCCCGCTGGCCACCGCCTACGTACTGATCCTGGTGATCCTGGGCCCGCTCACCGCCCGTTACACGGAACCCCTGGCGACCCGTCTGACGGCGCGTCTGGGAAGGCGCGCGACGCCGGAGCGACCGGCAGCCGCTGGGGGCGAGCCCGAGCTCGACCCGACGGCAGAAGCGCCGCACGACGTGGTGGACGGCCAGGACGTGCTGGGCCGGTCATGAGCCGGGGAGCCGGGGAGCCGGGGGGCCGGGTAGCCGGGGGCCTCTGGGCCGAGCCGGGCACTTCCCGGCGCTCCGCGTGGCTCAACTCCGGTCCGCTACCGTGCCGCTGTGGACACCACATGCCGCACGGTCAAGGCGAACGGCATCACCCTGGCCTACCGCGCCTGGGGCCCTGAGGACGCGCCGCCCGTTCTCCTGCTGCACTGCCGCGGCGCCGACGGCGCGGACTGGGCCCGGATCGCGGAAGGGCTGGTCGCGGAGCCGTGCCCACGTCGGGTGTACGCGCCTGATCTGCGGGGGCACGGGCGCAGCGACTGGCCCGGCACGGATCCGGGCGCGGGGCCCGAGGTCTACCGGTACGAGGTGATGCGCGACGACATACGAGCGTTCCTCGTCGCCCTCGGCCTCGACCGGGTCGATGTCGTCGGCCACTCGCTCGGCGGCGCGGTCGCCTACCTCTTCGCGCAGCACTCGCCCGAGGCCGTACGTCGGCTGGTCCTGGAGGACGTACCGGCACCGTTCCCGCTCGATCCGCCACGCCCGCCCGTCGAACGGCCGGACGGGGAGCTGCCGTTCGACTGGGCCATGGTGCGGGCGACCGATGAGCAGCGCAACGCCCCCGATCCTGTGTGGCGGGACCACATGGGCCGGATCACCATGCCGACGCTACTGATCGGGGACGGATCCACCAGCCTCATCCCCCAGGAGCAGATCGCCGTACTCGCCGACCTGATCCCCGACACCCGGCTGGTGACCCTCGACACGGGACATCTGGTCCACGAGACCCGGCCCGAGGAGTTCCTGGCGGCCGTGGAGACGTTCCTGGCGGAGTGAGAGAAGTCGGCACGCCTCAGCAGCCGGGGCTGGGGCCCGTACGCCCGTACGCGCCCCGCTTCAGCGGCTGAGCCGACGCCGGTACACGACGAATCCGGCGCCCAGAGCCACCGCCCCGACGGCCAGACCGGCTCCCAGCGCCACCTCGAAGTCCGCCGGCCCCGTGCTGCCGCCCAGGCCGCCCCTGACGCCTTGGGTGGGCAGCGGCGTGTGTGTGGGCAGAGGCGGCGAGACGGCCGCCTGGCGGCGCGGCAGCACCTCGCAGGCGATGCCGTCGTGCCTGCCCCGGTCCTCGTCCAGGCGATCGTGGTCACGGGGGTCGCGGTTGAACTCCGCCTGCGCGTCTTCCTGGAAGGCGAAGTCGTTGCAGTCCATGTCGCTGTTGGCGTGGGCCATGTGGGCCGCCGGCCCGGCGGTGACGAGCACGGTGATCGCTGCCGTGCATATCGCGTGGATGCGTCTCTTCACGGGCGCTCCCTTTCGGTCCTGCGGTCTCGGTGACCGTCATTGCGACCGTAGGGACGCCACCCGCTCACCGGCGCGTCCTGCTACGCCATACGACTGCTCCGCACCTCGGCGATGCCCGAACGGCCCAGCCCCACGTGCTCAACCCCTCTGCGGCCCGTACGCCGTCATGAAACGGTCGCGGAACTTGTCCATGCCCCAGGTCGGCGCGTTCTGCGCGGGCTTGAGACCGTCGGTCCAGTGCCAGTCGGCGATCCTGTCCAGGACCTTCTGGTCGCGGGCGACGATGGTGACGGGGACGTCCTTGCTCGTGTCGCCGGCGGTGACGGTCGGGACGGGCTGGTGGTCGCCGAGGAAGACGAGGACCGTGTCGTCGGTGCCGTAGCGCTCGACCCATTCGGTGAGGCTGTGGAGCGAGTACTCGATGGCGCGACGGTACTCGGTGCGCACGCGCTCGGGGTCCTTCCAGACCTCCTTGGGGTCCGTGCCCTCCTTCTTGATCTGGTGGAAGACCGAGCCGTCGCCGAGTTCGTCCCAGTCGACCATGCGGGCGTTGGGGGACCAGGGGTTGTGGCTGGAGGCCAGGATGATCTCCGCCATGAGCGGCCCGCGGTCCTTCTTGCCGTGCTCCAGACGCTGGAAGGCCTCCAGGCTGAACTGGTCGGGCACCGGCGTCCAGCTGAAGTACGGGCCCTGGTAGCCGAGGTGGGTGGAGTCGTAGATGTGGTCGAGGCCGAAGTACTTGCCCTCGGGCCAGGACTTCCGGACGCCCGGGACGATGCCGACGGTGCGCCAGGCGCCGCTCTTCTGGAAGTAGCTGGTGAGGGTTGCACGGTCACTGGTGGTGAGAGTCCGGTACCGCTGCTGGTTCTTGACCCACAGACCGGACAGGAACGTCGAGTGGGCGAGCCAGCTGCCGGCGCCCGTCACGGGTGACCTGAGCCAGCCGCTGCGCGACGCGAAGCCGGCCGCCTTGAGCCTGGCGTCGCCCTCCTTGAGCGTCGCGTCGACCTCCGGTGCCATCGCCGGATCGTCGATGGCCACCCGGCCGTAGCTCTCGATGAAGGTGAACATGACATCCTTGCCGCGCAGTCCGGTCAGCAGCTGGTCGGGCGGGGTCTTGGCGAAGGCGTCGACAGGGAGCTGCTTCTTGAAGACCTCGGCGTCCCCGAGCCCGTCGCGGACGTACTGCACGCGGTTGGCGAGGTACTGGGCGTAGCTCTTGGTGGCGATGGTGACCCCGCCGGACTGCGCCCCCAGCGTGAAGCAGATGATCCACACGACGCCGAGGACCAGCGTGGTGCGCACGGCCACGGGGCGGTGCCGGGCCAGTACATCCGCCAGCCGCACCACCGCGAGCGCGCTCACCACGAGCACGGCGACGACCAGGACGATCACCCCGATCACCACGAGCACCTCACCCGTGCGGCCGAGCGAGTCCTTCAGGAAATCCGCCGCGTTGTTCAGCAGAACCCAGTCGAAGACCAGGTCGAACGGCCGCGCCAGGGTCTGGCGGAAGCCCATGTCGAGGCACTTGAGAATCGTGGACAGCCCGAGGAACGCCCCCAGGACGACGGCCGTGATCCGCCGTGCCTTCGTCGGGAGCGCGAGCAGGACGGCCGCAAGGAAGATCGCCTCGAGGGGGAGACGGAGGAACTGCTGGACAGTGATCCAGTCGAGGCGGTTCGGCACGAGGAGCGCGGCGAGCACCAGCGCACCGGCCAGGACGCTCGTCCCCACCCGCACGGCACGTGCGGCGCGGGGGTAACGACGGCGCCAGCCGAACCAGCCGGGCCGATCCGCGGGGCGGGGCGCGCTGGTCTCGTCGGCCGGTTCGGCTGCCTTGGCGGCTCCGGCCGGTTCGACCGCCTCGGCGGTCGGGGTGGCCTCGGCCGTGTCGCCGCTGTCGACCGCCTCGGCACCCTCGGCGGTCTCGACCGTCTCCGTCGTCTCCGCTTCTTCTGTCTCGCGTGCTACTTGCTCTGCTGCTGCCTCCTGCGACACCCGGAGGTCCTCCTGTGCGGTCTTGCGATGGCATGGCAAACAGCGCCCAACGATCGAGCCTGCCACCACGAGTACGTCCGCACGTCACCTTAGGTTCAATCGGACCTGTCCGGAATTCACCCGTCCGCCGCTGCCACCGCCGCCACCGCCGTCTCCCGCGCCCACCGGTAGTCCGCCTTGCCGCTGGGCGAGCGCCGGATCGAGTCCGTGATCACCAGCTGGCGGGGGATCTTGTATCCCGCGAGGTGGGAGCGGCAGTGGGTCTGGAGGTCCGCCAGCGACGGCCGTACCGCACCCGTGCGCAACTGCACCACGGCCGCCACATGATGGCCCCACTTCGGGTCCGGCACCCCGGCCACCAGTACGTCGTACACGTCGGGATGGGACTTGAGCGCCTGCTCGACCTCCTCCGGGTACACCTTCTCGCCCCCGGTGTTGATGCACTGCGAGCCGCGGCCCAGCACGGTGACGACGCCCTCCTCGTCGACCGTGGCCATGTCGCCGAGCAGCACCCACCGCTCGCCGTCCTGCTCGAAGAAGGTCTCGGCGGTCTTCGCCGGGTCGTTGTAGTACCCGAGCGGCACGTGTCCGCACTGCGCGATCCGGCCCACCTCGCCCACGGCGACCGGCTCGTGCGTGGCCGGATCGACCACCCGCGTACGGGAGTTGACGCGGATGCGGAAGCCCCGGCCGGGCCCGGAGTCCTCGGTGGCGGTGCCGTTGAAGCCGGACTCCGAGGAGCCGAAGTTGTTCAGGAGCAGCACGTTCGGGACCAGTGCCTGGAACTGGCGGCGCACCGTGTCGGACATGATGGCGCCGGACGACGACACGCTGAACATCGACGAGCAGTCCGTGCCCTTCATCGGCCCGCCGAGCGCGTCGACCAGCGGCCGCAGCATCGCGTCGCCGACCAGCGAGACGCTGGTGACCTTCTCCTTCTCGATCGTGCGCAGGACCTCCTCGGGCACGAACTTGCGGTGGATCACGACGCGTTGACCGAAGTTGAAGCCGATGAAGGCGGTCAGCGTGGACGTGCCGTGCATCAGAGGGGCAGTGGGGAAGAAGGTGATCCCCTCGCCGCCCGCCGCCACCCGCTCGGCGAGCTCCTGCGGCTTCTTCACCGGCTCACCGGTCGGCGCGCCGCCGCCCAGCCCCGAGAAGAACAGGTCCTCCTGACGCCACATCACACCCTTCGGCATCCCGGTGGTGCCGCCGGTGTAGATGATGAACTGGTCGTCCCCCGACCGCGCCGGGAACCCCCGCTCGGGCGACCCGGTGGCCTCGGCATCCGCGAACGCCACGGCGGGTACGACCGGAGCGGCGGCGGCACCAGGCGCCACCTCGCCGACCCGCACCAGGTGCCGTAGCCCCTCCACCCGCGGCAACGCCGCCGCCACCCGGTCCGTGAACTCCGCCTCGAAGACCAGGGCCACCAGATCGGCGTCCCGGTAGAGGTACACCAACTCCTCTTCCACATAGCGGTAGTTGACGTTGACCGGAACGACCCGCGCCTTGAGGCAGCCCAGTACCGTCTGCACGTACTCGATGCCGTTGTAGAGGTGGAGCCCCAGGTGCTCGCCGGGACGTATCCCGCTGTCGATCAGATGGTGCGCGATCCGGTTGGCGGCCGCGTCCAGTTCCGCGTACGTCAGACGGCGCTGCGCGCCCGTGCCCGGGTGGTCGATGTACACGAGCGCCTCGCGGCCCGGAACCGCGTCGACGACCGACTCGAACAGGTCGGCAAGGTTGTACTCCACCGCTCCTCCTGACCTCGCTCTCCACCGGCTGCCGGTCATCAGAGCAAAGGGCGGCACAACTGTGAAGCCTTCGCGCAAAAGAATCTGACTGTCTGTCAGAAAACCCTTGAAGTGCCTCCGCGCCTACTGCAACCTGTTCTCGTTCTGGCAGAGGGGAGACGGGTCATGGGTGGGACGGAACACCTCACCGTGCGGCGCGAGGGCGCCACGCTGGTGCTCACGCTCAACAGGCCGGAGGCGAAGAACGCGCTCTCGTTGCCGATGCTGGTCGGTCTGTACGACGGCTGGGTCGAGGCCGACGCGGACGACTCGATCCGCTCGATCGTGTTCACGGGGGCGGGGGGTTGCTTCTGCGCGGGCATGGACCTCAAGGCCCTCGCCGGAAACGGCATGGCGGGGGAGCACTACCGCGACCGGCTCAAAGCCGATCCCGACCTGCACTGGAAGGCGATGCTCCGCCACCATCGTCCACGCAAACCGGTGATCGCCGCCGTCGAGGGGTACTGCGTCGCGGGTGGCACCGAGATGCTGCAGGGCACGGACATCCGGGTCGCGGGTGAGTCGGCGACTTTCGGGCTCTTCGAAGCCAAACGAGGCCTGTTTCCGATCGGCGGCTCCACGGTCCGCCTGCAACGGCAGATTCCCCGCACGCACGCCCTGGAGATGCTGCTCACCGGCCGCCCCTACAGCGCGCAGGAGGCCGCCGACATCGGCCTGATCGGCCATGTCGTCCCCGACGGCACGGCCCTGACCAAGGCTCTGGAGATCGCCGAGCAGATCAACGCCTGCGGCCCACTGGCCGTCGAGGCCGTCAAGGCGTCGGTCTACGACACCGCCGAGATGACCGAAACCGACGGCCTCGCCGCCGAACTCAAGCGCGGCTGGCCGATCTTCGACACCGCCGACGCCAAGGAGGGCGCCCGCGCCTTCGCGGAGAAACGACCGCCCGTCTACAAACGTTCCTGACGAGGGAGTCACCGTGCCCGAAGTCCTCAAAGCCCCCTTGGTCGTCGAGTTCCCCTTCACCCGCTCCCTCGGCCCCGTCCAGAGCGCCTTCCTCACCGGCCTGCGCGAACGCGTCGTGCTAGGGGTGCGCACCAGCGACGGCCGCACCCTCGTGCCGCCCGTCGAGTACGACCCCGTCACCGCCGAGGAGATCCGCGACCTGGTCGAGGTCGCCCCCACCGGCACCGTCACCACCTGGGCATGGAACCACGCCCCCCGCCGCGACCAGCCCCTCGACACCCCCTTCGCCTGGGCCCTGATCCGCCTCGACGGCGCCGACACCGCCCTCCTGCACGCACTCGACGCCCCCGGCCCCGACGCCGTGCACACCGGCATGCGCGTCCGCGTCCGCTGGGCCGGGGAACGCACCGGCGCCATCACGGACATCGCCTGCTTCGAGCCGTACGACGACGGCGACGACGGCCGCCCCGCCGAACCGACGAGCCACACCGGCGAGTTCCAGGACCCGGTCACCGGCATCGTCGCCCGCGCACGCCTCGACTACACCTACTCACCAGGCCGTGCCCAGACCGCCTACATCAACGCCCTGGCCGACCGTCGGAACGTCGGCGAACGCTGCCCCTCCTGCCGCAAGGTGTACGTCCCCCCGAGGGGTGCGTGCCCCACATGTGGGGTCGCCACATCAGAACAGGTCGAGGTAGGTCCCCGCGGCACAGTCACCACGTTCTGCATCGTCAACATCAAGGCGAAGAACCTCGACATCGAAGTGCCGTACGTCTACGCCCACATCGCCCTCGACGGCGCCGACCTCGCCCTGCACGGCCGTATCGGCGGCATCCCGTACGACCAGGTGCGCATGGGCCTGCGCGTCGAACCGGTGTGGACGGAGGGGGCCCGTTACCCCGACCACTACCGGCCGACCGGCGAGCCCGACGCGGACTACGACACGTACAAGGAGCTGGTGTAGATGACCAGGGACCTGCCGGTCAGGGACGTCGCCGTCGTCGCCTTCGCCCAGACCGACCACCGGCGCACCAGCGAGGAGCTCTCCGAGGTGGAGATGCTCATGCCGGTCCTGCACGACGTGCTCGCACAGACCGGCCTCAAGACCGCCGACATCGGCTTCACCTGCTCCGGCTCCAGCGACTACCTCGCCGGCCGCGCCTTCTCCTTCACCCTCGCCCTCGACGGCGTCGGCGCCTGGCCGCCGATCTCCGAGTCGCACGTCGAGATGGACGGCGCGTGGGCGCTGTACGAGGCGTGGACCAAGCTACTGACGGGCGACGCCGACACCGCGCTCGTCTACTCCTACGGCAAGTCCTCACCCGGCCCTCTGCGTGACGTCCTGACGAGGCAACTCGATCCCTACTACGTCGCCCCCCTCTGGCCCGACTCCGTCGCCCTGGCCGCCCTCCAGGCCCAGGCCCTCATCGACGCCGGCGACACCGACGAACCCGCGCTCGCCGCCGTCGCCGCCCGCAGCCGCACCGACGCCACCGCCAACTCCCATGCACAGCTGCGCGGTTCGGTGCCCCAGGGGGAGTACGTCGTACGACCGCTGCGTACCGGCGACTGCCCGCCCATCGGCGACGGGGCCGCGGCCGTGATCCTCGCGGCGGGGGAGCGGGCCCGTGAACTGTGCGCACGGCCCGCCTGGATCCGCGGCGTCGACCACCGCATCGAGGCCCATGGCCTGGGCGTGCGCGACCTGACCGACTCGCCCTCGACCCGCCTCGCCGCCGAGAAGGCCGGCGCCTTCGAACGGCCCGTCGACACCGCCGAGCTGCACGCGCCCTTCACCTCCCAGGAGGTCGTCCTGCGCAAGGCGCTGAAGCTCGACGACAGCGTGCGCGTGAACCCGTCCGGCGGGGCGCTCGCCGCGAACCCCGTCATGGCCGCCGGGCTCATCCGCATCGGAGAGGCCGCCGCCCGCATCCACCGGGGCGAGTCCGACCGGGCGCTCGCGCACGCCACGTCCGGCCCCTGTCTGCAACAGAACCTGGTCGCCGTACTCGAAGGGGATCCGCGATGAGCAAGGAGCCCGTGGCCGTCGTAGGCATCGGTCAGACCAAGCACGTCGCGGCGCGCCGGGACGTGTCCATCGCCGGGCTCGTCCGGCAGGCCGCTCAACGGGCCCTTGACGACGCCGAGTTGAGCTGGGCCGACATCGATGCCGTCGTCATCGGCAAGGCGCCCGACTTCTTCGAGGGCGTCATGATGCCGGAGCTGTATCTCGCCGACGCGCTCGGCGCGGTCGGCAAGCCCATGCTCCGGGTGCACACGGCCGGTTCGGTCGGCGGATCCACGGCCCTCGTCGCCGCGAACCTGGTCGCCGCCCGCGTCCACGGCACCGTGCTGACGCTCGCCTTCGAGAAGCAGTCCGAGTCGAACGCCATGTGGGGCCTGTCCCTGCCGATCCCCTTCCAGCAGCCCCTGCTGGCCGGCGCGGGCGGGTTCTTCGCGCCGCACGTGCGCGCGTACATGCGGCGCAGCGGCGCGCCCGACACCGTCGGCTCGCTGGTCGCCTACAAGGACCGGCGCAACGCCCTGAAGAACCCCTACGCGCACCTCCACGAGCATGACATCACCTTGGAGAAGGTCCAGGCCTCGCCCATGCTCTGGGACCCGATCCGCTACTCGGAGACCTGCCCCTCCTCCGACGGCGCCTGCGCGATGATCCTCACCGGCCGCGCCGGAGCCGCCCGCGCGCCTCGCCCGCCCGCCTGGATGCTCGGCGGCGCGATGCGCAGCGAGCCCACCATGTTCGCGGGCAAGGACTTCGTCTCGCCCCAGGCGGGCAAGGACTGCGCGGCCGACGTGTACCGGCAGGCGGGGATCGCCGATCCACGCCGGGACATCGACGCGGTCGAGATGTACGTGCCGTTCTCCTGGTACGAGCCCATGTGGCTGGAGAACCTCGGCTTCGCCGCCGAGGGCGAGGGCTGGAAACTCACCGAGTCCGGGGTGACCGAGCTGGACGGGGACCTGCCCGTCAACATGTCGGGCGGCGTCCTGTCCACCAACCCCATCGGGGCCTCCGGCATGATCCGCTTCGCGGAAGCGGCCCTCCAAGCGCGCGGACAGGCCGGGGAACACCAGGTCGACAGGGCCCGCAAGGTGCTCGGGCACGCCTACGGCGGCGGGTCCCAGTTCTTCTCCATGTGGCTCGTGGGCTCCGAGCCCCCGGACGCCTGAGCGGACTCCCCGGACAGCCGTGGAGACGACTCGGCAAAGGTCCCCCTCACGTGGCCTGTCGACACTCGGAACCGATCGCTAGGCTGACCCGCGGACGACGCGAATCGGGAGGAGCACGGACGTGGCCGAGAGCACCACCATCCAGCAGCCGCTCACGGGCTGGGACAAGCCGGAGCTCGACCTCAGCAACGCCGACTGGCACTCGAGCAGCCGCGGTCTGGGGGATGTCCAGATCGCCTTTGTCGAGGGGTTCATCGCGATGCGCAACAGCGGCCGCCCGGAGAGCCCTTCCCTGATCTTCACACCCGCCGAATGGGGTGCCTTCGTGTCGGGCGCAAGGGAGGGCGAGTTCGACCTGACCTGAGCTGACCGACCGGACCGCGTTCTTCGGGCTCCGATCCGGGTGTGTTCCGCCCGTTTTCCCGGACACGCGACCTTGAGAACCCCCCTGGGGCCGAGGCCTGAGCCAGGCTGACCCCGGGAGGGGCAAGGTCGTATCCGGAGGTGAGGAACCCATGAGCACCCTGCCGGTCATCGCGGCGGTCGACGGCTCGGACGACAGCCTGGTCGCGCTGGACTGGGCCGTCGAGGCAGCCCTGGCGCGCGAGGCGCCGCTGCGGATGGTCCACGTGCAGCAGTACGCCGCCTGGGCCAAGCCCGACATGCTGCCCGCCGGGCGACCGCGACCCGAGGACGATCCGGTGCTCGACCGCGTCCACCGCTATCTGGCGGGGCGGGTCGAGCGGCCGGAGACGGAGTACCTCGCCCTGGAGGGCGCGCCCGCCGTGGCACTGCCCGAACTGGGCTCCGACGCCCAGCTGTTGGTACTCGGTTCCCGTGGGCGCGGAGGCTTCGCCGGCCTGCTGCTCGGCTCCAACGGCATGGCCGCCGCACGCGACGCCGAGTGCCCGGTCGTCGTGGTGCCCAAGCCGGGACGCCAGGTCCACGACGGCATGCCGGCCGAACCGGGGCCGCGGGTCGTCGTCGGTCTGCAGGTCGACAGCCCCGACGAGGCCACGCTGTCCTTCGCCTTCGCCGAGGCGGCCCTGCGCGGCGCCCGACTCCAGGTCGTCGCCGCCTACGCGTGGCCGGCCCACCTCTGGACGGCGGCCCCCAGCCAGATCGTGCCGCCGCCCGTCGACCAGGACGCCGTCGAGAACGAGACCCGCACCCTCGCGGAGGGCTTCCTCGCCCCGCACCGCGACCGTCACCCCGACGTCCACGCCGAGTCCTACGTCGCCCCGGGCGACGCGGCAGGCCACCTCGTCGCCGCCTCCCGGGACGCGAACCTGGTCGTGGTGGGCCGCCACCGACGCCGCCTGCTGGCCCCCGCGCGCATGATGGGCTCGGTGACCCAGGCGGTCCTGCTGCACGCGGCGAGCCCGGTGGCCGTGGTGCCGCCCGCGCCGCCGCGGGAGTGAACAGGAGCGAGCGGGACGTAGGGGCGCGTCACGCCGTGCCGAACCAGGCCTCGGCCAGGGACGGCAGCGTACCGTCGGCCGGGGCGCCCAACTCCCGTATGTACCAAGGGAGATTGCTGTACACGTGCAGCAGCGTGTACGCGAGCAGCTCGGCCGGGGCGAAGACGGTGCCGTACGACTCGGTGAGGCGGGCCAGGAGTCGTGGATCGCCGCGCGTCACGAACACCCCCACGCCGACGAAGTCGTACGCGCGGTCGCCGATCATGGCCGGTTCGAAGTCGAAGAGCCCGGTCAGGCGCCAGCCGTCGGGATCGACCAGGAGGTGCTGCCGCATGACCTCGGTGTGCAGCAGGGAACGGCGCGGGGTCCGCGGCAGCGGGACCGAGGCGAGGAACTCGGGGATCTGCTCCAGCCAGGCGGCCGGCAGACCGCGCTCGCGCTGCCGCTCCACGGCCCCCGCACGCTGCCGGTCCACGAACGCGCCCCAGTCCCCGGGGCCGAGGACGTCGGCGAGCGGCGCGGCATCCAGTGCGTGGAGGACGGCCAGGGCCTCACCGATCTCGGCGACGAGCCGCTCACGGTCGGCGCGTGGCACACGGTCCCAGGCGCCGGCCAGGTTCTCGCCGCGCAGCCGGGACATCAGGACGTACCGCCAGCCGTTCTCGTAGGCACCGGCGTCGTACACGCGCGGCGTCGGGACGGGCAGCAGCCCCTGGACATGGGACAGGACGCGGCCCTCGGCGATGCCGTCCCGGGCGGCGGCTCCGGGAAACAGCTTGAGGACGTGCTCGTCGCCCACGGCGTACACCGGCTGCGACCCCTCCGGGAATCGCGTCAGCGGGAGACCGGACAGGCCCAGGCGGCCGCACAGGTCCTCCGCCCCGGCCCGCATCACCTTCTCGTCGGGGACGACGGCGTCCCATTCCTCGTCTGTTTCCACGGGGGGCAGCATGATCGGGACCGTAGGACGCGCCTATGTCGCCCGGCAACGGAATTACGCGCCCGGCGACGGCGTCGCGGAGCACCCGGGTAGTCCCGCTCGCGCGTCAGGGAGGAGCGTGCGAACCCATGCCCGCACGTCACGCAGCAGGCCCGGCCACGTACCATGGCGACATGTCGTTCCTCCGCCGCCGCAGCGCCACGCCCGCCGGGCCCGACTTCGACGTACTGGCCATGGACCCGGGCGACTGGCCCGGCAATCTGGGCGCCGGGCTGCTGCCCGCCCCGGACGGCAGCTGCCAGGGCGTCTTCCTGCGCTACGACCTCTTCGGCGGCCGCGGCCCCGCGATGATCATCGGCAATCTGCCCGAGGGTTCCCCGGCCCGCGAGGTCGACGAGGGCGAGATCCCGTTCGAGGTCGCGCAGCTGCTGCTGGCCCTGGAGAACGACGAGGAGGTCACCGTCGTAGGCAGCGAGGACGTGCCCGTGATGCAGGGCGACAACCTCCTGATCGTGCGCCGTCTGAAGCTCTCCGAGAGCCGGATCTCCTGCGTGCAGTTCGACCGCAGTGACAACGTCCTGGTGACCATCGCCGCCTGGGACCGCCCCATCACCGACGATCTGTACGCCCTCCTGAAGCCGCTGCCCGCGGAGCTCTTCCAGCAGGGCTGAGTCCTCCCACCTCAAGACCCCGCTCTTCGGGGGCCGCACATATTGTCATGACCCTTGCCGCAGAGTCATCGGACCTCTAGCGTCAGGGGTCATGTCGCATGAGCCGTATGAGATCACTCGACGGAACACGTTGAAAGGTGCGGTCAGCGGGGTCGGCGCGCTGGCTCTGGGAGTCGGCGCCCCCGAAGCAGCCGCCGCTGATTCCTCCGATGTATCGAGGGAGTCGACCGTGCTCTGGTACGCCACCCCCGCCGCCGACTGGGAGCGCGAGGCCCTGCCCATCGGCAATGGCGCACTCGGCGCCACGGTGTTCGGCACCCTCGCCTCCGAACGGCTTCAGTTCAACGAGAAGACGCTGTGGACCGGCGGCCCCGGCTCCGCCCAGGGCTACGACCACGGCAACTGGCGCGCACCCCGCCCCGACGCGATCACCGCCGTCCAGGACGACCTCGACGCCCGGACCACCCTCGACCCCGAGTCGGTGGCCGACCGGCTCGGCCAGCCACGGATCGGGTACGGCGCCCACCAGACGTTCGGTGACCTCCACCTCGACCTGCCCGGCGCCCCGACGACGCCCCCCGAGGACTACCGCCGCCGACTCGACCTCGACAACGCCGTCGCCTCGGTCTCCTACACCCACCAAGGCGTCCACTACCAAAGGGAGTTCTTCGCCTCCCACCCCGACGGCGTGATCGTGGGCCGGCTCAGCGCCGACCGGCCCGGCAACGTCACCTTCACCCTGCGCTACACCTCGCCGCGCCCCGACTTCACGGCCACCACCGCCGACGCAACCCTGACCGTGCGGGGCGAGCTCGCCGACAACGGACTGCGCTTCGAGGCACAGGTCCGCGTGCACAGCCAGGGTGGCACCGTCACGTCCGGCACCGACGGCACGATCACCGTGACCGGGGCCGACAGCGCATGGTTCGTGCTGGCCGCGGGCACGGACTACGCCGACACCTACCCCGACCACCGAGGCCCGGACCCGCATGCCGCCGTCGCCCGCGCCGTGCAGCAGGCGGGCGACCGCTACGAGGCACTGCTCGTGCGGCACACCCGCGACCACCGAGCCCTGTTCCGCCGAGTCGCCCTCGACATCGGCCAGGCACTGTCGGCAGAGGTGCCCACCGACGCGCTCCTGGCCGCCTACACCGGCGGCGCGAGCCCGGCCGACCGCGCCCTGGAAGCCCTGTACTTCCAGTACGGCCGCTACCTGCTCATCGCCTCCTCACGCCCCGGCTCCCTGCCCGCGAACCTCCAGGGCGTCTGGAACAACAGCACCACACCCCCGTGGTCGGCGGACTACCACACCAACATCAACATCCAGATGAACTACTGGCCCGCCGAGGCCGCGAACCTCGCCGAGACGACGGCGCCGTACGACCGCTTCGTCGAGGCCCTGCGCGCGCCAGGACGCCGTACGGCGAAGGAGATGTTCGGCTCGCGCGGCTGGGTCGTGCACAACGAGACCAACCCGTACGGCTTCACCGGCGTGCACGACTGGGCGACCGCGTTCTGGTTCCCCGAGGCGGCGGCCTGGCTCACCCAGCAGCTGTACGAGCACTACAGATTCGGCGGCTCCACCGCCTACCTCCGCACCACCGCGTACCCGGTGATGAAGGAAGCCACGGAGTTCTGGCTCGACAACCTGCGCACCGATCCCCGCGACGGCACGCTCGTCGTCACCCCCAGCTACTCGCCCGAGCACGGCGACTTCACCGCCGGCGCCGCCATGTCGCAGCAGATCGTCCACGACCTGTTCACCAACACCCTCGAAGCGGCCCGGATCCTGGGCGACACGCCCGACTTCCGTCGCCGCGTCGAAGACGCGCTGAACCGGCTCGACCCCGGTCTGCGCATCGGCTCCTGGGGCCAACTCCAGGAGTGGAAGGAGGACTTGGACGACCGCACCGACACCCACCGGCACGTCTCGCACCTGTTCGCCCTCCACCCCGGACGGCAGATCGAACCCGGCAGCGAGTGGGCCGAGGCCGCCAAGGTCTCCCTGACCGCGCGCGGCGACGGCGGCACCGGCTGGTCCAAAGCCTGGAAGATCAACTTCTGGGCGCGGCTGCGCGACGGCGACCACGCCCACAAGATGCTCGGCGAACAGCTCAAGTCCTCCACTCTGCCCAACCTCTGGGACACCCACCCGCCGTTCCAGATCGACGGCAACTTCGGCGCCACCTCCGGCATCGTGGAGATGCTCCTGCAGAGCCAGTACGACGCCATCGAAGTGCTGCCCGCCCTGCCCGCCACCTGGCCGGCCGGCTCGGTGCACGGCCTGCGGGCCCGCGGCGGGGCCACCCTGGACATCGAGTGGGCGGCCGGACGGGCGACCCGCATCGTCCTGACGGCGTCCCGGACCCGTGAACTCACCGTACGCAGCGACCTGTTCAAGGACGGGGAACTGACCTTCAAGGCGGTCGCCGGCCGACGCTACACCTGGAAGAAGGAGGACTGACCCAGGCTAGGAACCCGACGCCACCACCCGCACATCCGCCGCCCGCACGAACCCCACCCGATGGCCGAACTGGATCTCGTAGTAGAGGTCCTTGCCCACCACGGCCCGGCGGGGCCCGTCGAAGGTCACGGCGTAGTAGTACTCGCCCGGCACCCTGTCGCCCACCGCGTACCTCTGGCCCGCGGGCAAGGTGTACGGCAGCGGCGACACCGCCTGGGCGGGTACGCCCGCCGGATAGGCGGAGGCCTCGGGGTAGGCACGCCCGTACACCGGGACGCTGCTCCGACCCTCCTTGGGTGTCACCACGAGGCCGGTGGCGTTCACCGCGGTCGGGTTGTTCTTCGGGTTCTTGAACCACGCCTTCTGGCCCAGGTACCAGATCGCCGTCCAGTCGCCGTTCCGGCCGGCCACCGCGTACTGCTGACCGGTCGAGACCCGCGAGGACAGATCGTTCACCCCGGTGGTCGGAGTCGAGCCCAGGCCGGGATCCTTGATCAGCGGATACGACTCGCCGGGCCCGGAGTACAGCCGCACCGCGCTCGATCCGTGGTCCGCGCAGGGCACGCCCGCGCTGACGCAGCCGGTGTACCGGGGCCGGTTGGCGGCGTAGTCGGGGCGGATCGTCACCAGTCCGCCGTTCGGGCCCGCGGTGGCCTCGAAGGGGCGGCCGAGCAGCTCGAAGTAGTGCCGCCAGTCCCAGTACGGGCCGGGGTCGGTGTGCATACCGCTGACCGTCGACGAGGTCGGACCCGGCACGTTGTCGTGGCCGAGGATGTGCTGCCGGTCCAGCGGGATGCCGTACTTCTTCGCCAGATACGTCACCAGGCGGGCCGAGGACCGGTACATCGCCTCCGTGTACCAGGCGTCCGGCCGCGCCAGGAAACCCTCGTGCTCCAGACCGATCGACTTGGCGTTGACGTACCAGTTGCCCGCGTGCCAGGCGATGTCCTTGGCCTTCACATGCTGGGCGATGTGACCGTCCGTGGAGCGCAGTGTGTATTGCCACGACACATAGGTGGGGTCCTGCACCATGGTGAGGACTCCCTCCCAGGCGCCCTCTGTGTCGTGGATGACGATGTGGTCGATGCCCGGGGAGGCCGGACGATCGGCCAGGTCGTGGTTGCCGTAGTCGCCGTCCCCGAACTGCTTGTACGGCGCCGGGATCCACTCGCAGGACACCGTCGCCGGGCATTCCGTCCCCGCGGGATCGAGCGTCCGCAGCCCCGCCCGCCTCAGCTGCCCGGTGTCGGGGGAGAGACGCGGCTGGGCGGCCAGGGCGACCAGCTGGCCCGCGTCCGTGGCGCGCTTGTGGCCGGTGCGCAGCAGGTCGTAGACGTCATCGGCGTACGCCCTCGCCGTCGCCGTGTCCTCGGCGCCGGAGAAGCGGGCCACCGCGCCGTACCAGTCCGCCGGGTCGGAACTCAGCGGTGCGCCCAGCTCCTTCTGCGCGGCGGCGAGCAGAGCGGCACCGCCGGCCACATTGGCCGCCGGGTCCGTACGCAGCTGCCGGGCGCTGAGCCCGGTCAGTTCGGCCGCCCTCGGCAGCGTTCTGAGGCGGGCCGGGATCTCCGCGACCTCCGGCAGCTTCGCCTTGGGGAGCAGGGGCGCGCGGGCGTCGTCGCCGCGTGCGTCCTCCGAGCCGTCGCTGTGGTGCGGCGGCCCCTCGGCGAGCGCGGTGCGGGCGTCGGTGAGGTGCATCGGGCCGTAGCCGCCGGTCACACTGGGCGCCCCGGCATGCGCGTCCCAGCGGGACTGCAGATAGGAGACGCCGAGCAGGACGCTCTGCGGCACGTGGTACTCGGCGGCCGCGGAGGCGAAGGCCGACTGCAGGCGGTACTCCGGGCTCCGTGCATCGGACGGGGCGGCGCCCAGCAGCGGGAACAGCAGTGCCGCAGCGGCCATGGCGGTGACGGATCCTCGCAATGCAGCCTCCAGGGACGGTCGGGCGCGATGAGCCGTGCGGGGCCGGGCGTGTGCTTGTGGCACCGGCTGTCCGACGATCCGTCAATCATGCCGACCGGCAGGGGGATACCCCTGCAAATCGAGGGTCCCGGGAGTTTCGCGGCGGCGGCCTGCGGACCTGCGGGGCGTCCGTGGCGTACACCAAAGGTGCTGTTCACGGCCGCACGGGTGAGCTTTGCGCGGTCGTACGGAGGAGGACTTCGTGGCCGTACACACGACGGTCCGCGGTGCGCCGCTGTCGAGGGCGCACCGCGGACCGTCGTCCCCGTCAGCGAGTGCCGACCGCCGCGCGCACGGCCCGCCGGGCCAGCTGGCAGTCGTCGTGCAGCCGCCTCAGCAGAAGCCGCTGTTCCTCGCCGGACGGCGCAGCACCCGGGTGGGCCACTCCCGGTGCCGCCGGGGTCGGAGCGTCGTGCATCGAACGCTGCACGGCCGTCTCATAGGTACGGATCTCCCGGGTCAGCACGAGCATCAGGTTCACCAGGAACGCGTCCCGTGAGGCCGGGCCCGCCGACTGCGCGATCTGGCTGATCTGCCGACGGGCCGCCGGTGCGTCCCCGAGCACCGACCACAGCGTCGCCAGGTCGTAGCCCGGCAGGTACCAGCCCGCGTGCTCCCAGTCCACCAGCACTGGACCGGCCGGTGAGAGCAGGATGTTCGAGAGCAGTGCGTCGCCGTGGCAGAACTGGCCCATGCCCTGCCGGCCCGCGGTCGCCGCGATGCCGTGCAGCAGCTTCTGCAGATCGCCCATGTCCCGGTCGGTGAGCAGCCCCAGCTCGTGGTACCGGGAGATCCGGGTCGCGTAGTCCAGCGGCGCGTCGAACGTGCCCGCCGGTGGCCGCCATGCGTTGAGCCGGCAGATCGCTCCGAGTGCCGCCCTGATGTCCGCACGCGGCGGCGCCTCCAACGGGTGCCGCTGCAGTGCCGCCACCCGGCCCGGCATCCGCTCGATGACGAGTGTGCAGTTGTCCGGATCCGCTGCGATCAGTCTCGGCACGCGCACCGGTGGGCGGTGCCGGACGAACGAGCGGTATGCCGCTATTTCGTGCCGGATCCGCTCGGCCCACGCCGGCGAGTGGTCGAGTAGACACTTGGCGACGGCCGTGCTGCGTCCGGTCGTGCCGACCAGGAGCACGGACCGCCCATTGCGGCGCAGCACCTGCACCGGAGCGAACTCCGGGCAGATCCGGTGCACCGACGCGATCGCCGTGCGCAGCTGGGCGCCCTGGGGGCCGGACAAGTCGAGTCTCCCGCTGAGCGGTTGGTTGCCGAGCCCCGCGGGACGCCGCGGCCGGCCCGGACCGAGTACGGGGGGGACCGCCGGCCGCGCGGGGTCGAGGTAGGGGCCGCCGCCCGCCGGACGGGGGCGCAGCGGCCTGGGCGGGGCGGACACGGAGGATGATGCTGCGTACATGGGAGAGACAGATCCCTTCGTGTGCCTGCGAAGTCAAAGCGCCGCCCGAGCCGGCCGCCCGGGTACACCCTGGGGAATGCACCAGCCGTAGCTGGAGGGCGACCGGGTCGGGGTGGCGCGTTCCTACCTGACACCCGATGACCAGTGGCACACCATCTGGCGCACCCTGGCGAACCCTGGCGAATAGTCCCGGGGCAACTCTCACCGGGCTACTGTCAACTCAGCCGAGAACCTGGGGGCTTGACGTGAGCGGAGAACCCAACACCCGCCTGGCGGACCTGTTCGGCCTGGCCGGCTGGTCCAAGGGCGAACTCGCGAGGCTGGTCAACCGGCAGGCGGCGGCCATGGGCCACCCCCAGCTGGCGACCGACACCTCGCGGGTGCGGCGGTGGATCGACATGGGAGAGATCCCGCGCGATCCCGTGCCGCGGGTGCTGGCGGCCCTGTTCACCGAGCGTCTCGGCCGTGTCGTGACCATCGAGGACCTCGGTCTGGTCCGGCACGGGCGTGCGGGGAAACGGCAGGACGCCGGGAGTGTGGAGCATCCCGACGGTGTGCCGTGGGCGCCCGAGCGGACGGCTGCGGTCCTCACCGAATTCACGGGAATGGACCTCATGCTCAACCGACGCGGCTTGGTGGGCGCGGGTGCCGCGCTCGCCGCGGGATCCGCACTCAGCAGCGCCATGCACGACTGGCTGCACACCGACCCGGCCCTCAAGGCCGACGCCCCCCAGTTCGACGACCCGTTGCACGTCGACCCCGCCGGGTTCGACCGGTACGAGGCGGCCCCGATCGGGTCGCAGGAGATCGAGGAACTGGAACGCTCGGTCGAGGTGTTCCGGGCCTGGGACGCGGCCCGCGGCGGCGGGCTCCAGCGCAAGGCAGTCGTAGGCCAACTCAACGAGGTGGGCGGCATGCTCGCCTACCGACACCCCGAACATCTGCAGCGGCGCCTGTGGGGCGTCGCCGCCAACCTCGCCGTCCTCGCGGGCTGGATGTCGCACGACGTCGGCCTGGAACCCACGGCCCAGAAGTACTTCGTCATCGCCGCCCACGCGGCCAGAGAAGGCGGCGACCGGCCCCGCGCCGGGGAGGCGCTCTCCCGAGCGGCTCGCCAGATGGTGCACCTCGGCCGGCCCGACGACGCACTCGACCTGATGAAGCTCGCCCAGTCCGGCTCCGGCGACGAGGTGCTGCCGCGCACCAAGGCCATGTTCCACACCATCGAGGCCTGGGCACAGGCGTCCATGGGCAAGGGCCAGGCCATGCGCCGCACCCTGGGACAGGCGGAGGACCTCTTCGTCTCCGACAAGAGCGACGTGCCGCCACCGAGCTGGATGCAGTTGTTCAACGAGGCGGACCTGTACGGCATGCAGGCTCTGTCCTACCGGACGCTGGCGGAGTTCGAGCCGGGCGCGGCCGCGCACGCCCAGCACTACGCGGAGAAGGCCCTGGCGCTGCGCGTCGACGCACAGGAACGCTCAAGGATCTTCGACAACCTGTCCATGGCGTCCGCCTGTTTCATCGCGGACGACCCTGAACAGGCCGACCGGTACGCGCGGCTGGCCCTGATGGCGATGGGCTCGAACTCATCCGGCCGCACCTGGGACCGGCTGCGCCAGATGTACCGGCTCACCGCCGAGTACTCCACCTACCCGAGGATCAACGAACTGCGTGAGGAGATCCGGTCGGCACTGCCCAAGCCGAGGAAGTCGGGCGGTGGCAACAGCGCACAGGCATAGGGGGACTGTGCGCCCGACCGACACGCGGAAGTACTAGGACGTCACCCTGGCCACGAGCACACAGGCATGGTCCTCGCGCTCGCTCTCGCCGAACTCCTCCACGACCAGCCGTACGCAGTCCTGTGCGCTGTGTACCCCGCCGAAGCGGGGGGCCAGGTCGAGGAGACGGTTCACGCCCGCTCCGCTGTGCCCCGGCACCAGTCCGTCCGTGTGCAGCAGGAGCAGATCGCCCACCTCGAGGGTCTCTTCGGCCTGTGCGTAGACGGCACCCGAGGTGGCGCCGAGCAGGACGCCGTCCGGCGCGTGCAGCCTGCGCCCCGTCCCGCCGCGGAACAGCAGCGGGGCGGGGTGTCCGGCCTGCGCCCAGGTCAGGGTGCGGGTGGCGGGCCGGTAGCGGCAGCAGACGGCGCTGCCGAGGGCCGGCTGGACGGTGGCGTCGAGTAACTGGTTCAGCAAGGACATCAGCTGTCCGGGCTGGGTGCCCGCCATGGCCATGCCGCGTACGGCGCCCAGCAGCGTCGCCATGCCCGAGGCCACGGCGACGCCGTGCCCGGTGAGGTCGCCGATGCTCAACAGCGTTTCGCCGTCGGCCAGTTCGAGGGCGTCGTACCAGTCGCCGCCGATCATCGCACTCGTCGACGACGGCAGCCGGTGCGCCGCGAGGTCCAGGGTCTTCGGACCCCGGTGCGGGAGCCGCAGGGAGCCGCGCCACGGTGGCAGCACGGCCTCCTGCAGCTCGACCGCGAGCCGGTGCTCGGTCTGCGCCTGGTGCTGCCGGCGTTGGAGCGAGTCACGGGTCTCGCTCACCGCCCGCTGGCTCAGGCGCAGTTCGCTGACGTCCCGCAGTACGGCCCACATGGAGGCGGTGCTGCCGTCGGCGTCGAGCACGGGCTCGCCCATCATGTGCAGGGTGCGGACCTCGCCGTCCGGCCGTACGACGCGGAACTCGCCGTCGATGGGCTTGGCGTCGACGAGGCAGTTCGTGACCATCGCCGTCAGTTTCGGACGGTCCTCGTCGAGCACCAGGGACGGCAGCTCGTCGAGGGTGAGCGGCGCAGTGGCGGGGTCACGGCCCAGGATCTGGTAGAGCTCGCCGGACCAACTGGCCTCGTCCGTCAGCAGGTTCCACTCCGCGCTGCCCACCCGGCTCAGCAGCGAGTCACGCGCGGGAGCGGGCGGCGCGGCGTCGGACGTGGCCGCGGGAGCCGCGGCCACCGGGGCCGGGCCGTCCCGCAGTTGCGCCAGGTGCTCGTCGAGGTCGTTGAGCTGGTGCAGGGCGAGGTCGTACAGCGCCCGCTGCCACCGCTCCTGCGGGTCCGAGCCGTCGTCGCTGCGGGTGTCCCGGCGTACGGCGTCGACGTCGCCCTTGAGCCGCCGCGTCTGCGATATGAGCGCTTCGACCGAGCCGCGTCCGGGCGGCTGAGCGGCGGGGCGGTCCGCAGAGAGATGGGGCGGCATGACGCACTCCGATGCGAGGACGGTACGACCAAGGCTGACGGAAGGACCATTACGACTGTTGCACAGCCCGCCACGCCCTGTAAGGGATTTGGCAACACCCGATACGGTGGTGCGTCTGGCATATGCCAGAGTCTTCACGGCGGGCTCGTGCCATGCGATTGCCGTAGGTCACCAAGGGGGTCAAGTCGTAGGCTGCGTACGCGATTTGACGTCCTGTCGAGGCGATTGTGCGTCGCTCAATCGGGTGTTCGACGGTCGGATGTTCTAGGGGTGGGGCGGGAGTGGTCGCCGATCGGGGCGATGCGTTCTTCGGGCGTGATGCAGGTCACATAAATGATGTGCGCTCCGGCGTAATGCAAACGGCGTCTGGGGGGTCGTAAAAGCACAGCGGCAAAAACCGTCCTACCTCCGACCCGCAGGGGAGACCGCCCATGGACATCGCCATCGAGCAGCCCGCCCGCGCCCGTCTCATCACCGGCGAGGAGCGCGAACTCCCTGTTCCCGCCAGGCTGCGGTACGCCTCCACGGACCCGCTGGCGGTGCACATGGACTTCCCGGGCGAGGTCTCCCTCGATGGCCAGGGGGCCACCTGGACCTTCGCCCGGAGCCTGCTGGAGGCGGGCCTGCGCGGGCCGGCCGGGGACGGTGACGTGCACATCTGGCCGTGCGGCCAGGAGCGCACGGTCGTGGAGCTGCACTCGCCGTACGGCATGGCGCTGCTCCAGTTCGACACCTCCGCCCTGCACCGCTTCCTGCTGCGCACGTACGCGGTGGTCGCGACCGGTGAGGAGGACCTCGGGGCGGTCGTGGAGCGCGGCCTGAGCTCGCTCTTCGGCGGCGTGTGAGGTAGGCGGGCGGATGAGGAGGTCACCGGGCCGCCGCCGCTGTGCCTCCTCATCGCCCCGGCGTCAGTACCGCAGCACCCCGGCGATCCCCTGGGCGTCGCTCAGCATGCCGTCCGGTACGAAACGGACCTCGGCGCCGGTCTCCAGGCACTGCTCGACGATCTCGTCCACGATGTCCTCGCGGGCGTCGAGGTCGCCGCTCTCGGCCGGGATGAGATGGTCGCCGTCCTCGCCGCGCACCGTCACCCGGTAGTTCTCCTCGACGGCCAGCAACCGGATCCGGCCTTCGCGGGCGCTGCGCCAGACCTCGTCGACACCGGCCGCGAACGCCTTGCGGCCACGGGCCGATTCGAGTTCCCGCGCCACGGCGGCGGCGGTCCTGCGGTCCTCGGCGGTGACCAGCGGACGGATCGCCTGCCACACCGCCTCGTGCGTGCCGTGCGCGAGCCCGCCGTGCGGGACGTGCACCGCGTCCTTGGCGACGCCGCCGATCTCGTCCAGCAGGGACAGCGCCGCCTGCTCACCGGTGACGTACAGCGGCCGCGGGTTGTCCCGGAGGATCGCGCTCATGGCGGAGTCCGCGTCCTTGAGGAAATGGCGGGTGCCCTCGTCGCGGAACGTGCTCGGCATGTCGCCGATCCGCTCCTGGCGCTCGGCGTCGAAGTTGTCGAAACGCCTGGTCAGCGGGAAGCCGCCGATACGGGCCTCGGTGACGCGGTCCGGGCTTCCGGTCCACAGCGTGACACGGTCGGGGGAGACCGAGAGCACCCAGAACGGCCGCTCGGCGGCCTCCGCGGAGACGAGGTTGCGGGTGAGGAAGGTGTCCGAGAGCACCACGCGCTCGGGCACCGTGCGGGCGAGTGACCACACCTGGTGCTCGCCCGGGGCGGCGAAGATCACCAGGCCGTCCTCGGCGTACGTGAGGTCGACCTCCGCGAGGGCCTGGTCGAGCTGTCGCTCGACATCCGCCCGTCGCTCGCGGGTGACCGAGGGATCGGCCTCCAGCTGTTTCTTGGCCTCGGCCACGACATTGCGCAGCCGGACCTGGTCCTGGGCCCGATAGGGCTCTCGGCGATGCGTGGGCGTCAGCACGGACACGGCCGGATAGGGGCGCGGGCGCCGCAGCTCGATGAGGGTCGTGGGACTGAGTGCGTGCTCCATAACAGCACGATAGGGCCGATTCACCGATCGGGCATTAGGGGCAATCCCCTCGCCCTCACGTGCCTACTCCGCGTCGTCCTCCGGCCCGCAGGAGCTGCCGTCGGCCGGCAGCGTGCCGTACAGCAGGAAGGTGTCGACCTTGCGGTGCACGCACTTGGAGGAGGCGTACCCGGTGTGACCGCTGCCCTTGTTGTCCAGGACCACGGCCGAGGGGCCGAGTCGCTTCGCCGTCTCCAGGGTCCAGCGGTACGGCGTCGCAGGGTCGCCGCGGGTGCCCACGAGCAGCATCTTCGGCGTACGTACGTCCTTGACGTCGTCGCGGATGAAGTCCGTGCCCTTGGGGCGGCCGTAGCACATCAGCACCCCCGTGAGCCGGTACGCGCCGAAGACCGGTGACGCCTGCTCGTACTCGGCGCGCAGCCGGTCGAGATCGCCGATGATCTGCTCGTCCGTCGGGCGGTCCGGATCGTCCGCGCAGTTGATCGCCATCAGTGCCGCGGGGAGGTTGTCGAGCGGGATCTCCTCCTCGTCGACGAGACCGCCCTCGGGGTCCTGGGTCTCCTCGGTCCCATCGGTCTTCTCCCGGGCCGTGGGTGCGGCCCCGCCGGTGGCGAAGGTCTCGATGGCGTGCGTGTCGCCGTCCTCGACCAGCGAGGCGAGGGCCCGCTCCAGGGAGGGCCACAACTCTTCGCTGTAGAGCGCCTGTCCGATGGCGCCGACCAGGTCCTGCCCGGTGAACGGCTCACCGAACGCCGACGGCACCGGGTCCTCGTCCAGCGAGTCGACGAGTCGTACGACCTGCTTGCGGGCCTCGCGCGGATCCTGCCCGAACGGACAGGCGATGTCCTTCACACACCAGTTGATGAACTCCTCCAGCGCCTGCTGCTGCCCCTTGGCGCCTGCCACCCCCTGCTCGGTCAGCGGTTCGGTCAGCGTGTCCACCCCGTCGAGCACCAATCGGCCGACCTTCTCGGGGAATTGGGCGGCGTACACCGCGCCCAGCCGCGTTCCGTAGGAGAAGCCGAGGTAGTTGAGCTTCTTGTCGCCGAGGGTCTGGCGCATCACGTCCATGTCGCGCGAGACGTTGACCGTGCCGATATGGGGGAGCACGGGCCCGGAGTGCCGGGCGCACGCGTCGGCCGCCTTCCTCAAGTGCTTGAGGACGGCTTGCGGATCGCGGCCGATCTCCGTGCCGTCGTCCGCCACGGAGATGTCCTCCTCGCCGTCCCCGCAGCTGACCGGCGAGGACCTGCCGACGCCACGCGGATCGAAGGTCACGATGTCGTAGCCGTCCGTCAGCTCCATGAAGTCCTTGCCGCCGGCGGCGAACTCGGGGATACCGGCGCCGCCCGGCCCGCCGAAGTTGAGCAGCACCGAGCCCTGCTTCTTGCCCGTGGCCCGGTAACGGGCGAGCGCCAGATCCAGCGTCCCCGCCCGGGGGCGGGCGTAGTCGAGGGGGACGGTGACCTTGCCGCACTGCAGATCCTTCGGCAGGCCCTCGCCCGGGCACTTGGCCCAGGTGACCTTCTGCCGGTAGAAGCGGGTGAGGTCGGGCTCGGCACCGTCCGTGGCCGTCGGCAGCCCCGTGCCGAGCAGGACCAGTCCGACAGCGCCGGTGACCGCGCAGCGCCGCAGCGAGGGCCGCGTTGACAGCTTGGCCAGCATCAATGCCTCCAGGGACGCCCGTCGCGGACCGGGATACGGCGTCCTCGATCACGATAAGGGGGCCCCGGAACGCACGCCTCCGGACGAGCGGGACACCCTGCACCGACGGCACCGGCTTCGGGCGGACCGGAGCGAGCCCGGCGGGGCGCGCCCGCCCGCGGGCGGGCGCAGCAGCCCCGCATGCGAGCGGCCGACGCAGGCCGCACCCTGGTGCCATGGACGGCGATCAGCCCATCGCGATCTACCCGCCCGCCGAGGACGGCGGTCGGCGGGTCCGCGCCGGTGACCACTTCCTCGGCATGGCGTACGGGCTGCTGGACGTCGCCGAGTTCCTGCGCCGGGCGGGGATCGAGGACGCCGACGAGGAGTACGTACGGCGGTCCAGGCTGATCGAGTGGCGTGGCGGCGGCCCCGAGGCGTGGACGCGGTGACTTCGGCCCCGCGGACGTCGGTGATGCGGTGAGTCCTCCCGCCATCGGCGGCGCGGCGGGCGCGTGGTCGAAGGCGGCGCCCTCGGCGGGGCGGCTTGCCGGGGCGCATGCCCGGCACCACAAGTCGGATGAACGGGGAGTCATCACTCAGTTCGACAACCATGCCGCTCGATGGGGTGAAAGACCGATAAGCCATAACTCGAATGGTTCATCGGCGTTTTATCCGGTGCGGGCGAGTGCTCGCGACCATGTCTGGAAGGCAGGGAACCTATGAGACGGGTTACCCGAAACGGTGTGATCGCCTTCGCCGCCACCGGCGCGATGGCTGTGACGATGCCGGCGTATGCCGACTCCGCGGCGAACGGCGCCGCGGCCGACTCACCCGGGCTGATCTCCGGCAACACCATCCAGCTCCCGGTGCACGTCCCGGTGAACGTGTGCGGCAACACCGTGAACGTGGTGGGGCTGCTCAACCCCGCCGTGGGCAACAGCTGCGCCAACGAGGGCGGTGGGGGCAAGAAGGGCACCGCGTCGAACGGCGGAGCTTCGGCCGAGGGACGCGGAAAGGATTCGCCGGGCGTCGCGTCCGGCAACACCATCCAACTGCCGGTCCACCTCCCGGTGAACGTCAGCGGCAACACGGTGAACGTGGTCGGCGTCGGCAACCCGGCGACCGGCAACGAGTCCGTGAACACTCCCGGCGACCGGCCCGCGCACACCGCGAAGCCGACGCCGAAGCCGTCCGTACCGCCGACCCGGCACCAGCCGCGTCCGGTGCCGTCCGCGTTCGTTCCGGACGGACCCGAGGCCGCCCTCGCCCACACGGGAGCGGACCAGACCCTCGCCGCCGTGGCGGGCGGCACGGTTCTCGTCCTGAGCGGCGCCATCCTGTACCGGCGTTTCCGTCCCCAGGCGGTGCGCTGACCCCGCGTCTCGCACGCGGCACGGAAGGCCCCACCGGACTGCCGAGCGGTGGGGCCTTCGTCGTGCCGAGGTTCCGAACACCCGGACGGTCAGGGCCCTTTGGAACCCGTCAACGGCTTGATCACGCCGTGGCGCCCTCCCGGACGATCCGCAAGGATGCTGCGTGCGCGGTCGCTCACCGTGCGCATACGAAGCCCCCAAGGATTGGAGCGCACCCATGGCCTCTTCGGCCCCCGAAGACCTCGTCGTCACCCGTGCCGGCCTCGACGACTGGCCGGTCATCAGCGGATGGGCCGCCGACGAGAGCTGGAACCCGGGGCTCGCCGACGGACCGGCCTTCTTCGCCCAGGACCCCGACGGCTTCTTCCTCGGCCGGATCGCCGGCGAGCCCGTCTCGGCGATCTCGGTCGTCAACTACGGCACGGACTACGCCTTCCTCGGCTGCTACCTGGTCCGCCCCGACCTGCGCGGCCGCGGCCACGGCCTCACCACCTGGAAGACCGCGCTGGCGCACGCCGGAAGCCGCACGATCGGACTCGACGGCGTCGTCGCCCAGCAGGACAACTACCGCCGCTCCGGCTTCGAACTCGCCCACCGCACAGCCCGGTTCACCGGAACCGCGCCCGCCTTGGAGGTGCCGGCGGATGTGCGGGCCGTACGGTCCGAGGACCTCGCGGACATCACCGCGTACGACGGCACCTGCACCCCCGCCGACCGTCCCCGCTTCCTCGCCCACTGGCTCACCGGCAGCGGACACCACGCCGTGGTCCGCCGCAGCGGCGACCGCGTCACCGGCTACGGCGTGATCCGCCCCGGCCACGACTGCCCGCGTATCGGACCGCTCTTCGCCGACACCGCCGAGGACGCGCGAGCCGTGTTCGCCGCCCTGACCGCCGACGTGGCCGGCCGCGAGGTCGCCATCGACGTGCCCGAGCCCAACGCGGCGGCCGTGGCTCTCGCCGAGGAGGCCGGATTCACCCCCTCTTTCGAGACGGCACGCATGTACACGGGCCCGGTGCGGCCGTACGCCGAGGAACGCGTCTTCGGCGTCACCACCCTGGAACTCGGCTAGCACCCACACCGCTGCGGCGTCCCGCTCTCGTGAACGCCGGCCCGTCAGCCCGTTCGCCGGTGGAAGCGGAAGTGCAGTGCGCGGATGTCGTCCGTCAGCTCGGGCACCGGGCCGTCCACGACCACGCCGGGCGCGACCTCCTGGACCGCAAGGGTCCGCACGGGCGGGGCGGGTACCCCCAACTCGCCCAGCCACCCGGCCAGTTGCTCCGACGAGGCGACGTACACGATGCGCCCCAGGCCCACCCACGCATGCGCGGCCGCGCACATCGGGCAGTGCTCGCCGGAGGTGTACACCGTGGCGGCCGCCCGCTCCTCGGGCGTCATGTGGGCGGCGGACCAGCGCGCCAGCTCGAACTCGGGGTGCCGGGTGCGGTCGCCCGAGGCCACCCGGTTGTGGTCCTCGGCGAGCACGACGCCGTCCGCCCCCACCAGCACCGAACCGAACGGCTCGTCCCCGGCCTCCAGCGCCTGGACCGCGAGCGCGAGGCAGCGGCGCAGGTACGGCAGTTCGTCGTCCTTCACGACCATGACTTCACGACCATGACTTGCGGTCCTCCTCGCGATGAGGCTTGCCCGGCGCACCCTACAGCCGCCCGGCCTGCGTGCGGTCGGGTCGAAAAGGCGTTGCCGTGACGGCGGCCGGGTGCTGGAGTGACCCCATGGATCATGCCGCAGTGCTCGCCCTCTTCGACCGGGACATGCGTGAAGGCGCGCGGCCGGACGGTCCCGACGCGCTGGTCGAGAGGGCCGGCGGGGTGATCCGCCAGGTGTCGTCCGCACTCGGCTGGAACGGCGTCGTGTGGTCCGACCTCGACGAGGCGAGCGCCGACGAGGCGATCGCCGCACAGATCGCCCACTTCTCCGAGCTCGGGCACGAGTTCGAGTGGAAGGTCTACGGTCATGACCGCCCGGCCGACCTCGGTCAGCGGCTCAGGGCCGCCGGGTTCACGTCCGGGCCCGAGGAGACGCTGATGATCGGCGAGGCCGCCGACCTGGACCTGGACGCGGAGCCGCCGGAAGGCATCCGCGTAGTCACCGTGACCGACCGGGCGGGCGTCGACCTCGTCGCGGAGGTACACGCGAAGGCCTTCGGCACCGACGGCTCCCGGCTCCGCCACCAGCTGCTCGCCCAGCTCACGGACGATCCGGACACCGTGGTCGCGGTGGTCGCGCTGGCCGGTGACACTCCGGTGAGCGCGGCCCGGATGGAGCTCGTGCCGGGGGCGCGGTTCGCCGGGCTGTGGGGCGGCGGGACCGTCGAGGCCTGGCGGGGCCGGGGCATCTACCGCGCGCTGGTCGCACACCGGGCACGCGCCGCCGTGGACCGCGGATACCGGTACCTCCAGGTCGACGCCATGAGCACGAGCCGGCCCATTCTGGAACGGCTCGGCTTTCAACCGCTGACCACGACGACGCCGTACGTGTACACGCCGTAGGGACACAGCGGGCCGATCACGCCGAGTGGTCACCTCGCCGGAGCGTCACCCGGCCGGAATGTCACATTTCCCGGCAGATCGCATCCGTCGGCATGTCACACCCACCTGATGTCACATCCGCGCCCGTTCGATCCGTCGCAAGGTCATGACGACGAACCAGAGCAACGACAGCGGCCGCGGCCGGAGCATCCTCCTGGCGGGCGCCGGCGGCGTCCTGGGCAGGCACATCACCCGTGCCCTGACCCAGGCGGGCCACAAGGTCACCGGCCTCGGCCGTGGCGGACGCAACGATCTCCAGGCCGACCTGACGAACCGCGACGCCCTGCTGCGTGCCGTCGACGGCCACCACTTCGACACCGTGATCCACGCCGCGACCGCGCTGCGCAAGCCGCCCATGCGCCACCGTGACATGCACGCCACCAACGCGCTGCGCACCGACGGCACCGTCCATCTGATCGAGGCCGCGCAGGCCACCGGCGCCCGGCGCTTCGTGGCGGAGTCGATGGTCTTCGGATACGGGTACGGCGACCACGGCGACCGTGTGCTCGTCGAGGACGACCCCTTCGGTCCGCGCGGCCGCTCCCCGGAGCTGGAGGGGCATATCGCGGCGATGCGCATCAAGGAACAACTCACCTTCGGCACCGCCGGGTTGGAGGGCATCGC
Organism: Streptomyces sp. NPDC093591; assembly: GCF_044764885.1. NCBI lineage: Bacteria > Bacillati > Actinomycetota > Actinomycetes > Kitasatosporales > Streptomycetaceae > Streptomyces > Streptomyces sp. NPDC093591. The sequence goes on from NZ_JBIWIY010000025.1 coordinate 71,737, forward strand.
GCTGCGCTTCGGCCTGTTCTACGGCCCCGCCGGCACCGACGCCCTCCTGCCCATGCTCCGCAAGCGGCAGCTTCCCGTGCCCGCCGATCACGGCCGGGTCCTGCCCTGGATCGACCTCACCGACGCGGCCCGAGCGGTGGTCGCCGCCGTCGAGCGCGGGCGCCCCGGCCAGGCGTACAACATCGCCGACCGCACCCCGATGGGCTTCGGGGCCCATGTCCGGTGCGTGGCCGAGGAGTTCGGGCTGCCGAAACCGCTGACGGTGCCGCTGTGGCTGATGCGGCCCATGTCCTACGCGCACACGGTGATGTCGACGACGCTGCGGGTGTCCACCGCGAAGGCGGAGCGGGAACTCGGCTGGACGCCTGCCCACCCTGCGACCCGCGACGGCCTCGCCGCGATGCGGGCCGCGGCACTCACGTGAACGGCGCGCCGCATGCCGTCGGCGCGCCGTCCCTTCGCGGCTGCGTGTCTGCGCGTGTGCCGCCTTCCGTGTGTGCCCCTGTCTCTGCGTGTCTTCGCTTCTCTTTATGAGTCTTCGCGTCTCAATGCGTCCGGCTGTCCGCGTTCTGCGTCAGCGGCGCGCCTTCGTCCGGTCCAGTGCGGCGACGCCCAGTGCGGCGAGGCCGATCTGGATGAGCCACTCGATCCAGTCGACGCCGTCGGTGTCGGCCACGTCGAGGCCGGCCGCGAGTGCGGAGCCGAGCAGCGCGGCCACGATGCCGACGAGGATGGTCCACAGGACCCCGATGCGCTGACGGCCCGGCACCACGAGCCGCCCCAGCACACCAATGATGATGCCGATCACGATGGCACTGATGATGCCCGAGATCTCCATTTCGCCCCTCTTCCTCCTGTCCCCCGCGGTAAGGCGAGTTCCCCCTGGAGGGAGGGACAGTCCGTTCCGCTTCAACCAGTGGTGCCCCACCCGGTGGCGGCCACCACCTCCGCGGCGATGTCGATCACCGAACGGCCGTCGGTCGCCACGCGCACCACGTCCGCCGGTGCCCGCTCGTCCAGGAGCCGGGCCTTGCGGGCGCTGCCCCTCACCTCGTGCTCCAGCTCGGAGCCGAGCTCGCGCCCGGCCAGCCGCTGTTCGGCCGTCTCGTCGGTGGCGGTGAGCAGCACCCGTACGAGCCGTACGCCGTCACCCATGGCCCGGCGGAACATGGGCGCCGCCTCGTCGAGCACGCTGACGGTGTTCGTGTAGACGAGGCGCCGGTGTCCGAGGTCGGCGTAGTTCGCCCACACGGCGGCCAGGTTCCGCTCCGTGATGGCGGCCCGGCGCGCGTCCCCGGCCGGCGCCGGATGGACGGAGCCCATGAAGTCGCCGTCGATCACCGCGTGCGCGACCTGCGCGGCCCGCAGCCGAGCCGAGACCTCCCAGCCCACCGTGGTTTTGCCGACCCCGGCCCGTCCTCCGATGAGCAGTACTTCCGCGTGATCCATGCGGGCAGGGTGCCCGTGCGCGGGCATCCTGTGCCAGTGGGTTTTGGCTCGGGCCGGTGCTGATGGGTGGAGGCGTGGATGGCGGAGTGGGAGCTCGGCGGCGGGGCCGTCAACGAGGTAGTGCGGGTGGGGGCGACCGTACGGCGTAGCGCGCACGAACGCTCCGGGTATGTGCGGGAGTTGCTCGCCTTCTTCGAGAGCCGTGGCTGGGACGGGGCGCCGCGCCACCTCGGGATGGATGAGCGGGGCCGGGAGGTGTTCGGGTACCTCGAGGGCCGGGCGGCCGTCACTCCCTGGGAGAGGGCAGTGGCGTGCACCGACGCGGGGCTCGTGCGCGTGGCTCAACTCGTCCGCCGCTTCCATGACTTGACGCACGGAACGCCCTTGGCGGCCGGCCGGGACGTCGTATGCCACAACGACCTCGCCCCGAAGAACACGGTGTACGCGGTGGACGGCGCCGAGTGGCGGCCCACCGCCTTCATCGACTGGGACCTCGCCGCGCCCGGCGAGCGCGTCCACGACCTCGCGCACGTGTGCTGGCAGTACCTGGATCTGGGACCCCGCATCACCGATGTGTCCGAAGCGGCCCGGCGCATCGCGCTCGTCTGTGACGCGTACGGGCCGGGTGGCGGCGGTGAGGGCATCGTCGACGTGATCCTTTGGTGGCAGGACCGCTGCTGGAGGGGTGTCGAGGCCGGCGCGGAGCGTGGTGAACCGGCCATGGTGGCGCTGCGGGAGCGAGGGGCCGCGGACGAGGTGCGCAGCGCTTACGCCTGGGTGGCGGAACACCGGCGCGAGCTGGAGGCCGTCCTCGGGCGCCTCGATTGACATGCAGGTAATTGCCTGCATAACGTTGAGTGTGCGATCAGAGAGCGATCCGGGGATGGACAAGGTCTTCAAGGCGCTGGCCGACGACACGCGCAGACGGCTCCTGGACCGGCTGCACGAGGACAACGGGCAGACCTTGGGGGAGCTGTGCGCGCGTATCGACATGACGCGCCAGTCGGTGACCCAGCATCTGGCCGTCCTGGAGGCCGCCAACCTGGTCGGTACGGTGCGGCGGGGGCGGGAGAAGCTGCACTACCTCAATCCGGTCCCGCTCCAGGAGATCCAGGAGCGGTGGATCGACAAGTTCGAGCGCCCGCGCCTGCGCGTGCTCGGCGCCGTGAAACGACGAGCCGAGGAAGCCATGAACGACAAGCCCACCTTCGTGTACGTCACCTACATCGAGAGCACGCCCGAGAAGGTGTGGGACGCGCTCACCGACGCGGACCTGACCGCCGCCTACTGGGGCCACAGCAACATCTCGGACTGGCGGCCCGGATCCCGCTGGGAACACGTGCGGACGGACGGCTCCGGCGTCGCCGACGTCGTCGGCACCGTCGTGGAGAGCGAGCGCCCGAGCCGCCTGGTCACCACCTGGGCGGCCCCGGACGAGGAGGGGCAGGAGGACAAGTACTCCCGGGTCACCTTCGACATCCAGCGGCACGCCGAGATCGTCCGCCTCACCGTGACCCACGAGGACCTCCCGGACGAGAGTGCGCGTGCCGACGTGTCGTCCGGCTGGCCGGCGGTGCTGTCCAACCTCAAGTCGCTCCTGGAGACGGGCCATGTGCTGCCGCAGGAGCCGTGGCTGATGCCGGCTCGTTGAACGGGGCGGCTTCGCGGGGACGGGAGAAGGGCGGTCCGCGGAGGGCGAGAGAAGGGCCGGTCCGCGGGTGCGGACCGGCCGTCATGGCTTCCTCTCCGGTGAGCCTCACGACCTGGTGGTGCTCTTGGCCGCCGTACCGGCGCAGATCAGCCCCAGTATCACGGCCAGCGCGCCGATGATGATGTTGTTGACGACGACACCGGCGTCCGGGCTGTCGCCGACGATCCACGGCGCGATGATCATCCAGACACCCATCGCGCTGCAGGCCCAGCTGAGGCCGTACATGCGCTCCGGGGCCCGGGTGAACCCGAGGGCCAGCAGGCCGATCGCGATGCCCACGATCAGGTTGTGGGTCACGAGCGGAGGCTGGCTGGTCGTGTAGTGGAGTATCCAGGGGGACACCGCACAGTACAGACCGAGCAGGAACACCGGTCCGTCCACGAGCGCCACGTCACGACCGCCGAGCATGCGGTCGTAGCGTGCCTGCATTTCGGATACGTCGGGGTGGGCGGATATGTCGCCTCTGGTGGGCTGCACGTTGGCCATGACTCGTCTCCTTTGACTTGCAGGCCTGACCGCGTCTGGTGCGGTATGCGGTTAGCGCCGCCTAGTTCATATTCTGCGCTTATTTCTTCTTTATGTGTAGAGCTCGTCGGGTTCATGACGATGTAGGCGCGGTCGCCGTCCGCGAATCCCTCCGATGCCGGCCTGCGGGGTGTCGATCCGAGGGCGTGCCGTTCGTGTAGGAGGTGAGAGAGCGCCACAGAGGGATGCTCCGACGAGTCAAGGAGGCCGTCATGAAGTACTACCTGCTCAGCGTGATGCAGCCCGTCGGTGACGAGCTGCCCCCGCCGGAGGTGCTCGCCGAGATCGGCAAGGACCTCGACGTCTTCCACCAGGAGCTGAGGCAGGCCGGTGCCTGGGTCTTCGCCGGGGGACTGCACGGACCGGAGTCGTCCACCGTGCTGCGGCCCCGCGACGGCGACGTCCTGATCACCGACGGCCCGTACGCCGAGGGCAAGGAGATGCTCGGCGGGATCTGCCTGATCAAGGCGCCCGACCTGGACGCGGCCCTCGGCTGGGGGCGCAAGGCGGCGCTGGCGACCACGCTTCCCATCGAGGTGCGGCCGTTCATGGGCGAGGCCGGGGACTGATGACGGACCCGGCCATCGAGGACGTCTTCCGCGCCGAGTACGGCCGCGCGGTCGCCGTCCTCGTCCGCTTCCTCGGCGACATCGACCTCGCCGAGGAAGCGGTCCAGGACGCCTTCACCACGGCCGTGCGGCGCTGGCCGCAGACCGGTGTGCCGCCGAGCCCGGCCGGGTGGATCATCACGACCGCCCGGAACCGGGCGATCGACCGGCTGCGCCGCGAGGCCCGGAGGGACGAACGGCACGCCGAGGCCGCCCTGCTGCACGCCCCCGACGCACCGCCCGAGGAGGGCCCCGTGCGCGACGAACGGCTCCGGCTCATCTTCACCTGCTGTCACCCCGCCCTCGCCCCCCAGGCCCGGGTCGCCCTCACCCTGCGTCTCCTCGGGGGACTGTCCACCGCCCGGATCGCCCGCGCCTTCCTCGTGCCCGAGCCGACCATGGCCCAGCGTCTGGTGCGGGCCAAGGCGAAGATCCGCGACGCGCGCATCCCGTATCGCGTACCCCGTGACGCCGACCTCCCGGACCGGCTGAACGGCGTCCTCGCCGTCGTCTACCTGATCTTCAACGAGGGGTACGGCGGCTCGCCCGACCTGTGCGCGGAAGCCGTACGGCTGGGTCGGCTGCTGTCCGAGCTGATGCCGGACGAGCCCGAGGTCACCGGCCTGCTCGCGCTGATGCTCCTCGTCGAGTCCCGTCGGCCCGCCCGGGAGGACGCCGACGGGGCGCTCGTGCCGCTGCCCGAGCAGGACCGGGAGCGCTGGGACCGCGACCTCGTCGCGGAAGGGCAGGACCTCGTACGGCGATGCCTGCGCCGGAACCAGCCGGGGCCGTACCAGATCCAGGCCGCCGTTCAGGCCGTGCACAGCGACGCGCCCACCTTCGAGGCCACGGACTGGGGCCAGGTCCTCCAGCTGTACGACCAGCTGATGGCGCTGGCCCCCAGCCCCGTCGTCGCCCTGAACCGGGCGGTGGCCGTGGCCGAGGTCGAGGGCGCGCGAGTGGCCCTCGACCTCGTGGACGCCCTCGACCTGGACGGCTACCACGTCTTCCACGCGGTCCGCGCCGACCTGCTGCGGCGTCTGGGCCGGGACGTGGAGGCGGTGCGGGCCTACGACGCCGCGCTCGCCCGCACCGGGAGCCCGGCAGAGCGCGCCTGGCTCGAACGCCGGCGCCGCGACCTCACACGCTGAACCCCCACCGCACCGCACCTCGGCCTCCGCGCCGCCCTCACCGAAGGACGTGACCCGCCCGGCTGCCAGGACGTACTACTGCTTGGCCCCCCGGCGTCGCGCCCCCGACGTGCTGCTCGACCACCAGCACCGAGAGCCCGCTCCGCGCGGCCGGCGCGAGGATCGTCTCCTCGATCTCGGCGACCACCGACGGGCAGGATGCCCTCGGTCGGCTCGTCGAGGAACAGCAGCCGAGACTCCGTCACCAGGGCGCGGGCAATGGCGAGTTGCTGTCGTCGACCGCTGGAGAGCAGCCCCGCGCCGCGGTTGGACGGAGCCCGCAGCGCCGGGAAGAGGTTCAGCCCCTCGCCGACCGTCTCCGTGCCGCGCCTGCGCGCGTCCGCGACGAGCTGGAGGTTCTCGGCGGGGACAGGTGCGGGAACGACTGCTGGCCCTCGGGGCGTACGCCGTGCCGCGCGCGACCCGTTCGTGCGGCTTGCGGCGGGTGATGTCCTCGCCGTCCAGGCGGATCGTGCCGCTGGTCGGCGTGAGTGGCGGCGATGATGAAGTACCCCTCCGCCGGTTGGCCGGGTCGTCGAGGGCGTAGGCGAAGAAGCCCTGAATGTCGGTCAGTCCGCTGGTGCCGCCGGTCGTGGCCTGCCGGCCGATCAGTCGGATGGGCCACTCATCAACTCCCTCGGCCGATCACCCGAGTTGATTGGTCCGTACCATTGACTGGTGCAGACCAAAGCGGTTGAGTGTGTCTCCACACCCCCCACCACGGCCGCCCCCACGCCGTGGCCGACCTGGTCGGCGCGTGCGCGCAAGGCTCTGCTTCGCCCTGCCCTTGTCCGGGTGCGGCCGTGCTCCGCAAAGGAGTTGATCCTGTGTCGAGGCGCCGCATGGCCGCACTGCTGTCCTCACTCGCGCTGGGAACCGCCGCACTGCTGCTCCAGCCCGCCCCGAGCGCGTCCGCCGCCGGGTTCGTAGTGAGCGAGTCGCAGTTCAACCAGATGTTCCCGAACCGGAATTCGTTCTACACGTACAGCGGCCTCACCGCCGCCCTCAGCGCCTACCCCGGCTTCGCCAACACCGGCAGCGACACGGTGAAGAAGCAGGAGGCGGCAGCCTTCCTCGCCAACGTCAACCACGAGACCGGCGGCCTGGTCCACATCGTCGAGCAGAACCAGGCCAACTACCCCCACTACTGCGACTGGAACCAGCCGTACGGCTGCCCCGCGGGCCAGGCCGCCTACTACGGCCGCGGCCCCATCCAGCTCAGCTGGAACTTCAACTACAAGGCCGCGGGCGACGCCCTCGGCATCGACCTCCTGGGCAACCCCTGGCGGGTGCAGAACGAGGCGGCCGTCGCCTGGAAGACCGGCCTGTGGTACTGGAACACCCAGAGCGGCCCCGGCACCATGACCCCCCACAACGCCATGGTCAACCAGGCCGGCTTCGGACAGACGATCCGCAGCATCAACGGCTCCCTGGAATGCGACGGCAAGAACCCGGCGCAGGTGCAGAGCCGCGTCAGCGCCTACCAGCGGTTCACGCAGATCCTCGGGGTCGCCCCGGGCGGCAACCTGTACTGCTGACGCCCCCGGTGCCCGAGGCGTGTGCGAGACTCCGCCGATGACCTCCGAAACGATCACCGCGGATGCCGCGGGCACCTGGAAGCTCGGCGACCTGTCCGTGAGCCGCGTCGGCTTCGGCGCGATGCGGCTCACGGGCAGTGCCGCCTTCCACCACGGGGTGCCGAGCGACCGGGGCCGCTCGATCGCCGTACTGCGCAAGGCGGTCGAGCTCGGCGTCACCCACATCGACACGGCCGCCTTCTACTTCTCCGCCCTTCGCTCGGCCAACGAACTGATCAACACCGCGCTGGCGCCGTACCCCGACGGCCTGGTCATCGCCACGAAGGTCGGCCCCCACCGCGACTACCACGGTGCGTGGGGAACCTCGGCCCGCCCCGACCAGCTGCGCGGCCACGTCGAGGAGAACCTGCGCCAGCTCGGCCGCGACCACCTGGACGTCGTGTACCTGCGCCGCATGGGGCAGGACTCCATCGCCGAGCACTTCGGCGCCCTGGCCGAACTGCGCGAGGCGGGACTGATCCGGCACCTCGGCATCTCCGCCGTGGAGCCACGGCACCTCGCCGAGGCCCAGACCGTCGCGCCCGTGGTGTGCGTGCAGAACCGGTACGCGCTCGACCGGCCCGACCCCGAGGCCGACGAACTCCTGCGCCTGTGCGGCGAGCAGGGCATCGCCTTCGTACCGTTCTACGCCGTGGCCGGCGACACCGGGGAACGGGGCGCGACCGCCGCCCACGACGACGAGGTGGTCGCCGTGGCGCGGGCGCACGGCGCGAGCCCCGCCCAGGTACGCATCGCCTGGACCCTGCACCAGGGCCCGCACGTCCTCGCCATCCCCGGCACCGGCAACCCCGAGCACCTGGTCGAGAACGTGGCCGCGGGTGCGCTCCGCCTCACCGGCGACGAGCTGGCCCGGCTCGACTCGGCGCGACAGAAGACCGGTTGAGCCGCAGCCATCGGATCATCGCTCAGCCCGCGTACCCGGTCACCGGATAGTGGTCCGAGAGATTCGTGTACGTGTAGTCCGTACCCCAGCTCGTCACCGTCCAGGGCACGCTCTGCTCCTTGACCACCTCGTTCTTCCAGACCGGGGGACGGGCGTGACCCGCGCGGTGAAGGACGTGGTCCAGGTCCTCGCGCGGGTCGTCGGGGTAGCGGTCGCGGGCGACGGAGTTGTCCCGCGTGTCGAAGGAGTACGGGTGCCCGGTGCGCGCGTCGGTCCCGACCAGACCGCCGTCGGCGAGCATGGAGGCGTACTCGGCGGTGCGCGAGTCGATGTTCAAGTCCCCCGCGACCAGGACCTGTTCGCCCGCGGGGATGCTCTTGGCGTCCAGGAACGCGTCGATCGCCCTGAACTGCCGGCTGCGCGTCGCGGCGGCCTCACCGGCGGCACAGCCCGGGTCGGTCGACTGGGCGTGCGTGCCCACGACGTGCACCTTGGCACCGTTCACGTTCAGCACCACATAAGCGAAACCCTTGTTGGACCACCAGTCCGCCCCGCACGCGTCCTTGTACACGTACTGCTCCTTGCGCAGTACCGGCCACTTGCTGAGGATCGTGACCCCGCCGTCCTCGGGCGTCGTCGACGAATACGCCCCACCCGTCGCGTCCCAGCCGTCCTTGCTCCGCCCCACCACCGGCGTCTGGTACGAATACTCGCCCGACACGGCGGACTTCAGCGCATCGGACGACGAGTTGTCAAAGGCCTCCTGCACCACCACGACGTCGTTCCCGCGGAAGAAGGACGCCTTCGCGATCTCCGCGGCCCGGTGGTCCTGGCCCCAGTTCGGGTACAGGGTCTTGCTGAAGAGGAAGACGTTGTACGAGAGCACCCGCAGCGGCGGTGCCTGGTCGGCGGCCGTGGCGGTGGGCGCGGCGCCCGCGAGCCCGGTGGTGGCGAGCGTGAGGGCGAGCACGGCTGCGCCCGGGGTGCGGCGCGGTGCGAAGAGCGTCACTGGATCTCCCTGAGGGTGAGGGCTGAGTGGCGCCGCACATCAAACCACCGGCGATTACTCCCAGGTAACTCCCGTGCGTGAAAAGAACGTCGGGCAGCGGTACGCCCGGCTCAGACCACCCACGCCCCGTCCCGCATGAGATACCGTCCGCGCATCTCGTGCTCCCCGTTCCGCGCCTGCACCAGGCGTGGACGCACCCGGAAGTAGACGTACACGGCCTCGTCCGCCCGGGGATCCCAGCCCGTCTTCGTGAGGAAGGCCTCGGCCGCCGCGGTCGGCACATCGTCGGCGGTGTGCAGTTCCGCGTCGCCGTCGACGAGGACGACGTCCAAGGTGTCTCCGAGCGCCAGCCGGGCGCGCCCGCCGTCGCTCAGGTTGCGTCCGGTCGGGGTGGTCGGCCGGGTGGCGAGCCACAGGGACTCGCCGTGCCACACGAACCAGAGCGGAACCAGGCACGGCAGCCCGTCGGGGCCGGCCGTGGCCACTCAGATGTCCATCTCCTTCTCCAGGCGGGCCAGGAGGTCGCGCTTGCGCTGCTCGGGTGCACGGGGTGGCTTGGTGATCTTCATGGCCGGGACGGTACCGGGGGAGCGGGCTCTGCGGATCGGGCCCGGGGCCCGCCTCGATTCGGGCCTGGGTCCTAGGTCTGCGGACCGGAGTCGAGGGCCCCTTCCGCGGGCGACTGGCGTCCGCGACGTTTTACGTATAACCTCTCCCGTCAATCGCACCTCCCGGAAGGGTCCCGATGAGACGCATCGCCCTGGTCACCCTCGTCGTCGACGACTACGACGAGGCGATCCGCCACTACACCGAAGCCCTCGGCTTCCGGCTCGTCGAGGACGCCCCGCGCCCGGACGGCTCCCGCTGGGTCGTCGTCCGGCCAGGCGACGAGGGCGCCTGTCTGCTGCTGGCCCGGGCCAAGGGGGACCGGCAGCGCGCCCGGGTCGGTGACCAGACCGGCGGGCGCGTCGGGTTCTTCCTGCACACCGACGACTTCGCCCGCGACCACGCCCGCATGCTCGCCGCGGGCGTGACCTTCCTGGAGGAGCCACGGCACGAGCCGTACGGCTCCGTCGCCGTCTTCCAGGACCTGTACGGCAACCGCTGGGATCTGCTCCAGCCGGCCGACTGAACCGCCTTACGCTCCTCCCTCCCTCCCTCCCTCCCTCGCTCGCTCCTCCTCCCGCCGCACCGAACCACCCCGCTCAAGGCTCAAGGAAAGACTCGCCATGACTGCTACGCGCGTAGACACCGAAGTGATCCGCCACCTCCCCAAGGCCGTCCTGCACGACCACCTCGACGGCGGCCTGCGCCCCGCCACCGTGGTGGAGCTCGCGGAGACGGTCGGCCACACCCTGCCCACCACCGACCCGGACGAGCTCGCCGCCTGGTACTACGAGGCCGCGAACTCCGGCGACCTGGTCCGCTACATCGCCACCTTCGAGCACACCCTCGCCGTCATGCAGACCCGCGAGGGCCTGCTGCGCACCGCCGAGGAGTACGTCCTCGACCTGGCCGCCGACGGTGTCGTCTACGGCGAGGTGCGGTACGCCCCCGAACTGAACACCAGGGGCGGGCTGACGATGAGCGAGGTCGTGGAGACCGTCCAGGAGGGCCTCGCCGCCGGTATGGCGAAGGCGGCGGCCGCCGGCACCCCGGTGCGGGTCGGCACGCTGCTGTGCGGAATGCGGATGTTCGACCGGGTGCGCGAGGCCGCCGACCTCGCCGTGGCCTTCCGTGACGCGGGCGTGGTGGGCTTCGACATCGCCGGAGCCGAGGACGGCTTCCCGCCCGCCGACCACCTCGACGCCTTCGAGCACCTGCGCCGCGAGAGCGTCCCGTTCACCATCCACGCCGGCGAGGCGCACGGCCTGCCCAGCATCCACCAGGCGCTCCAGGTGTGCGGCGCCCAGCGCATCGGGCACGGCGTGCGCATCACCGACGACATAGTCGACGGCAAGCTCGGCCGCCTGGCCGGCTGGGTGCGCGACCGCCGTATCGCCCTGGAGATGTGCCCCACCTCCAACCTCCAGACCGGCGCCGCCACCTCCATCGCCGAGCACCCGATCACCGCGCTCAAGGAACTCGGCTTCCGCGTCACCCTCAACACCGACAACCGTCTGGTCTCCGGTACGACGATGACGCGCGAGATGTCCCTGCTGGCCGAGCAGGCCGGCTGGACCGTCGAGGACCTGCGCACGGTGACGGTGAACGCCCTGAAGAGCGCGTTCATCCCGTTCGACGAGCGCAAGGCCCTCATCGAGGATGTCGTCCTGCCGGGGTACGCGGCCGCGCTGTGAAGCGGCTCGCCGGCTAGGAGCTCTTCAGCAGCCCGCGGAGATAGGCGGCCTGTCCGATGTGCTGCAGATCGTCGGACAGCACGCTGACCAGCCGTACGCCCAGACTGACCGGCGGATCCCAGCGCTCGTCCACGATGCGCTCCAGATCCTTGGCGGCCACCTCGTGCAGTGCCCCGAGGGTCTGGGCGTGCACGGCGTCGTAGTAGCGGGTCAGCAGGTCACCGGAGTCGACCCGTACCTTGGCGACCTTCGCGGGGGTGTGCCCGTAGCCGGTGTCATGGCGTGGCAGGTCGAGCCCGAAGGTCTTCTGGAAGTCCTGCGTCAGCCACACCTGGTCGAGGTCGAAGGCGTCGGCGATGTGGTCGTCCTGGACCCGGGTGAGATGCCAGACGAGCCAGGCGATGGAGTTGGCGTCGGGGGAGGGGCGGGCGGTGAGGTCGTCGGGGCCGAGGCCCTCGACGGCGGCGTGGACCTCTTCCTGGATGCGGTTGTATCCGTCGATGAGGATGTCCTTGGCATGCATGGCTCCACCATCGCGCACCCGTCCGTCACGCGCCTTCCGTCTCCAGCAGCGTCATCAGGGCCCGGGCCGCCGGGCTGGTGGCCTGCGGCGGCGGAAGCAGGGCGACCGTCTCGTAGACGTTCTCGTCGGCGACCTTCACGGGCAGCGCGGTCAGCGACCGCCGCTTGTGCCGGAAGTGGCGCGGTACGACGGCCACGCCGAGGTCCTCGTCCACCAGGTCCAGGAGGCTGTGCACGTCGTTGACCTCCAGGGAGACGCTCCGTCGGACCCCGGCGGCGGCGAAGACCGCGTCGGTGGTGCGGCGCGGGCCCCAGTCCGGGTGGAAGTCGACGAAGACCTCCCCGCCCAGCTCCTCCGGAGTGACCGCCGCCCCGGCGGCCGCGAGCCGGTGGCTCGGATGGCACAGGACGGTCATCGGTTCGCCGGTCAGCGGTACGACCCGCAGCTGGTCGGTGTCCTCCTGCGCGGCCCGTACGGCGAAGGCCATGTCGAGGCGCCCGGCCGCGACCTCCTCCGCGAGCGCGCCCGAACCCGCCTGGCGCAGGCAGATCTCCACGTCCGGATGCTGCCGTCGGAAGGCCGCCAGCAGCCCCGCCACATGCACCCCGGCGATGCACTGCTCCGACCCGAGCGCCAGCATCCCGCGCAGCACACCCTGTACCGCGGCCACCGCCTCATGGGCCGCCCGCACCTGCGCCAGGATCCGCTCCGCCTCGCCCAGCAGCGCCCGGCCGGCCGGGGTGAGCGTCACCCGGCGGGTCGTCCGTACGAACAGCGGGGTCTGCAACTCCCGCTCCAGTGCCCGGATCGAGGCCGACAGGCCCGACTGGGACACCATCAGGCGTTCGGCCGCCCGGGTGAAGTGCTGGTCCTCGGCGACCGCCACGAAGTGCTGGAGATGGCGTAGTTCCATGATTGAGCAGCGTATCCGCTGAATCCCATCGGATTTACCTGTTGGACCACTGCCCGCAGGTCGCGAAAGAGTGGATACCGACTGGAATACCGGTTCTCAGGAACCGTCCTCCGTGTGCCAACCCCTCTGGAGTCGCGTTGTACACCGCACACCCCGACCGCTACGCGGACATGCCCTACCGGCGCACCGGACGCAGCGGCCTCAAGCTCCCCGCGCTGTCCCTCGGACTGTGGCACAACTTCGGCCCGGCGGACCGCACCGTCGAGACCCAGCGGGCCATCCTGCGCCGCGCCTTCGACCTCGGCGTCACCCACTTCGACCTGGCCAACAACTACGGCCCGCCGCCCGGCGCCGCCGAGTCGGCGTTCGGTGAGGCGCTGAAGACGGACTTCGCGCCGTACCGCGACGAGCTGATCATCTCGACCAAGGCCGGCTATCACATGTGGCCCGGCCCGTACGGCGAGTGGGGCTCGCGCAAGTACCTGCTGTCGTCGCTCGACCAGAGCCTGAAGCGGATGGGCCTGGACTACGTCGACATCTTCTACTCGCACCGCCCCGACCCGGACACTCCGCTGGAGGAGACGATGGGTGCGCTGCACTCGGCGGTGCAGCAGGGCAAAGCGCTCTACGTCGGCGTCTCCAACTACTCGCCCGAGCAGACCCGGGAGGCCGCGCGCATCCTGGGCGAGCTGGGCACCCGGCTCCTCATCCACCAGCCGCGCTACTCGATGCTGGCCCGTGGCCCGGAGGAATCCGGACTGCTGGACACGCTCGACGAGCTTCAGGTCGGCTCCATCGTCTTCTCCCCGCTGGAGCAGGGCGTGCTCACCGGCCGCTACCTCGACGGCATCCCGGAGGACTCGCGGGCCGCGAGCGACAGCCCGTTCCTGAACTCGGACAGGCTCACCGAGGACCTGGTGGGTCAGCTGCGTGCCCTCGACGACATCGCCAAGTCCCGCGGCCAGACGCTGGCTCAGATGGCGCTGGCCTGGGTCCTGCGCGGCGGCCGGGTGACCTCGGCGCTCGTCGGCGCGAGCAGTGCGCAGCAGATCGAGGACAGCGTCGCCGCCGCCCGCAACCTCGACTTCGACGCGGAGGAGCTGGCCCGGATCGACGCGGTGATCAAGGGCTGAGCCGTTCCGTCAGCCGAGCCGTTCCGTGAGGTGGACGGTCACCCGGTCGCCCTCCTGTTTCCCGATGGCCTTGCGCACATCGGCCTTGACGGGGAGCTTGTGGGTGCCGTCTCCGAGAGCCATGAACGAACTCTGGAACGGATGTCCGTCGACGGTCCCGCGGATCTTGACCAGCCCGCGGGTGCCGAAGAAGTCGGCGGACTCCGGCCAGACGACATAGGTCCAGCCGCCCTTGCTGGGGCTCTTGAGCAGGACGGCGGTGAATTCCGCGTCCAACTTCTCGTGCGTGGCCATGTTCCCGCTCGTGGTCATGGTGTCCTCCATCGCGGCGGTCTGTACGTCCTTCAGAGGTCAGACCGCCGCGAGGCACGGAACTCATCGCTCACGCCTGAGCGGGCACCCGGTCGAGGAATCCCAGGACGGACAGGATCCGTCCCTCGGCGTCCAGTGTGATCACATCGGACCCGGCCACCGGCGCCGAACCTCCCCCAGAGGGGGTATCCCCGGCCTCCCGTGCCAGCTCCCAGGAGAAGCGCGCGGTGTCGTGGTGGCCGTCCACGGAGCCCGTGAGCCGGAAGGTGAAACCGGGGAAGCGCGCCTGCGCCGCCGCGATGACGGCCACGATCCCCTCATGGCCGCGGACGTCGGCGAGGGGGTCGGTGTAGCCGCCCTGCGGGGTCCACGCGGTGGCGACCGCCCGGGCCAGCTCACCGGGCTCGCGGGCGTTCCAGGCCTCGAAGTATCGGGCGACTGCGATGTCGTAGCGGTCGGTGGACGCGGGCATGGCGATCAGCCTCCACGAGGTCGTCGATGAGGTCGTCACTGCTGGTCGGAACCCGGATGCCGGTCACGGCGACCCGGTAGCGCCACGATGCCCGCCCGGTGCGGAAAGCTCGATTACTCCCGAGGTAATGCCCGGTCGTTCCCCGAGGTTGACGTGTACCCGCCGTATTTCGGCCAACACCGGCTGTGAATATGCCAGGAGACTGGCCGGAAAGTCGTGGTGACAGTGTTTCAGTAGTGAACATACTCGACTACGAGGGTGCCTCACATGGGGCGACGGCGCCCTTACACACCGCTCACGAGCCGCATGGAAAGCGAGGTCCGCCGAGAGGCGAACACGGCAACACGGGGGAGGCTACGTGCACGACGAGTTCCTGTGCCATGTCACCGCATACGGAGTCTGCGGCGGACGGCGCATCGGTGTACCCCTGGGGACCTACAGGGCGCCCACCCTGGCCCTCGCCCTGTGGTGGTTACGCGACCGGGCTTCCTGGATCGCCGAGCGATTAGACCCGCAACCCGACGCCGAGCACTTCCCGCCCGGCGCGCTCGTCCCGGTCGGCGACACCGTGCCCGACGTGCCGGCCGTACTGCGCAACTGGTGCGGTGACGTCGGTCAACAGGAGCTGGTCGCCGACGAGTTGGCGGCCGGTCGACTGGTGAGGCTCGCGGTGAGCGACGACACCACCGAGTACGAACTGCTCGCCGAGTCGGTGGACGCGCTGCGCATGCAGCGGACCATCCCGGCGCTGTTCGTGTCCATCGCGTGAAGCCGCACAGCCGCGACGCCCGACACGGCGCGCCGATCCGGCGCCACACCGGCGATCCCCTTCCTGCGTACTGGCCCGGCAGCCGGTCCACCTCGCCGAACGGCGCTCAAGGACCCGCCCACCGCCGACGGCGGCCCTCTCTTCCGCACCGCCCCGGCCCTCGGGCGGATGTCATCCTTCCCGCGGCGCCGCGCCCTCGCCCCCGTGCCGCACCCGCCGGGCCGCCACCCCGCCGAGGAACCCGGCGACCAGCCCCCACAGCAGCGCCAGGCCGAACGCGGCCCACACCTCGGGCCTCAGGACCAGCTCACCGCCCAGATCCCCGCCCAGGTCGCCGATGCCCAGGACCGACAGGCCGTAGTGCGCGGAGATCCGGCCGACGAGGCAGATCATCAGGACCGTGAGTGCGAGAGCGGCCGCCATGTGGACGGCGTGCTGCCAGGCGCGCATCCGGGCGGGTGAGAGCCTCGCCAGCACGAACGCGACGACCAGCAGCAGGGCCGAGTCGACGGCGACGAGCCACCACACCCGGCTGTCGTGCTCGGCGAGCGTGCCCAGATTGAGCGCGGCGTCGTCCCGGCCGCGCAGCACCTCGTCGAGGACATGCGGCATGGGCAGCCCGAACGGCCCCTCCACCCGGCCGTTCCACGTCGCGCCGAGCCCGATCGTGAGGGCGAGCCACACCAGGTTCGGCATTCCGAGCAGGATCACCGCGAGCGTCTCGGCTGCGTGCCCGCGTGTCGCCGCGACGACCAGGCCGACGACGACACCCAGCCCGACCCACGCCAGCAGCAGCACCACCATGGCGTACGCGGCGGGACGTACCGCCTCCTGGAAGCGCGGCAGCCGGCCCGGCAGCGGAGTCCCGCGCGAGACCGGCAGGGCCACCACCAGCACGCCCGCCAGCCACAGCAGACCGAAGAACACGGTCGCCGGGACGTCCGTGGTGAAGCCGACTTCCGGTGAGATGCCGAACAGGTCACCGAGGTCGCCCAGGACGTCCTCCCCGAGGTCGCCGAGGGAGAGGGAGAAGGTCTGGCGGGCGGCGTAGGCCAGCGCGACCAGCCCGGCCGACCACAGCACGGCGATCCGGGCCGCCCATCCGGCGAGATCCCCGGCGCCGCTGACCGACCGGTGCCGCAGCGGCCGCAGGAAACCGGCGGCCAGGACGAGGGCTCCGACGAGCGTGACGGACAGTGGCATCACGGTCAGCCCGGCGTCGGTCTCGGCCAGCCCACCGGCGTCCCCGGAGAGCTCGACCGTGCCGCCGACCGCCGTGACCACGGTCGCGGCGACGACCCGCGGAAAGGCGTTGTCCGGAAGCTCCGCGGCCCCGGCCGCCCACAGCCCCAGCGATGCGACGACCCCCATCGACACCAGCCCGGCCAGCACCGCCGCGAGGGCCTGCACCCAGCCATGGCCGGCCACGGCCGGACGAGTGGGGGTCGGCACGCTCACCCTGCCCACGCTAAGCAGCGCCGCCGCGGGGCGCCCTCCGGGAGGTCCGTCCGCGTCGGCCTGCCGGACGAGTGGCTCTCCCGCCGGCGGAGCCCCCTCCGTCGCTGTGACGTACAGCGCCACCTGCAGGGAGACTGCGCGGCTCCGCACTGGGTACGAGGACTGGTGCAGCAGCGTCCGGCCAGGGCCGGCTTCCGAGAGAGAAACGCATGATCGAGCACGTGGACGGGGCAGTGATTCCGACTGGTTTCGACGTGCCCGTGGAACCGCTTCGGCGGGCGGCGCACTACAGCGGTGAACCGGGATGCATCGCCGAGGCGCGGTCCTTCGCCGCACGGTTCCTGGGCCGGCTCAGGACCGAGTGGTGCGCGACGATCGGCGAGCCCGCCCAGGACAAGGTGCTCCTGGTGGTCAGCGAACTGGTCACCAACGCCGACCGGCACAGCAACGGCCCGTACATCCTGGACCTGGAGGGCACGGACGACGCGGTGATGATCTGCGTGTACGACAGCAGCTCCGCCCTGCCCCGCCGCTACCCCAAGGACCCGGAACGGATCGGCCGGCACGGCCTGGAGATAGTGCACGCCCTCGCGGCGGAGGTCACCGTGGAAAAGGTGCCGGTCGGCAAGCGGGTGCGGGCACTGCTGCGGCTGACCGACGAGTGACGCACCGGCCGAACACCGGTGGCGCCAGGATGAGTTGGCCCTGCCCGGCCCCCTCCCTGCCCGCCCGGCGATTCTCCCCAGAGCAGAACGCTGATCCCTTCCCAGCGGGGCCAGGGAACCTAGTCTGAAGAAGTGAGCAACCAACCGCCGAACGAAGCCCGCGTCATTCCGCTGCGCCCGCCTGCCGCGCGTCCCGCCGCCGCTCCGTCACCGCAGGGGGAGACCAAGGAACCCCTGTGGCGCGACCTGGTCGGCGACGTCCTGCGCCGCGAGCGCCTGACCCAGGAGCGCACGCTCAAGGACGTGGCCGACGCGGCCCGGATCTCCATGCCGTATCTCTCGGAGGTGGAGCGGGGCCGCAAGGAGGCCTCCTCGGAGGTCCTCGCGGCCGCCGCCCACGCCCTCGGGCTCGGCCTCGGCGACCTGCTGTCGCGTGCGCAGGGCGAGCTCGTCCGGATCACCAGCCGCCGGATGCCCCACGGTGGCCGCAGCAGGGCCGGTGCGCCGTACGACGGGATGTGCCTGGCGGCCTGAGGATGCGCCGGCGCCTCAGACCCGCACGAGGCGCCGGCTCACCACCTCGTCGGCCAGCCCGTACGCCACCGCCTCCTGCGCGGTGAACACCTTGTCGCGGTCCATGTCCGCACGCAGGGTCGCGATGTCGTGGTGCGTGTGCCGGGCCAGCACCTCCTCGACCTGCGAGCGGATCCGGACCATCTCCTTGGCCTGCAGGGCGAGATCGGACACCACGCCCCGGCTGCCGCCGGTGGCCGGCTGACCGAGCAGCACACGCGCGTGCTCCAGCACGAACCGCCGGCCCGGATCCCCTCCGGCCAGCAGTACGGCCGCGGTGGACGCCGCCTGGCCGACGCAGAACGTGGAGATCGGCGCCTGCACGTACGTCATCGTGTCGTAGATCGCCATGAGCGAAGTGAACGAGCCGCCGGGGGAGTTGATGTAGATCGCGACCTCGCTCTCCGGCGACGCCGACTCCAGATGGAGCAGTTGCGCGATGACGACGTTGGCGACGCCGTCGTCGATCTCCGTGCCGAGGAAGATGATCCGCTCCGACAGCAGCCGGCTGAACACGTCGTAGGACCGCTCGCCCTGCGGGGTGCGCTCGACGACGTTCGGAATCGTGTAGGTCCCCATCTCACAGCCCCATCCGTCGTCGGGAGGAAGCCGGGCGGACGTCCGTGAGGGACTCCACCACCCGGTCCACCATGCCGTACTCCCTGGCCTCCTCGGCCGTGAACCAGCGGTCGCGGTCGCCGTCCCGGGAGATCGTCTCCGGGCTCTGGCCGGTGTGCTCCGCGGTGATCCGCTCGATGGTCCTCTTGGTGAACTCCAGGTTCTCCGCCTGGATCTCGATGTCCGCGGTGGTGCCGCCGATGCCCGCCGACGGCTGGTGCATCATGATCCGCGCGTTCGGCAGCGCGTACCGCTTGCCCTCGGCGCCGACGCTCAGCAGGAACTGGCCCATGCTGGCCGCGAAGCCCATGGCGAGCGTCGAGACGTCGTTCGGGATCAGCCGCATCGTGTCGTAGATGGCGAGGCCCGCGTGCACCGAACCGCCCGGGCTGTTGATGTACAGGGCGATGTCGGTGCGCGGGTCCTCCGCGGACAGGATCAGCAGCTGGGCGCAGACCCGGTTCGCGGAGACCTCGTCGACCTGTGTGCCCAGCAGGACGATGCGCTGCGCCAGCAGCTGGGACGCGAGCTGGTCGTCGAAGCGGGTGGGAGGGGTGTCGCCCTCCTCCGCCCGCGGAGCGAGTGTGCTCAGTGGTGTCATCGGTTCTCCTCGTCGTGGCGCGGATGCCGTCGACTCCACTGTTGACCGCGGATGAGGCCGGAAGGCGGTTTCTCTGCCCGCGGCAGATTCGCCACGGGCAGAGCATGGACAGAACGCCGGGTCAGTCCTTCTCGCGCACCTGCCGGAAGAAGGCGCGCACGTCCTCGACCAGCAGGTCCGGCTGCTCCATCGAAGCGAAGTGCCCGCCCTTGTCGAACTCCGTCCAATGGACGATGTTCTCCGTGCGCTCCGCCTTGTGCCGCAGCGGGATCTGCGGGTCGCCGGCGAACGACGCCACCGCGGTCGGGGCGGTCGAGGGCTCGTGCGGGGCGGCGACGCGGTCGCCCTCGGCGTGCGCGCGCTCGTAGTAGACCCGGGCGGACGAACCCGCCGTGCCCGTCAGCCAGTACAGCATCACGTTCGTGAGCATCTGGTCCCGGTCTACGGCCTCCTCGGGCAGATGCTCGGAGTCGGTCCACTCCTGGAACTTCTCCACGATCCAGGCGAGTTGGCCGACCGGCGAGTCCGTGAGCGCGTACGACAGGGTCTGCGGCCGGGTGGACTGCTGATGGAAGTAGCCCGCCTGCTCCCGGAGGTAGTACGACCACCGGTGCCACGAGGTGAGCGCCCGCTCCTGCTCCGCAGGGCTCAGCGCCGCCAGTTCCTCGGCGGTCGGCTCGGTGGCCGCCTGTGAGCCGGGCAGCAGATTGAGGTGGATGCCGATGACCCGGTCGGGGTGGACCCGGCCCAGCTCGCGGGAGATGCCCGCGCCCCAGTCGCCGCCCTGGGCGCCGAACCGCTCGTAGCCGAGGCGGCTCATCAGCTCCACCCACGAGTCCGCGATCCGGCGCGCCTCCCAGCCGCTCTCCCGGGTGGGCCCGGAGAACCCGAAGCCGGGAATGCTCGGCAGGACCACGTGGAAGGCGTCGGCGGGGTCGCCGCCGTGCGCGGCCGGGTCCGTCAACGGGCCGACGACGTCGAGGAATTCGACGATCGACCCCGGCCAGCCGTGCGTGATGATCAGCGGGGTGGCGTCCGGCTCGGGGGAGCGGATGTGCGCGAAGTGCACATGCGCGCCGTCGATCTCGGTCGTGAACTGCGGCCACTCGTTCAGCCGCGCCTCGGCGGCCCGCCAGTCGTACTCGTGCCGCCAGTACCGCACCACTTCGCGCAGATACTCCGACGGAACCCCGTACGCCCATCCCACCCCGGGAAGTTCGTCGGGCCATCGGGTGTCGTCGAGGCGGCGGTGGAGATCGTCCAGGTCGCTCTGCGGTATGGCGATGCGGAAGGGATGAATGCCGCTGTCGGCGGGAGAAGGCGTCATGAACGGGATGCTAGTGCCGAAGGGTGTAACGGCCATCTGGATTAACGGGCCACGCGACCGATGAGTTCCGGGGCGAGGATCGGTCGACACAGATGACAGCGTTCCGCTCGCCCAGGAGGTACTCATGGCAACCGACGGCTTCACCACGTGTCTCTGGTTCGACGGCCAGGCCGAGGAGGCCGCCCATTTCTACGTCTCGATCTTCAAGAACTCCAGCGTCGGCAAGATCGCGCGCTACCCCGAGGGCGCGATGCAGCCCGCCGGCAGCGTGATGACCGTCGAGTTCACGGCCAACGGCCAGAAGTTCCTCGGGCTCAACGGCGGACCCGAGTTCAAGTTCACCGAGGCGACCTCCTTCATGATCTTCTGCGAGGACCAGGAGGAGATCGACTACTACTGGGCCAAGCTCACCGAGAACGGCGGCGAGCCCGGCCCGTGCGGCTGGCTCAAGGACCGGTACGGCGTGTCCTGGCAGGTCGTCCCGGACCGGCTCCAGGAGATGATCACCGACCCGGACCCGGCGAAGACGGCCCGCGTGACCGAGGCGTTCATGGCGATGGGCAAGTTCGACATCGCCGCCCTGGACAAGGCCTACGCCGGCGAGTGAGCCCGGCCTACGGATTCTCGCGGATCGCCCGAGTGATCGCCAGGGCGATCCGCAGGATCCCGGGCGAGCGCACCGGGCACGGCTTCGGTGTCGACGTCGTCGGCGCCAGACAGAAGTGCAGGTAGTCGTCGTCGCGGTGCAGCGCCGTCCGATCGCGGCCCGGCTGCGTGCAGTACTCGGCGTGTGCGCGCTCGTACGCGGTGCACGGCAGGTACTGGACCCAGGAATAGCGCGCCCCGGCCGCGCTCACCGCCTTGCCCGCGTCGGCGACCAGGTCCCCCGAGGCGGCGGCCTGTGCCTCGTAGAGGGCGTTGACGCGCCGGACCCGGTCGGGGGTGATCGGGTCCGGGCCCTGCGCGACCCAGACGATGCGTGCGTCCCCGGCGGCCGCGATCTGGTCGGCGAGCCGCTTCACGTCGGCCGCGTACCGCTTGAAGTACTTCTCGGGTGAGGCGTCGTAGGTGATCTTGTCCATGCACGGTGTGTAGCCCCACGCGTTGCCCCAGAACTGCAGCACCACGAAGTCCGGCCGCAGCTTGCGCACCAGGGTGGCCGCCTTGTCCGCGACCGGGACGAGGGACCGCTCGCCCGTGCCCTCGAGGTAGTCGCACACGGTGGTGCCCGAGTACGGGGCGCTCGTGTACGTCGCCCGCAGGTCGCGGCGCAGCTCCTGCCCGAGCACCTTCTGCGCCTCCATCGCGAGCGAGTCGCCCAGATACAGCACGGAGGGCGCCTGTGCGGCGGGCGCCGTGGCGGAGGTGCCGGGCGAGGCGGGCGCCCGCTGGTGGGTGGTGGCCGACGCCCGAGGCACCTCGGGGGGCGCGGCCTCCGGCTCGGACGCCGGGTCCCCGCACGCCCCTAAGAGCACGGCGGCCAGCAGCACCCCGACGACCCACGGCTTGCGCATACGGCGACTCCCGCCCCGGACACCGAAAACGGTTCCCCAGGCAAGCACAGCCGGGCCGACGGGGGAAGACCCGCGTCGGCCACGGAACGCCTGTGGTCGACGCGGACCTGACGGTCGCTCAGACGCGGTCCGCCACGATCAGCAGGTACTGGAAACTGCCGTTCCGGTACGCGTCCAGGAACGTGTCCTCGATGCCCGTCACCAGGTGCTCGGCCTCGCGGCGCAGCTCCCAGTAGGGGAGGGTCGCCTCGGTGAGGTCCTCCACATGGACCGGGACCAGCCGGTTGCGGGCCATGGCCCGGAAGTACGCCGAGCGTGGGTGGATGTCGCAGATGTAGTGGGCGTTGATGAGCGACACCTCGCGGGAGGCGCGCCCGTAGGTGTCGTTGTAGCAGCCGGTGATCACCACATAGCGGCCGCCGCGGCGCAGCAGCCGGGCGTGCTCGGCGAACAGCAGGTCCAGCTCGACGTACATCGTGGACTCGTTGTTCCATGACGCCGCGAACGATCCGGACGGCAGCCCGGTGTCGAGCATGTTGCGGCAGTGGTAGCGGACCCGGTCGTCGATGTCCCGCTTGCGGGCCTGCTCGTTGGCGAACTGGGCCTGCTTGGCGGAGAGCGTGACGCCGTCCGCCTGGCAGCCGTACCGCAGATGCGCCACCACGCTGCCGCCGCCGCGTCCACAGCCCGCGTCGAAGACACGGTCGGCGGGCGTCAGCGGGCCCAGATGGGTGGCGAGCAGTTCGGCCTGGGCGTGTTCCAGCCGGTGCAGTTCGGCGGTGATGCGCTCGCGGCGCAGTCCCGGATCGGGCTCGTCGAGCACGGAGCGGTCGGCGGCGCCGATGCCGTAGTGGTGGTGGTACAGGTCGTCGATCTTTCCGAGTTCGAGGTTGACCGGGTTCTCCTCGGCGTTCCAGTAGTCCGCGACGCGGGTCTGGTACGTGGACTGGGACGGCACCGGTGCTGCGGCGGTGCGGGCTTCGGGGGCGATGGTCAACGGTGACTCCTCGTGCCGTTGTGTCTGACGTTCTGTCATGCGGTCGCGCTCTACCAGTAGTTGGGCAGGTGGTAGCGGTGGCTGTTGGTGGCGTGCCACTCGTGGTTGCCGGCCACCCAGTCGGACAGGCCCCGGGCGTAGCGCTCGACCAGGGGCGAGGTGGCGGAGAGCAGGGCGGACTCCTCCTCGAAGGCCGCCATGATCCGGTTGTGGATCTCGACGGCCCTCAGATACGCGGCCTTGAGCCCGCACCGCTCGTTCGCGGCGATGACCTGCGGAAGGTTGAGGTGGGTCGGGTCGCTCGCCAGCTCCTTGGTGAAGGAGTACAGGTCGTTGACGATCGTGGTCGCGTTGCAGGCGAGCGCCGTGATCCGCTGGATCTCGGGCCGGGCATAGACCGGCTCGGGCAGTTCGTAGCCGTCCACCGCGTCCACGATCGACAGACAGGGACGGAAGTTGTTGAACTGCCGCATGACCAGGTACTCCCACACGCGCGGCACGTACCGGGTCTCCGCCCAGGCGGCCTCGGCCAGATACCCCAGGTGCAGCCGGGCGATGTCGTGCACGAAACGGTCGGTCTGGCTGGGCGTGGCGAAGGCGGCGTAGTCCGCGAGGGCGAAGTGGTACGAACGCAGCGGACCGTCGGCCCGCACGCCGTGCCGCCACTCCTCCTCCAGCTCGGGAATGCCGTGGTACGGGTCGATCGCCGACTGGGCCATGATCAGCCGGCCCCCGAGGCCCCGGCGCGCCCCGCCCCGGCCCTCGTCCTCCTCGCAGTAGCAGGAGTCGACGACGTTCTCGGCGAGCAGCAGCTCACCGGCGACCGTCAGCCGGTCCAGATCGGCCGCCTCCGGATGCTGGAGCACCACGGCCCGGCCGAACTGGAACCCCGAGAAGTCCCCTTTCCACGCCTCGGGGAACAGGTCGAGCCGCCGGGCCCAGGCCTCCAGCCTGCGGTCGACCTCCGCGGCCTTGCCGGGGTCGGCAGGCGCGACCTGCCGGTACCGCAGCCCCGGAATCGCCCCGCCGCGGCGGGTGGGGCGCAGAGTGCTCGCCACCTTCGGTGGGCCCGGCAGGGAGAAGGCGGACGTGCTCATGACGTGCTCCACGCGGTCACTCGGCCGTCCGGCCGATCTGGGCGTTCTCGAGGATTCCGACCGCGTCGGGCACGAGGATCGCCAGCGAGTAGTACGCGGTGACGAGATAGCGGATGATCGAGTTGGTGCCGATGCCCATGAACCGCACGTTCAGACCGGGCTGGTACTCCTCGGGGATCCCGGTCTGGTACAGCCCGATGGCCCCCTGGTCGCCCTCTCCGGTGCGCAGCGCGATGATGCTGCTGGTGTGCTGCGGGCTGATCGGGATCTTGTTGCAGGGGAAGATCGGCACACCGCGCCAGGCGGGGATCTCGTGGCCCTCCACGCTCGCCGTGCCGGGCACCAGGCCGCGCCGGTTGCACTGCCGGAAGAACGCCGCGATCGCCTTCGGATGGGCGATGAACAGCTTGGTCTTGCGGCGCATCGACAGCAGCTCGTCCATGTCGTCCGGGGTCGGCGGCCCGGTGAAGGTGCTGATGCGCTGCCCGTAGTCGGCGTTGTGCAGCAGCCCGAACTCCCGGTTGTTGACCAGCTCCCACTCCTGGCGCTCGCGGATCTCCTCGATGGTCAGCCTCAGCTGCTGCTCGGTCTGGTCCATCGGGTTGTTGTAGAGGTCGGCGACCCGGGTGTGGACGCGCAGCACGGTCTGCGTCAGCGACAGCTCGTACTCGCGCGGGGCGAGGTCGTAGTCGACGTAGCCGCCGTTGATGGTCGGCTCGCCGCTGTGGCCGGCCTGCACGGGAACGTCGGCCTCGCCCTTGCGGTTCATCGGCAGGCTCTGGCGCGCGGCATAGGCTTCCAGGTGGGCCCCGAGGGACGGCACCCGGTCGGTGAACTCCTCCACCACGGTCCAGGGGAGCACGAGCAGCACACCCGCGGTCTCCGCCCGCACCGAGCTCAGCCACAGCGGGTCGTGTCGGCCGATGGCCTCGTCACCGATCTGGTCGCCGTCGGTGACGACGCCGAGGATCTCCTCCTCGCCGTACTTGCCTTCCGTGAAGCGGGTGAACCGGCCGTGCACGACGAGGTAGGCCTCCGTGACGGGTTGCCCGGCCTCGACGAGCACCTGGCCGGCGCGGACCTCCCGCACCCGGAAACGGGTGGCGACCTCCCTGAGGACGTCGGTGTCGGAGTAGCCGCGCAGCACCGGCAGTTCGGTGAGCGTCTCGGGGATGACCTTGATGTCGTCGGCGCCGTTCTGCTCGAACTGCACCCGGCCCCGGCCGACGCGCAACTGCAGACGCCGGTTGACCCGGTAGGTGCCGCCCTTGACGTCCACCCAGGGCAGCATCCGCAGCAGCCAGCGCGAGCTGATGGCCTGCATCTGGGGTTCGGACTTGGTGGTCGTGGCGAGCTGCCGGGCCGCCTGGGTACTGAGGCTGGTGAGCTGACCGTCGGACTGGGGTTCGGGATCGGGTTCGTCGATGACGGGACCGGTGGCGCTGTCCGGTGTGGACACATTCCCTCCTGGGAGGTGAGCGGGGCTGGCCAAGCGCGGTACCAGCCAACAGCGGGGGAGGCGGCAGGGTCAGGGCGTGAACGGGGCGACTTCAGGCCCTGGAGGTGCCAAACCTGCCGTACGAGGCAGTGGGCACACCGTGAGTGATCCCGCTCCCCATCTGTGCCCCCGCGCGCTGGGGTGGGACGCTCAGGACAGGTCGTCGACCAGCACCGCCGCCCCGTCGAACCGCCCGGCCTTGAGATCCGCGAGCGCCCGGTCGGCCCGCGACATCGGATACGCGTGCGTGGTGGCGTGTACGGCGTGCTCGGCGGCGAGCGCCAGGAACTCCCGGCCGTCCTCACGCGTGTTGGCGGTGACGCTGCGCAGCTGCTTCTCGTGGAAGAGCTCGCTGTCGTAGCGCAGCGCCGGGACATCGCTGAGGTGGATCCCGGCGATCGCCAGTGTGCCGCCCCGGTCGAGGGCCCGCAGCGCGACGGGGACCAGGTCGCCGGCCGGCGCGAACAGGATCGCGCTGTCCAGCGGCTCCGGCGGCATCTCGTACGCGTCGCGTGCCGAGGCGGCACCCAGGCCGAGCGCCAGCTTCCGCGCCGCCGCGCCCCGCGTCAGCACATGCACGGTGGCGCCCTCGGCCAGCGCCACCTGCGCGCACAGATGGGCGCTGCCCCCGAAGCCGTACAGCCCCAGCCGCCCGCCCGGCGGGAGGGCCGCCCGCCGCAGTGCGCGGTAGCCGATGATCCCGGCGCACAGCAGCGGCGCGGACGTCACGTCGTCGAGACCACCGGGCAGCCGGTAGGCGTACGCGGCCGGTACGGTCGTGTACGGCGCGTAACCCCCGTCGGCGTCCCAGCCCGTGTACCGCGAGGCCGGGCACAGGTTCTCGGCGCCGCGCGCACAGTAGACGCAGGTGCCGTCGGTGCGCCGCAGCCAGGCCACCCCCACCCGCTCCCCGACGTCGAAGCCCCGCACCGCCGCCCCGGCCTCGGCCACCTCGCCGACCACCTCGTGCCCGGGCGTGACCCCCGGCCGCCGCACCGGCAGCTCCCCCTCCGCGATGTGCAGATCCGTCCGGCACACCCCACTCGCGCGCACCCGCACCAGCAGTTCGTCGTCCTCCGGCACCGGCACCGGCTTCTCGACGAGCCGCAGGGCCCCTTCCTCCACCGGCCCGGGCTCGACCACCGACCACGCGCGCATCGTCCCGTCCGGCATAGCGCGCCCCCTTCGTCGCCGTTCTCCGTGTCCCAGTCTGGAACGGAAGCCGTCATTCGGCGCGCGACCGGACTCACGGGTGACTAGCGTGAGAATCCGGACAACTCACCAAGCCGGAAGAGGGCCGCAGCCATGGCCGTGCAACCTCAAGGAACCCCCTGCTGGGCCGACGCGATGTTCAGCGACGTCGAAGGAGCCAAGAACTTCTACGGCGACGTCCTCGGCTGGACCTTCGGCGAGTCGTCGTCGGAGTACGGCAATTACACCCAGGCCTACGCGAACGGCAAGGCCGCCGCCGCGGTGGTCCCGCCCATGCCGGGCCAGGAGGGCATGTCCCAGTGGTGTCTGTACTTCGCCTCCTCCGACGTCGCCGCGACCGCCGCCACGATCCGTGAGAACGGCGGCGAGATCCTGATGGAGCCGATGGCGGTCGGCGACTTCGGCAGCATGTGCCTGGCCCGCGACCCCGGCGGAGTCGTCTTCGGTGTGTGGCAGGCCGGCGCCCACGAAGGCTTCGAAACGGCGATGGACGAGGCCGGCGCCTTCTGCTGGGCGGAGGTCTTCACCCGCGAACCGGAGAAGTCCGACGCCTTCTTCCCCGCCGTCTTCGGCTACGGGCAGCAGCAGATGGAGGACGACGCGATCGACTTCCGCCTCTACACCCTCGGCAAGGAGACCATGGCCCTCGGCCGGATGAAGATGACCGAGGACTTCCCGCCCGAGGTCCCGCCGTACATCAACGTCTACTTCAACGTCCCCGACTGCGACGACGCCGTCGCCAAGGCCACCAAGCTCGGCGGCGTGCTGCGCTTCGGCCCGATGAGCAGCCCCTTCGGCCGGTTCGCGGCGCTGAGCGACCCGCAGGGCGCGAACTTCTCGGTGATCGACACCCGCACGACCGAGGGCGACATGCCCAAGCTCAGTGCCGTCTCCTGAACGGCTCCGCGACCTGGCACCCGGTCCACCCATGGCATGATCGGCGCATGCTTGAACGAGTTGTGGCCGCGTGCGACGGGGCTTCGAAGGGAAACCCCGGGCCGGCGGGCTGGGCCTGGGTCGTCGCCGACGGCAAGGAGACCCCTTCTCGGTGGGAGGCGGGCCCGCTCGGCAGGGCCACCAACAACGTCGCGGAACTCACCGCACTGGAACGCCTGCTCACGGCGACCGACCCCGGCGTACCGCTGGAGATCCGGATGGACTCGCAGTACGCCATGAAGGCGGTCACCACCTGGCTGCCGGGCTGGAAGCGCAACGGCTGGAAGACGTCCGCCGGCAAGCCCGTCGCCAACCAGGACCTGGTCGTACGCATCGACGAACTGCTCGACGGCCGCACCGTCGAGTTCCGCTACGTCCCCGCCCACCAGGTCGACGGCGACCCGCTGAACGACTTCGCCGACCGCGCCGCCAGCCAGGCGGCCACCGCGCAGGAGTCCGCGGGCAGCGACCTCGGCTCACCCGAGCCGCCGCCCTCCCCGGACACCCCGTCGGCCAAGGCCCCGCGCCGCAAGGCCGCCGCGCCCCGGAAGAACGGCAGCTCCTCCCGCACCATCAAGGCCAAGTTCCCCGGCCGCTGTATCTGCGGCCGCGGCTACGCGGCGGGCGAGCCCATCGCCAAGAACCCCCAGGGCTGGGGCCACCCGGACTGCCGTACCGCCGAGGCCTGACGGATCGTCCGAAGGAGGCGGTCCGTACGGCGGTCCATACGGACGGTCCGTACGGCGCCTCAGGCCGCGTCGAACGTGTAATGCGCGGTGTGGTCCAGCAGGTCGGCGGGACGCACGTCGTTCCACGGCTTCATCGTGTCGCCCAGGTCGACCACGTTCGGCGTCCCGGCGGCCGGCAGATAAGCCGAGCCGGGATGCCGCCGCTGCCAGTCCGCCCACAGCTTGTCGATGTAGGCGTGGTGCAGCCAGAACACCGGGTCGTTGGGGGACACCCCCGTCGCCATCTGTCCGCCGACCCAGACGTGCACCCGGTTGTGCAGATTGACGCCGCGCCAGCCTTCGAGGTGGTTGCGGAAACCGTCCGACCCGCTGTTCCAGGGCGCCATGTCGTACGTCGGCATGGCGAGCACGGACTCCACCTCGGCCCGGGTCGGCAGCTCCCGCACGGCCGCGCCGAGCGAGCGGCGCAGAAACGTACGGCCGTCGACCCGTACGTTGATCGGCCAGTTGCCGGTGGACGCGGCGAACGGCCCGTCCATCACCTGTCCGTCCCGGCTGCGCCCGGTGCCGCCGAGGAAGTCGGGCGCCCACAGCGAGGACCGTATCGAGCGGTCGGTGCTCCAGTCCCAGTACGGCAGCGCGACCGAGGCGTCGACCTCCTGCAACGCGCGCTCGAACTCCAGCAGGAATCTGCGGTGCCAGGGCAGGAAGGACGGTGAACGGTGGCCGACGCGCTCCCCGTTGTCGGTGTCACCGACGATGAAGGCGTTGTGGGTCGTGACGAACGCGTCGTAGCGGCCGCTGCGCTTCAGCTCCAGAAGGGCGGCGACGAAGCGGCGCTTCTCGTCGGCGGTGAGCAGGGCCTGGTTCTTGCGGACAGTCATGAGGTGCGGATGCTCCAAAGTGCGGGTGGGGCAGGTCAGTTGGCGGGGAAGGGCAGGAGTGCGGCGCCCTGGAGCTCGTCCACGGCGGCGCGGGCCGCGGCGCGCGGGGTGGGTACCGGGTCGTAGTGGCTGACGACGCTGATCCAGCTGCCGTCGGCGTTGCGCATCACATGCAGCTCCACCCCGTCCACGAACACGGAGTAGCCGGCGCCGTGATGTTGGTGGCCGCCACCCGAGGCCGGCCGCCCCTGTATCCGGCGGCCCTTGTAGACCTCGTCGAAGGACGCCGGGGCGTGGTGGTCGTGTCCGGCGGCGGACGCGGCGGGGACGGTGAGCGTCTGGACGCCGGCCGCGGTGGCGAGGGCGGCCGCGGCGGTGAGCGCACGGCGACGGCTGAGTTCCGGCATGCGGACCTCCTGGGTTGGTTCGGTTGGCGACTCCGCATGCCTATCGGGCCGGACGAGAGCGGGAGAAATCGGTCGGGAGTGGTTGGCTCCGATCCGGACAAGTGTGCACATGTCGTACAGAGTTGAACGAAGATGATCTTTCCGTGGAGGGCGCCCCGGGGGCCCGGAACCGGGAATTCCTTCTGCTGGGAATCGCGATCCGGATGGTCCTTCGCGGGCGGGTGTGTCGACAGTGGCCTGCCTCACCGGTCGAAACTGGCGCGATCCGGAATGTCCCGGCCAGGCGCACCCGCCTTGCTACCCTGCAAAGTGATATGACCGTTTTAGACCATTTCTAGGGGTGTGTGTGAAGGTCGCCTGCGTCGGTGGCGGGCCCGCCGGCCTGTATCTCTCGATCCTGCTGAAGCTACGGGACCCGTCCCACGACATCACCGTCCACGAGCGCAACCCGGAGGGCTCCACCTACGGCGTGGGCGTCACGTACTGGCGCGGACTGCTGGACAAGCTGCACGAGCACGACCCCGTGTCCGCGCGCGCCATCGAGGAGAGCTCGGTCCGCTGGAACGAGGGCGTCGCCCACGTCCGGGGCCGCACGACCCGCCGCTCCGGCGACACGGGGCACGGCATCGGCCGCCACCGGCTGCTGGAGATCCTCGCCGGACGCGCCCGCTCGCTGGGCGTACGGCTGGAGTTCGAGCACGAGATCATGCCGGAGAAGCTGCCCGTCGCCGATCTGGTCGTGGCGGGCGACGGAGTCCACAGCACCCTGCGCACCCAGTACGCCGACCACTTCGGTACCCGGACCAGACGCGGCCGCAACCGCTACATCTGGCTCGGCACCAGCAAGGTCTTCGACGCCTTCACCTTCACCTTCGTCGAGACCGGCCACGGCTGGATCTGGTGCTACGGCTACGGCTTCGGGCCCGAAGGCAGCACCTGTGTCATCGAATGCGCCCCCGAGACCTGGACCGGTCTCGGCCTCGACACCGCGGACGAGGACGACGGGGTGGCCCTGCTGGAGAGGGTCTTCGCCGACGTCCTCGACGGCCACCCCCTCGTCGGCCGCTCCGGCGCCGACGGCGGCGGGTCCCAGTGGCGGACCTTCCGCACCGTCACCAACCGCGCCTGGCACCGCGACAACCTCGTCCTCGTCGGCGACGCCGCACACACCACCCACTACTCCATCGGCGCCGGCACCACCCTCGCCCTGGAGGACGCCATCGCCCTCGCCGGCGCCCTGCACGAGCACGCCGCCCTCCCACAGGCCCTCGCCCGCTACGAACAGGAGCGCAAGCAAGCCCTGTTGGCCGTCCAGAGCGCGGCCCACTACAGCGCCGAGTGGTACGAGAACCTGCCCCGCTACATCCGGCTGCCCCCGCAGCAGATGTTCGCCCTGCTCGGCCAGCGCCACTCGCCCCTGATGCCGTACCTGCCGCCCCAGCTGTACTACCGGATCGACCGGGCGGCCGAGCAGGTGGAGGCCTTGCGGCGCCTCAAGCGCCGGCTCGGTCCGAAGGTCGCGCGCACCGTGCAGGCCAGGGCGCTGGCCTCCGGCAAGTAGCCGCTCCTCACCGCAACAGGCGGTCGAGAAAGGCGTTGGCGAACACGCCGTGCGGGTCGAGCCGGTCCAGCACCCCGGCCGCATGCCCCCACACGTCCTCCCCGAAGGACCCGGGCACGACCGTGCCCAGCACCTCGCCGTCGCTCCAGGCGCTGTCCCTCGTATAGGCCCACCCCTTCGACCACTCGACGCGGGTCATGGCGTACTCGCCCTCGAAGGTGCGCAGCAGGAACCGTTCGATCTGGCTCAGGAACTCCTCCGCGTGCGGCGTTCCCGGCAGCGACAGGATGTTCAGCCACACGACGGTGTCCCACTCGGGACGGTCCTCGCGCGGCCTGAGCGCCGACAGCAGCGGGGTGCGCGCCCCCTCCACGCCGACGTCCGCCGGATCGTCGAGGCCGGTGACCCGGATCTCCACCGAGCCGTTGACCGGGAACCGGCCCCGGTCGGCGTACGCCGTGAGCCGCTCCCGGTAGAAAGCGGTGAACTCGGCGACCACGCGCTGCACTTGGGCCCGGCTGGTGAGCACCGCGTACCCGTTCGTGGCTATCCTCAGCGTCGTCGGCCGCAGATACAGCAGCGTGTTCTTGGACGGCCCCCACAGGTCAGCCGACAGCGTCGCCACCAGCCCGAGCGCGGCCGCGTCGTACTGCGCGTTGCCGAGCACCGGCGCCAGATACCAGGCCCCGTCCGACACCATGTGCCCGACGAGCTCCGCCACCGGGCGCGGGACGATGTCGGAGAACGGGTAGTTGTACGGCGTCGTCACGTGCCGCGAGGTCAGCGGCCGGGTGGGGGAGACGCTCCACACCTTCAGCCACGGGAACTCGGTGAAGGCGAACCAGATCGCCTCGACGCGCCCGGCCCGGTCCAGGAAGCTCGCGAGGGTACGTCCGTCGGTGCCGGGCGCGGCGAAGAGCTCGTCGGCCGGGATGTCCGTACGGCTGACGCACCGCAGGTTCGTGTCCGCGCCCACGCGCAGCACGACCTCGGTGAGCAGGGAGCGGCCGAGATGGGTGAGCAGCGCGGCGCAGTCCGGCTCGTCGCGGTCGTACGTCCGCAGCACGTACGCGCAGCTGTCCTCGTCCCAGACGACGGCCGTCAGCGACAGCACGAGATTGCTCAGCGAGCCGTACGTGTGCCCCGGCAGCCGCTGTTCGCCCCGCGCCGGTACGGCGGTGCCGTGCGCGTCGATGGCCAGCGCGCCGCCCAGCGTGAGGTTGCCGGGAGCGGGCGCGGCGGTGACGCCGAGGCCGTGCTCCTCCAGGTAGGAGAGCAGGGCCTCCAGGGTGACGCCGGTGCCGACGCGTACCGACGTCGGCGACTCCAGGGACAGGCCGGTGAGATGGGAGGCGGTGTCCACGAGGAGGACCGGTGCGTCCGACTCCGTGCCCTGCGTGATCGTCAGCGGTGACCAGCCGTGCGAGGCACCCCGGGCGCGGACTCTCCATTCGTGCCGCCAGGCCCAGTTGACGACGGCGACCACTTGGTCCGGGCCGGCCGGTGCGCAGGCCCACAGCCCGTCGGCGGTGATCTCGCCGACCCAGTTCCGGTACGCGGAGCGGTACAGCGCCACATCCGCCGGGAACTCCGGCAACTCCTGTGCCGCGACGGCCGGATCCGCAGCGAGGAGAGTCGGTACGGCGGCCATGGCGGCGGTGCGGAGGAAGCCCCTGCGGCTGAAGTCTTCGTTCACGGGTTCACGCTAGGTACCGGCTTGACAGCCGCCGTCGGCCTGTCGAGCCGATTCACCCGTGTGAGTGACGGATTCACAGGTAGGCGCGCGGAGGGGGGCCGTTCCGCGCACCCGGCTGACGAATGACACACTGACGCCATGGACGAGCGTGTAATCGGTAGGTCGGGTCAGCGGGCATCCGTCGTCGGTCTCGGTACGTGGCAGCTGGGCGCCGACTGGGGAGACGTCGACGACAAGGAAGCCCTGGCGGTGCTGGAGGCGGCGGTCGAGTCGGGGGTGACCTTCTTCGACACGGCCGACGTGTACGGCGACGGGCGCAGCGAGCAGACGATCGCCACGTTCCTGCGCGGCAGGCCCGAACTGGACATCTTCGTGGCGACCAAGATGGGCCGCCGCGTCGACCAGATCCCCGAGAACTACGTCCTGGACAACTTCCGCGCGTGGAACGACCGTTCCCGGCGCAACCTCGGCGTGGACCGCCTCGACCTGGTCCAGCTGCACTGCCCGCCGACGCCGGTCTACTCCACGGACGAGGTGTTCGACGCGCTGGACACCCTGGTCGCGGAGGAGCGCATCGCCCACTACGGCGTCAGCGTGGAGACCTGCGTGGAGGCGCTGACCGCCATCGCCCGCCCCGGCGTCGCGAGTGTGCAGATCATCCTCAACCCGTTCCGCATGAAGCCCCTGCGCGAGGTGCTGCCCGCCGCCGAGCAGGCGGGCGTCGGCATCATCGCCCGCGTCCCGCTGGCCTCCGGCCTGCTGTCGGGCAAGTACACCAAGGACACCGTCTTCCCGGCGAACGACCACCGCACCTACAACCGGCACGGCGAGTCCTTCGACCAGGGCGAGACCTTCTCCGGCGTCGACTACGAGTCGGGTGTGGAGGCGGCCGTCGAGTTCGCAGCCCTCGCCCCCGACGGCTTCACACCGGCCCAGCTGGCGCTGCGCTGGATCATCCAGCAGCCGGGCGTGACCACCGTGATTCCGGGCGCCCGTTCGCCCGAGCAGGCCCGCGCCAACGCGGCCGCCGCCGCGCTGCCGGAGCTGTCCGACGCGACGCTCGCGGCGATCGCGGACCTCTACGACCGGCGGATCAAGGACCAGGTCGAGAACCGCTGGTAGACCCGCGCGGCTCCGGGGCGGCCGCCCGCCGCTCCCGGAGCCCCGCCGTTTGAGGGCTCGGCGCCCGGGATACCCGGCCCGCATGACCGAGAAGGAAAGACGGACGGGACGCGACGAGACGGAGGACGAGCGGGCCGACCGGATGTGGGGCGAGCTCATCCAGGAGGTCCGGGTGGCCCAGATGGGCGTCCAGATCCTGTTCGGCTTCCTGCTCACGGTCGTCTTCACACCGAAGTACGACACCCTCGACGACACGGACCAGACCATCTACATCGTGACGGTCGTGCTGGGCGCCGCCTCCACCGGCGCCCTGATCGGTCCCGTCTCCCTGCACCGCCTGGTGTCCGGGCGGCGCATCAAGCCGAAGGCCGTGGAGTGGGCGTCCCGGCTGACCTTCGTCGGCCTGATCCTGCTCCTCGCGACAACGGCGTGCTCGCTGCTGCTGATCCTGCGGGTCGCCACCCACGACGGCTTTGTGCCCTACCTGGTCTCGGGAGTGGTCGTCTGGTACCTGGCGTGCTGGTTCGTGCTGCCCCTGTGGACACGCCACCGCTACACGGAGTGAGCGGTGGCGCGTCGGTTGTGTGAGGGCTACTGCTGCGGCGCCGTACCGCCACCCTGCGCCCCGCGCAGTGCCGCGATGCAGCTGGAGATGGCCTGCTGGAGCTCCTCCAACTGCTGGACCATGTCGTCCTCGACGAACTCCTGCACATCGTCGAAGGTCAGCTCCTCGAAGACCTTCGTCGCCTTCTGCAGGCTGCTGTAGAACTTCGTCCGGCGTTCCCGCACCCGCAGCTCCGGGTCGGCCTCCACCGCCTCGGCGACGAGCGACTTCATCGTGCCGTAGGCCTCGGTGGCCCACTCGCCGGTGTCCTCGTCCTCCTCCAGCTCGTCGATCAGCGACAGGTGCCGCTCGGCCTCCTGGCGCAGGTCCACGGGCGCGTCGACGGTCTGTCCGGCCGGGGTCTTGATCTGGCCGGACTCCGCGATCTGGCGGACGTAGTCGATGCGGTCGGCCGCCCGGCTCTCACTGGCCACGGCCTTCTTCAGGTCGTCGGTGCGCACGACGTCCCGCGCCAACTCGGCCTGCAGGTCCGGGTCCTCCATGACCCGGTCGAGGAGGGCCTGGCGGGCCGCGCGGGCCGTCGACGGGTCGGCGAGGATCGCGGCGCGCAGCGCGGTGGGGTTCTCGGCGACCTCCAGGGCCTTCGTCGGACGGATGCCCTCGGCCTCCGCGGCCTCGGCGATGGCGGTGCCGCGCTCGGAGGTGGCGCTGTTGCGGGAGACGTAGTAGCCGATCCACACGTCGGCGTCCGGCAGCTGGACCTCCTGGCCCGGCGCGAGCGCCTCGAAGTGCGGGACGAGACCGTCGTCGGCGGCCCGGTCCCAGGCCTTGTAGTAGCGCATGACGCGCTCGGGGGAGCACCCGGCGAGCTCGGCGAACTCCTTCGCGGACACCTTCGGCGTCTCACCCGCGCTCTGCCCGCCGGGCCGCACGCTGCGCGCCACCATCAGGCCGAAGGCCCACCCCCCGGTCCGCGCGTAGACCCCGAACTCGCGCGCGTCGCGGGCGACGAGGTCGGACAGGGGCACGGGGGACGTCTCGGACGGGACGATCGCCAGGCTCACGGATGACTCTCCTGTACAGGCTGCTGGAAGGCGAAAATGCAGACCAGCAGCCTATGGCACCCGCGGGCGACGTTCCGGCCGCATCCGGCGCCGCCCCGTGCGGTGGGGTGGACGCGCGGTCAGCCGAGAGCGTCCCGCAGCGCGGGCAGCAGCGTCTTCTCCGCCCAGTCGAGATACGGCAGCTGCGTCTCGCCCCCGATCTGCACCAGGGCGATCTCGGTGAACCCCGCCTCGGCGTACGGTCGCACGGCCTCCACGAAGGCGTCCGGGTCGTCGCCGCACGGGATCGAGTCGGCGACGTCGTCCTGGGTGACGAACTGGGTGGCCGCCTCGAAGGAGTCCGGGTGCGGCAGCTCCGAGTTGACCTTCCAGCCGCCGCCGAACCAGCGGAACTGGCTGTGGGCCCGCTTGATCGCGGTGTCCCGGTCGGGGTCGTAGCACACCGGCAGCTGCCCCACGCGCGGCTTGCCCTCGCCGCCGTGCCGGTCGAACGCCTCCAGCAGGCCCGCCTTGGGCTCCGTGGCGATCACCAGGTCGCCGAGCCGGCCCGCGAGCTCGCAGGACTGCTCCCCGGAGACCGCGATGCCGAGGGGCGGCGGCTGGTCCGGCAGATCCCACAGCCGGGCCGACTCGACGTCGAAGTGCGTGCCGCGGTGGTTGACATGGCCGCCCTTGAAGAGCGCGCGGATGATCTCCACCGCCTCCGCGAGCATCTCGTGCCGCACGTCCACGGGCGGCCAACCGCCGCCCACGACATGCTCGTTGAGGTTCTCGCCCGAGCCGAGCCCCAGCCGGAACCGGCCCTCGGACAGCAGCTGCATCGTGGCCGCCTTCTGGGCCACCACCGCCGGGTGGTAGCGGACGGTCGGACACGTCACGTACGTCATCAGCGGAATCCGCGACGTGGCCTGGGCGGCCGCGCCCAGCACACTCCACGCGTACGGCGAGTGACCCTGTGAACGCAGCCACGGAAAGTAGTGGTCCGAGGTCACGGAGAAGTCGAAGCCCACCTCCTCGGCGCGGACCAGGTGGTCCACCAGCTCACGGGGGCCGGCCTGCTCGGTCATCATCGTGTATCCGATCTGCACCATAGGGGCCGAGTCCCCGGACACGGGTGGGGAAAACGGGACGGACGGGGCACGACTCCGGTGGACCGCGAGGGCCGGACGCACGCCCGGTGAAAAATGTCTCGGCGAGGTGCCCGGGTATCGGGAGAGGATGCCCGTATGTCTGCCCGCCCGCTGCCCTCGAGCTCCCCCGCCGCCCAGGGCGTCGACGCCTCCGGTGTCCTCGCCTTCCTCGACGCCCTCGACACCGCCCGCGACATCGAGCCGCACAGCCTGATGATCCTGCGGCACGGCCATGTGGTGGCCTCCGGCTGGTGGGCGCCGTACGCCCCCGAACGCCCGCATCTCCTCTACTCGATCAGCAAGAGCTTCACCGCGACCGCCGCCGGGATCGCCGCCGGCGAAGGGCTGATACGGCTCGACGACCCGGTGATCTCCTACTTCCCCGAGTTCGAGGCCGACATCACCGATCCGCGCAGCCGCGCGATGCTCGTGCGGCACGTGGCGTCCATGGCCAGTGGGCACGAGACCGACACGATCTTCGCGGCGCGCGACCTCGACCGCGAGGACCTCGTCCGCGGGTTCCTGCTGGTGCCACCGACCCGCGACCCGGGGACCGTCTTCGCGTACAACCAGCCCGCCACCTTCACGCTCGCCGCCATCGTCCGGCGGGCGAGCGGCCAGTCGCTGACGGAGTACCTCCGGCCGCGGCTGCTCGACCCGCTCGGCATCGGCGAGATCGGGTGGCTGTGTGACCGCAGCGGCCGGGAGCTCGGCTTCAGCGGGCTGCACGCCACCACCGACGCGATCGCCCGGCTCGGCCAGCTGTATCTGCGCGGCGGTGTGTGGGAGGGCGAGCGGCTGCTGCCCGAGTGGTGGGTGGCCGAGGCGACGCGCCGGCAGATCGCGAACACCGGTGTCATGCCCGGGGACGACTGGCGGGAGGGCTATGGCTTCAAGTTCTGGATGTCCCGGCACGGCTATCGCGGTGACGGCATGTTCGGTCAGTTCTGTGTGGTGCTGCCCGAGCAGGACGCCGTGATCGCGACGACCGCGGACACCTGGGACATGCCGGGACTGCTGGAGCTGGTCTGGGAGCATCTGCTGCCGGCCTTCCGGCCCGCGCCCCTGACCGGCGGCGAGGCGGCGGACGCGGCCCTGGCCCAGCGGCTGGCGGGCCTCGCGCTGCCGCCCGCCGCCGGCAAGCCCGCACCTCCCGAGCGGGCGGAGGCCTGGTCCGCCGCCGCCTTCACTCCGGACGCCGGTGTACGAGGACACCTGCCCAAGCTGACCGCGATCGACCTCACACCCGGCGCGGACGGCTGGACCCTGACGCTCACCGAGGACGGCCACCCCCTTCGGCTGCGGCTCGGGGATGCCGGCTGGACCGTCGCGGAGGAGCCGGTGCCCACCGCGGTCAGCGGCGGCTGGACCGACGCGGACACCCTGGTCGTGGACATCGCCTTCCTGGAGACTCCGCACCACCTGGACGTGACGTGCTCGCTCAAGGACCGGACGTTCACGGCGCGTTGGCGCACCGATCCGCTGCACCGCCTGCCCCTGCGCGCGATGCGCGCACCTCGCGCCTCGACCTGATCAGCCCTCGGGCACCCGGAAGGTCCGCAGGAAGACCTCCAGGGCCTCCTGGTTGGCCGGGTCGTCCCAGTCGGCCTCCGGGGTCGTCCAGCGCAGTGAGTAGCCCCGGTGCTCATCGATGAGGAAGCCGCGGCCGAAGGTACGGACACGGACGCCGTCCTTGTCCGAGAGCCACTCCATGTCGGCGGCCTCGTATCCCTGGTACGTGGTCGCCTCGATCTCGCCGATCCGCTCGAACCCGCTCCGCTCCTCCAGGCCGGGTTCGACGTCGTCGCGCCAGATGGCGACCGGGTCCGGGCCCAGGGCCTCGCTGTAGGTGATCGCCAGCTTGCGCTCGTCGCCGTCGGCGCTGAAGAAGACGCGGTACGCCAGGTCCGAGGCACGCTTGGTGCGCAGCGGCTGCCAGCCCTCGGGCAGGGCGACGGAGAAGCCGTCCGGTGACTTGTACGTCGTGAAGCCGGGGGGTACGGCTGCCGTGTCCGACGGGGACGCGGTGGGCGTCCCCGGCTCCGTCGCCTCCTGCGTAGGGGACGCACTGGGCGACGAGCTGGGTGTGGCAGTGGGGGACGGACCGGTGGGCGCCCCGCTGGAGGCGGACGGGCCGGGTGTCGTATCCGCCGCCGAGGGACCCGACTCGTCCGGCCGGCCGTTGGTCACCACCAGGACGGCAGCCGCGACGGTGACCACGGCGAGGGCGGTGCCGGCGACCATGGCACGTCTGCCCCAGCCCGGGCCCCCGGCGTACATGCCGCGCAGGCGGGGGCGCGGGTCCGTCCGCAGGGCAGCCTCGGGGTCCTCGTTGAGGACCCGGA
The DNA here is from genome assembly GCF_044764885.1 of Streptomyces sp. NPDC093591. Taxonomy (NCBI): domain Bacteria; kingdom Bacillati; phylum Actinomycetota; class Actinomycetes; order Kitasatosporales; family Streptomycetaceae; genus Streptomyces; species Streptomyces sp. NPDC093591. The sequence goes on from NZ_JBIWIY010000025.1 coordinate 111,091, forward strand.
CGAACGCGTCACGCACCACCGGGCGGCTCAACCGGTCCCGGGAGTCCTTGCGCAGCAGCCCCTGTACCGCCTGGGTGAGCGGCCCGGCCCGCACCGGGGCGCGCAGCGGAAGCCGGTCCACGCCCTTCAACGTGGCCTCGGGCCGGTCCCGTTCGCGATACGGCGGGCGCCCCTCGACCATCGTGTACAGGATCGCGCCGAGCGCCCACAGATCCGACGCCGGCCCGATGCGCTCGTCACGGGCCTGCTCCGGGGACGCGTACGACGGTGCGGCGACGCGGGGCGCGAGGGTCGCGCCGGCCAGCCCGAAGCCGGTGACGACGACGGAGCCCTCGTCGCGCACGAAGACCTGGCCCGGGCTCAGCTCGCCGTGGGTGATGCCCGCGACGTGCGCCGCCTCCAGCACGTCGAGCAGTTCCAGGCCGATGCGCGCGGCCCGCACGTAGTTGAACGTGCGCTGCTGGGTGAGGAGTTCGCCGAGGGGCGTGCCGTCGATCCACTCGGTGACGGTCCACAGGCTGCCGGCCTCCTCGACGACGTCCAGGACGGTCGCGACCCGGCCCGGCCGCAGCAGCCCCATCCGCTCGGAAGCCCGAAGGATGCGCGAGGTGGCCCGGCGCCCGTCCTCGCCCGCGGCGGAGCCGCTGTCGGATGCGGCCGGATCGTCGGGGAGCCCGATCTGGGTGAGAAGGAACGGGTGTTCGGTCTCTATGTCCTCGCCGTAGTAACTGACGCGGTTCGTCTCGCGATGGACGACATCGACGAGCCGGTACCTTCCGGCGACCAACTCGGCTGTGGAGACGCGCGCCTTGACCATGGCCATCCCTCGCTGAACCCCTGGCTCCCATTTCTCACAGGAGTACGACAGGAACGACGGTAAGCGTTCAACGAAATCCTCAACCAAACGGCCTCTCTTTCCTTTTGCTGCTTACGCGTGAGTAAGCATCCGAAAAACCACGGGAATTGAGACAGCAGGTGTCAGTGAAGACCGAAATCCTTCGCCCAGCGCAGTACATCCCCGGTCGTCGCGTTGCCCCCGCACACGACCAGCCCGAGCCGGACGCCGTCCCCGATCCGCTCCACCACGCGCCGGGCCGCGGGCAACAGACACCCGGCGGCCGGCTCCGCCCACACCTTGGCGTGCTCGGCGAGGTCGAGCACGCCCCGCACCGCCTCCCGGTCCGGGACCACGAGCACCTCGTCGACCAGGGCGGACACATGGTCGTACGTCAGCTGCGACACGGCCGGCGCGCTCAGGGTGGACACGATCGACGACAGCGCCACCGGCACCGGCGCGCCCGCAGTCAGCGCCTCGGACATGGCCTCGGCGCCCTCGGTCTCCACACCCCAGATCCGCACGTCCGGACGGCGGGCCCGCAGGGCCACCGCGACGCCGGCGATCAGCCCGCCGCCCCCGACGCTGACGAGCACGTCCGTGAGGTCACCGGCGTCGTCGGCGAACTCCAGCCCGACGGTGCCCTGGCCGGCGATCACCAACGGGTCGTCGAAGGGATGGACGAGCGTCAGCCCCTCGTCGCGCAGCCTCGTGACGAGGGAGAACGCGCCGTCCATGTCGTCCGTCAGCCGCACCGTCGCGCCGGCGTCCTCGACGAGCCCGATGGAGCGGGCCGGCGCCGTACGCGGCATCACCACGGTCGCCTTCACGTCGTGGACGGCGGCCGTCATCGCCAGGGCGATTCCGTGGTTGCCCCCGCTGACCGCCACGACCCCGGCGGCCCGCTGGGTGTCGCTCAGCGACAGCAGCTTCGCCGTCGCCCCGCGGGCCTTGAACGAGCCGGTCCGCTGGAGGAGTTCGAGTTTGGCCGTGACCGGAACGCCGAGGAGGGCCGACAGGCCGGGGCTGGGTACGGTCGGGGTGTGTACGACGTGTCCGGCGATGAGGCCGGCCGCGGCTTCGACGTCCGAGATCCCGATCAAGGCAGTCACCTTTCCGGCGCGGGGGCGGTGAACCACGCCGCTTCGCACCCTGACGCGACTGGTGACGCCGGTCAACTCGGTTTCGCCGAGGGCGCCGTGGTGACGCGAAGTTCATCGCCGTACGGCCGTGAACTGTGCTTTCACAGATCGCGCCGGACGAGGAAGTCGAGCAGCGCCCGCAGTTCCCCGGCGGCGCTCGCCTCCAGCGGTGCCTGCGCGAGAGCGGCCTCCACGGCGGTCACATGGCGCCGCGCCTGGGCGAGCGTGGCCGAGCGGCCGCCCGCCTCCTCGATCAGTGCGGCGGCCTCGCCGGGGTCGGCGGCCGACTCCAGGAGCGGGCGGAGACGACCGCCGGCGGGGGAGTCGAGGGCGGCCAGCACGGGGAACGTCTTCTTGCGTTCCCGCAGATCGCCGTGGACCGGTTTGCCGGTGACGGCGGGGTCGCCCCAGATGCCCAGCAGATCGTCGACCATCTGGAAGGCGATGCCCAGATGACGGCCTGCTCGGTCGAGGGCGGCGACCGTCGTGGGCGGCGCACCGCCGAGCAGCGCGCCCAGGGCGGCCGCACAGCCCAGCAGGGCGCCCGTCTTGTGCTCGGCCATCGTCCGGTACTCGTCCGGCCGCACCCGCTCCGGCCCTGTCCAGGGACGCGTCGCGAACAGCAGGTCGTCCGCCTGCCCGCGCACCAGGTCCTGCAACGCCACCGACAGCAGCCGTACGGACTGCGGGCCCGCCGGTTGACCGGCGAGCGTCTCGACCGCGAGCGCGAACAGCGCGTCCCCGGCGAGAACGGCGGGCCCGGTGCCGTACGCCTTCCACACGGTGGGGCGGCGCCGTCGGGCCGTGTCGCCGTCCATGATGTCGTCGTGCAGCAGGGAGAAGGCGTGCACCAGCTCCACCGCGACCGCCCCGGGCACCGCGAGATGCCCGGGCGCACCGGCCGCCTCGGCCCCGAGCACCGCCAGCGCCTGCCGTACGCCCTTCCCGCCGGACGCCGCGGCCGGCGCGCCGCCCACCTCGCACCAGCCGAAGGAGTACGCGGCCATCTCACCGACCCACGGATGCGTCCGCCCGACCGCCTCCCGCAGCGCGGGCCGTACCAGGGCGCGGCAGCGGTCGAGCACCTGGCGGGCGTCCGTCGGCGCCTGAACCGCAGAGGGGAGCGCGGTCACCGTCCGGCCACCGCCCCCGCGCCCGCCGCAGCACCCTCCAGGGCACAGAACTCCTCCTGCGCCCGCGCCACCATCTCCCGCGCGTGCCGCAGCCCGATCCGCTCCAACACCCCCGCCAGCTCGGCCAGTTCAGCGGCGGTCTCGGCGCGGTCGCGCCCCAGCCGGGCCCGCGACTTGGCCAGCCCCAGCCGGGACAGCGCCTCCCCGCGCGGCTCGCTCATGGCGCGGAACTCCGCGAGCGCCTGCTCGTACAGGTCCCGGGCCTCGGCGTAACGCCCGGCTCGGTAGAGGACGTTGCCACGCATCTTGTGGTTGTAGGCCAGCGCGCTGGACAGCTTCATCGCGCGGCATGTCGTCTCCGCCTCGGACAGCAGGGCCAGCGCCCGCTCGGCGTCGCCGTCGCGCACGGAGACGATGTCCGCGAGCCCGCGCAGCGCCCAGGCGTGGCCGCGCCGGTCGTCGGCGCGCGCGGCGATCTCGGCCGCCTCCTCGAACAGGGCGTACGCGGTGTCGTACGAGCCGGTGTTGCGGTGGATCTGCGCTATGCCTTCCAGCGCCCACACCGTGTGCCGTGCCTCACCGCGCCGCCGGGCCTCCGCCAGCAGCTGCTCGTGCAGCCGGTGGACGGCCTCGTAGTCGCCCTGGATCCGGCCGGTCTCCGCCAGACCGGCCAGCGAGTAGCCGCGTACGACGATGTCGCCGCCGCGCTCGCCGAGGTCGGCGGCGAGCTGAAGCAGCCGCCGGGCCAGGGGGAACGCACCGCGCTGCCGGGCCAGCGTGCCGCCGCTCCACAGCGCCCACGCCATCGCCGCGGTGTCGCGGGCCTCCCGGGCGGCGCGGTAGCTCGCCTTCCACGCCCGCTCCGCGTCCCCGACCTGTCCCAGCCGGCGATACGCCTCGGCGACCGCGAGCCCCGAGCGCGCGGCTTCGCCGTGCTGCCCGGCCCGCTCGGCCGCCTCCAACTGCTCGGTGCCGGCGGCCAGTACGTCGGTCAGTGAGGAGTTGACGGACAGCGTGGTCAGGGCGCCCTGATACTCCGGGGCGAATGCCTTGCCGTACATACGTGCCTCTCGATCCGGTATACACGGCATCTATACGCGCTATGTATACATGGAGGGTATAGTGCGTCGGAAACCAGCCCTGGCCCAAAGGGCCAGGGCGTCGTCCCAGGTCGGTCACCTGGTGGTGTTCATCTGTTGTCGATCAAGACGTCGGCGGGGCTGGCAGGGTTGCTCGTGAGGCGCAGATCACGCCCCGGGACCTGATGCCTTCGGTGGGCTCAGTGCTGCTGGGCCTTCGGCGGAGTCGCCTCACTCGGCCGTACGACGACATGTCCCTGACCTTGCAGCATCAGCTGGACGGCCTCCCCGGACCCGCCGCGCAGCATCGAGCCGAGGGACTGGGAGCGGTGCAGCGAGGTCTGCAGCCCGGCGGTCCAGCCGACCACCGCGTCCGTGTCGACGTACACCGGGTACTGCGGCGAGACGGGGATGACCAGGGGGTTGCCCTCACACACCAGCCCCAGCCTGCCCTGCCCCGTGAAGACGCTGTTGAACAGGCCGCCGCCGGTGATGCCCGCGCCCTTCACCGTCGCTATCCGGTACGACAACGAGGCGTCGAAACACAGGACGTTGCGGCCGTTGACGGTGAACTCGTCGCCGGGGTCGACCTCGACGATGAAGCAGTTCTGCGCCTCGTGCGCGAACCAGGCCTCGCCCTGCCCGCGCACCGCCATCAGCGGCAGCCCCTCACCGGTCATGGCCCGCTTGAGCATGCCGCCCACGCCCTGGCCCTTGCGCTCGAACTGCAGATTGCCGCGGTAGGCGATCATCGCGCCCTGGCGGGCGTGCATCTCCCCGTTCACCGCGTACTTGACGCATTTGGCGTTCTCGATCGTCATGCCCGGCGCCGAGGCGGGCTGGACCATGTGCTCACTGGAAAACAGGTCACCCTTCATGGGGGCATCCTGTCCCGGACGGTCCCGTTCCGACCAGATCGCGGCGTGTCGCCGTCCTTGGGCCCGTCAGGCGCCGAAGAGCTGCGTCCAGTACGTCCCCGCCGGTCCGCCGCCCGCGAAACCGATCCCTATGTGGGTGAAGTCGCGCTTGAGGATGTTGGCGCGGTGGCCCGGGCTGTTCATCCAGCCCTCCACGACCTCCGCGGGGGAACGCTGGCCGCACGCGATGTTCTCGCCGATCGAACGCCGTGTGGAGCCCGCGGCGGCGGCCCGGTCCCAGGGCTGACCCCCCTCGGGCGAGGTGTGGGAGTAGAAGGCCCGGGCCACCATGTCGGCGCTGTGCGCCTGCGCGGCGGTGGTGAGCACGAGGTCGACGGCCAGGGCGCGCAGTCCGGCCCCCGCCCGCTCCCGGTTGGTGAGCTCGACGACCTCGGCCGCGGTACGGGACAGGTCGCCCGGCGTGAGCGGTCTGGCCCACAGCGCCGTCCAGAACGTGTCGCCCGAGCGGCCGCCGGTGACGTACGCCAGGGCGGCGTTGGTGAAGGCCGGGTCGTGCAGGGTGCGGCGGGCCTGTTCGGTGCGCAGGCAGTACGCGACGAACTCCGCGGGGGTGCGGGGGCCGGAGACCAGGTGCTCGCCCACCGTGAGATACGCGTACCCGGCGGCGGTGATGCGCTGGTACACGGAGACGCCGTCACGGCCCTCGACGCCGAGCCGACCTGCCGCGGCCATGGCGGAGGCGTGGGCCTGGGCGGCGGAGGCCAGGCGGGCGTCGAGGGCGACCGGCGGTGAACCTCTCTCGGCGCGGGCGGAGTTGACCAGGCTCAGGAAGCCGTCGCGATCGGCGAACGGGGCGTGCGGGGTGGCGACGGCGGAGAGGGTCCGCATCGTGGGCCGTGCGGTCGGCGCGGTCGGAGTGGCGGGCAGGGGAGGAGCGGTGAGCGCGGGTGGGGTGCGGGGCGACCTCTGGGCGGGGGGCGACGGGACCGGGGACGGCGTCGCGTCCTCGACGACGTCGACCCCGAAATCGCGCGCGAGCCCCGCCAGCCCGTCCGCGTACCCCTGCCCCAGGGCCCGCAGCTTCCAGCCGCCGCCACGGCGGTAGATCTCCGCGAGCAGCAGCACGGTCTCCTGCCGTGGACGCGGCGGGGCGAACCGGGCGATCGGGTGGCCGCCCGGGCCGGTGACCTGGAGCGTGGGGGAGGGCAGGCGGCCCAGGGGAGTGCCCGGGTCGGCGGGGCTGACGACCACCGTGACCCGCGTGGCCCCCGGGCGCAGTCGCGGTGGGTCGACGGTCAGGGTGTCGCCCTGGAGCCGGGCGCCCGGAGCGGACGGCTGGTTGTAGAACACGAAGTCGGCGTCGCCCCGGACCTTTCCGCTGTCGTCGGTGACGAGCGCGGACACGTCGAAAGGACCGGGCACCCGGACGCTCACGCTGCCGCCCGGGAGGGGCAGATTGCCTCCGGGAACCAACTCGCTCATCGTGCCGTCCTGGTGGGTGCTTCGAGATCCGGTGGGGACGTCCGGAAAACGTCCACCGGAACTCGTGGGTTCCCGTCCGCCGGGACGACGGTCTGGGGTCGGGGGCCGTCCTCAGCTCCGGTTCACGCTGAGGGGGACCCCCGGCGCGACGTCCTCGTGCCGCTCGACGGGCGCCGAACGACGCTGCGTCTTCGTCTTCGCCGGCTTGCCGCAGAACGCGGACTCCAGCGTGCCCAGCATGGAGTTCAGAACCGTTCCGTTGTTGGAGGTGTTGGCGACCGCGGCGAGGCTGCGCCGGCCGTCCTTGGAGGCGAACGCGTACGTGTAGTAGCCCTGGACGGCGCCCGTGTGGCCGTAGACGGAGATCCCGCACGACAGATCGCGGCGCCGCAGTCCGAGCCCGTACGCCTGCGAGGTGCCCGCCGGCACCCACCGCTGCATCTGGGCCAGCTGCGCCCGGGAGGTCAGCCGGCCGCCGAGCAGCGCCGACAGGAACGTGTTGAGGTCCCGCGTGCTGGAGATCATCGCTCCCGCGCTCTGCGCCCAGGACACCGTCTGCTCGGTGGAGTCGACGAGTGCCGCTCCTGCGGCGTCCGGGGTGAGATAGCCGCGGGTGTGCCGGCCGGGGATCTTGGTGCCGGGGTGGACGTAGAAGGTGTCGCGCAGCCTCAGCGGGTCGATGAGCCGGTTCTTGTACTCGGTCCGCACGGAGTGACCGGTGAGCTTCTCGATGAGCATGCCGGCGACCACGAAGTTGGTGTTCGAGTAGGAGTACGCGCCGCCGGGCGCGGTGGTGCGCGGCTTGCTCAGGGACCGGTTCACCAGCTGCCGGTAGCTGAACACCTTGGTGCGGACCGCCTCGAAACCGGGAACCGTCCGCGCGAACATCTCGTTGGTGTAGTCGTGCAGGCCGCTGCGGTGGCTCAGCACATGCCGCACCGTGATGCGGTCGTCCGGCAGCAGCCCCGGCAGATAGCGGTTGACCGGGGCGTCCAGCTTCAGCTTCTGCTCGTCGACCAGTTGCAGCAGGACGACGGCCGAGAAGACCTTGGTGACGCTGCCGATGCGGAACCGGTCGGCGTTGCTGATGGCCCGCCCGGACTTCCGGTCGGCGACACCGACGGCCGCCCAGCGGATCGTGTCGCCGTCGTCGAGGCGCGCCATCGCGCCGGGTGCGCCCTGCCGGCGCACCGTGGTCAGGACGTTCCACACGCCCGCGACATCCGGTTCGGCCAGTGCGCGCGCCGAGGTGCCGGCCGTGGTGGCGCCGGGTTCCCGCGCGGCTGCGTGGGCGGGAACCGCCAGGAGTGACACGAGGGCCGCCGCTGCCGCCGTACCTCGGACCACCGTTGCTGAGACCATCCGGCTTCTCCCATTTCTGTCGATGTGCTGCTGCTACGAGAACGATCACCTCGGCGCGGGGCAACTTTCCGGCGCCCAGGAACCGGCCGATACGATCGCCTCACCGCGCAGCAAGCTGTACCTGCCACAAGTCGGCCCGAGCAGCGGCCGGCCGGAGGAGTGGATGGCCCCCGACAACCTCGGTCACCCCGAAGGACTTCGCCCGGTGAGGGCCGGACTCCTGCTCGCCGCCCTCCTGTTGACGGTCGCCGGCTGCCAGTCCGCTCCCGCGCCCGCCGAGACGACCGGCCACACCAGTGGCGTCGTCACCTGGGCGGCGAGCGCCGACCGCATGGGCAACGGCGTGGCCGGGCGCAGCTACCGGCTCGTCGTGCATACCAGCGTCGGCGGGACCGACCTGCGGATCCGGCTCTCCAACGCCTTCGGGGACCGGCCGCTGACCTTCGACAGCGTCTACGCGGGCATCCGGAGGCAGGGCGCCGAACTGCGGCCGGGCAGCAACCGGCGCCTGACCTTCGACGGTGCGCACACCGTCACCGTGCCCGCGGGCAGCACCGTGTGGAGCGATCCGCTGCCCCGCCGGCTGCCCGCCGCGACCGACCTCGTCGTCAGTCTGCACAGCCCGGACGCGGGAGGCCCGGCCAGCGGGCACTGGATGGCGCTGCAGTCGTCGTACGCGACCCAGGGCGACCACACCGCCGAGGAGAGCGGCGCCTCCTGGACCATCCCGACCGGCTCCTGGTTCTACCTCGACGCCGTCTCCGTACGGGCCCCCGCCGGCACCGGGGCGGTGGTCGCCCTCGGCGACTCCGTCACCGACGGCTGGCAGTCCACCGCCGACCTGAACCGCCGCTGGCCCGACCACCTGGCCCGCCGTCTGCGACACGCGGACACGGCGGTGAAAGGCGTGGCCAACGAGGGAATCGCCGGGAACAAGGTCCTCGCGGACATCCCCGGCCAAAGCGCGCTGAACCGGCTGGAGCGGGACGTGCTGTCCCAGCCCGGCGTGCGGACCGTGTTCCTCTTCCAGGGCGTGAACGACATCAAGGCCCATCCGGGCGCCACGGCCGAGGACCTGATCGAGGGCTACCGCGAGATCGTCGAGCGGGCGCACGCGGCCGGCAAGTGCGTCGTCGCCGCGACCGTGGGGCCGTTCAAGGGCTGGCACGAATGGGACCCGGCCGCCGAGGCCGTACGCCAGGAGGTCAACGCGTTCATCCGCACCAGCGGCGAGTTCGACGCCGTCACCGACTTCGACCGCGTCCTGCGCAGCCCCCACGACCCCGCACGCATGCTGCCCGCCCTCGACGGCGGCGACCACATCCACCCCAACGACAAGGGGATGCAGGCGATGGCGGACGCCGTCGACCTGACCGCCCTCGACTGCGACACCACCGGCTGACGTGCACGACGGGGAGTCAGCCGACCGTCTCCTCGCGGGTGATCAGGCCCTCCCGGTAGGCGATCGCCACCGCCTCCGTACGGCTCGCCGCGCCCAGCTTGGCGAGGATGTTGGAGACGTGCACGCTCGCCGTCTTGCCGGAGATGTACAGCTCCTCGCCGATCTGCCGGTTGCTGCGGCCGAGCGCGAGGAGGAGCAGGACCTCCTGCTCGCGGGCCGTGAGCGGTGAGGAGCGGTCGGTGGGGGCTTCCGCGAGACGGCCCCGGCGGATCAGGGCGTCCACCCGCTCCAGCAGGAGCGTCGCGCCGAGCCGTGCCGCCGTCTCTCGCGCCGCCCGGGCCTCGGTGCCCGCCGCCTCGCGGTCGTCCGCGGCCACCAGGGCCTCGGCGTACCGCAGTCGGCACCGCGCCCGCTCGTACTCGTCGCCGTAGTCGGCAGCGGCCACCGCCTTCGCCCACGCCCGCACGTCAGGCCCGGACACCGCCCGCACCCACTCCGCCTCCGCGCGGGCCAGCCAGGCCATCCCCTCCGGGCCCTGCGACGTGCCCTGCTCGCCGTGCACGGCACTCGCCCGGGCCAGTTCGACCAGCTCGGCCGCCGTGGCCGTCCAGCGGCGCACTCCCGCCTCGTCGCCGGTCAGGCGCGACTCGGCGGCACGGTCGGCGACCGCGGCCAGCGCGAGGGCGGCGAGCCGGACCGTGGCGTCGGGCAGCGTCCCCGCATCGTCGGTCAGGGCCGCGACCGTGGACCGCACCTGCTCCACCGCGGCCTCCGCGTCACCGCGCAGCGCGGCGGCGTCGGTGAGCGCGATGCCCGCGACGAGCGTGCCCATCCAGTCGAAGGGCCCCTCCAGCAGGGCGCGGGCCTGCTCGGCGGCCGAGAGGTCGCCGCGTGCGAGAGCGACGTACAGCACCGGACCGGCCGCGTATCCGCCCGTCGCGGGCAGCACCTCGCTGTCGGCCGCGGCCGCGCTCAGGCACTCGTCCCAGCGGCCCAGCGTGTACAGCACCAGCAGCCGCAGATACCGCATCGCCAGCGGATACAAGGAGGAGAGCAATCCGGCACGCCGGGCCCGGTCCAGCCCCTCCGTCAGCCAGTCCAGACACTCCTGGAGATCACCGGACTCGTAGCAGCCGATGGCGAGGTTGAACAGTGCGCGCATCTCCACCGGCGCGTTGCCGGCGTGCCGCGCCAAGTCCCGGGCCCGGCGCATCCGTTCCCGGCCCTCCGGCGTGCTGCGGCTGCCCCCTTCGAGTCCGGTCAGAGACATGAGCAGGTCGGCCTGGGCATCCGTCACCTGCAATGTCTCGGCTGTGCGCAGGGCCTCGCGGCCGACCCGCAACGCCGTCTCGTTCTCCCCGACCTGGCGTGCCGCCAGGACATGCGTGGCCGCCGCCCACGTCCACGTCCGCGACGGAGGCTCGGCGGGGATCAGGGCGAGCGCCTCGCTGCTGTAGGTGAAGGCCGCCGTCAGGCTGTCCACGCTGATCAGATTGCCCGCAAGGGTGTAGCGGACCCGGGCGGCGAGCTCGGTGTCCGTGTCCTGGCCGACGCCCGCGAGCGCGGAGCGGGTGAGGGAGACCGCGCGGTGCGCCTCCCCGGCGTGCGCGGCCGCCGCCGACGCCCGCAGCGTGAGCATCACCCGGTCGTGGCACTCGCCCGAGGGCCGTGCCGACGGCTCCACCGACGACCACAGGTCCAGGGCGGTCTCCAGATGCCGGAGTTCCTCGGCGGGAGCACCGACGCCGTGCGCGTGCTCGGCGGCCTCCAGCGAGGCGGCCAGCGCCTCGGCCAGGTCGTGGCTCTCACGGTAGTGGTGAGCGCGCTCCGCGGCCGTCTCGGCGGGACGGCCGCGTCCGGTGAGCAGCCGGGCGAACGCGCCGTGCAGGCGGGCCCGTTCACCGGGCAGCAGATCGGCGTACACCGCCTCACGCGCGAGCGCGTGCCGGAACGTGTACGTGTCGCCGTCCCCGGCCACGAGCAACTGCCGCCCGATCGCCTCCCGCAGCGCCGCCTCCAGCTCCTCCTCCGGGATGCCCACGGCGCCCCGCAGCAGCGCGTGCTCGACGCGGCGCCCCGCGACGGCGGCCGTACGCAGCACCTGCTGGGCGGTGTCGGACAGCTGCTCGAACCGTATGAGGAGTACGTCGGCCAGCCCGCTGGGCACGCCGTCGACCTCCGTGTCCGTGGCCGCGACCAGTTCCTCGGCGTAGAAGGCGTTGCCCTCGGCCCGCTCGACGATCCGCCGGACCGTGCCGTCCGGCAGCGGCCGCTCCTGCACGGCCCGCACCAGACGGGCCACCTCGGCGTCGGCCATCGGCCGCAGTTCGAGCCGCTCGACGGCGGGCAGCCGCACCAACTCGGCCAGCAGCGGCCGCAGCGGATGGCGTCGATGCAGATCGTCCGCGCGGTACGACGCGAGCACCGCCAGCCGGTGCCGGGGCGCCCCACCCGCGGGCCGCTGCAGAATCCCGCGGCTGAGCAGGAACCGCAGCAGATCCCGGGACGACTGGTCGGCCCAGTGGAGGTCCTCCAGTACGAGCAGCACCGGCGCGACGTCCGCGAGGTCGGCCAGCAACCCCGCGATGCCCTCGAACAACCGCAGCCGGTCCCTTACGGCGTCCGTGCCGCCACCCAGCAGCCCCTCGACCACGGGATGCGCGGCGAGCACCTCCGCGAACCGCTCCTCACCGGCGACCACGCCCAGCACCTCGGTGAACGGCAGATACGGCAGCCCGACATCCCCGAGATCGACACAGTGGCCGGTCAGGACGATCATCCCGTCCGCGGCAGCCCGCCCCGCCACCTCGTCCAGGACCCGAGTCTTGCCCACCCCGGCATCCCCGGCGACCAACACGGCCCGGCTCTCACCACCCCGGGCACGCTCCAGCACACCGGACAGCCGGTCAAGCTCGTCTTCCCGCCCGATGATCGCCGTACTGAATGAGGTCTGCGACACGAACACATCCTGTCACTCACCACTGACAGCGCGTCTGCCGACCTACCCCCGAGCGATCAGGCACGCAACGTCTTCGCCCAATCATCCGGCACCCGCCCCGCAGGCCCCGGCGCAGGCTGATCCGCAGGACGACTCACCGGCGGCGCCAACTCCGGCCCGGACTCGTACAACTCGTCCGTGGCGTAGTTCCAGAACCACTCCTCACCCGGCTCGAAGCTCTGCACGAACGGGTGCCCGGTGTCCCGAAAATGCCCCGTCGCATGCTTCGCGGGCGAACTGTCACAACACCCCACATGCCCGCACTGCGCACACCGCCGCAGATGGAACCACCACCCCCCGACCGCATCGCACTCGACACACCCGCTCCCGCTCGGCGGAACGCTCGGGTCGATTCCTTGGTCGCCGGTCATACAGACTCCTCCTCGACCGATGTGAGTGGCAGCAGTACCTGAAAGCGCGTGTCACCCGGCTGCGACTCCACCTGGATGCTGCCGTGGTGCTTGTTGACCACGATCCGCCAGGAGATGTCGAGGCCGAGCCCGGTGCCCTCACCCACCGGCTTCGTCGTGAAGAAGGGATCGAAGATCCGCCCCCGGTGCTCCGGCGGAATCCCGGTCCCCGTGTCCCGGAACTCCACCAGCAGCCGGTCGTGATCCGGCGCCGTCCGCACGGTCAACGTGCCTTCGCCGCCCGCGCCGTTGATGGCGGAGACCGCGTTGTCGATCAGGTTCGTCCACACCTGGTTGAGCTCCGCCGGGTACGCCGGGATCTTCGGCAGCGTACGGTCGTACTCCTTGACGACCTTGATCCGCCGGCCGATCTTGCCCGACAGCATCAGCAGGGTGCTGTCGAGGAGTTCGTGCACGTCGGCGTTCCGGAAGGGGGCGCGGTCGAGCTGGGAGTACTGCTTGGCGGCGTCGACGAGGTGGGAGATGCGGTTGGTGGAGTCGTTGATCTCGTCCATCAACAGCTCGGTCTCGACGGTGTAGTTGAGCCATCCGATCGCGCTCGGCAGGATCTCCTCGTCCACGGCCGCCGCGATCCGGTCCAGCCAGTCCGCGTCCAGACCGGCCTGCACGAAGGTGGGTGCGATCCGCCAGCCCTCCTGGATGCCGTGGTCGTCCAGCCAGTCGGTGAGTTCGTCCTCCCGGTCGGACGCCTCCAAGGGGCTCAACGTCGGTGCCTTGGCGACGCGTTCGGCGGTGCGCTCCTGGATGTCGACGAGGTTGGCGATGACCTCGGGGGAGTAGGACCCCTGTGTGATGAGGGCGAGCTTGTGCCGCATCTTCGCCACCCGCTCCCGCAGCGTCGCGGTCGCCCGTACGGCCGCCGCCGCGGGGTTGTTGAGCTCGTGGGTGAGTCCGGCGGACAACGAGCCGAGCGCCAGCAGCCGTTCGCGTTGGTTGATGGCCGACTGGGTGCTCTTCTGGCCGAAGAAGAGGCCTTCCAGCAGATGCAGGGCCATCGGGAACCAGTCCTGGATCACGGCCGCGAAGGTCTCGGCGGGCAGCACGAAGAACCGCGTCGGCTCGGTGACCCGCATCGAGCTGTTGTAGACCTGCGGCACCCGGTCCCCGAGATAGGCCTGCCAGGCCCCGGAGTACACCCCGCGCTGGGAGGTCCGGGTGACCTCCACATCGTCCCCGCCGACCCGTCGGGACAGCACGACGGTGCCCTCGACCATCACGTAGAAGCAGGTCGCGGGATCGCCCTCGGCGTACACGGGACCGGGCTGGAACAGCTCCACCCGGCCCTCGCTGCACAGTCGGCCGAGCTGCTCGGGGGTGAGCTTCTCGAACAGGAACAGCGACCCGATCTCCGCCGGGCTGCACGGCATCGACTGCCCGTTCATGACTGCTCCAGATACCGGTGGACGAGCATCACGGCCATGGCTCCCTCTCCGACCGCGGACGCGACGCGCTTGGCCGACTCGGCGCGCGCGTCGCCCGCCACGAACACGCCGGGGATGTTGGTCTCCAGGTGGTACGGCGGCCGGTCCAGCTCCCAGCCGGCCGGCGGCCGCCCGTCGGACGTCAGGTCGGGCCCGGCCAGGATGAACCCGCGCTCGTCCCGCAGCACCGTCTCGCCCAGCCAGTCGGTCAGCGGGGCCGCGCCGATGAACACGAACATCCACTGGGCGTCGACGAGTTCGGTCTTCCCGGTCTCCACGTCGCGCAGGGTCAGCTGCTCCAGGTGGTCGGAGCCGTGCGCGGCCTCGACCTCCGTGCCGGTGCGTACCGAGATGTTCGGCGCCTCGTCGATCTGCTGGATCAGGTAGTGCGACATGGACGCCGACAGCGACGACCCGCGCACCAGCAGCGTCACCGACTTGGCGCCCCGCGACAGATACATCGCCGCCTGCCCCGCGGAGTTGGCGCCGCCGACGATGTACACGTCCTGGCCCTGGCAGGACGGCGCCTCCGTCAGCGCCGACCCGTAGAACACCCCGCAGCCGGTCAGGTCCGCGCAGCCGGGCGCCGCCAGCTGCCGGTAGGTCACGCCGGTCGCCAGGATCACGCTGTGCGCGGCGACCGCCGAGCCGTCGGAGAACCGTACGATCCGGGCGGCGCCGCCGGCCTCCAGTGCCGTCACCTCGCGCGCGGTGAGGATCTCGGCGCCGAACTTCGCCGCCTGCCGCCGGGCCCGGTCGGTGAGCTGCGCCCCCGACACGCCGTCCGGGAAGCCGAGGTAGTTCTCGATCCGGGAGCTCTGCCCGGCCTGCCCGCCGGTCGCCGACCGCTCCACCAGCACGGTCCGCAGGCCCTCCGACGCCCCGTACACGGCCGCGCCCAGCCCGGCCGGGCCGCCGCCGATGACGACGAGGTCGTAGAAGTCGGCCGTCGGTGTCGTGGCCAGCCCGACCTGCGCGGCCAGCTCCGGTGCCTCGGGCGCCACGAGCGGCGTCCCCTCCGGCGTGATCACCAACGGCAGCCGCTGCCCGTCCTCCCCGGCCGCGGCCAGCAGCCGCTGCCCCTCCGGCTCGTCGGCGGAGTACCAGCGGTACGGCACCTGGTTGCGGGCCAGGAACTCCCGCACCGCCGAGGAGCGCGCCGACCAGCGGTGTCCGACCACCTTGGTGCTGGGCACCGGCCGGTAGTCGCTGCGCCGCCACGCCTCCAGCAGGTCGTCCACGACCGGATAGAGCTTCTCCTCGGGCGGATCCCACGGCTTGAGCAGGTAGTGGTCAAGATCTACGACGTTGATCGCGTCGATCGCCGCGTTCGTGTCGGCGTAGGCGGTCAGCAGCACCCGGCGCGCCCCCGGATACACGTCCAGCGCCTGTTCGAGGAACTCGATGCCGTTCATCTGCGGCATGCGGTAGTCGGCCAGGATCACGGCCACGAGATCACCGCGCAGCTTCAGTTCCCGCAGCGCCTCGAGCGCGGACTCGCCGGACTCCGCCCGCACGATCCGGTGCGACGCACCGTAGCGCCGCCGCAGATCGCGGGCGACCGCACGGGACACCCCCGGGTCGTCGTCCACGGTCAGAATGACGGCCCGCACTGCGTCGGCGGCCTGTGCCATACGTCTCCCACCCCGAGGGTCGCTCTCGGCACGGCGATCGCGCCCGGGGGCGCGTCCGTCGCGTCGACTTTGAGCCATCGTATGTTCGACCGTCGGGCTTCGCTCAGGTATGCGGTCGGCATACTGTCGTCATGCATGGTGCCGACGGCTGGATCGATCAGCTTCTCAACCTCCCGCGTGACTACAAGGCCGGTTCCAAGAGCATCCGGCAGCTGATCACAGAGATCGATCCGCCTCACCTGGACTCGGCGGACTTGGCTCGGCAGGTGGCCGAGCGCCTCCGTCGCTCTCCCGAGCTGATCGACGCTTGGCAGGTCTACTCGTACGACAGACGGACGAGGCCGACGCCGTACCTGGACGGGTTGGAGGTCGGCTTCTTCGACGGCGAGAGCCGCGACGTGGCTGAACACGACAACACGGTGGACGCCTGCGCCGACTTCGTGGTCCGAGAGACTCAGTGGCTGCTGAGTCTGCGTGACACGCCGTGATCTGAGGGGTTCAGCCGCCTCGCGGCCCCAGTACACAGAACTCGTTGCCCTCGGGATCCGCCAGTGTCACCCACGGTTCCTCGCCGGTCTGGCCGACGTTCGCGTGGCGGGCGCCGAGGGTGAGGAGGCGGGTGACCTCCGTGGCCTGGTCGTCGGGGCGGAAGTCGAGGTGGAGGCGGTTCTTGATGGTCTTGCCCTCCGGGACCCGGCCGAAGAGCAGGCCCGGCAGCCGGTCCTGCTCGGGCCGGATCTCGTACTCGTCGGCCGAATCGTTCACCACGACCCAGCCGAGTGCCTCGGCCCACCAGCGTCCCAACGCCGCCGGGTCGGCTGCGTCCACGTTCACTTGCTCCCAGTCCAAGGCCATGGGCGCAGCGTAGTGAAGACTGGGCCCGAAGGACGTGACCACGACACAAGGAGGCAGCCGGAATGACGCGCCCGATCACGGCAGGGGTGGACGGATCGGAGGAGGGCCTCGCCGCACTGGCTTGGGCGGCGAGGGAGGCGGTCCGGCGGGGACTCGCGCTGCGGGTGGTGCACGCCTGGCGGTACCAGCTGCAGGACGCGATCGACGCGGGGGACCCGGACACCCAGGCCCAGTGGGTGCGGGAGGGACTGGCGGAAGCCGCCCGAACCGTCACCGAACGGCATCCGGGCCTCGAGGTGACCACGGACGTCCTCGACGGCGGGCCCGTCGAGACGCTGGTCGCCGCGGCGGCCGACGCCGAGATGCTGGTGCTGGGATCGCGCGGCCACGGCGCGGTCGTCGGGTTCCTGCTGGGCTCCGTCGGACAGCAGGTCATCGCCGAGGCCAAGACTCCGGTCGTCCTCGTACGAGCCGGGGACCAGGCGTCCGCCGAGGCCGCGGGGCGCGAGATCGTCGTGGGGCAGCACGGCGACGCGGAGGACAGCGCCGCCGCGCTGCGGTTCGCGTTCGAGACGGCCGCGGCGCGCGGCGCGACCGTGCGCGCCGTACGGGCCTGGACCCTGCCGCCGCTGTTCGCCTACAGCCCGGCCTCCCTCAAGCTCCTCGACGAGGCCGGAGGGCTGGAGCCGTTCGAGAAGAAGGCGTTGGGCGAGGCGCTGCGGCCGTGGCGGGAGCGCTTCCCGGACGTCCCCGTGGTCGAGCACGTGGAGATGGGCAGCGCCGGGCAGGTCCTGCTGTCGGTCGCCGGACGGACCCAGCTGATGGTCGTCGGCCGCCGCGCCCACCGTACGGCTGTCGGCGCCCGGATCGGGTCGGTGGCGCACGGCGTGCTGCACCACGCGGACTGCCCGGTCGCGGTCGTACCGCCCGCCTGAGTCAGTCGCTCGAGTCGGTCGGCTGCAGCGTCTCCCGGGCCGTGGGCAGGATGTTCCTGATGTAGTCCTCGACCACCGTGTCCCAGCCGATGTCGTGCTGCGCCCGCTCGGACAGGTACCAGCGGTGTTCGAGCAACTCGTGGTAGATCTCGGCCGGGTCCATGGAACCGCGCAGTTCCAGCGGCACGGCCCGCACGGTGGGGCGGAACACGTCCCGCACCCAGCGATGGGCGAGGACCTCCGGGCGGGCGCCGAGCGGGTCGCCCGGGGCGTAGTCGTCCTGGGTGGCCATCCAGCTCTCCAGGTCGTTCAGGAGCCGGCGGGCCTGGTTCTCCTCGGTGTCCAGGCCCGTCAGGCGCAGCAGCTGACGCTGGTGGTGGCCGGCGTCGACGACCTTCGGCACGAAGGTGACCGTGTCGCCGTTCGTGGCGTGCTCGATCTGCATCTCGGCCACGTCGAAACCGAGGTCGTTCAGGCGGCGTATGCGGCGCTCTATGTAGTGGTACTTGCCCGCCGGGTAGACCGAGGTGCGGGTCAGCTCCTGCCACAGGCTCTGGTAGCGGGCGCAGATCTCCGTGCCGAATTCGATCGGGTCGACCGACGGGTGCAGTGCCCCGGACGCCTCCAGGTCCAGCAGCTCGCCGCTGATGTTGACCCGGGCGAGGTCCAGGTCGTATTCGCGCTGGCCGGTGCTCAGCTGCGGGTGCAGATCCCCCGTCTCCGCGTCCACCAGGTACGCGGCGTAGGCGCCCGCGTCCCGCCGGAACAGCGTGTTGGACAGCGAGCAGTCGCCCCACGCGAACCCGGCGAGGTGGAGGCGGACCAGCAGTACGGCCAGCGCGTCCATCAGCCGGTGCATGGTCGCCGGACGCATCGTCGTCTCGAACATCGAGCGGTACGGCTGCGAGCCGCCCAGATGCCGGGTGACCAGCACCGACTCCAGCGGGCCGCCGGCGCTGTCGGTGCGGCCGGTGACCACGGCCAGCGGATCCACCGACGGGATGCCGATCCGGTCCAGGTCGCGCAGCAGCTCGTACTCGCGCAGCGCCGGACGCTCGGCGAGCTCCTTGACCGCGATCACCTCGTCGCCGGCCCGGGCGTACCGCACGACGTGGCGAGAGATACCGCGCGGCAGCGGGACCAGGACCTCCTCCGGCCACTGCTCCAGGGGCAGATGCCAGGGCAGCTCCAGCAGGAGCGCGGGGTGCTCCGGATTCGTCGCGCTGATCTGCAGTGCCATGGGCCGTTCGTCCTCGCCTCGCCGGTGATCGTCACCTCACCCTAAAGTGCCCGCTCCCGCGCCTGAAGAGCGGCTTCTCGCACCGGCCCACGGTGCACGGGCCCGTGCCCGGGCAGCAGTACGTCGCCCTTGAGGCCTTCGAACACGTCCAGCGAGGCCACGGCCCGAGCACGCTCGTGGTGGAACATGTCGGGCAGCAGCTGCGGTCCCTTGATCCGCGAGGTGGGGTGCCCGCTGACCAGGGCGTCGCCGGCGATCACCACACCGGCATCGGGCAGGTGGTAGGCGCAGTGGCCGCCGGTGTGGCCGGGCGTGTGCACCGGTACGGGACGGCCCGGCAGGTCGAGCGTGCCGTCCGGCGCGACGCCGTCCGACGGGAACGGCTCGGGGGCGGTGACCGGGACGTGCGCGGTGCCGCCGGAGCGGATCGCGTGGATGGCCCAGGGCAGGACACCGGGCCGCCAGCCGTTCTTCAGGACGGTGCCGACGTCGACCTGGTGCAGGAACTCCCGGCGGGCGTGCGGCAGTTCGGCCTCGTGGAGGTATATGGGCGTGCCGTGGGTGGTGCGCAGGTACTCGGCGTTGCCCAGGTGGTCCGTGTGCGCGTGCGTGATCAGTACGGCCGTGACGGCCTCCGGCGCACTCCCCACCTCAGCGAGCGAGGCGAGGAGCAGGGCCCGGTCCCCGGGGTAGCCGGTGTCGATCAGCGTGACCGCGTCCCCCTCCGTCAGGATCACCCAGTTGGTGTTGCTGCCGTGCACCAGATAGGTGCCGTCCGCGACTTGCTGCACATCTGCCCGCATGATCGTCCCGCGTGGTGAGGTCCGTGCCCGACGGAGACAGCAAAGCAGATCACGAGGGCGGTGTGACCGGCGGGTCGGTGCGCATCCCGAACAGGAATCTCGTCACGCGGGTCCTGCGCACCAGGCACTCGTACACCGCGAGGATCACCGCCAGCGAACCGGTCACGATCACGGCGTACTCGACCACGATCGGCGCCGGCCATCCCACCACGCCGTACGCGAAGGCGACCACGACAGGCTGGTGCAGGACGTACAGCGGCAGGGCGGCGACCCCGAGATACACCATCGCGCGCGACGGCGGCCGCCGTTCACCCGGCCGATCCTCGCGCGGCCGGTCCAGCAGCCCCAGGATCGCCACGACCCAGCACCAGCCCGCAGCCCCGAACACCGCCCTGGTCACCAGCGCGAGCGGGCCGCGCTCGGTGAACGGGTCGTCCAGGGCAAGGAACCCGGGCGCGGTCCCCGCGAACAGGACGACCCCGAACACGCCCACCGGTACGGCGAGCCGACGCAGCGCGGCACGCACGCGTGCGTCGTCGGCGAGGACGTGACCGAAGAGGAAGAACACCAGGTAGGCCCAGCGGTTCCAGCCCGCGAAGCCTTCCTCCATGCCCAGGAGCGAGTTGATCGCGGCGAGCGGCAGGGCGGGCAGGAGGAGCAGGGCCGGGCGCCGCGCCACCGCCTGTCCGACGGGCTCCCTCCAGGCCGCGAGCCGCGTCGCCACCGGGGCGAGGAGCAGGCTGAAGGTGAGAAGCAGGACGACGAACCACAGATGGCCGGTCTCGAAGTGCTCCCCTTCGAGGACGAAGGGGAAGTCGGCCGCGTCCGGGCGGACGGTGAGGAAGCGCGGCCAGAAACGCCAGTACGACTCGTCATGGCCGGGGTCGGCGGCCCGCAGCCGCAGCCACTGGGGGAGCGGGCACAGGACGAGCGTCGCGAAGACCAGCGGAACGCCCAGGCGCATGAGGCGCTCCCGGGCGAAACGGGACGGGCCACGGCGGCGGACCGAGTACCGGGAGCCCAGCCCGGCGACGAGGAACAGCATGGGCATCGCCCACACGACGCCGAACCCGGCGAGCACGGTGATCGCGCCGGTCGTCTCCGCGTTCTTCACGTAGAAGTCGTCGTCCGGCGAGAAGACGAGGGCGGAGTGGAAGAAGACCAGCCCGAGGACGACGAAGATCCGCAGCGCGTCCAGCTCGCCGCGCCGGGGAGCCGTGGCCGGTGCCTGCGTCTCGGCGCTCACCCGGACCAGTGTGGGGGCGCGGCGGGACTTCGCCCAGAGGAAGGGCTGCCTCCGGCACCGTCCGCCGGAGGCAGCCCCCGCGTGCACCCGAAGCGGCCGCCCCCTGACGCCTCAGTGCACGCCGTGCGGACGGAACTGGACGCTGATGCGCGGTCCCGTGGCGCGCGTGCTCTTCGGTACCGAGTGCTCCCAGGTCCGCTGGCAGGAGCCGCCCATCACGATCAGGTCGCCGTGCCCCAGCGGACGGCGCACCGTCTCGCCGCCGCCCCGCATCGGCCGCAGCAGCAGATCGCGCGGCGCGCCCACGGAGAGGATGGCGACCATCGTGTCCTCGCGGGCGCCCCGCCCGATCCGGTCGCCGTGCCAGGCCACGCTGTCCCGGCCGTCGCGGTAGTAGCACAGCCCGGCCGTGGCGAACGGCTCGCCCAGCTCGTCGGCGTAGTGCGCGGTGAGCGCCTCGCGCGCCTCCTCCAGCACGGGATGGGGCAGCTCGTCGTCCGCGCCGTAGAAGGCGAGCAGGCGCGGTACGTCGACGACGTGGTCGTACATCTTGCGTCGCTCCGCACGCCACGGCACCTCGGCGGCCAGCTCTTCGAACAGGGCGTCGGAGCCGCCGAGCCATCCGGGCAGTACGTCGATCCAGGCGCCGAAGCCGAGCTCGGTACGGCGGACACCGTCGAGGGAGCCGAGCCGGAGCCGGTCGGTCTGGTCGAAGAGGGAGCCCTGGAGGTGCGGGGTCATGGATCCAGCGTACTCCGGAATCGAAAATGCGTTCCCATTGAAGTCGTGGTCGAGGTCGGCTCTTTCGATACATCGATGTATCGGATACATTCCTGTATCGAACGGAGGATCGGACATGGCGGTGGAGGGCACGACCGGGCGCGTCACCAAGCGCCGCGTCCGCACGCGCGCCAATCTCCTCGACGCCGCGTTCGCGGTGTTCGCCGCCAAGGGATTCGGGAGGGTGTCGATCGAGGAGGTCTGCGAGGCCGCCGGTTACAGCCGGGGCGCCTTCTACTCCAACTTCGACAGCCTGGACGAGCTGTTCTTCGCCCTCTACCAGCAGCGCGCCGACCTGATCGCGGACCAGGTCTCCGGCGCCCTCGCCCTCGACGGACCTGCTCTCGACGTACCGGAGGCGGTCGACCGCGTCACCGAAGTGCTGCTCCTCGACCGGGACTGGCTCCTGGTCAAGACCGACTTCCTGGTGTACGCCGCCCGCGCGCCCGAGGTCGCCCGGACGCTGCTCGAACACCGGGCGCGACTCAGGCGCGCGATCGCCGAACGGCTGTCACGCGCGCGTGGGCACACCGAACTGCCCGCCGTGCTCGGTGACGTCGAGGGGGCCGCCCACGCCGTGGTCGCCGCCTACGACGGAGTCACCGTCCAACTCCTGCTGGACCGGGACGTCGAGCGCGCCCGGGTCTGGCTGAAGCAACTGCTCACCGCGCTGCTCACGGACGGCAGCGACACCACCGTATGAGGGAAGGGACGGTCGCCATGGATGCCGACGTCATCGTCGTCGGAGCGGGGCTCGCGGGCCTGGTCGCCGCGCACGAGCTCACCAGCCGCGGCAGGAGGGTCGCGCTGGTCGACCAGGAGAACGCCGCCAACCTGGGCGGCCAGGCCTTCTGGTCCTTCGGCGGGCTCTTCCTCGTCGACTCCCCGGAGCAGCGGCGCCTGGGCATCAAGGACTCCCTCGATCTGGCGTGGAACGACTGGCGGGGCAGCGCCCAGTTCGACCGGACGGACGACGAGGACTCCTGGGCGGTGCGCTGGGCACGCGCGTACGTCGAGTTCGCGGCCGGCGAGAAGCGGGCCTGGCTGGACGGACACGGCATCAAGT
This sequence comes from Streptomyces sp. NPDC093591, assembly GCF_044764885.1. NCBI lineage: Bacteria > Bacillati > Actinomycetota > Actinomycetes > Kitasatosporales > Streptomycetaceae > Streptomyces > Streptomyces sp. NPDC093591. The sequence continues at coordinate 133,813 of NZ_JBIWIY010000025.1, forward strand.
TCCTGCCCACCGTGGGCTGGGCGGAGCGCGGCGACCTGCGCGCCGACGGCCACGGCAACTCCGTGCCCCGGTTCCACATCGCCTGGGGCACCGGCACGGGCGTGGTGGAGCCGTTCGTCCGGTACGCCAAGCAGGCCGCGCGCGACGGCCTCCTCACCTTCTACCACCGGCACCAGGTCGACGAGCTGGTCATCGAGGACGGCTCCGCGCGCGGTGTGCGCGGCACGGTCCTGGCCGAGGACCGCTCGCCCCGGGGCGTCGCCTCCAACCGCGACCGCGCCGGCGAGTTCGAACTGACCGCCCAGGCCGTCGTCGTCACCACCGGCGGCATCGGCGCCAACCACGACATCGTCCGCCGCTACTGGCCCGAGCGGCTCGGCACCCCGCCCACCGAGATGGTCACCGGCGTCCCCGCCTACGTCGACGGGCGGATGCTCGACATCAGCGCGGAGGCGGGCGTACGGCTGGTCAACCGCGACCGTATGTGGCACTACACCGAGGGCCTGCAGAACTGGGACCCGATCTGGCCCGGCCACGGCATCCGCATCCTGCCCGGACCGTCCTCGATGTGGTTCGACGCCCTCGGCCGCCGCCTGCCCGACCCGTGTCTGCCCGGCTACGACACCCTGAGCACTCTCAAGCACCTGCGCACCGACGCGGACATCGCCGGCCACGACCACTCCTGGTTCATCCTCAGCCAGAAGATCATCGAGAAGGAGTTCGCGCTGTCGGGCTCCGAGCAGAACCCCGACATCACCGCCAAGGACCGCGCCGGGTTCCTGAAGGAGCGGGTGCTCGGCAAGGGCGCTCCGGGGCCGGTGGCGGCGTTCCTGCGCAACGGCGCGGACTTCGTGACCGCCCCGAACCTGGAGCAACTGGTCGAGAAGATGAACCAGTTGACGGACAAGCCGCTTCTCGACGCCGAGACCATCCGGCGTCAGATCGAGGCCCGCGACCTCCAGATCGCCAACCCCTACAGCAAGGACGCCCAGGTCCAGGGCATCCGCAACGCCCGCCGCTACATCGGCGACCGCCTCGGCCGGGTCGCCACCCCGCACCGCATCCTCGACCCGGCGGCCGGTCCCCTCATCGGCGTCAAGCTGCACATCCTGACCCGCAAGACCCTCGGTGGCATCCAGACCGACCTCGACTCCCGCGCGCTCGCAGCCGACGGGACCCCCATCGACGGCCTGTACGCGGCCGGCGAGGTCGCCGGCTTCGGCGGTGGCGGCGTCCACGGGTACAACGCCCTGGAGGGCACGTTCCTCGGCGGCTGCCTCTTCTCGGGCCGCGCGGCGGGCCGGGCCGCGGCACGGCAGACGGCCTGACATCGGCGAACGGCCCGTCTCCTCACGCCCGAAGCAGGCGTCACGCCCGGAGGAGACGGGCCAGCACGGCGGCGTGACTCCGCTCGGGGGACTTCGACGAGGTCAGCAGGGTCACCTCGCCCTTGCTCGCCAACTCCCGCACGTGATCGACGAGTTCGGCCGCCTCGGGTTCGGCGAGCTCCGCCTCGTACCGCTCGGCGAACTCCTCGTACGACCTCTCGTCCGCGTGATACCAGCGGCGCAGCTCCGTCGACGGGGTGAGCCCCTTGGGCCACTCGTCCACGCGGGCGGCGTCCTTCGACAGACCGCGCGGCCACAGACGGTCGACCAGCACCCGCACGCCGTCCTCCGGCTCGGGCGGTTCGTACACGCGGCGGACCCGAATGCTCACAAGCGTGCCTTTCTCGGTCGAAGTCGTGCACGGAGCTTACTGCCGCGCACTCATACGGCCGTCAAAGCGACACAACCTGGCCAGGGTGAGGGGGTCGCGGGCGATCTGACGCCTAGGGTGAGGCCGTTGCCCACCCCCCCACGCCGGAGGCGCACACGTGAAGCAGGTCATCGGGAAGCGGGCCACCGGACGCACGGCCGTCCTGCGCCGTGAAGCCGTCCTCGCGACCGTCCCCCTCGCCCTGGCCGCCCTCCTCGCGACCGCCGGGCCCGCGTCGGCCGGGCCCCTCGGTGAGTCCGGCGCGGGTGACCCGTACTTCCCGCTGGCCGGCAACGGCGGCTACCACGTCAAGCACTACGACCTGACCCTCCGTCACGACCCGGCGAGCCGTCACCTCGACGGCAAAGCGGTGCTGACGGCTCGTGCCACCCGGTCCCTGACCCGCTTCGACCTCGACCTCAACGGCCTGAAGGTCACCGCACTCACCGTCGACCACCACAAGGCCGGCTTCCGGCGCGACGGACAGGAACTCGTCGTCACCCCGCGCCATGCCCTGCGCCAGGGCCAGGTGTTCCGCGTCGCGGTCACCTACAACGGCACCCCCGGCCCGGTGACCGACCCGGACGGCACCCTCGACGGCTGGATCCCCACCGACGACGGCGCCTTCGTCGCCGGGGAGCCGCAGGGCGCCATGACCTGGTTCCCGGCCAACAACCACCCCAAGGACAAGGCGTCGTACGACTTCACGATCACCGTCCCCAAGGGCCGCACCGCCGTCGCCAACGGCGTCCTGCTCGGGAAGTGGACGAGGAACGGCCTGACCACCTTCCGCTGGCACCAGCCCGAACCCATGGCCGCCTACCTCGCCACGGCGACCGTGGGGAGGTTCCGGGTCGAGCAGTACACCACCCGCGACGGCATCCGGGTCTACAACGCCGTCGACCCGCGCGAGGCCGCCGAGGCGGCACCCGTACTGAAGAAGCTGCCCTCCGTCCTGGAGTGGGCGAGCAAGCTCTTCGGGCCCTACCCGTACCGGGCCGCCGGTGCGATCGTGGACCGGGCACCGGACGTCGGGTACGCGCTGGAGACCCAGACGCGTCCCGTGTACGACCGGGCGCCGGACGTCGGCACCCTCGTCCACGAGAGCGCCCATCAATGGTTCGGCAACTCCGTGTCCCTGACCAGCTGGAAGGACATCTGGCTCAACGAGGGCTTCGCGACCTACGCCGAGTGGCTCCACGGCGAGCAGCACGGCGGCGACAGCGCGCAGGATGCCTTCGACGAGCTGTACGCACGCCCCGCCGACGACGATCTGTGGGCGTTCCCGCCCGGCGCCCCGGGCAGCGGCGCGAACATCTTCGGCACCCCCGTCTACGCCCGCGGCGCCATGGCCCTGCACCGACTCCGTACGACGGTCGGGGAACGGGCGTTCTTCCGGATCCTGCGGACCTGGGCGGCCGAGCGCCGCGACGGCCACGGCACGACGGCGCAGTTCGTCCGGCTCGCGGAGCGCGTGTCGGGCAGAGAGCTGACCGCCCTGTTCCACACGTGGGTGTACACCGAGGGCAAGCCGAACAAGCCGTAGCTCCTGACGAGTTCCTCACACCTGTAGGCCAAGGTCGAGTCATGATCACCGATCGGCCTCGTGCCGCACTGCTGGCCGCCTCCCTGCTGCTGACCGGATGCGGCGGCGGAGCCGTGGCGACACCGGCTCACGAGCCCGCCGCCACGGCCACGGCGGGCACGGCTGTGCCGGGTACGTCCGCGACGGCTGCGCCCACGCCCCAGACCACCCGGCGGGCCGCCCCGCGGCACCTGCCCGGCCTGGGCCCGGAGACCTGGGCCGAGGTGCCCTCGGAGACCCGGCAGGCCGTCGTCGTCACCGGACGCGGCAGGAACTCCCCGCAGTCCACCGTCGTCCTGTACGAGCGCACCGACTCCGGCTGGGAAGCGGGCGACAGCTGGCCCGCCCACAACGCCCTGCGCGGCTGGACCGACCACCACCGCGCCGGCGACCTGCGCTCACCCATCGGGGTCTTCACGCTCACGGACGCCGGCGGCCTGCTCCGCGACCCCGGAACCAGGCTGCCGTACGACCACGGCGTCGGATTCACCGCCACCGGCACCGGCTTCGAGGGCGAGCCCCTCGCCGGCTCCTTCGACTACGTGATCGCCATCAACTACAACCGCGAGCCCGGAACTTCGCCCCTCGACTGGACCCGCCCGCTCGGCGCGGGGCGGGGCGGCGGCATATGGCTGCACGTCGACCACGACGGGCCGACCCAGGGCTGTGTCAGCATCACGCGCGAGCACATGAGGGAGCTGCTGCGGGCGCTCGACCCCGACCGGCATCCCGTCGTCGTCATGGGCGACGCCAAGTCCCTGGCCCGCTGAAATCCCCCCGACCGCTTAGGATCCGCCGCGTGTGCGCACATGTGCTGGTCGCCGAGGACGACGAGATGCAGGCCGAACTCATACGCCGCTCCCTGCTGGCGGAGGGCCACACCGCCACCGTGGTCCACGACGGGTCGGCCGCCCTCGACGCCGCCCGCAGGCTCAGGCCCGACCTCGTCGTCCTCGACCTGATGCTGCCCGTGATCGACGGGTTCGGGGTGTGCCGGGTGCTGCGCCGCGACGACGACGTCCCCGTGCTGATGCTGACGGCGCGCTCGACCGAGGACGACGTACTGCTCGGCCTCGAACTCGGGGCCGATGACTACATGACCAAGCCGTACAGCCCCCGCGAGCTGATGGCCCGTATCCGCACCGTGCTGCGGCGCAGCGGGCGCGGCGCCGACCGGCGGGAGGAGCCGGTCGTACGGGCGGCGGGCATCGCCGTCGACCCCGTACGGCACGAGGTGCTCTGCGACGGTGCCGGCGTCGAGTGCACGCCCGCCGAGTTCGAGATCCTGCTCGCCATGGCCGCCGAGCCCGAACGGGTCTTCACCCGGCGGCAGTTGCTGGAGTGCACCCGGGGCACCGACCGGGCCTCCACCGAACGGGCCGTGGACGTCCACATCATGAACCTCCGCAAGAAGATCGAGGCCGATCCACGCAGGCCGGTGCGGCTGCTGACCGTGTTCGGCGTCGGCTACAAGCTCAGCGGCGGCCGGTGATGAACCGGCGCGTACCGCTGCGCAAGCGCCTCCTGGTCCGGCTGCTGATCGCCACGGTGCTGATCGCCGTGTGCTCGGTGGCGGCGACGGCCTGGCTGGCGGTGGAGACCACCACCCGGGCGCTGCGGGAGGAGCAGGGACAGGTTCTCGCGGAGGACATGGACGTCCTGGCCCGGCTCAGCGGCTACGCGGCGACGCACCCCGAATGGCGGGGAGTGCAGGACGCCGTACGGGAACTGTCGGCACGGACGGGTCGCCGTATCGCCCTGACGACCACAGACCGCAGGACGATCGCCGACTCGGCCCCGCCCGGCACCTCCCTGCCGCCGCGCGCCGCCGCCACCGTCGACCCCCTGCACCTCGACACGTACACGGAGCGCGGGGCACAGCGCGGCGGCATCGATCCGCGGGTGGTGGGCCCGTACCGGGTGACGGATGCGGAGCGGGCCAGGCTGGACAAGCTCGCCCTGGTCCGGCAGAACTGCTTCGCCCGCAACGGCTATGACGCCGAGGTCGTCCAGACGCCGAGCGGCCGCCCCGTCGTCACGGACCACGACGGTCCCGTCGCGGGCGGCCATGTGCCCGAGGCGTGCGCCGACGGGCTGCTCAACACCCCCACACCGACCGAGGAGAAGGCCCTGGCCGATCTGGCCGAGCGCTCCCGGGCATGCCTGGACAAGCACGGAATGGGGCCGAGCATGAACAAGTTCGTCGCCGTCGACGTGACCGAGCAACGCCTGGGCACCCGCTACCTCCTGGGCAAGGACGTCAGGCCCGGCGACCGCGAGGTCCTGCGCGAGGCGGAACGCTGCGTCGACGCGGCACGCCGCGCCCAGCTCGACCCGTACGTCGCCCCCGTCGCCGAACTCTTCCTGGGCGGTGGGGACACCACCGCCGTGCGGTTCGACATGTCCCCGGCCAACAAGGCCAAGGTCGTCGGTGCCGCCGGGCTGGTGCTGGCCGTCACCGTGGCCGTGACCGCCGTCGTCGCCACCCGGCTCGTCCGGCCGCTGCGCGCGCTGACGGAGGCGGCCCAGCAGCCGCCCGAGCTGCATGTGCGCGTCCCCGTCACCACCCGCGACGAGACCGGCATCCTCGCCACTGCGTTCAACGACCTCACCGAGCGGCGCGAGCGGTTGGAGGCCCAGCGCAAGGCGATGGTCAGCGACATCGCCCATGAACTGCGCAGCCCGCTCACCAACATCCGCGGCTGGCTGGAAGTCACCCGCGACGGCGTCGTCGACCCCGACCCCGCCCTGCTCGCCTCGCTGCACGACGAGTCCCTCGTCCTCCAACGCGTCATCGACGACCTCCAGGACCTCGCCGCCGCCGACGCCGGAACCCTGCGCCTGCACCGCGAGCCCGTCCGCGCCGACGAACTCCTCGACCAGGTGGCCGCCGCCCACCGCGTCGCCGCAGACACGGCGGGCGTCAGCCTGCGTACCGCGGCGGACGGCACCCCTTGGCTGGACGCCGACCCCGTGCGCATGCGCCAGGCCCTGGGCAACCTCGTCTCCAACGCCCTGCGCCACACGCCGGCCGACGGCACCGTCACGCTCACCGCCCGGCGCGAGGGCGACGACGTCGTCCTCGAAGTCGCCGACACGGGGGCCGGAATCGACCCCGAGGACCTGCCGTACGTCTTCGACCGGTTCTGGCGCGCGGAGAAGTCCCGCAGCCGGCGTACCGGAGGCAGCGGGCTGGGCCTGCCGATCGTCCGGCACCTGGTCGCCGCGCACGGGGGAACCGTCGACGCGGTGAGCGAGCCCGGTACCGGTTCCGTGTTCGCGCTGCGGTTGCCGGCAGCCGCGGCGCCCGGCTGACCCGTGCGGACGCGACGCGTCTCCCGCTGATCCGCCGGCTATCCGCTCCGTCGGGCCCGCCGCCGCAGCGCACGTCGCTCGTTCTCGCTCGTGCCGCCCCAGATCCCGATGAACTGCTCCGTGTCGAGCGCCCAGCGCAGACACTGCTCCTGGACCGAGCAGCGCCGGCAGACCGCCTTGGCCTGCTCCGTCTGCAGCAGCGTCGGCCCGGATGTGCCGATCGGGTAGAAGAGGTCGGGGTCCTCATGGCGGCAGGCGGCGTGGTCTCGCCAGTCGTCCATCAAAGTCACCTGCGATCGTCGTACGTGCCCTCGGTGGATGCATTACTCGGTTTCGAGTCGCCTGTCGATGCGTGAGTGAAACCCCGTGGGACACCGGCGAATCCGGTCACTGTTCGCGCATGCCCCACGGGGAGCCGTACGCCGTCAGCAGATCCAGGAAGGGGCGGGCCGGGAAGGCCTCCGGGCCCAGCACGCCCGCCCCGGACCAGGCGCCGGTGGCGAGGAGTTCGAGGGCGACGACCGGATTGACGGCGGTCTGCCACACCACGGCCTGGGAGCCGTACTCCGTCATGGACCACTGGTTGTCGACCACGTGGTACAGGTACACCTCGCGCGGCTTGCCGTCCTTGACGCCCCGCACCCAAGTGCCCGCACAGGTCTTTCCGTGCATCCGCTCGCCCAGCGTCGCCGGATCCGGCAGACACGCGGCGACCACGTCCCGCGGCGAGACCTCCACCGGCCCGGCGGCGCTCGGCACCGTCACCGGCTCGGTGCGGTCCAGGCCCAGCAGGCGCAGCGTCCTCAGCGTGCGGACGAACTCCTCGCCCAGGCCGTACTTGAAGGTCACGCGGCGCGCGTCCACCCAGCGCGGCATCAGGAGCACCTCCTCGTGCTCCACGTTCACGCACTCGACCGGGCCGATGCCCTCGGGAAAGTCGAACACCTCGGGCTCGCTGAACGGCTCGGTGGTGAACCAGCCGCGGCCGTCCTCGTAGACCACCGGTGGATTGAGGCACTCCTCGATCGTGGTCCAGATGTTGAACGACGGGGCGAAGTCGTAGCCGTCGACGGTGAGGTTCGCGCCGTCGCGGACGCCGATCTCCTCGATCTCGTCGAAGAGTTCGTCGGCCGCATGCCGGGCGAAGACGTCCGACAGGCCCGGCTCCACGCCCATGCCGACGAGCGCCAGGACGCCCGCCTTCTCCCACTCGGCGGCCTGCTCGAACTGGGCGTCGCCCAGCTTGACCCCGCACTCCTCGTACGGCCGCTGCGGATGCGGCCGCGACAGCGACATCGCCATGTCGACATACGTGGCCCCGGCCGTGCGCGCCGCCCGGAACAGCGGCATCACGAACCGCGGGTCGGTGGCGTTGAGGAGCACGTCGCACGCGTGCCGCTCCAGCAGCGCGGCCACCGCCGCCTCGTCGCTCGCGTCGACGCGCTCGGCCCGGAACCGGCCGTCACCGCCGAGCGCCGCCACGGCTGCCTCGGCACGCGCGAGGTCGTAGTCGGCGACGACCATCGCCTCGAAGAACGGACGCCGGGCCGCGATCCGGGTGACGGCGCCGCCCACTCCGCCGGCTCCCACGAGCAGTACACGCATGACAAGACTCCCTCGACTGACGACTGAAGGTCTACGCCGGGTGACGGCGTGGTGGGGCCCCGCCGCAGATACAACGCCGCCCGCTCGCGTAAGGTCAATGGCGTTGGCATAAGGAGAGGGCAGGAGGGAGGCGGGGTGCCGAAACCGGTCGTTCCGGAGGAGAAGCGGCGGCGGCGACGTCCCACGAAGAGCGGCACCGTGCTCTCGGAGCGGCTGATCGTCGACACGGCGCTGCGCCTGCTGCGCGAACACGGCAGCGCCGGCCTCACCGCCCGCCGCCTGGGCCTCGCGCTCGACGCCGACCCGAGCACGCTGTACCGGTACTTCCGCGGCATGGACGACCTCACCCTCGCCATCGGCGACGCCCTCATCGGCCAGGCGCTGTACGGCTGGGAGCCGACGGGACAGTGGCGGGCCGACCTGCGTGCCGTGGGGCTGCGCATCCACGCCGCGTACGTGGCCCATCCGCAGGCCGCCGTGCTGACGGCCGGCCGGGTCACCGGCCGCGCAAACGAACTCGCCGCCGACGAGGCCGTGTTGGACGTGCTGCGCACCGCCGGGTTCTCACTGCCGGACACGGTGCGCGTCTACCACGCCTTCATCGACCAGACGCTGGCCTTCGCGGCGCTGGACGCGGCGTCGTTGGCGTTGCCGAGGGAGGCGCTCCGCGCGGACGAGGGGATGTGGCGGTCGACGTATGCCCGGCTGCCCCGGGCCAGTCATCCGCGGATCGCCGAGGCGGCGCCGCTGCTGGCCACCCGGATGGTGAACAGCGCTTATCCGACGGCGCTGGAGATGCTGTTGGACAGTGCCGCCGCCCAGCTCTCGGTGAGCGGTCCCGCAGCGCCCTGAAGGAGCGCGGGGCCCTGTCGGTGTGCGGCTCCGCCGCGTGCGCGCGACCAGCCACGACGCCTCCCGCAGACGAAGAACGGCCGAGCACGGCACTCAGCGCAGCGCCTCCGCCGCCATGGCCAGCACCGCTTCCGTCACCGTGGCCAGCGCCGGCGAATCCAGCTTCCACTGCTGCCAGTACAGCGGAACGTCGACCGGCCGCTTCGGGGCCAGCTGCACGAGGCGGCCGCTTTCGAGGAGCGGCTCGGCCTGGGCCTCGGGGATCATGCCCCAGCCCATTCCGGCGGTCACGGCCGACAGGAAGCCCTCCGAGGTGGGGACGTAGTGCCGTACGGCACTCGCGCCGGTGCGGCTGCGCCGGAGCCTGCGGACGAAGGCGTCCTGGAGATCGTCACTGCGGTCGAAGGTCATCACCGGCGCCTCCGCCAGGGCCTCCCGCAGTGGTCCGCCGAGATGCCGCTCGGCGAACTGCGGGCTTGCCGCGGCCAGATAGCGCATCCGGCCCAGCGCACGCACGGAACACCCCGCCACCGCCTCCGGTGACGAGGTCACCGCGGCCATCACCAGGCCCTCCCGCAGCATCGACGCCGTACGGCTCTCGTCCTCCCGTCGCAGCTCGAAGCTGAGCCGTGGCTCCTGCGGCACGCGCGTGAGGGCCGGCAGGAACCAGGTCGCCAGCGAGTCGGCGTTGACCGCGATCGACACCCGGGTCGCCTCCCCGGGACCGCTCATCCCGAGCTCGGCCCGCGCATCGCGCTCCAGCCGCGCCAGCTGGCGGGCGAACCGGACGACGACCTCGCCCGACTCGGTCGGCCGCACCGGCTTGGTCCGCACGAGCAGCACCCGCCCCGTGCGCTGCTCCAGCGCCTTCACGCGCTGGCTCACGGCCGACGGCGTCACATGGAGCGCGGCGGCTGCCGCGTCGAAAGTGCCCTCGTCCACCACCGCGAGCAGCGTCCCCACCTGGTCGAGAGGAAGCTCCGTCAGCTCTGTCCGTGCCATCCCTGTCTTCACGAGAGCTAAGAATACGTAAGAATCTTTAGCTGTACTTGGCGTGATCGTTTCCCTAGCGTCGAGGTCATGACCAACGCCCTCACCACCGCGGCCGCCGGGTTCGGCACCGGCCTCTCCCTGATCGTCGCCATCGGCGCCCAGAACGCCTTCGTCCTGCGCCAGGGGATCCGCCGCGACGCGGTCCTCGCCGTCGTCGGCATCTGCGCCCTGTCCGACGCGCTCCTCATCACCCTGGGCGTGGCCGGTGTCGGCGCGGTCGTCGTGGCGTGGCCGGGGGTGCTGACGGCGGTCGCGTGGATCGGCGGGGTGTTCCTGCTCTGCTACGGCGCGCTCGCCGCCCGGCGGGTGTTCCGGCCGAGCGGCGTCCTGCTGACCGACGGCGACGCGGCCGGGTCGCGTCGCCGGGCGGTGCTGACCTGCCTCGCCATGACCTGGCTCAATCCGCACGTCTACCTCGACACCGTCTTCCTGCTCGGCACCATCGCCGCCGACCGCGGCCCGATGCGCTGGACGTTCGGCGTCGGCGCCGCACTCGCCAGCCTGTGCTGGTTCGCGGCGCTCGGCTTCGGGGCGCGGCTGCTGAGCCGACACCTCGCGAAGCCCGGGGCCTGGCGGGTGCTGGACGGACTGGTCGCCGCGACGATGATCGCTCTGGGTATCGGCCTCATCGCCGGAAGCTGAGACGCGGATCCCGACCCGCGGCCGCTGCTGCGATAGTGATCCCCGGACGAGAAAGATGTAACGAGCATCCAGGAAGCCCGTGGACACCAGCGAGAGCAGCACCGCACCACAGGAGAAGGACCCCTCTTCGGCGACATCCCAGCGGCGCGGCTGGCGCCGCTGGGCCATGGACACCCGGCCGCTGCGCCGCCCCGCCTACCGCCGCCTGTGGTCCTCGACCATCGTCACGGCCGTCGGCAGCCAGCTCACCGCGGTCGCCGTGCCCAAGCAGATCTACGACATCACCGGCTCCTCGGCATGGGTCGGCGCCGCGAGCCTCGCCGGACTGCTGCCGCTCATCGTGTTCGCCCTGTGGGGCGGAGCGATCGCCGACAGCATGGACCGGCGCAGACTGCTGCTGATCACCAACAGCGGCATCGCCGTCACCTCGGTGCTCTTCTGGCTCCAGGCCGTCACCGGCCTCGCGTCGGTGGCCGTGCTGATGGTGCTGCTCGCCGTGCAGCAGGCGTTCTGGGGGCTCAACGCCCCGGCCCGCAACGCCTCCATCGCCCGCCTGGTGCCCGCCGACGAGCTGGCCGCCGCGAACGCCCTCGGCTCGACCGTCATGCAGACCGGCCAGGTGGTCGGGCCGCTGCTGGCCGGCGTGCTCATACCCGTCATCGGCCTGGCCGAGCTGTACCTCATCGACGCGCTGGCCCTGTGCGTCACGGTCTGGGCGGTCGTACGGCTGCCCGCCCTGCCGCCCCTGACGAGCGCGGCGAGCACGACGAAGCGGCGCGCGGGTGTGCGCGAGATCGTGGCGGGGTTCCGCTACATCGCCCTGCACAAGGTGCTGTTGCTGTCCTTCCTGGCCGACGTGATCGCGATGGTCTTCGGCATGCCCCGCGCCCTGTTCCCGCAACTGGCGAGCCAGACCTACGCGTCGTACGGCGAAGGGCTCGCCCTCGGCCTGCTGTTCGCGGCGATCCCGATCGGCGCGGTGGCCGGCGGGCTGTTCTCCGGCACGTTCTCGCGGGCCCGCCGGCACGGCTGGATGGTGATCGGGGCGGTCGTCGCCTGGGGCGCGGCCATCACCGGCTTCGGACTGAGCGGCAGCCTGTGGCTCGCGGTGATGTTCCTCGCCCTCGCCGGCGTCGCCGACATGGTCTCGATGGTCTTCCGCGGGGCGATCCTGCTGTCCGCCGCCAGCGACGAGATGCGCGGGCGGATGCAGGGCGTCTTCACGGTCGTCGTCGCGGGCGGCCCGCGGCTCGCCGACGTCCTGCACGGCACGGCGGGCTCGGCCTTCGGCGCACGCACGGCGACCGTGGGCGGTGGGCTGCTGGTCGTCGTCGTCATGCTGGGCCTGGCCGCGGCGGTCCCCGCCCTGCGCCGCTACCGGGTCTGAGGCTCAGAGCGCACTGCGGCGGTGCGGTCCGTACTGTTCCATCAGCCTGCCCCGGGTCATCTCGAGGCGGTGCGCGAGGATTTCGGCGACATGCCGCACCAGCGACATCCCGAGCTGCGGATCCTGCTCGCACAGCCGGAGCACCGCCGGCGCCTCGAACTCGTAGGCGCGCACGGGGCTGAAGGCCTCCGCGCCGAAGTCCCACTGGTACGGCGGGAACAGCCAGGACCAGCCGAGCAGATCGCCCGCTCCGAGGCTGGCGACGGTCACCCGCTGGATCGATGTCACACGCTGGTCGAGGGAGACGGCTCCCGAGCGTATGACCCAGAAGCGGTCGGCCGTGCCGCCCGCCTCGAAGATCCGGGCGTCCTCCTGGAAGGAGACCTCCCGGGCGAGCGACATCAGGCGCTCACGCTGAGGCGGCGGCAGGGCGGTCAGCAGTTTGATCGCTTTGGTCATGACACGGGGCTCCTCGCCGGCGACTGAGGTTCCGGGGCTTTCCCTGGGTCCATTTCAGCCGCTGCCGCCGCCCTGAGCACCTCGGCGGAGGACGGTTTCGGCCGGGAGCCGGCGCGCGGCGGGCCGCTGCGCGCATTAAAAAGCCCTGGCCGGACGGGGGAGGCCAGCCAGGGCCGTAGGTGGTGGTGCGCGGGGGACGATTGCGGTCTACCCCCTGACCACGTATGGATGAACCGTAAACCATCTGAGGGGATTCTGCGTACCCGGGACCGGGGTCAGTGACCGGTTTCACTCCGATCCAGGTTTCACTTCGCCTCCGAGTGTTTGCCCGGCGTCAGGATCTCCTCCAGCACCGTCACCACGGCCTCGTAGGCCAGCGTCCGTACGGCGGCGTCACGGGCCCCGTCGGGGTCCGCCGACCGCAGCTGCTCGCTTTTCGCCCGCCACGTCCGCTCCTCCTGCCGGGCACAGGCCCTGGCGCGCTGCATGCGCCGCAACAGTTCGTCTGAGTCCACGACATCGGTCATGTCATCCGCGTACCCCGGTATCGGCCCGATGAGCAGTCATCCGTCCGAAGTCTTCACCGGCACCCCCAGAGGACGGGCCAGACCGGCCACACCCTCGTCGAGGCGCTGCAGATGCCGCAGGACACGATCGGTGACCCGGCCGTAGCGCGGTGCGCCGGAGGCGGTCCGGCCGAGGAGCGAGGCGATGCTCGGGCCCGTCTCGATCCCGTCCGTGGCGTGTGCGTCGGTGACATGAGCGGCGATCGCCTCGATGTTGTGGGCGATGCGCCCCGCGGCCCGGCGCAGCCGGGGGTCCGCCGCGATCGAGGGGTGGGTGGGCAGCAGTTCGGCGGTCGCGGCCAGCGCACGCGCGTGGTACGCGCACGTCTCCAGCAGTGCGACGACATAGCGCGCGGTCTCCCGCCGGGCCCGCAGGGGCGTCACCGGATGCGTGAGGGGCCGGGTGGCCGCACGCAGATCGGCCAGCGCCTGGTCCAGGTCGCGCGCCTGGTCGAGCAGGTCCACGGGCGGCCCGCCGCTGAGCTGCTCGACGGCGCTGCGGGTGACGGCGCCGAGCCGTTCGAGGACGGTGGCGAGGAGGTCGTTCGTACGGCGGTCCGTCCGCACCGGCAGGACCAGTGCGGCCGCGATCACCCCGCACGCCGCGCCGAGCGCGGTCTCCTCGATGCGCAGCACGAGCACCGAGAGGCTGTAGGTGTGCAGCAGCGTGTAGAGCAGCCCGAGCGCCGCGGTGACGAAGAACGACACCAGCGTGTAGGACAGCGGTGCCGAGTAGAACATCGCGAACACGCACAGCAGCACCAGCGCGAACGCCGTCCAGGTGTGCCGCCCGACGGCGCCCGCCAGCACGATGCCGGCCAGGACGCCGAGCACGGTGCCCAGCAGCCGGCGGTAGCCCTTGACCAGGATCTCGCCCGTGGACGCGGTGTTGAGGAACACGATCCAGCAGGTCAGCACCGCCCAGTACCAGCGGTCGCGGGACAGCAGCTCGCCGCCGACCATGGCCAGCGTCGACCCGACGGCCACCTGCACGGCGGCGCGTGTGGTGGGCCGCCGCAGCCCGGTGGCCTGCTCCGGGGCGTCCTCCGCGTCGGCGTCGAGCACGGCGTCCTCCGCGTCCAGTTCCTCGCGGGAACGGGCCGTGGCCGGGGTGTCGTCGGACTCGTCCTGCGGCCCGCCGAGCGCGATCCGCAGCCCGAGGACCGCGCGTGCGGCCTCGCCGACGGCCCGGAAGGCGTCCTGCACGGCGGGGGAGGCGTCGGGCAGATTCTCCTCGTCGCGGTAGCCGAGGAGCCGGTTGCGGACGCGGGACAGCCCGGTGCCGGTGGCCTGGCCGACCGGACGCAGGACGAGCAGGCGCAGCGCCTGGAGGTCCCGGCGCAGCGCGGCGGTCCCCTCGCCCCGTACGGGCATTCGGCCGCCCGAGGGGAAGGGCGCTCCCGGCAGATGCAGGGCCAGCGTGTCCGCCCGGTCGGCGCCGCGTGCGGCCAGCAGTGCCAGCCCCAGCCGCTCGGCGGCGATCTCGGCGTCCGCGACACGCCGTTGGACCAGCCGCGCCACGGCCTCGTCGGCGGTCCCCTCCGCCAGCCGGCCCTGGATCAGCAACGCCGTCTCATGCAGGCGTGCCGTGCCCTCGCGCACGCGCTCCAGCGCCCGGTCCGCCTCGTCCGGACCGGCGTCCAGCAGGTCGAGCTGCGCGGACAGCAGCTGCGCCAGCCGGGCCCGGAAGGCCTTGCGCAGCCGCGCGAGCACCCCGGTCGGCGTCTCGGGGACGAGGGCGAACCGCAGCAGCGCGCTGCAGGTGAAGGCCACGGCGACCGCCCCGTACAGCTGGGGCAGAGCGGAGACGGTGGCGCCGACGAACAGGGACACGAAGTAGATCTGGAAGCCGATCAGGCCGAGCGCGGTACCCCGGTCGCCGAACCTGCGGCCGTAGACGGCACAGAAGATGAGCGCGACGAAGACGAGGTCGCCGGCCACGACATGGCTGTGCAGAGCCGCCGCCAGAGTCATGGACGTCAGCGCCACCGGCAGGCCCAGGGCGAGTGTGACGGCCTGCTGCCCGCGCTGCTTCTCCCGGATGGCGAAGGTGGCGACCATCGCCGCCAGCGCCCCCGCCACCAGGTGGGTCACATCGGTGTCCAGCAGGGCGAGCACGGCGACCGCGAGGGCGATCGCGCCCGCCGTGCGCAGCCCGGCACTCAGCCGCAGCAGTCCGGGGTCCGACGCCGCGACACGGTCGCGCAGTCGCGCCCGCACCGGCCGTCCCACTGCCCTCACGCCGCCGTACTCTCTCCCGCTCTCTCCCCGTTCACGCCTCCGGCCACGGCCTCGCCGCGGCCGTCACCTCACCCGTCCGCCCCCTCGGCGCCGTCCTTCCCGGACACCTGCGCCCGCAGCTGCTCCGGCGTCAGATACGCGTGCACGAACTCGAAGTCCTTGAGCTTGGCCGGACTGCGGGACTGGAAGCCGGTGCGCACGAAGTCGTCCCCGGCGATGGCGTTGAGCAGCCAGTTCGTCATGACGCGGGTCTTGGCGACGTTGGTGCGCAGCGCCGACCAGTGGTAGCCGCGGGCGACCGCGAGGGCGGGCAGCCCCTTCAACTCGACGCCGAGGGGCTTGGAGACGGCGTCGCGGCCGCCGAGGTCGACGACCAGACCGAGGTCCTTGTGCTCGTACGGCCGCAGCGGCTGGTTGCGCAGGGCCGCGATGACATTGTCGGCGACGACCTTGCCCTGGCGCATGGCGTGCTGGGCGGTGGGCGGGCAGACGGCGCCCTCCTCGCCCTTGGCCACGTCGGGCACCGCGGCGGCGTCGCCGAGGGCGAACACCCCGTCGTGGCCCGGCAGGTTCATCTCGGCCGTGACCGCGAGCCGCCCCCGGACCGTCTCCGCGCCGAGCGTGCCGATGAGCGGACTGGCCACGACACCGGCGGTCCAGATCAGGGTCCGGGTGGGGACGACGCGGCCGTCGGTGAAGGTGACCTCGTCGGGACCCGCCTTCGCGATGGACACGCCGAGGGAGATCTCGATACCCCGCTTGCGCAGGATCTCCTGGGCGGCGCTGCCCAGCTTCTCGCCGAGCTCGGGCATCAGCCTCGGCGCGATGTCGATCAGATGCCACCTGATCAGCTTCGGGTCGAGCCGCGGATAGCGCTTGACCGCGTTGTGGGTGAGCTGCTGCAGACAGGCGGCGGTCTCGGTGCCCGCGTAGCCGCCGCCGACCACCACGAACTGCAGCCGTGCGGCGCGCTCGGCCGGATCGTGGCTGGCGTCGGCGAGGTCCAGCTGGGAGATGACGTGGTCGCGCAGGTAGGCGGCCTCCGCGAGCGTCTTCATGCCGTACGCGTGGTCGGTGAGCCCCGGGATGTCGAACGTGCGGGTGATGCTCCCGGGGGCCAGCACGATGTAGTCGTACGGCTCGTTGACGACCTCGTCGGTGATGGTGCGGATGACGCAGACCTTGGCCGCGAGGTCCACGCCGATGGCGCCGCCCGGGATGATCCGGGTCCGGTACTTGCGGCTGCGACGCAGGGACAGGGCGATCGACTGGGGTGTCAGGACGCCGGAGGCGACCTGGGGCAGAAGTGGCAGGTAGAGCTGGTAGGAGGACGGCGTCACCAAGGTGATCTCGGCCTCGTCGGGGGAGAGTTTGCGTTCCAGCCTGCGAACGCAGCCGACTCCGGCGAAGCCTGCGCCAACCACCAGGATCCTGGGTCGTGTCACGGTGATGTTCCCTTCTGCGGCTCCAGGCGGGCTGCCTGACGTCGTTCGCCTGCCCCTGGATCGCTGCTTCGCACGCATTGATCCCACCGCGCCACCGACCGCTCCGCCAGCCGGGTGCGGCAGGCAGATGAACCCGTCGACAGCCACCTTGCCCCAACCTGCGCGGGGGCACACCGGTTCGGAAGCGAAAGACATGTACGCGTGATCTCTTGACGGTTGATTGGTCTGGACCTAGTGTCCCGGTCGCTCGTCCAAATCGGGGGCCGATGTTCACATACATGATCCACGTGTGTGATGTGCGGCCCACCCCCCACTCGGACAGGAGGCAGGATGCTCACACGCCTGCGCACCTTCACCGTCACCTCGGCGCTGTGCGCCACGTCGCTGCTCGTCGCCCCGCAGGCCTTCGCCGAAGTCGAGCCCGGCGGCTGGCAGTCGGTGTCACCCGGATACTCCGTACAGGAGCGCGGCTGCGGCCAGGTCGACGGCCTGACGTTCCGGCTCACCTGCTCCACGGCGAGCGGCGACCAACGGGCTGAACGGCGCTACGCCACCTACACCGGCGGAACCCGCCAGTTCGAGGGCTACTTCCGCATCACCGGCCTCAACGGCACCCGGATCAGCCTCAAGCAGACCTTCAACGAGTCGGCCTCCGGCCCCTACTTCATGCTCGCCGTCGAGCGCGGCGGCAGGCTGTACGCGGTGCACGGCGGCGCCACGCTCTCGGGCGCCGGGACCGTCGGCGCGACCGTCCGCGTCAACACAGTCCACCAGGTCGGCGTCGAACACCGCACCTACATCAACGGCTCGCTCAAGCACACCTACGCCAGCCCCGGCGGCAGCTTCTACGACAAGTTCGGCGCCTACCGCACCAACAGCGGCAGCGGGCCGGCCACCGTGGAGTGGCGCGACATCCGCTTCTGGCGCAAGTAGCGGCCGCCGAATGCGAGGAAAGGCGCGCATCGCAGCGCCGGCGGCGCTGATCCTGGCGCTGTCGGCCTGCACGGCCGGCCCCGGCGACACCGAACAGCCCCTGCGAGGTGTCCTCACGACACCCACCGACATCGACCTCGACTGGACGCAAGCCCGGCCGGGAGTCGACGGCTATGTGCTGGAGTTCGCGACCGAGGAGGCGGGACCCTACACCGTTCTGGACCATCTGCCCCCGCAGGTGTCGGCCTACCACCACCCCGACCTGCTGCCGCACACCACGTTCCGCTACCGCCTGCGGGCCTACCGGGGCCCCGTCTCCCGGCCGGTTCGCGCCGAACTCCCGGACGGCATCCGCTTCACCTGGACCGACGACTCCACGAACGAGGACGGATTCCTCCTGGAGATGCGCAAGCAGGACAGCGACCGGTACGACCCCGTCGCCGTCGTCGAACCGGACGTCGTCCACACGACACTGGTCACCCTGCCCGGCGAGAAACAGGCCACCTTCCGGATCCGCGCCATCGTCCTCGGCGAGCAGTCCAACGTCGTACGGCTCACCACCGGCGAGTAGGGCCGCTCCACGCTCAGCGGAAGACGTTGTCCGCGTCGTCCCAGTGCGCCTGCTCGTCCACCACCTGCTCCCGGGGCGCGCGCGAGCGGGCCTGGTACATCGCGTCGATCTGCAGCGCGTAGTGCCGCACGATCGCGTCGCGGCGCAGCTTCATCGACGGTGTCAGCAAGCCGCTGGCCACGTCGAACGGCTCCGGCAGCACCCGGAACACGCGGATGGACTCGGGGCGCGACACCGCACTGTTGGCCGCGGCCACGGCCCGGGCGATCTCCTCCCGCAGCGCGTTCTCCTCCCGCGCCTCCCGCACCCGCGCGTCGCTGCGCACCGCGAGGCCCTCGCGCCAGTAGGCCAGGAAGTCGGGGTCCAGGGTGATCAGCGCCCCGACGCACGGCCGGTTGTCGCCTACGACCACCGCCTGGTGCACCAGCGGATGCATCCTGAGCCGCTGCTCCAGGAGCGCCGGGGAGACGTTCTTGCCGCTGCTCGTGACGATGACGTCCTTCTTGCGCCCCGTGATCGTCAGATAGCCGTCGGAGTCCAGCCGGCCGAGGTCCCCGGTGGCCAGCCAGCCGCCGCGCAGCGCCGCCCGCGTCGCGGCCTCGTCGTTGATGTAGCCCTGGAACACCGACGGCCCCCGCACCAGGATCTCCCCGTCGTCGGCCAACCGGATGTCCATGCCGGGCAGCGCCTGCCCGACCGTCCCCGACATCTCCCGGCCCACCGGCGGCGCCGTGACCCCGCCGCTGGCCTCCGTGAGCCCGTACGCGTCGTTCACGTAGATGCCGATGCCCTCGTAGAAGAGGGACAGCTCACGGTTCAGGGGCGAGCCGCCGGACGTCGCGAGCATCACCCGGCCGCCCAGTGCGGCGCGGAACTTGCGGTACACCGTCCGCTCGTACAGGGCATGTTGCAGCCGCAGATCGAAGCCGGGGCCCGGCCCCCCGCCCAGCCGCTGACGTTCCAGGGCCGCCGCGAAGTCCCGGGCCGTGTCGGCGGCCCGCTCGAACAGCGCACCCCGGCCCGCCTGTTGGGCCGTGCGCAGGGCGTTCTTGTACATCTTCTCGAAGATCGACGGCACGGCGCAGAAGTAGGTGGGCCTGAAGGAGCGCACGGCTGCCGACAGAGCTGCCTCGCTCAGGTCGGGTTCGTGGCCCATCAGCATGCCGCCGCGGACGCACAGGGTCTGCACCAGGAGGCCGTACACGTGAGAGAAGGGCAGGAAGGCGAGAACGGACGCCTGTTCTCCCGGCGGCACCACCTTGTGGCCCCAGCCCGCGAGGAGCGTGTCGCACGTGCTGGCCAGGTTCCGGTGGCTCAGCGCGCAGCCCAAGGGCCGGCCGGTCGTGCCGGAGGTGTAGGCGATGACCGCGGTGGAGTCCGGCAGCACGATCCGGCGCAGTGACTCGACCGTCGTCAGCGGAATGAACTCGCCCCGCTCCACCAGCTGCTGCAGCCCTCCCACGTCCAGCTGCCAGACATGGCGCAGCCGCGGCAGCGATCCGCACACGGAACCGACCGTCATGAGCGCCTGCTCGTCCTCGACGACGACGGCCACGCACTCGGCGTCCCGCAGCATCCACTCGACCTGGTCGCGCGACGACGTCGGATAGATCGGGACCGCCTCGGCGCCCACCGCCCACAGGGCGTAACTGAACACCGTCCACTCGTAACGCGTGCGCGCCATGATGGCCACGCGCCGGCCCGGCGAGATCCCGGACGCGATCAACCCCTTGGCCAGATCGGTCACTTCGTCGCGCACTTCCGCGGCGGCCACCTCCTCCCAGGTGGTGGAGGAGGGGTCGGGGCGGCGCGCGAGCAACGGCAGTGTGGGATCGAGGGCCGCCGTCGCGAAGAGGCTGTCGGCGAGCCCACCGGTCAGAGGTGCGACGGTCGGGGGAGCGAGGCCGGGATCGCGCATGCGCTGCTCCTGATGCGTACCGGGTGTGACGTCACCGATGAGTACTGTTATCGGCGCTGCCCGAATCTAGCCCAGCTGAGAGCGCGCGGTGTCGAGAACTGACAATTGACCCCGTTCGGTGATCCCGGCCGGATCAGGGCGACAGCCACACCGTGGCGAGCGGAGGCAACGTCAGCCGGATGTGCCCGTCCTCCGGTTTGAGGGGTTCGGGATTGGTGACATCGCTGCCGCCGTAATGCGCGGCGTCGGTGTTGAGGGTCTCGTGCCAGACATCGATGTGGTCCGGCACCCACAGGCGGTAGTCGTGCCGGACGACGGGGGAGAAGTTGGAGACGGCGAGCAGGACGTCTCCGTCGGCGCCGTACCGGAGGAAGGCGAAGACGTTGTCGTCGGCGGCGTCGCCGAGCACCCACTGGAAGCCGGACGGGTCGGTGTCCCGCTCCCACAGAGCAGGCGTCGCCCGGTAGAACGTGTTCAGGTCACGGACCAGATCCCGCACGCCCCGATGGTCACCCGCGGACGCGTACCCGGGATCCAGCAGCCACCACTCGGGACCGTGCGCCTCCGACCACTCCGCGCCCTGGGCGAACTCCTGGCCCATGAAGAGGAGTTGCTTGCCGGGATGGGCCCACATGAAACCGAGGTACGCGCGGTGGTTGGCGCGTCTCTGCCACCAGTCGCCGGGCATCTTGGACACCAGCGCCTGCTTGCCGTGCACGACCTCGTCGTGGGAGATCGGCAGGACGTAGTTCTCGCTGTACGCGTACACCATCGAGAACGTCATCTCGTTGTGGTGGTACTTGCGGTGGACGGGCTCCTTGGTCATGTACTGCAGCGAGTCGTGCATCCAGCCCATGTTCCACTTCAGGCCGAACCCCAGCCCGCCGCTGTCGGTCGGCCGGGTCACCCCGCCCCAGGCGGTCGACTCCTCCGCGATCGTGACGACCCCGGGATTGCGCCGGTACACGGTCGCGTTCATCTCCTGCAGGAACGCCATCGCGTCCAGGTCCTCCCGGCCGCCGAAGACGTTCGGCGCCCACTGCCCGGAGTCCCGCGAGTAGTCGAGGTAGAGCATGGAGGCGACGGCGTCCACCCGGAGCCCGTCGATGTGGAACTCCTCGCACCAGTAGGTCGCGTTGGCGACGAGGAAGTTGCGCACCTCGGTACGCCCGTAGTCGAACTCGAACGTCCCCCAGTCCGGGTGCTCGGCCCGCCGCGAGTCCCCGGGCTCGTACAGCGGGTCCCCGTCGAACCGGGCCAGCGCCCAGTCGTCCTTGGGGAAGTGGGCCGGCACCCAGTCCACGATCACCCCGATGCCGGCCTGGTGCAGGGCGTCCACCAGGTACTTGAAGTCGTCGGGCGTACCGAGCCGCGCGGTCGGCGCGTAGAACCCGGTGACCTGGTAGCCCCAGGAACCGGCGAAGGGGTGCTGCGCGACCGGCATGAACTCGACGTGGGTGAAACCGAGGTCGCGGACGTACGCGGGCAGCTCCTCGGCGAGCTCGCGGTAGGTCAGACCCGGCCGCCACGACGGGAGGTGAACCTCGTAGACCGAGAACGGAGCCTGGTGCACCGGCACGTCGCCCCGGTGCGTCATCCACCTCTCGTCGCTCCACTCGTAGTGCGAGGCGTGCACGATCGACGCCGTGTCCGGCGGCACCTCCGCACGGCGCGCCATCGGGTCGGCCTTGAGAAAGCGGTGCCCGTAGCGGGAGGTGATCTCGAACTTGTACCGGGCGCCCTCGCCGATGCCCGGCAGGAACAGTTCCCACACCCCGGACGCCCCGAGGGAGCGCATCGGGAACGCGGTTCCGTCCCAGCAGGTGAAGTCCCCGGCGACCCGCACACCCTGGGCGTTCGGCGCCCACACCGTGAAGCGGGTGCCGGGCACGCCCTGGTGGGTCATCGGCTCGGCGCCGAGCGCCTTCCACAGCTCCTCGTGCCGTCCCTCGCGGATGAGATGGAGGTCCAGCTCGCCGAGGGCGGGCAGGAAGCGGTACGGGTCGTGGACCTCGCGCTCGTCGGACCCGTCCTCGGCGTACGACACCGTGAGCGTGTAGGCCGGGATCGCGTCCAGCGGCAGTACGCCGGAGAAGAGGCCGCCTCCCTCGGAGACGAGCCCGGTGCGCTCGCCGTCGACCACCACGTTCACCGCACGCGCGAACGGGCGCAGCGCCCGGAAGGCGATCCCGCCCGGCACCGGATGCGCGCCGAGCAGCGCGTGCGGATCGTGGTGGGCGCCCGACAGCAGGCGCTCCCGCTCGGCCGGGTCCAGGTCGGGCGCGGCGGCGCGCCGGCCCGGTCCGGCCGACTCGGGGGGCGAGGTCTCGTGCAGGGCCATGGGGTCAGGCTCCTCTCACGGCGAGGCGTTCGATCGCCGCCATCGGTACGGGCAACCAGTCGGGTCGGTGCCGGGCCTCGTACAGGACCTCGTACACGGCGCGGTCGGTCTCGTAAGCACGCAGCAAGCCGTGCTTCTTGCGCGGGTCCCACCCGGCGAGGGCGGCATAGCCCGCGCAGTAGGCCTCCCGGCAGCGGCGCGCCCACTCCGGACGCCACGGTCGGCGCTGCCGGGCGGCGTAGTCGAAGGAGCGCAGCATGCCGGCGATGTCCCGCACCGGCGAGTGGACGCCCCGCCGTTCGGCGAGCGGGCGGGACGGTTCACCCTCGAAGTCGATGACGAACCACTCCCGGCCGGCCCGCAGCACCTGACCGAGGTGCAGGTCGCCGTGGATGCGCTGGGCGGGCGGCCCGGGATCGCAGCTGGCGAGGGCGCCGAAGGCGGTGCGCAGGCCGGGGACGTAGGGCTGGAGCGCGGGGACGAAGTGCGCGGCGATCTCCAGGCGCTCCGTCATCGCCGCCGCCGTACGTCCGTTCTCGCCGTGGGTCCGGGAGGGGAAGGCCGAGGCCAGCGCCAGGTGCACCTCCGCCGTCGCCCGCCCCAGCTGGTGGGCCTCCGCGGTGAAGTCGCCGCCCGAGGCCAGCGCGTCCAGCGCCAGCGTCCAGCCGTCGGAGGCGTCCCGCAGGAACGGCTGCAGCACGCCGAGCGTCGCCTCCCAGGGATGCGTCGTGCGGAACCAGGCCACGGGGGCCGGTACCCGACGGCAGCCCTGCTCGGCGAGCGCGCCGGACAGCTCCAGGTCGGGGTTGACGCCCGGCTGGATGCGCCGGAAGAGCTTCAGGATGTACGTGTCGCCGTACACCAGCGAGGAGTTGGACTGCTCGGCGTCCAGCACCCGCGGCACGAGACCCGCCGACAGCGCGACGGACGGGTCCGCCTCGAAGCGCAGCGGACCGGCCGCGCCCGGATGCCGCAGCCGCTCCAGAAGCAGCTGGGCCGAGCGGGGGTCCTGCAACGCGTCGAAGACCGTCAGACCGGCCAGCGGCCCCTCCTCCGCACGGCCGATGAGCGCCCGGCCGAGCCGCGGCGACAGATGCTGCCGTACGCCGAGCAGCAGCTGGTAGCAGTCACCGGCCGGAGGAGCGCCTCCGGGTGCGGGGACCCCCGAGTGGCCGGCGTGCACCAGCAGATGCAGACAGCCCGGAAACAGCTCCGTCATCGACAGCAGCGCGAGATCCGTGACGGGCCGGTCCTTGCCCGCGAACCAGCGCTGCCGTGGCAGCCACTCGCGCAGCAGCCCGGCGAGCGAGGCCATGGGGCTCGCGTCGACCGTACGGCTCGGTCGGGGAGATGCGGTCTTCTGCATGGTGACCCGTCCTTTCCTCGGCACACGCTCGAAGCTCACGCTCAAAGTCGTCTGCCGATGCGGGATGCGACTCGGGAGAGCCGGAACCAGTAGAAGCCGTGGCCCCCGAGGGTCAGCAGATACGGCAGCTCACCGATGGCCGGGAAGCGGACCCCGCCGAACAGCTCCACCGGATGCCGCCCGCTGAACTCGCGCAGGTCGAGCTCGGTGGGCTGCGCGAAGCGCGCGAAGTTGTTCACGCACAGCACGAGGTCGTCCTCGTACTCGCGCAGGAAGGCGAGCACCGCCGGGTTGGAGGACTGCAGTTCCGTGTAGGAGCCGAGTCCGAAGGCCGGGTTCTGCTTGCGGATCTCGATCATGCGGCGGGTCCAGTGCAGGAGCGAGGACGGGGAGGCCATGGAGGCCTCGACGTTCGTCACCTGATAGCCGTAGACCGGGTCCATGATCGTGGGGAGGCAGAGGCGGCCCGGGTCACAGGAAGAGAAGCCGGCGTTGCGGTCCGGGGTCCACTGCATCGGTGTGCGGACGGCGTCGCGGTCGCCGAGCCAGATGTTGTCGCCCATGCCGATCTCGTCGCCGTAATAGAGGATCGGGCTGCCCGGCAGGGCGAGCAGCAGGGCGGTGAAGAGCTCGATCGAATGACGGTCGTTGTCGAGGAGCGGGGCGAGGCGCCTGCGGATGCCGATGTTGGCGCGCATCCGCGGGTCCTTGGCGTATTCCGCCCACATGTAGTCGCGCTCTTCGTCGGTGACCATTTCGAGGGTCAGCTCGTCGTGGTTGCGCAGGAAGATGCCCCATTGGCAGCCGGAGGGGATGGCGGGGGTCTTGGCGAGGATTTCCGAGACCGGGTAGCGGGATTCCCGCCGTACGGCCATGAAGATCCGTGGCATGACGGGGAAGTGGAAGGCCATGTGGCATTCGTCGCCACCGCTCGGGAAGTCGCCGAAATAGTCGACGACGTCCTCGGGCCACTGGTTCGCTTCCGCCAGCAGCACCGTGTCCGGATACATCGCGTCGATCTCGCGACGGACCCGCCTCAGGAACTCATGGGTGGCGGGAAGGTTCTCGCAGTTCGTGCCGTCCTCCGCGTACAGATACGGCACCGCGTCCAGCCGGAATCCGTCGATTCCGAGGTCCAGCCAGAAACGGAGGGCGGCCAGAATCTCCTCCTGCACGGCCGGGTTCTCGTAGTTGAGGTCCGGCTGGTGGGAGAAGAAGCGGTGGAAGAAGTACTGACCCCGCACCGGATCGTACGTCCAGTTGGAGGGTTCGGTGTCGACGAAGATGATGCGGGCGTCGGCGTAGGCCTTGTCGTCGTCGGCCCACATGTAGTAGTCGCCGTAGGGGCCGTCGGGGTCCTTCCTCGATTCCTGGAACCACGGGTGCTGGTCGCTGGTGTGGTTCATGACGAAGTCGATGATGACCCGCATGCCCCGCTGGTGGGCGGAGTCCACGAATTCGACGAAGTCAGCGAGGTCGCCGAATTCGGGCAGGACGGAGGTGTAGTCGGAGACGTCGTAGCCGCCGTCGCGCAGGGGTGATTTGAAGAAGGGCGGCAGCCACAGGCAGTCGACGCCGAGCCATTGCAGGTAGTCGAGTTTCGCGGTGAGGCCTTTGAGGTCGCCGACGCCGTCGCCGTTGCTGTCGTGGAAGGAGCGGACCAGGACCTCGTAGAAGACGGCGCGCTTGAACCAGTCCGGGTCACGATCCTTGGCAGGGGTGTCCTCGAAGGTGTCCAGCACGGGCTCGTTGACGGTCATGACGCGGGGGACCCTCCGATCTGGGGTGGTGATGCCTGGACGTGGAACACGTGCGCGGGGGCCCTGCCGGGCTCCAGGCGTACGTAGTTGGTCCTGCCCCAGCGGTAGGTCTCACCCGTCAGTTCGTCGAGCACGGACAGGGAGGCATCCCAGTCCAGGCCGAGTTGCGGCATGTCCAACGAGACCGTGGCCTCCTGGGTGTGGTGGGGATCGAGGTTGGCGATCACCAGAACGGTGTCCGGGCCCGTGCGTTTGCTGTACGCGATGAGCGCGTCGTTGTCGGTCCGGTGGAAGCGGAGGTTCCTGAGCCGGTGGAGTGCGGGGTGGCTCCTTCGGATGGCGTTGAGCCGGGTGATCAGGGGGGTGATGGTGCGGCCTGCGCGTTCGGCTGTCTCCCAGTCGCGGGGGCGCAGCTGGTACTTCTCCGAGTGGAGGTATTCCTCGCTGCCGGTGCGCAGCGGGGTGTTCTCACACAGTTCGTAGCCGCTGTAGATGCCCCAGGTGGGCGAGAGGGTGGCGGCGAGGACGGCGCGGACCTCGAAGGCGGGGCGGCCGCCGTGCTGGAG
>NZ_JBIWIY010000026.1:0-91262 GCF_044764885.1 Streptomyces sp. NPDC093591
GCCGGTGGCCGTTCATCTATGCGGGCACCATCCCGATGCCGGAGCAAACCCCCGGATCAGGTCGAACCCGTACACCATCTCCCTGGACGCAACCCCACTCTGACTCGCCTCTGGCAGCCCTCCAACCCGAACTGTGTGTGATCGCCGGTCGACACCCGAATCACACACAGCAGGGCCGTTCCCTGGGCCACTGAGCAGTTCCTCTGGGGAGAATCTGGGGAGTATGCGCGTCTCCGGGGAGCGCGTGGGGAGAATCGACTGCGCACCGAGGCACGAACCTGAACAACCACGAAAGAAGGATCTACGCAGGCCAGAGACCCGATCCGCCACGTTTCCGCAGGTCAGGCCCGCCCGGTAGACGACTTCAAGAAGATCTCGTCCTGGGCGGCCATTTTGTTCGCTCCGACGCTGGTCGGGACGATCTACGGGATGAACTTCAAGTACATGCCGGAGTTGCACTGGGTGCTCGGATATCCCTTCGCGATCGCCCTGATGGGGGTGGTGTGCACCAGTTTGTACGTCATCTTCAAGCGGCGGGATTGGCTCTGAGTAAGCACCGTGGAGGGCTGCAGCCTTGAGCTCGTGCAACTCCGATCGAGGGCGCACATGACGCGTTCGGGGCCGCTGGGAGTGTGTGGGGAGAATGAGCCGCGCTCCGTTGGGACGGTCTCCTGCGATCGTGGGCCTTGGCATGCGAGAGCCTCGCCGACTGCGATGGCGTCTGGGAGTGCCGACGGTCACGGACCGTAGTGGCCTTCCGGGCTGAAACACCAAAACGGATGGGCCGCAGCGACGTGCTGTGGCCCATCCGTTTGCGCGGGTTGCGCGAGTGGTGGTCTACGCGGCCGCGACAACGGCGGCAGGTTGGCCGGGCAAGGCATCGATGGCCCCGCACCCCTTCCCGCCGGCCTCGGGCATGAAGTGTGCGTAGTAGTCCAAGGTGATGGTCGGGCTCGAATGGCCCAGCCAGCGGGCGAGTGTGACGACGGACTCGCCCGCTTCGGGGATGACCGAGGCATACGTGTGCCGGAGCACGTGAAAACCGTCCTTGCGAGACGCCTTCCACCGCTCGCCCTTCGAGCGAAGGGCGTTGCCGTACGGCGTGGTGAGGACGAGCGGGAACTTCTGCGTCTCACGCTCGGGTTCCGGGCCACCCCACGGCAGCTCGACCTCGACTGCGGGGTACTCCATGAAGTACTGGGCAAGCGCCGCTGCGACCGCCGGAGGCATGTCGACGACGCACGTCTTGCCGCCCTTCGGCAAAGTGAAGTACGCGGCCGTTGCGGTGTCCGTGGTCTCGGTGACGGGCCCTCCCCCATGTCGCGCAAACGTCCCGTGAGTGAGGCCACCGGGCCGTGCCTCGGCACCTGCGCCAAGAGCCACTTTCCACAAGTCATTGCCGCCACTTGGGCCACTGATGACCTTCCGTCACCGAGGATCGAAGTGGCGATCGGGAGCAGGCACTCGCCTAACGCATGCACGAATCGCTATATGTTAATGTCGCCAAGTCGCCCGAGCGGGAGAACCACGGGCGGCCGCGAGTACGAGCAAGGAGCCCCCATGAGCACTGCCACCGAGCACCACACCCACGAGGACCACGCGCACTCCCACGGCGCCGACTGCGGCCACGTCGCCATCCCGCACGGCGGCCACACGGACTACGCCCACGACGGCCACATCCACCGGCTGCACGACGGCCACGTCGACGAGTGCGCCGCCTCCGGTCACGCCGTCCACGAGGGCCATGACCACCAGCACGGCGAGGGCTGCGGTCATGTCGCCGTACCGCACGGCGACCACACCGACTACGTCCACGACGGCCACCGTCACGCCGCCCATGACGGGCACTGGGACGACCACTGACGAGCCGGGCCCATCAGCCCTACGCCACAGGAACCGCCTCAGAACTGGAAATCATTGCCACATGCTAATGTGTGCATGTGACAACGACTTCCCCTCCCCCGTCGGACGAGCCGGCCCAGGACCTGCAGGCGGCGAGCGAATTGCTGCGCGCACTGGCCTCACCCGTACGCGTGGGCATCGTGCGCGAACTGTCCGACGGCGGGAAGTACGTCCATGAACTGGTCGCCGCCCTGGGCGTGAGCCAGCCGCTGGTCTCCCAGCACCTGAGGGTGCTGCGCACCTCCCGGATCGTCACCGCCCGGCGCCAGGCGCGCGAGACGCAGTACACGCTGACCGACGACCATGTGGCCCACATCGTGCTGGACGCCATCCGGCACGCCCAGGAGTAGCGACCACCGTCACGCGACGCAGCACCACCTCGACGGCCGCCCGGCTTATCACTGGGCGGCCGTCAGTGAGTTTCGGCCCACTCTGTGGCCGGCCTCGGCCGGCGGCGTCAGGATGACGTGACGGTCAGTACACGAGTGAGCGCGCTGTCGGGGCGCGCGGTGAGTTCCTCCCAGGTGCCCTCCTCCGCGATACGGCCGGCTTCGAGGACGGCGATGCGGTCGGCCCGGCGAATGGTGGCGGGGCGGTGGGCGATGACGATCGTGGTGCGGTGCCCCTTGCCGAGCGCAGCGGCGAGTTGGGCGTCGCCGGCGTTGTCGAGGTGAGCGGTGGTCTCGTCGAGTACGAGGACCCTGGGTTCGGCCAGCAGGGCGCGGGCGAGAGCGATGCGGGCGCGCTGGCCGCCGGAGAGGGTGGAGCCGCGCTCGCCGACGAGGGTGTCCATGGGGGCGACCTGATCGACGCCGCACAGTCGGGCTGTTTCGGCCAGGAGGTGTTCGTCGGCATCGGGTGCGACGAGGCGCAGGTTCTCGGCGAGGGTTCCGTGGAAGAGGGGGGTGTCCTGGCCCACCACGGCGACAGCACTGCGGAGTTGGGCGTCGGTCAGGTCGCGGAGGTCGACGGGGTCGTGGCCGTCGGGCACCAGGTGGACTGCTCCTGTGGACGGATCCCAGAAGCGGGCCAGCAGGTGAGCGCAGGTCGACTTGCCGGCTCCCGAGGCGCCGACCAGGGCGAGGGTCTGCCCCGCCGGCACCGTCAGCTCGACGCCGTCCAGCACGGGCAGGCCCCCGTAGTCGAAGCTCACCTGGTGAATCCGGACACCCAGCGGTCCCGGTGGAAGCGGGCGGGGTGAGGCAGGCGGCGGGGCGAGCGCGGGCGCCTTCAGGGCCGCGTCGACACGGGCGGCCGCAGCGCGCAGTCCCACCGCCTGGCTCAGTGCCCGGGCCGACTCGGCGACCGGGCCCAGCACCGACAGGGCCAGCGCCATCGCCGCCGGGGCCCACGCGCCGTGCAGTCGCCCGGCGGTGACGGACTGGGCCGCGGCGGCCACCACACCGAGGACCGCGAGCACGATGAGTGCGTCGCGGACGGCTGCGGCCGTGGCCTCCCAGGTGGCCTCGGCCCGCTGAGCCTCGCCCACCCGTCGGCCCTGTTCGGCGAGCTGACCGCGTCGCTCGGCCAGTCCTCCGAAGGCGAGCAGTTCACGCAGCCCGTCGACGGTTTCCACCGTGTCGGCCGAGAGCTTCGCGGTCGCCGCTCGGGTGCGGGCTCCCCGTTCTGCGCGCCCGCGCGCGTCGGCGAAGGGCGCCACGGCGAGCAGCGCGGCGACCGGCAGCACTGCCACCAGCAGCCACGGTTCCACCGTGGCCAGCGCCGCGGCTCCGCCGGTGAAGACCACGCCGGAGGCGAGGAGTTGGGCTGTGGTGTGGGCGTAGAAGAACTCGAGTGCCTCCACGTCGGCCATCGCGGTGGCGGCCAGGTCTCCGCTGCGCTTGCCGGCCACGCGGGCGGGTGCGCTGCGGGCGAGCCCGTCGAAGATCCGCACGCGCAGTTCGGCCAGCACCCGGTAGGCAAGGTCGTGCGAGAGGTCCATCTCGCGCCAGGTCATCAGGGCGCGGACGAGGACGAGCACGACGAGAGCGGTGACCGTACCGGCCGAGGGGGCGTGGTCCTCGATGACGGCGGTTCCGACGGTGTGCGCGGCCAGCGTCAACAGGGCGACCAGTGAGCCCTGTTCGAGCAGGGCGGCGGCACAGGTGCGGGCCGTCATGGACCGGTGCCCGGCAAGGGCGGGCAGCAGGGCGCGCAGTGAGCCGCGCGCGGGCAGGGAGACGTCATGGGTGCTGGTCATGCGGCGAGACCTTCCTCGTGGGTACGGCCGGCCTTGACGAGTTCGGCGTAGACGCCTCCGGCTTCGACGAGGGCGGCGTGTTCGCCGACGGCGTCCACGTGTCCGCCGTCCAGCACCACGATGCGGTCGGCGTGCCGCACGGCGGCGAGCCGGTGGGCGACCACCAGGACGGTCCGGCCGCCCGCGGCGTCGAGCAGCTCGCGGACGATGTCGGCCTCGCGGCGTTCGTCGACGGCGCTGGTGGCCTCGTCGAGGACGAGTACCGGGGCATCGGCGAGCAGGGCACGTGCGAGGGCGAGCCGCTGGCGCTGGCCGCCGGACAGGGTGGCGCCGCGTTCGCCGAGGACGGTGGCGTAGCCGTCGGGGAGGGCGGCGATCTCGTCGTGGATGCCGGCGGTGCGTGCCGCCCGTTCGAGCTCGTCGTCCGTGGCGGCCGGCCGGGCCAGGCGCAGGTTGTCGGCGATGGTGGCGTGGAAGAGGTACGTCTCCTGGGAGACGACGGCGATGCCTTGGCGCAGCGAGTCGAGTGCGTACTCGGCCACGTCGCGGCCGCCGATCATGATGCGGCCCTGCTGCGGGTCGCGGTGGCGCAGGAGCAGGGCGAGCAGCGTGGATTTGCCGGCGCCCGACGGGCCGACGATCGCCGTGGTGCGCCCGGTCTCGGCGGTGAAGGTGACCCCGCTCAGAGCGGGTACGTCCGTGCCGTCGTAACTGAACTCGACGTTCTCGAAGCGCAGTTCGGGCGGGCTCGGCCAGTGCGCCTGGGCTGTTCCCGTGTCGGGGACGGCGGGTGCGGCGGTGCGCAGCGCCGCGAGCCCGTCCGCGGCCGACACACCCAGGTATCCGGCGTGCCACTCGCGGGACAGGTCGCGGACGGGCCGGAAGCACTCGGAGGCGAGGAGCAGCACCAGATAGGTGCCCGTCGCCGTGGTGGATCCGGTCACGGCCGACCAGCAGGCGAGCAGCGCGGCGGCCACGACGCCGCCCTGGATGGCCAGATCGGTCAGGCCGGTGTCGACGAGCGACACGCGGAGCTTGGCGACGGTCGCCCGGTGCAGGGCCGCCGAGCGTTCCTCCAGTCGCTCCCGGGTGCGCGTGACGGCGCCCGCGGCCCGCAGCACGGGCATGCCCTGCAGGGCTTCGAGGTAGTCGGCGCCCAGGCCCTCGTAGGTGTCCCAGTGTTCCTTGCCGCGCTTGGCGAGGAGCCGGTCCCAGGCGCGCGGTCCGGCCAGGGCGAGCAGCAGGGCGGGGAGGAGGCCGAGGAGCGCGCGCGGTTCGATGGCGGCCAGGGCGGCGAGCAGCAGGGGCGGCACGGTGAGGGTGATGAGGAGCTGGGGCAGGTAGCGGGAGACGTAGGCGTCGACGCCCTCGACCCCGTCGACGAGGGTGGTGCGGACGGCGCCGGCGCGGGCGGTGGTGAGATGCGCGGGCCCCAACTGCCCGATTCGGGCGAGGAGTTCGTCCCTCAGGTGCACCCTGACCTGTGCCCCGGCGCGGGTGGCGGTACGTCGCTGCCAGGTGCCGAGCACGGCCCGGCCGACGACGACGCCGAGCACGGCCCCGAGGAGCAGGGGGAGCCGGTCCGTGTCGCCCCGGGCCAGGTCGGCGAGGGCGACGGCGAGCAGCACGGCCTGCGCAAGGTGGGTGAGGGTGACGGCCCCCTGCAGGAGGGTTGCCGCGAGCAGAGGGCGCCGGGCGTGCCCTGCGGCACGGCGCAGCTCGGGGTGGACGATCACGGGGTCCTCTCCTCGGGGTGGGTGGTGCCGAGGGCCAGGCCGTGGACGATCCAATCCTTGCCCGGCGCGGCGCCGAGCGCGGCGCCCAGGTCGGCCTGCTGCCAGGAGCCGACGGGGCGGGCTGCCAGCCCCTGTCGTACGGCGGCCATGTGGGCCAGGTGGACGGCGAATCCGGCGCGCAGGTGTGCCCGGCGGATCTGCGGGGCTTCGGCGTCCGTCGGGCAGCCGTACCCGAGCAGGACGGCGCCGGCCTCCGCGATCCATGCCTGACCCGCGGCCCAGACGGCGAGCGTCGGCCGGGCCTCCCCCGCGGCGAGACGTCGCAGTGTGCCGTCCGGTGCCAACTCGGCCAACTGGGGCTGCGGTTCGCCGACGGCCACGCACCAGGAGAGCTCACCGGCGCCGGCGTCGGCGGCGGTGGCGAGCAGCGCCCGCAGAACGTCCCGGGGCGGGGTGCCTCGCAGCGGTGGCGGGGCGCTGCGGCGGGTCAGCAGCTCGTGGGCCGTGGGCCTGTCCGCCATAGGGCCGGCTCTCTCGGGGGCGGCGGCCCGACCTGGCCGCTCGGCTGGGTGAGCCTCCTGGGGCAGGCCGAAGTGCACTGCGGCCACGGGATCCTCGGTGAGCCCGTCCAAGCGAAGTACGGCTTTCGGGACGCCCAGCGCCTGTCCGGCGAGCACCAGCGCCGCGGCGGCGTGCCCGGTGTCCAGGAGGATCAGCGGCGAGGCGCGGTGGCCGTAGTGGGAGACCGTACGTCGCGGAGTGACGGAGAGTTCGGCGGTCGCTCCGGGCGACGCGTCATCGGAAACCGGGCCGAGACGGTGCACGCGATGCGCCACCGGGTCGTAGCCGTAGCGCCCGGGCGGCAGCGAGCAGTCGGTGCCTACGACAAGTCGGGTGTCCACGGGGTGCAGTGCGCCCGCGGACGGGGCGGGCCGCAGCCGACCGGCACCGTCCACGGCGGTCAGCGAAAGGCGGAGCAGCCGCCCCAGATCCAGCTCCCCGGGACCGGGCTCCGGCAGGCGGCGCGGCGGCCCCGGCCACGCGCGCACGGCGCGACCGGCGGGCGTGTCGGGGCCGGGCTGCTCGGGAGAACGGGCGCGGGCGAGGGCGGTGACGAGATCCACGGGGCGGCCCTCACATGTGGGGCGGAGGAGCGAGCGTGAAGTCCTCCGGCCCGGTCGGGGCGGTCGTACGCCAGCCACGTTCGACGGCGGCCTCGGCCAGGCGCGGGCAGCCGAAGTAGCCGAAGGCGGCGGGCGCGTTGGGTATGAGCCCGGAGACGAGGACCCGGGCGACGCGCAGCGGGGTTTCGGCGACGTCCTCCGTCGTCACGTCGAACGTCATGACGCGATGGCTCCGGTCGTGGAGCGCGCGCTGCAGCCGGGACCGGCTACCGGGCTCGACCGCTTCGATGGACACGACCCCGTGCGCGGGCTCGGTGAACCGCCGTGCCTCGGGCGCCATCCGCTCGTCCAGCCATACCTGCACGTGCGCGCCCAGGTCCCGTACGTGCTCGAACTGTTCGCCGCAGGCGTCCAGGTAGCGGCCGTCCTCGCGGTGGTCCAGGTAGAGGCCGCGGGCGAGGAGCCCGGCCTCGACGGCCTGGAAGACCCAGCCGTCGGGGTCGGTGAGGCCCTGGGTGAACACCCAGGTGTGGACGGCTTCGAGCACGGCCTTGCGGGCGGCCTCGGCCGGGTCGTACTTGCAGGCGAAGCCGGCGGCGTACAGGCCGAGTCGGGGGTCGTGGACGAGTGCGGCCATGCAGGGGGCGAACTCCGAGGGCATCTCGACGAGCCATACGTCGAGCCGGCAGCCGGCGAGGTCGTCGGTGAGGCCGGGCACGCTGGCCGGGTCGATGCCGCGGGTGGGGCCGTCGAGGTGCCACCACAGTTCGAGCGCGTCGCGTTCGACGATCTCCAGCAGGCCGCGCTCGACGGCGTCGTCGAAGCCCTGTCCGGTGGCGATGCCCGCGTAGTTGAGGTGGTGGGTGCGGGGCAGCGAACGGAGTTCGCCCTGACGCCAGTTGAGGTGGGTGAGTGCGACGGGTGCCCAGACCTCGGTTGTCTCCCCGCCGGGCAGCCGTTCCTGGCCGCGCGTCCACAGGGCGGGCGTGTCGGCGGTGAGGGGGCGGTAGGGGAATTTCTCGCGCGCGTACTGCCAGTCGGCGTACGCGGGCAGTTCATCCGGTCCGTACAGCCGCAGGCCCTTCTCGGCGAGCTCGGCGGC
The DNA here is from genome assembly GCF_044764885.1 of Streptomyces sp. NPDC093591. Lineage (NCBI taxonomy): Bacteria > Bacillati > Actinomycetota > Actinomycetes > Kitasatosporales > Streptomycetaceae > Streptomyces > Streptomyces sp. NPDC093591. The sequence continues at coordinate 8,065 of NZ_JBIWIY010000026.1, forward strand.
CGTGGCGCGCAGTGGTGCGTCGGGGTGGCCGGGCGGCGGCACGCGGTTGCCGCAGTACCGTTCGACTCCCTCGGCTATGGCGGCTGTGCGGGCGCCTTCGGGGTCGCCGAAGGTGGTGCCGAGCGACACCCGGTCGGCGGGCCACAGCCCGAGCTTGCGTGCGTCGGCGATCTCGGCGGTGAGCGCGGTGTAGCGGGGCGGGGCGCCCGCGGGGTGTTCGACGGGCTTGACCTTGCGGACGATGCCGCAGACGGGGTCGACGAGAGCTTCCAGCGGCAGCGGCGTCATCGCAGGATCTCCTCTGCGGGATCGGTGGGAGTGGGACGGGTACGGAGCACGGGCAGCCGCAGCACCACGCGCCCCGGGTCGACCGTGCGTCGGGAGGCGAGCAGCCGGGTGGCTGTGACCGGGTTGTCACCGGTGTGGGGGTTGCGGGCGTGGGCCGGGAAGTGGTGCCCGGCGATCTCCAGGCGGAGCCGAGTGCCCGCCGGCAGGCGCCGCGCGAGCCGGCCGAGCGCCACGCTGAACTCGGCGGCCCGACCAGGAGGGTCCGCACGCCGCACGACGCCGACGGCCAGCCGCTCGGCCGTGCCTTCGGGGGTGACCGCGACGAGTCTGGCGAACCAGTCGGCGGAGGGTGTGTCGGCGGTGGCCTTCAGTCGTACCTCGGCGGGTCCGACGACGTCCAGCGGGCGCGGCAGTGGTGCGGTGACGAGCAGACAGCGGTCGGGCGGGCCGTCGGCGGGGACGGTCAACTCCCCCGATGACACGGGTCGTTCGGGATCGGCGGTGAAGGAGGCGCCGTGCAGCAGCCGTACGTCCGGGCTGTACGGCTCTCCCTCCGTGCCGGCGGACACCCACAGAGGGCTGCCGCCCAGGCCGCCCGCACCGCGCTTCCCGTGCCCGAGTTCACCGGCGAGGGCGAGTCGGGCCCAGCGTGCGTAGAGGTCGCCGAGACTCACCCGGTGTGCCGGTGTGGCGTCGAGTCCGGGCGTGGCGACGAGGCCGTGTCCCCAGGGGCCCATCAGCAGGCGCGCCGAGGGCCCGCCCCAGTGGCGCCACAGCGTGACGGTGTCCTCGGCGAAGTGGTCGTGGTGGCCGCCCACCGCGAGCAGGGGCATCCCAGCAACGCCCGCCCGGGAGCCGAACCGGCCGCGCTCGTGGTCCCGCCACACGCCCGGCCAGGAGGGAAGCTCGCGGCCCAGTCGCGCCGGGAAGTCGCTCACCGGCAGGTGCGCGAGCAGCCCGGGGTCGGCCGCGAGGGCCTTCTCCAGGGCCTCCTCGTCCGAGTCGCGCCGGTCGCCGTGGGCCGCCCACCACCCGGCGCGGGCCGCCAGCCGTTCCACACCCGAGGATTCGCGCGCCGTCTCGGCGAAGCCCAGCGCGGGCACGGCCGCGATGACCGCGTCGGGGCGGGCGTCCTCGGGCGCGTCGAGAGCGAGCGCGAGGGCACAGTGAGCTGCGTAGGAGGCGCCTGCCGCCACCAGCCGCCCATTGCTCCAGGATTGTCGGCGGATCCAGAAGGCGGTTGTCGCTCCGTCGGCGGCCTCGTTCTCGTACGGGTGCCACTCCCCCGCCGAGCCATGCCGACCGCGTACGTCCTGGGCCAGTGCCGCGAACCCGCGCCGCGCCCAGCCGCGCAGCTCGGCGTGGTGGCGTCGCCGATCGTACGGCGTGCGGATGAGGACGGCCGGGAAGGGGCCCTCCCCGTCCGGGAGTTGAATGTCGGTGGCGAGGCCCTCGACCGCGGCGGTGAACGGCGTCATCCGGCCTTCTCGGGCATCGGGGCGACGTCGGGGACGGGCAGTACGGGATGCTCGGTGACGGTCAGCGTGCGCAGGTCGACACGCCGAAGTCGGCGCCGGGTGGGCAGGCCGCCGGTGTCGGGGGCGTCGGTGGCCCACCGGGTGAGGTCGTCGGCGAGCAGGGCGGCGAGCAATCCGGCTGCCGGGGTTTCGAGGCGGAAAGATTCGCCGGATGTACGAGGGCCGATCCAGTAGGCGTCCAGCTCGCGGTGCGCGGGCGTGGCGGCGAGCCGACGGGCACGGACGTGGGCCGAGGTGACGTCTCCTGCGGCAACCGCGAGCGGCTCGACGTATGCCTGCCAACCCTCGCGATGGCAACGCAACCAGGCGATACCGCGCTCGGGCAGCCGGTCGGCGGCGTCCCACAACCCTTGGGGCACGGGCCCGTCCAGGCACCACACCACGGCGGCGGGCTGTCCGTCGGCCGCATCGTCGGGCTCCGCCGCCCGCGGCTCGGCACCCGCGGCCCGCAGGTACGCGGCCAGCGGCTCGGTCAGGACGGAGTCGCCCACCAGCCGGACGTCCCGGCGCCTGGCCGGCCATGCCGTGTGCCGCGGGCGTTCTGCGAGGTATCCGGCGTCTTCGAAGGCCCTGACGAGGCGGTCGAGTTCGGCGTCCGGCCCGTCCGTCACCGCACCGGAGAGCCGGGCGAGCAGCGCCTCCTGGTCCGCCTCGCCGACCCGCACGCTGAGGAACTCCCCGTCGGCCGTACGGACGGCGAGACCCCGTCCGGGCACGGCTACGACCTCGACACCGGGTGCGAGCTGGCTGCGGGACACGTCGGTTCTCCTGTCGGGAAGGGCCGTGGAGGTGGGTGTGGGCCCGCCCGGAAGGCATCGGGCGGGCCCACGAATCAAGGGCGCTTACCCCTTGCTCACTCCTCGGTGTCGTCGAAGGGGTTCTCGACGAGCGCGTTGGAGTGGGAGGCCGAGTCGTGGGCCAGCTGACCCGGGTCGGCGATCGGCGCGAAGACCTGCTCGTTCTCCATGAACTCTCCTTATTCCAAGGGAAGTTGCGGCGTTCGGGTGAGCGCCACACGGAGAACCTAATGAATATGATTATCATTTACTACCCCTGGAAGAGGGTGATCCGGGTAACACACCGGCCAGCCGCCCTCGGGATCCTCACCGACCCGGCCCGCCACCTGGAGGACATCCGCCAGCAGCCCGGGGGTGACCACCTCCTTCGGCGCCCCGTCGGCCACCACGCGGCCGTCCCGCAGGGCGACGATCCGCTCGGCGAACCGGGCGGCGTGCGCCAGGTCGTGCAGCACCATCACGACGGTGAGACCGCGCTCCTCGCGCAGCCGCACCACGGTCTGCAGGACGTCGAGCTGGTGGTGCAGGTCCAGGTAGGTGGTCGGCTCGTCGAGCAGCAGGACGCGGGTGTCCTGGGCGAGTGCCATCGCGAGCCGGACCCGCTGCCGCTCGCCGCCGGACAGCGCGTCGATGTCGCGCTCGGACCACTCCTCCACACCGACGTCACGCAAGGCACGCTGCACCACGGGGTCGTCGCCCTCGCGCAGCATGCCGAGCGGACCCCGGGCCGCGTACCGCCCCTGCCGCACGAGCTGCCGTACGGTCATGCCGGGGACGGCCGGGGCCGACTGGTGCAGCAGCGCGACCCGCCGGGCGGTGGCGCGCCGGGAGAGCCGGACGAGGTCGTCCCCGCCGAGCAGGACGCGCCCCTCGTCCGGCCGCAGCAGCCCGGCGGCCAGCCGCAACAGCGTTGATTTGCCACAGCCGTTGAGCCCGATGAGGGCGGTCAGTTCGCCCGGTGCGACGGTCATGTCGACGCCGCGCAGCACAGGTCGGGCGGGGTAGCCGAAGCGGACCCCTTCGACGCGGATCCCCACGGGCTCGGTCATGCTTCCCTCCGTCGACATCAGAACGTATGGCTCGGCGCGCGGCGCACGACGACCAGCAGCAGCGCGGCCCCGAGGCAGGTGGTCAGTGCCCCGACCGGTAGCGTGAGCCGCCCGAAGTCCAGCGCGATGGCCAGCAGGCGTGACAGCAGCTGCGCCGCAGCGTCCGACCCGCACACCACGGCCGCCCCCACCAGGGCGGCACCGGGCAGCGACACCCGCAGGTCCGCACCGAACACCGCCACGGCGACGTGCGGCACGAGCAGCCCGACGAACCCCAGCGCCCCGACGGCGGCCACCGCACCCGCGGTCAGCGCCACCGCGCACAGCAGGGCGAGGGTCCGGGCCCGTCGGGTGGACAGCCCTGCGGCGGCGGCGAGTTCGTCCCCGCAACGCAACAGGGTCAGCGGGCCGGCGAGCAGCCATGCCGCGGCACCCCAGGCCAGCGCCCAGGGCCACAGCAGGTGCCAGTGCTGCCACACCCGGCCCTCCGTCGTACCGACAAGCCACTGCACGACGCTGCCCAGCTCCCCCGGCGCGACCAGCAGCACCATGGCGGTGAGTCCGCCGAGCACCGCCGAGACGAGGACCCCGTGCAGGGCGGTCTGCGCCGGGTCGCCCCGGCCACGTCCGGCGAGCAGCCACAGCAGCGCAGCCCCGGTGCAGCCGCCGACGCACGCGGCGACGACCACGGCGAGGGGCGATTCCCACCCCGCGAGGCCGAGGCCGGTCGCGGTGACGGCCCCTAGTACCGCGCCCGGCGTCACACCCGTGACCTCGGGCCCGGCGAGGGGGTTGCGCAGCGCGGACTGCAGGACCAGCCCCGCGACGCCCAGACACGCTCCCGCGCCGAGGGCCACGAGCAGCCGGGGCATCCGCAGTTGGAACAGGATGTGCCGTTCCGTCGCGTCGCCGCCTCCGCCGAGTACGTCCCAGACCACGGCCGGGGACATGCCTCGCCCAGCCAAGAGTTCGGCGCAGGCGCATACGATGACGAGCGCGACGAGCGCCGCGAAACGCCGGTTCACCGGGCCTCCCCCACTGTGGTCGCCCCGCCGGACTCGGAGCGCACGGCACCGGAACCCGCCGCCCGTCGCAGGGCGGCCGGCCTCCGGTTGCCCGACCGGAGCAGGGCGACTCCGGCCGGTACGCCGACCAGGGCCGTCCAAGCGCCGACCGGCGTCTCGACGGGCGCCAGCGCGAGCCGGGCCGGGACGTCGGCGACGGCCACCACGACCGCGCCCCACGCCGCCGACCAGGGCAGCCAACGCACCGCGTCCGCAGCGGGGTTGAGCCGCCGCGCCAGGTGCGGGGCGAGAAACCCGACCCATGCCACCGGCCCGCACACGGCCGTGACCGGCGCGATCAACACGACGGCGATGGCCAGCGCGGCCAACCGCGCCCGCTGTGCCCGGACGCCCAGCGCCTCGGCGTCCTCGTCCCCCAGCCGCAGCACCGAGAGAACCGGCGCGCACAGCACGAGCGCCGGTACCGCGACCAGCAGCCAGGGCCACAGCCCGGTGACGTCGTCCCAGGTGCGCGCGGACAGGGAGCCGAGCAGGTACCGGTAGATCAGCTGGAGGTCGAGCTGGTCGGCCATCACCATCAGCACCAGCAGCGCGGCCTGCAACGCGGCGGCGACCGCCGCCCCGGTGAGCAGCACGGCCGACGGGCTGCGCCCCAACCCGGCGGCGAGCAGGGTGAGTCCGCCGCCGATCACGGCCCCACCGATCGCCAGCAGCGGTTCGACGGCCGCAGGAATGGACACCGCCAGCACCAGCGGGGCGGCGACCCCGAACGCGGCTCCCGACGACACCCCCAGCATCTCGGGGATGGCCAGCGGATTGCGCAGCGCCTCCTGCAGCACGAGCCCGGCAGCACCCAGGCAGGCCCCGGCGACCAGCGCCAGCACCAGCCGGGGCACACGGAGTTCGGTGACGACGATCCCGGCGAGGGAGGCGTCGGCGTCCCGCAGCGCACCGGGCAACTGGTGCGGCGGCACATAGGGCGTGCCCAGGCTCAGCGCGCAGCCTGAGGCGACGGCCAAGAGCGCGACCAGGACGGGGAGTTGCCACGACCTTCCGGAACGCACGGCCCCCCGCCCACGCGTGGCCACGTCACCCGCTGCGTCCTTGGCCGCAGGGGGTGCACTCACCGCAGCGCGGCCATGGCCTCGTCGAGCACGATGCCGAGCGAGCGGGTGCCGCGCCCCTTGGCCCACACCTCGGAGTTCACCTCGTGGACGTCCCCGTTCTTCACTGCCGGGATCTTGCCCCACAGCGGGTTCTTGGCCAGCTTCTGCGACAACTTGCCGTCCGCCTCACCGAAACTGATCGTCTCGGAGAAGATCACGTCGACGTCCGCCGCGAGGATCTCCTCGAGGCTGTAACTCCCCTCCACGCCACGCGACTTCCACGGGTAGTCGGCCAGCTTGGGGAACAGGCTGGCCGCCACGTCCGTCTCCGGGGTGGCGACGCCGAAGTTCGCGTCACTGCCGTAGATGACGATCGCCGTCTTGTCGCTCCTGGTCTGCTCGGCCTTGGCGAGCTTGGTACGGAAGGTCTTCTCGGCCTTCTCGCCTTCGGCGGTACGGCCGGTGAGCGCGGCGGCATCACGCAGGTAACCCACGCTGTCCTGCCAAGTCTCCGGCTGCATGGGCCAGAACGTGGTCGCACCCTTCAGCGCCGGAGCGAGCTTGCCGTGGGTGTCTTCCAGGCCGATCACGAGATCGGGCTTGTGGGAGAGGATCGCCTCCACCTCCGGCGCGATGAAACCGCCGGGAATGACGTCGACCTGCTTCGCCTTCTCCTCACCCAGGAAGTCGGGGTGGGCGAGCAGTGCGCTGTTCGTGGCCGTGGGGACGATGCCCAGCTCGGTCAGGATGTCGTCGCAGAGCGCGAAGAGGCAGACGATCCGCTCCGGTTCCTTCTTCAAGGAGATCTTGACGCCGTTCGCGTCCGTCAACTCCCGCGTGGCCTTGATGGGTTCGACGGTGACGTCGGTCTTCGGCCCGGCCGCGCCAGCGTTCTGCTCACTCGCGGGTTCGGTGGACGCGCCGCATCCGACCAGGACCGACCCCACTACCGCTGCGGCGATGCAGCTACGGACGAATCTCGACGGTGAGCGCAGCATCGATGCCCTCGCTTCTTCCTTGATGGTCCCCAGACCCACCGAACATACATGATAATCGTTTTCACCAAATCCCCTTTCAACGATGGAGGCAACGATGACCACCGCTCCACTGCTTCTCGTCTCCGACCACGTGGGGGGAACCGTCCATGTGCTGACCGTGCCGGACGGCACCCAGACGGGCCGCCTCACAGGCCGCCATCTCTCCGAGCACGCCGGATTCCTGGCGCTGCCCGGCGGCCGGGTGGCCTGCGTCGACGACCGCAGGGGCGAGCTGCTGGTGCTCGACCCGTTCGGCCACGAGCTGGTGCAGGCCGCGATTCCGGTCGCCGTGCCGGCCGAGCACCTCGCCGTCGACCCGTCCGGCCGATGGGTGGCCGTCACCACCGGCCTGGGCAAGAACACCGAGCCGTGGTCGGACCTGCTGACAGTCGTAGACCTCATCACCGAAGACGCGGCCCGGGTGCGCACGCGCGTGGGCGAGCCGGGAGTGACCGTACTCGGCGACGGCGACCCCCTCGTCATCCTGCGGCACAGGGAGCCCGGCGCCCTGACCTCCCATCGGTTCGCCGACCTGCTCGGCACACCGCCCGGCTGCCCGACGGTAGCCGCCCACGCACACCTCCCCCTCCCGGACGACGGGCACGGAGATGCCCAAGCCCCGGACCGCGGCCAAGTGTTCGCGGCCACCGGCGAGGGGGTGCACCGGGCACGCCGTAAGGGCGACGCACTCCTCGCGGAGCCGGTGATCCCGTGGGGCTCGCCCGCCCGGGGCTGGTACCTGCGCCTCGACCCACGGCGGCCGGTCCTGTGGTCGACGCTACGAGGAGGCCCCGCGGACCCCCTCCGCTGGCCGGAGTGGACGAACCAGGCGTGGCGTCACGACCTGGACACCGACCGTACGACCCTGACAGAACTCGGCCCGGGGCTGGTCTTCCGGCTGGCCCTCGCCAAGGACCACACCGCCTTCACCCGCATCCACCCGGACGGCGACGAACTGATCCTGCTGGACGCCGACGGCAAGACCGCCCGCCACCTCCCCCTCCCAGCCATGGACGGCGCACCCCGCCTCGGCGGCACCCCCTGGGAGGGCGTCCAACGCCGGGCGGTGGCAGCCTCACCGGGCGGGGACTGGGTCGCCGTCACCCGCGGCGGTCATGGCGAGGTTCACCTCTTCGATGCCCGAACGGGCAGCGAGGCGGCTCGCTTGAAGCTGGGCACACCCTTGCATCACGGCGGCCACGCGGTACTGCGCACACAGACCGACAGGGCCGAAGGTGACCCCGTGGGCCGGTAACAGTCGATCGACACCGGACTGACCACCCTCGAGTGGATCCGGAACCCAACCGAGGGGCCGCGGCCGCCCCTGGGGCGCGCAAGGTCCGCCGCGTCGTCGGCCTGATCGCCGAGCGCATCCCCGATTCGCACTGAGCGAGGCCGAGGCGCATGTGCAGCGGGCCTGCGCCGCCCGGCGGAGACAGCCGCCTGGTCCACCGCACCCAGCCCCTCGCCTCCCGCAGGCCCACTTGGCTGCCGAACACCGCTGTACAACCGAACAGACGGACGCACCCATGTCCGTCGACGCCCCTCTTCGCTCACGGCCTGCTTCCATGCGGCAGACGCATCCCGTTCAGGCCAACCAGGACATGGCCCGCGCCCCGAGCGAGAGCGGAGGGGTCCCGACCAGACCTCGAGAATGACACCGATGATGAACACCCCCGGCAATAGCGCAGTTTTGTACGACCACCAGCTTCCGGGCGCGGCGTGAGAGCGCAACGGCGGTGGGCCCTGGGCACGTTCGTCGCCGAGCCCAGCCCACAGGCCCTCTGAACGAATGCATGAATCTGCATTCACATGGACATGGATTTCATTGTCATCTAGCTTGGGGTCACCGATTCGGCGAATGCCAGGAGGTGACCTGCGTGGACGGGCGAAGGACCCCGCAACGGTCGGCGGTCATGCACGCGCTGGCAAGCTGCCAGGACTTCGTATCGGCCCAGGAGCTGCACAACCGGCTCGTCGAGAACGGCATCCGCATCGGCCTGACCACGGTCTATCGCGCCCTGCGCGGTCTCGAGGCGTCCGGCGGCGCGGACGTCGTGCGCGACGACGCCGGCGAACGGCTCTACCGGACCCGGCCGGCCGACGGCCACCGCCACTACCTGCTGTGCCGCGCCTGCGGCCGCAGCCGCCCCGTGGACTCGGACGTCGTTGAGGAGTGGGCCGGACGGATCGCCGCCGCCACCGGCTACGCGGCGGTCGAGCACACCGTCGAACTCACCGGCGTCTGCACCACCTGCCAGCCCTCCGGGGCCGAAGGAGAACCGCCATGGCACTGGGAACACGCCCCGGACACCCCCGGCCGAGCCCGCAGCTGCGCGAGCTGAAGGAGACCGTGCGCACCCTGCTCGCGCTCGACGACGACACCGCCGTCATGATCCGCCGGCTGACCTGCACGGAACCGGGCTGCCCGCCGGTCGAGACCGTCGTCGCCGTACTGCCGATGGACAGCACGGCTCGCCGCTGGACGCTGCACCAGCCCACCGACCAGATCACCAAGGCCGACCTGCGGGCCGCCCTGCTCAACACTCAACCGCGCTGAGTGGAACCCGGCTTGACCACTCCGGACCACACCCGCGACGCACGCGCCCCCGTCACCGTCCTCACCGGCACAGATCTGATCTGCCTTATAGGCGCTGCCTGTCAGTCGGTTCCGGCGGGGACGGCCATCGCCACCCGCATCGTGCAGGACATCTCTCGGTAACTGGCTGTCCAGACGCAAACGCTGCCTGGATGCGAGGGAATGCGAGCCGGGCAGCATGGCTCCGTCGTTTCAGCCGGTTTTCCGGCTGTTGGGCAGGTCGAGGCGTGGGCGAGGGCCGTTCGCGGAGGACGAGGATCCGAGGGGTCAGCGCCTGCGGCCGGCGTGCAGTTCCAGCCGCTCCCCTTCGAAGCGGGTGCGGAAGTCACGGTCGTGCGACACCGCGACCACCGCTCCTGGGTACGTGGCGAGCGCCGTCTGAAGGTCCTCGACCAGGTCGAGCGCGATGTGGTTGGTCGGCTCGTCGAGGACGAGGAGGTCCGCGGGCCGGGTCACCAGGCGGGCGATCTGCAGACGCCGCTGCTGGCCCACGGACAGGGCGGCGACCGGGACGTGCAGGTCCTCCTCGCGGAACAGTCCCAGCGCCAGGAGCTTTTCTGCGTACTCCGCCGGCTGTCCGGGCCGCCCGGCAGCGAACGCGGCGAGCAGCGGGAGCCGCGTGGAGTGCGCGGGCAGTTCCTGGGCGAGGTAGCCGATCCGGGCGGGGCGGCGTGCCGTGCCGGCGTCCGGCTCCAGGTCGCCCGCCAGGACGCGCAGGAGCGTCGTCTTGCCCGCGCCGTTCTCGCCCGTGACCAGCAGCCGCTGTCCGGGAGCTATCGCAAGGAGCCCGTCCAGACGCAGCCGCTCGCCGACCCGTATGCCGTCGAACTCGGCGACGGGGCCCTGGGCGGGGCCGTCTGCCGGCGACAGCGCCGTGGTGAAGCGGAGTGGTGCCGGCGGCTCGGCCACCGGGTTGCGCCGCAGCTGGGCCAGGCGCTCCCGGACGGAGCGCACCTGCCCGCCGAGCTTCGCCTCGCTGGACCGGCGGTGCTTGCCGAAACCCTGCTTCGGGTCGCGGCCGGTGGTGGCAAGCCGCCTCCCTGCGGCCTCGAGCAGTTCCTCCATACGGGCCACCTCCTCGACCCAGTCCGCGTACCGCTGCTCGGCGCCGCGCCGGGCGGCGGCCTTCGCGGCGCGGTAGCCGGCCCAGCCGTCGCCGTACCGGAGCACCGTGCGCGTGTCCCGGTCGACCTCGAGGATGGTGGTGGCGACGCGTTCCAGGAAGCCGCGGTCGTGGGTGACCGCCACGACGGTGCCGCGGTGTGCGCGCAGGTGCTCCTCCAGCCAGTGCACGGCCGCCGCATCGAGGTGGTTCGTCGGTTCGTCGAGGAGCAGCAGTTCGGGGTTGGCGGCCAGGACGCAGGCGAGCGCGAGCCGCGACTGCTCGCCGCCGGACAGCGAGCCGAGCAGGCGGTCGCGGGTGATCCGGGCGAGCCCGAGCCCGTGCATCGCGGCATCCACACGGGCGTCCGCCTCGTATCCGCCGCGTTCCTCGTATGCGGTCAGCAGGTCGCCGTACGCGGCGAGTTCCTCTTGCGTTGCCTCGCCGAGGGACTCCTCCGCGCTCCGCAACTGGTCCTCCATGTCGCGCAGTTCGGCGAGGGCGAGGTCGACGGCGTCCTGCACGGTGCGGTCCGCGCCGAGGTCGAGGGTCTGAGCCAGGTGGCCGGTGCCGCCGGGGAAGCTGACGGTGATCTCCCCGGCGTCCGGCGTCTCAGCAGCGGCGAGCAGCCGCAGCAGGGTGGACTTGCCGGAGCCGTTCTCGCCGATGACGGCGGCCTTCTCGCCCGGACGGACGGTGAAGCAGACCTGGTCCAGGACGGTCCGGGTGCCGTAGGACTTGGTGACGTCCTTGACGGACAGCTGCGCCACGGCAGCGGGGGCGACGGTGGGCACGGCGGTATGGGCGCGGTCGCGCATATGGCTTCCCTGGGCATATGAAGGGTCTACGGGCGGCGGAAACGGCGGCATCGGCCGTGCCGTGACTCAGACGAAGAAGAGGAAAGCCATGCCCTCACCATAACAAGACGAACCGTCTCGCCTCAATTCAGATCCGGGGCCCCCGGTGATCGCGAAGTCCGCCACAAGAACCCGGAGAGGGCCCGCTCGCCCCCGGCGACAGCGGACCGGCTCGCCACCCTCGGCTCCTGAGTGACCATCGCCGCGCATGCGCTCGCCCGCCACACCTGGCGACCTGACGCCTCATCCGCGAGCGTCAGATCAGATACGCGTCACAGTTTCAGGTCCGACTTGCTCCCAGTGCACGAACACCAGGCTGGATCCAGCCCCAAAGCTTGAACACAAATTACACACATCCCCTCTACACACCGGGCCCCGATGGTCTAGATTGACCGTGCTTCAGCTGTTCGGATCACGAAGCGGACAGTAATGATCTATAGGTCCGGCGCTACGGAAAACCAGCAGTCGCGTCCCCGGCGCCAGACGTGGGGGTGATCAATTCTTGGAGCCCGAGACGGGGCCTTGGGTGCGGGGAGCACCCGGGAGCATCCGAGGTTTCGACGGGATCCCGCACACCTTGAGAGTTCGGCAGGACATGCGAATCCGCTGCCGCCAGGGTGAGTTGTTCAAGTAGCGCTGAAATAGCCGGGATGTCATGCGCGGGAGGCGGGGGCCTCCCGAGGGGAGGAACAGCGCGGCGCGGGGGGCGGGGGTGCCTCCCGGGGGGAGAAGCAGTGTTAGGCGAACACGTCGAACCACTGGTGACCTGGGGGGTCCTGTGCAACAGGGGGAATTAGTCGACCCGTTTCCGTCGGCGCGCGGGCGTCTGGCGAACGGGGCGATCAGCCGGCCCGCGATCGACTGGGAGCAGCGGTACCGCCGTACCGTGATCATGAGCGATACCGTGGCCACCGCTTTCGTGGTGGCGGCGATCGGCAACTTCTTCGGGGCCCGGGACGCGGCCAACTGGCATGAGAAATGGGGAATTCTCGCATTCGGCACCGAGCTGCTGGTGCTGGGGGCACTCGCGGTGAGCCGATCTTGGGCTCCGGCCGTGCTCGGCCAGGGGGCCGAGGAATTCCGCCGGCTCGGACGCTCACTGTTCATGGCGACCGTCGTACTGGCGCTCGGCGGTATCGCCCTCACCTCGCGCAACATCAAACTCTGGATCTTCGTCGCGATCCCCGCGATCGCACTCATCACCATGATCGCGCGGTATCTGCTGCGCCTCCGGCTGCACAAACAGCGGAAGGAAGGGCGGTGCCTGAGACCGGTGCTCGCTGCCGGGAGCCCGGACACCGTGCGCGACCTGATCACCCGGACCCGCAAGTTCCCGCACCTCGGCTGGCGGGTGGACGCTGTGTGCACGACGGACGGACTCGGGCTCGACGGTGACCATCTGGACGGGGTGCCGGTCGTCGGGCAACTGGAGGACGTCGCCAAGCACGTGCGCCACGACGGCTACCGGGTCGTCGCGGTCACCCCCGACCCGCACTGGTCACCGGACCGGCTGCAGCGGCTGGCCTGGAACCTCGAAGGCAGCGACGCCGAAATGGTCGTGGCCCCCGTGCTGATGGAGGTGGCCGGCCCGCGGCTGCACGTCGACGCGGTGCTCGGGATCCCGCTGCTGCGGGTCAGCATGCCGGCCTTCACCGGGGGCCGCCGGGCGGTCAAAGGGGTCGTCGATCGGATAGGCGCAACGTTTCTGCTGATGCTGTTCGCGCCGCTGATGGTGTTCGTCGCGGTGCTCGTGCTGATGGACAGCCGGGGTGGGGCGTTCTACCGCCAGCGCAGGGTCGGCAAGGACGGTCGTGAGTTCACCATTCTCAAGTTCCGCACCATGGTCGACGGGGCCCACGGGGCACGAGCCGAGCTCGCCGACCGCAACGAGGGTGCGGGGCTGCTGTTCAAGGTCCGCCGGGATCCGCGGGTGACCCGGGTGGGAGCGGTGCTGCGCCGGTACTCGATCGACGAACTCCCGCAGCTCTTCAACGTACTCACCGGATCCATGTCGCTCGTCGGTCCGCGGCCTCCCTTGCCGGAGGAGTCCGCCGCGTACGGCCCGGACATCCGGCGGCGGCTGCTGGTCAAGCCCGGACTCACCGGCCTGTGGCAGATCAGCGGACGCAGCGACCTGCCGTGGGAGGAGGCGGTCCGCCTCGACCTGCGGTACGTGGAGGACTGGTCGCTCGCCCTGGACGCGGTGATCTTGTGGAAGACGCTGCGTGCGGTGATCCACGGCCAGGGGGCCTATTGATGCGCGGGGGCCGTCGTCCGGCCGGCGCTCGGACCGCGGGCCATAGCGGCCTGCATGGGGGGATCGCAGGTCACAAGGGCCTGCGTTGGGGGACGGCAGGCCACATGGGCCTGCCTGGGGGGAGGAACGCGTCATGAGAGTCAGTGTTTTCGGGCTCGGCTACGTGGGCTGTGTGTCGGCCGCGTGCCTGGCCAGCATGGGTCACGAGGTCATCGGGGTGGACGTGAACCAGGTGAAGGTCGACCTGGTGAACGACGGCAAGGCCCCGGTGGTCGAGGAGCGGATCGGCGAGCTCATCGCCGACGTCGTAAGGGCGGGCTCGTTACGCGCCACCGGCGACGTCCGCGAGGCGGTCATGGGCAGCGAGATATCGCTGGTGTGCGTGGGCACGCCGTCGGAGCCCAACGGCAGCCTGTGCACCACGTACTTGGAGCGGGTCACCGAGGAGATCGGCGCGGCGCTCGCCGAGCGGGGCGGGCGGCACACCGTCGTGTTCCGCAGCACCATGCTCCCGGGCACCTGCCTGAACCTGCTGGTACCGATCCTGGAGAAGTACGTCGGCGGCACGGCCGGGGTGGACATCGGGGTCGCGGTCAACCCGGAGTTCCTGCGCGAGGGCACGAGCGTGCGGGACTTCTTCGACCCGCCCAAGACCGTCATCGGCGAGCTCGACCCGGCGAGCGGCGACGCGGTGATGAAGCTGTACGACGGCCTGCCCGGCGAGGTGTTCCGGGTGCCGGTCCCGACGGCCGAGGCGATCAAGTACGCGGACAACGCGTTCCACGGCCTCAAGATCGGCTTCGCGAACGAGCTGGGCGCGGTGTGCCAGGCGCTCGGGGTGGACTCGCACCAGGTGATGGACGTGTTCCTGGCCGACCGCAAGCTCAACATCAGCCCCGCCTATCTGCGGCCCGGCTTCGCCTTCGGCGGTTCCTGCCTGCCCAAGGACCTGCGCAGCCTGGTCCACGCGGCACAGCGGGCCGATGTCTCGGTGCCCATCCTCGCCCACGTGCTGCCCTCCAACGCCGACCATCTGCAGCGCGCGGTGGAGCTGGTCGAGCGCACCGGCAAGCGCCGGGTGGGCCTGTTCGGGCTGTCCTTCAAACCCGGCACCGACGACCTCCGCGAGAGCCCGCTCGTCGAGCTGGCGGAGAGGCTGCACGGCAAGGGCTACGACCTGCGGATCCACGACGCCAATGTGAGCCTGTCCCGGCTGATCGGCGCGAACCGCGAGTACATCGAGACCCGGCTGCCGCACCTCGCGCAGCTGCTCGCGGACTCCGTCGACGAAGTGCTCGAACACGCCGAGGTGTGCCTGGTCGGGACCAGGGATCCGGCCGTCCTTTCGGCGCTGCCCCATGGTGGCGGCCCCGTGATAGTCGACCTCATCCGCCTTCCCGACGCCGAGGCGCGCCGGGCCGAACCGGGGTACGTGGGCCTTGCTTGGTAACGCAATACGCGGTGACGGGTCGGGCCGGCGCGCGCTGATCCTGGTGGAGAACCTGTCGGTGCCGTTCGACCGGCGGGTGTGGCAGGAGTGCACGACGCTGCGCGACGCGGGCTGGGAGGTGCACGTCATCTGTCCCCGGGGGGAGAAGCGGGACACGGAGCCGGAGGCGGTGATCGACGGGGTGCGGATCCACCGCTACCCGTTGCGCGCGGCCACCGGAGGGCCGGCCGGCTACCTGCGGGAGTACGGATCGGCGCTGTGGCACACGGCCCGGCTGGCCCGCAAGGTGGGACCGGTCGACGTGGTCCACGCCTGCAACCCGCCGGACCTGCTGTTCCTGCCGGCGCTGTGGCTGAAGCGGCGCGGCGCGCGGTTCGTCTTCGACCAGCACGACCTGGTGCCCGAGCTGTACCTCTCCCGGTTCGACCGCGGCAAGGATCTGCTCTACCGCGCCGTGTGCGCGCTGGAACGACGCACCTACCGGGCCGCGGACGTCGTACTCGCCACGAACGAGAGCTACCGGGACGTCGCGGTGCGCCGTGGCGGTCGACGCCCTGAGGACGTCTTCGTGGTGCGCAGCGCGCCCGCGATCGAGCGGTTCCAACCGGTGCCGCCCGAGCCGGAGTTGAAGCGCGGCAAGCCTCATCTGCTGTGCTACCTCGGCGTCATGGGCCCGCAGGACGGCGTCGACTACGCCTTGCGGGCCCTGGCGAAGCTGCGCGACGAGGTCGGGCGGACCGACTGGCACGCGGTGTTCGTCGGCTCCGGCGATGCCTTCGACGCGATGGTGGAGCTGTCCCGGCGGCTCGGACTCACGGAGCAGGTGCAGTTCACCGGGCGCATTCCGGACGCCGACCTGGTGCGTTACCTGTCCACCGCGGACGTGTGTCTCTCCCCCGACCCGCGCAATCCCCTCAACGACGTGTCGACCATGAACAAGGTCCTGGAGTACATGGCGATGGGCCGGCCGATCGTCTCCTTCGACCTGAAGGAGGCGCGCGTCTCCGCCGGTGACGCCGCCGTCTACGCGCCCGCCAACGACGAGGGCGAATTCGCCCAGCTCATCGCGGAGTTGCTGGACGATCCGGAGAAGCGGGCCCGGATGGGCAAGATCGGCGAGGAGCGGATCAGCGGGCCGCTTTCCTGGCGGAATTCGCAGACGTCGCTGCTCGCCGCCTATGCCGCCGCGTGCCGTGACCAGACTCCGGTGTCGGCGGGCGGCCCGGTCCGCACGGTCCGTACAGGGAAGAGGCCGCGCCGTTGAGCGATGACACGATCCGCCTCGTCACGATCGGGCGGATACTCCGTCGGCGGTGGCGGCTGCTCGCCGCCCTCACCATCGTGGGCGCGCTCGTCGGCTACGGCGCCTCGGTGGTGGTGTTCCCGCCGCGCTATACGGCGTCGGCATCCGTGTTGCTGCCGGGGCAGTGGGAGGAGCGCGAACTGCTGACGCAGGCGGAGATCGCGACCAGTTCCACGGTGGTCGAGCGCGTGGCCGACAAGCTCGACTGGACGGACGTCAGCCGCGCCGAGCTGCGGGAGCGAGTGACCGCCAAGGCCGCCGACGGGAACATCATCAAGATCTCGGGTACGGCCGACACCCCTCAGCGGGCGCAGCGGCTCTCCGACCAAGTGGCCCAGCAGTTCGTCGCATTCGCCGCGCGGATCGCGGGCGGCGGCACCGACTCCGAAGCGGCCACGGGGCCCGAGGCGCTGCGCAAGAAGGTCGAGGAGACCAACCGCCGCATCACCGACCTGGCCAATGCGGCCGATCCGGGTCGGACCGTGGAGAGCGTGCAGGCCCGTACCTCGCTCGAGAAGCTGCGCACCTCGCTGGAAGAGGCCATGACGAAGCTGGACGAGGCCGATCCCGCGACCAGCATGGCCGGCATGGTCGTCATGGGGCCGGCGGTCCGGCCGACCGGCGAGGCGCCGCCGACGAGGACGCAGCTCGTCGTCGGCGGGGCAGTGCTGTTCCTCCTGCTCGCCGTCATCGGCCATCTCGTCGCCGCCCGGGTCAATCGCCGGCTGCGCACCGAACCGGAGATCGCCGCGGCGCTGGGCTCGGCGCTGCTCGGCACTGTCGACGTGCCCGATGACCCGCGCGCGCACCGGCCGGAAGGCAGCGGGTCACGGGCCCGGATCCGCCGGCTCCTCGGCATGGACACCCGCTGGGACGCGCCGGCCCCGCTAAGGTCCGTCGACGCGGCCGGCAGGCGGATCCGCTACCGGCGGGTGTGCGCTCGCCTCCGGGACCGGCTGCCCGCTCCCCGGCTCCTGTTGGCTGTCGTACCGGACGGCGACGAGGTCGCCCGCCGGGCCGCCGAACAGCTCGTCGTCGAGGCCGAGAGCGATGTGCTGCTGCGGGTGGTGGAGGTGTCGGTGGACCGGCCGATGGTGCCGGACCGCGACACCGAGAACGGTGCCCTGGTCGTCCTCAGCGCGGGCTGCTGGACCGCGGAGGAGCTCGCGGGCGTCGCCGAGGCGTGTGCGGACGGCGGGCACGAGGTCGTCGGCATCGTCGTCGCCGACACCGTCCGGGACCGTCCGGCGCGGTCTGCCGGCTCTTCCCCGGACGCCGCCACTCCGGCGCTCGCGGTGCGCGGCCACGCGACGGGAGGTTCGGTGTGACGACGAGCAAGACTTCGGAGGCGTCGGCCGCCGCTCCGCTCCTCGACCTGCAGGCGCTGGTGGTGGCGGTGCGCAGGCGCCGCCGCCTGTGGTGCGCCATGGCGCTCCTCGGCCTGCTGGCCGGCGCGGCGGTGGCGGTCCTGCTGCCACCGCCGCCGAGCGCGGTGACCAAGGTGCTGGTCGCGCACAAGCAGGACCAGCCGAACGACACCGGAACGCTGATCCGTACCGATGTCGAGCTGCTGCAGACCACACGGATCGCCGACAAGGCGCTCCAGGCCCTCAAGTCCCCTGAAAAACCTGAAGACTTCATGCGCGACTACCGGGGCACCGGCCTGACCAACAACCTGCTGCAGATCGAAGTGACCGGTGACAGCGACACGGAAGCGGTGGCCCGGGCCAAGGCGCTGGCCGACGCGTTCGTGGCGGACCATGTGCGGCGGATGCGGGAAACCGCGCAGGCCGAGGCCAAGGCCCTGCTCGACCAGCGGGACCGTATGCGGGACGAGCTCGCCCAGGTCAACAAGGACATCGGAGACCGATCGCCGGAGACGGAGAGCGACCCGAAAGCGTCGGCGAGCATCGAGTCGCTCTTCGCCCGACGGGCCGAACTCACCTCGCGGATCGCCGATTTCGACCAGCGCGCCGCGGAGGCGCGCACCGGCACGCCCGAGGTCGTCGCCGGCACGCAGATCGTGGACGCACCGCGCGCGGTGCGCCACTCCCTGCCCAAGGCCGCTGTCACCAACTCCGCGATCGGCCTCGTCCTCGGGCTCGTCCTCGGGCTGGCGCTGGCCGCGGTCGGCACGGTGGTGGCGGACCGCCCCGTGTTGCGCCGGGACATCGCGGCGAACCTGGGCGCCTCGGTCATCGCGGAGCTGCGCCGCACGTCCTTGCGGTCGCGCGGGCGGTGGCAGCGCCGACGGACCCGGGCGGCACGCGAACGGCTCACCACGACCCTTGCCCGCACGGTGCGCGGCTCCGCGGAACCGGTGTCGCTGCTGGAACTGGGCTGTGCGCGCGGCACGAGCGTGATCGCCCTGGACGTCGCCCGGGCACTGGCACCGGACGGGCCAGTGGTCATCGTCGATGGCCTGCCCGGCCCGCATCTCTCGGGCCGCCGCCCGAAGCCGGGTGACCCGACCGTGGTCAGCGGCGCGCGTGCCGCGACCGTGCCGGACCAGCAGCGTCGGCTCGGCGTCGGCTCGGTGGCGCCCGGCACGGCGTGGACCGACCTCCAGTACCTCGGCACCCGGACCGTGCTCGTCGTGCGGGCCGGGCACGGCAGCGCCGCGTGGCTGCACACCGTGGCACGGCAGCTCGCCGACCAGCGCATTCCGGTGATCGGTGTGGTGCTGATCGACCCCGATCCGCGTGACCGGACCGACGGGACGCTGTGGGACGGGCTGCACACCGCGCTGCGCGGCCGCAGCGAGCGTACGGCCGCGCAGAACGGGACGGGCCAGCGGCATACGGAACGACAGCCGGCGTGGGCCGCACGGGTCCCGGACAACGACCAGGAGGCGCGGTAGGACATGTGTGGCATCGCAGGTACTTACCGATGGCCGGACGGGAAGCCGGTGACCGACCGGCTCACCGAAACCCTCGCCCACCGCGGTCCGGACGGGGCGGGCCGGTACGGCCACTCCGTCGGTGACGGCGAAGTGCACCTCGGCCACCGCCGGCTGGCCATCATCGACCTGTCCGAGACCGGCGCCCAGCCGATGGTCTCCGACGGCCTCGCCCTGACGTACAACGGCGAGCTGTACAACGCGCCCGAACTGCGCGCCGAGCTGGCCGCCGCCGGAGTGCGCTTCCGCGGTACCTCCGACACCGAGGTGCTCCTCGAGGCCTGGCGGCGCTGGGGCACGGACTGCCTGCCCCGGCTGCGCGGCATGTTCGCGTTCGGGATCTTCGACGAGCGAACCGGTGAACTCGTTCTCGCCCGCGACCAGTTGGGCATCAAGCCGCTGTTCCTGCTCCGGCGCGGTGAGGGTCTGGTGTTCGCGTCCGAGCTGAAGGCGCTCGCCGCCGCGACCGGCGGGTCGCTGGAGGTGGACCATGCGGCACTGGTGGCCTCGCTGCTGTATTACTGGGTGCCGGACTCACGCTGCGCGTTCCGTGAGGCGGAGAAGCTGCCGCCGGGCAGCTGGCTGCGGTGCCGGCCCGACGGCCGGGTGGAGCGCGGCCGGTTCTGGAACCTGAAGGACGTCGCCGCCGAGGGGCGGGAGCGCGCCCGCAGCGGCGATCAGCCGGACCTGGCCGCCGTCGTCGAGGAATCGACCCGGCGCCACCTCCTCTCCGACGTACCCGTGGCGACCTTCCTCTCCGGCGGGCTGGACTCCAGCTACCTGACCGCGCTGGCGGCCCGCCATCAGCCCGGGATCTCCGCTTACACGATCGGATTCCGCGCCGAGGACGCCAAGTTCGAGGCGATGCCGGACGACCTGCGCTACGCCCGGCAGGTGGCCGAGCGGTTCGGCGTCGACCTGCACGAGATCGAGATCGCCCCGAACGTGCTCGACCTGCTGCCCCGGATGACGTACGCCTTGGACGAGCCGATCGGCGACCCCGCCGCGATCAACACGTTCCTGATCTGCTCGGCCGCCCGGGAGGCCGGGGTCAAGGTGATGCTCTCGGGGATGGGCGCCGACGAGCTGTTCGCCGGGTACCGCAAGCACTTCGCCAACCTGCTCGCGCTGCGCTACCAGCGCGTGCCGCGGCCCCTGCGGCGCGGGGTGTCCGCGGCCGTGGACCGGCTGCCGGTCGCCACGTCCCGCCGGGGGTACCGGTCGGTGCGCTTCGCGAAGCGGTTCCTGTCCTTCGCCGAGCTGCCGGAGGAGGCCGCGTTCCGGCGCAGCTACACCATGTACGACCAGGACGAACTGCTCGCCCTCCTCGACCCGGACCTGGCCGGGACGGTCGACGACGTGCTGACCGAGCACGCGGACATCTACCAGGACAACGACCTCGACGACTTCGTCAACCGCATGTGCCTGACCGACGCCCGGATGTTCCTGCCGGGCCTGAACCTCACGTACACGGACCGCTCCAGCATGGCCGCGTCCACCGAGGTGCGGGTGCCGTACGTGGACGTCGAGGTGGTCAAGGCGGCGTTCGCGGTGCCCGGTGATCGCAAGATCGTCGGGCGGCAGGGCAAGGCCGTCCTGAAGGAGGCGGCCGTCTCGGTCCTGCCCCGGGAGATCGTGTACCGGCCCAAGGGCCTGTTCAGCGCCCCGCTGCGGGCCTGGATGAGCCGGGATCTGGCGCCGCTGGTGCGCGAGGTGGTGAACGACGGCGAGCTCGTCCGTTCCGGGTTCCTGCGCCGCGACGCGCTGGCGCGGATGGTCGCCGAGGACGCCGCCGGGCAGCGGGACTTCTCCAAGCATCTGTGGCATGTGCTGACCCTCGAGTACTGGTATCGCGACGCGACCTCTGGGTCCGGCCAGAGCACTCGGCAAACGGCTTAGGAATCAGGGGAGTTCGAGTGAAGCAGGTTGTACAGAACTACAAGAGCGGCGAGCTGGCGGTGCTCGACGTTCCGGTGCCGGGGTGCAAGCCGGGCGGTGTGCTGGTCCGCAGCGCCTACTCGCTGATATCCACCGGGACCGAGCTCATGAAGGTGTCCGAGGCCGGCATGTCGATGCTGGGCAAGGCCCGCTCCCGCCCGGACCAGGTGGCCAAGGTCATGCAGAGCGTGGCCACCAACGGGGTGCCCGCCACGTACCGCAAGGTGATGGGCAAGCTGGACTCCTACACGCCGCTGGGCTACTCGCTGTGCGGGGTGGTCGAGCAGGTCGGCGCCGGCATCGACGACGTGAAGGTCGGCGATCTCGTGGCCTGCGCCGGCAACGAGCACGCGTTGCACGCCGAGCTGAACTGGGTGCCGAAGAACCTCTACGCCCCGGTGCCGGACGGCCTCGCGTCGCGCCACGCCGCCTTCGGCACCGTCGGGTCGATCGCGCTGCAGGGCGTCCGCCAGGGCGAGTCACAGCTCGGCGACGTGGCACTGGTCATCGGCCTCGGGCTGATCGGGCAGTTGGTGGTGCAGCTCCTGGCCGCCTCGGGGGTCCGTGTCGTCGGCGTCGACCCCGACCCGGTGCGCTGCGAGCTGGCGGAGCGTCTGGGCGCCGCGGCCTGCGGCGATCCCGCGTCCCCGGCCGTGGAGACCGCCGTCGCCGAACTCACCGGCGGTCACGGCGTGGACCAGGTGTACCTGGCCGCCGGCGGCGGCAGCAACGAGCCCGTCGAGCTGGCCGCCAAGCTGTGCCGGGACCGCGGCCGGGTCGTCGACATCGGCAAGTGCAGCTTGAACCTGCCGTGGAACGCTTACTACGAGAAGGAGCTCGACGTCCGGTTCTCGCGTTCGTACGGCCCCGGGCGCTACGACCCGGAGTACGAACTGGAGGGCCGGGACTACCCGATCGGCTACGTGCGCTGGACCGAGCGCCGCAACCTGGCGTGCTTCCTCGATCTCCTCGCCCGCGGCAGCGTCGACGTGGAGCCGCTGGTCTCCCGCATCGCCGACTTCGACGACGCCGTCGAGACGTACCGGAGCCTGAAGGACGGCGATCTGAAGGCCGTGGCGGTGCTGTTCCGGTACCCCGAACAGGCCGGGGAAGCGGAGGAAGCGGCGGCCCCGGCGGTGGCCGTGCCCGCCGTGAACGTGCAGCGGGGTCCGGTCCGGGCCGCCAGGACGCCGGTGCGCCTCGCGTTTGTCGGCGCGGGGAACTACGCGAGCTCGATGCTGCTGCCGCACCTGGCCCAGCGCGACGGCGTCGAGCTGTCCACCGTCGTCACCACGACGGCGCTGTCCGCGGCCAACGCGCAGCGGAAGTTCGCCTTCGCCGAGGCGACCACCGATCTCGACGCCGTGCTCGGCGACAAGTCCATCGACGCGGTGTTCGTCGTCACCCGGCACAGCTCGCACGCCGAACTGACCCGGAAGGCACTGCTGGCCGGCAAGACCGTCTTCGTGGAGAAGCCCTTGGCGCTCACCGAGGACGAACTGGCCGACGTACTGGCCGCTGTGGAGGAGTCCGGCAACGACCGGCTGCAGGTGGGCTTCAACCGCCGGTTCGCGCCGCTGCTGCGGGAGGCCAGGGAGCGGTTCGGCGCCCGGACCGGCCCGGCGAACCTCCGCTACCTGGTCAACGCCGGCCGCCTCGACCACGGCAGCTGGTACCTCCAACAGGGCAGCCAGGGCTCGCGGTTCGTGGGCGAGGGCGGGCACTTCATCGACACGGCGAGCTGGCTGCTCGACGCCGACCCGGTGTCGGTGTACGCGGTCGCCACGCCCGGCAACGACGACCTTCAGGTCGTACTGCGCTACCCGGACGGGTCCACCGCCACCATCAGCTACGTCACCACCGGCCCGGGCAGCTTCCCCAAGGAGACGCTGGACCTGGTCGCGGACGGCCGTGCGCTGCGGCTCGACGACTTCGTCCGTGCCGCTGTTTACGATGGCCGCCGTAAGCGGTGGGTCAGTTCGCGGCTGCCCAAGGCCCGGGACAAGGGCCAGAACGCCGAGCTGGCCGCGTTCGTCAAGGCCGTGCGGACCGGTGGGCCGATGCCGGTGCCGCTTCAGTCGCTGGTCGCCACCACGGCGGCCACCCTCGCCGTGCAGACCGGCCTGGCGGCCGGTGCCCCGGTGACGTTGGCGGGGGCGCGATGACCATGAGCGCGGGCTGGTACCTGCGGCGGCTGTCCCGGATGGGGCCGCAGGAGGTCGCGGGCCGGGTCGGCGACGCGGTGCGCAGGCGGCGGTGGCGGTCGGCGCGGCCCAGCTGCCCGAGCGTGACCGGCGCTCGGTTCACCGCGGTCCTGCCCGCCGGGACGATCGCCGCCATACCTGCGGACGCCGCGAAACGTCTCGTCGCCGAGGCGGACCGGCTGATGTACGGGCATGCCGAGTACTTCGGGGTGGTCCGCGACGACCTGACCGACCCGGACTGGTGGTACGACCCGAAGACCGGCCGCCGGGCTCCGTTCGGCTACGCCTTCGACGTGCCGTACCGGAACGAGGACGCGGTCGGGGACATCAAGCAGATCTGGGAGCTGTCCCGGCACCAGTACCTCACGGTGCTCGCCGCCGCCTACGCGATCACCGGGGACGAGCGGTACGCCGAGCGGGTGGCCGAGCACCTGCGGTCCTGGTGGGCGGCCAACCCGCCGCTGCGCGGCGTGCACTGGATCAGCGGTATCGAGCTGGGCATCCGGCTGCTGTCCTGGGTGTGGATCCGCCGGCTGCTCGACGGCTGGCCGGGCGCGGCCGGGCTGTTCGAGGGCAACCCGGTGGCGCTGAAGCAGATCTGGCACCACCAGCGCTGGCTGGCCGCCTTTCCCAGCCGGGGGTCTTCGGCGAACAACCACGTCATCGCCGAGGCCGCCGGGCAGTTGGCCGCGGCCTGCGCGTTCGGCTGGTTCCCCGCCTCGCCGCGCTGGCGGGCCGACGCGCTGCGGTCACTGGAGCGGCACCTGCGCGGCAACACCTTCCCCTCCGGCCTCAACCGCGAGCTGGCCACCGAGTATCACGGCCTCGTGCTGGAACTCGGCCTGGCCGCGGTGGCCGAGGCGGACGCCGCCGACGTGCCGGTCCCCGCGTCCGTCCGGCTGGTGCTGCTGCGGATGACCGACGCGCTCGCGGCCGTGGTGGACAGCCGGTTACGGCCCCCGCGCCAGGGCGACGCGGACGACGGGCACGGCCTGGTCGTCGACGGCCCGGCCACCGACCGCTGGGGCTCGCTCCTGGCCACCGGGGACGCCGTGTTCGGCCGGCTCGCCTGGTGGCCGACAGTGACCGGCACCGACGTACGCACCCCGCTGCTGGCCGCGCTCATCAAGCCGTACGCGAAAACCGGAACCGCACCGGCCGTGACCCGCCCCGCGAGCCGACCGGCCCATTTCGCCGACGCGGGCATGACCATCCTGCGCGGACCGGAAGGGACGGAAGAGATCTGGTGCCGCTGCGACGGCGGTCCGCACGGCTTCCTTTCCATCGCCGCGCACGCCCACGCGGACGCCCTGTCCGTGGAGGTCCGGCACGACGGGGTCGACGTGCTCGCCGACCCGGGGACGTACTGCTACCACGGGCAGCCCGAGTGGCGGCAGTACTTCCGGTCGACCCTCGGCCACAACACCCTGCAGGTGGACGGCGGTGACCAGTCCGTCTCCGGCGGCCCGTTCCTTTGGACCCGGCATGCCCACAGCCGCGTCCTGGCGGTGGACACCTCCGGTGACGGTGCGGCCCGCTGGTGTGCCGAGCACGACGGTTACCAGGGCTCCGTCCACCGCCGCCGGGTGGAACTGATCGCCGCCGGCCGGGAGTTGTGGGTGGTCGACGAGGTGCGCGGTCCGAACCGGGCCGTGCGGCTGGCGTTCCACCTCGGCCCGGCCATCGCCGCGGACCTGGTGGGGAACCGGGCCGAGCTCACCTGGACCCGGGACGGCGAGGAGCGCTCCGCGGTGCTCGACCTGCCCGGGCGGCTGAACTGGCGGGCGCACCGCGGCGAGAGTGACCCGCCGCTGGGCTGGTACTCCCCCGGCTTCGGACGCAAGGAACCCGCCACCACGCTGGTCGGCACCGGCTTCGCCGACGGCGCGGAGGGCTTCGCCACCGTGCTCAGGTTCCGCGGCCAGGGGGGCGCGTGAGGAACGGGAGGCGGCTCTGGGCGTTGGCGGCGGCACCGCTGACGCTGGCCCTGCTGGCGGCGACCGGCTGTGAGAGCACGAGCACCTCGGACGCCGGGGCGAAGCCGACCGCCACGCAGCCGTCCACGCCCGTGGCCCGGGTGTGCGCCAAGCCCGCGGCCGGACCGGCGAAGGCGCCGGCGGGCGCGGTCACCGTCGACCCCGCGGTGGTCGGCGACCTGGCGGCGAAGACCAAGAGCAGCCCCCCGAACACGACGTTCTGGCTGCGACCGGGCAAGCACAGGCTCGACCCGGACCGCTACGCCCAGGTCATCCCCAAGGAGGGGAACCGCTACCTCGGCGCGCCCGGCGCGGTGCTCGACGGCCGGAAGAAGAACCAGTACGCGTTCGGCGGCAGCGCCCGTGACGTCACCATCCGCCACCTGACCGTGCAGCGCTTCGTCGCGCCGCCGGACGAGGGCGTGGTCAACCATGACTCGGCCGACGGGTGGGTGATCGAGCACGCGACGATCCAGGACAACTCAGGTGCCGGACTGATGGCCGGCGCCCGCCAGCAGGTCCGCGCCAGCTGCCTGCGTGACAACGGCCAGTACGGCATGAACGCGTACAAGGCCGGCGACCGGATCAGCGGCCTGGTGGTCGAGGGCAACGAGATCGTGGGCAACAACACCGACGACTGGGAGCGGCGCCGGGAGGGCTGCGGCTGCACCGGCGGCATCAAGTTCTGGGCCGTCAACGGCGCCGACGTGCGCGGCAACTGGGTGCACGACAACCGCGGAACGGGGTTGTGGGCGGACACCAACAACAACGACTTCCGCATCGAGAACAACGTGCTCGAAGCCAACGACGGTGCCGCCCTGATCTACGAGACCAGCTACAACGCGGTCATCCGGAACAACACGATCCGGCGGAACAACTGGGTCGAGGGCCGCCGGGAAGCCAAGCGCGGTGACAACTTCCCCTACGCGACGGTCTATCTGTCCGAATCCGGCGGCGAACCACGGATCAAGGCCCGCACCGACAAGATCGAGATCTACCGGAACGTGCTGGAGGACAACTGGTCCGGGATCACCCTGTGGGAGAACGCCGACCGGTTCTGCAACAGCCCGGCCAACACGTCGTCCGGTGACTGCACTCTGCTGGTGCGCGACACCGACCGCTGCGCGCGCCCGGCGATCGCGAAAGCACCGCTCTACGCCGACTGCCGGTGGAAGACCCAGCGGGTGGACATCCACGACAACCGCTTCGTGCTGGACAAGTCCGTCGTCAAGTGCACGGCGAAGTGCGACCGCATGGCGGTGCTGGCCAACTACGGCACCTATCCGGACTGGTCGCCGTACCAGGGCGAGCGGGTGGCCGAGGCGATCACCCACGAGCAGCACAACCGCTGGCACGACAACGTCTACGTCGGCCCGTGGAAGTTCGTCGCCCACGACCCGAGCCGGGTGCTGACCTTCGGGAAGTGGCAGGGCACGCCGTACCGGCAGGACGCGGGCAGCACCTTCCGCGCACGGGCCGGTGGTTGAGATGGGCGAAGACCTGCGACACGGTGTGCTGCCCGGTGGGCCGGACACGGGGGCCACGCACCCCGGCGCCGAACCGCGCCCTGACAGCACACCCGACGGCACACCGAGGATCGTCGGGATCGTCTGGGGGCTGCTGGTCCTCAACACGCTCGGCTCCGCCGGGGCGAAGACCATCGTCCCGCTGCCCCGCTCCCTGATCCAGATGATCACCATGGGCGCGCTGGTCGCCGCGTTCACGCTGGCGCTCGCCGTCAATCTCCGACTGCGCGTCCGACCCAGCGCCTACGTGTTCCTGCTGACCCTGCTGCTGGTGCCGAGCGTGATCTCCAGCGTGAACCTGGAGTCCGGGTTCGGCGCGCTGTTCCGCTGCGCCCGCCTGGCTCTCTTCATCGGCACGCTGTGGCTGCTCAGCCGCTGGTGGAACGGCGGCCTGACGTTCGTCCGGCACCACATCCGGATGTACTTCGCGGTGCTCGGCTCGGTCGCCGCCGGTCTGGCCATCTCACCGGGCGCGGCCCTGCCCGAACTCTACGGCGGGCGCCTGGTCGGCGCGTTGTGGCCGCTCACCCCGCCGCAGATCGGACAGTACGCCGCGGTGATCACCGGGCTCACCGTGCTGCTCGCACTGGGCCGCCGGACCGACCGGGCCAGTGCGGCGATGGTCATCGTGCCGTCGCTCGTCCTGCTCGCGCTGACCCATACCCGGACGGCCACGCTCGGCCTGTTCATCGGGCTGACCTTGGCGATCGGCTCGCTCATCCTGACCAGCGCCGCGGCCCGCCGGTTCTTCACCTGGGCGGTGCTGTGCGCCGCCGTGGCCGCGGTGGGGTTCGCCTCCGCGCTGCAGGCGTGGTTCCTGCGCGGGCAGAGCAAGGAGAACTTCTCCAACCTCACCGGTCGCGCCAAGGTCTGGGACGCCCTGCTGGCCGCGCCCCGGTCGACCTCGGAGAAGTGGTTCGGCGCGGGCCTGGGCGACAAGTCGTTCGGCGGGCTGCCGATCGACAACAGCTGGCTGGCCGTCTACCAGGAACAGGGTCTGTTCGGCGTCGCCTTGGTGGCGGCGGTCATCATCGTGCTGGGCGGCGTCGCGTTGCTGCGGCCACCGTCGCTGCAGCGGGCCTGCGCGATCTTCCTGATCAGCTACTGCGCGATCGCCTCGTACACCGAGGCGGGCCTCGGCGACGCCTCGCCGTATCTGCTGCATCTGGCCCTGGCCGCCTCCCTGTTGGCGACCCCTGTCGCGGCCACTCCCCTCTCGACGCCCGCAGTTCCCGGACGACGTATCCCGCGCTGGGCCCGGGATCGGGAGGTGACCTGAGCATGCATGTTCTCGTGGTGCACAACCGCTACGCCTCGGCGCAGCCGAGCGGGGAGAACAAGGTCGTCGATCAGGAGGTCGAGCTGCTGCGCTCGGCCGGCCACCGGGTCGAGGTGTTCGAGCGGCGCAGCGACGACATCGCCGCCCGGTCCCTGCTCGGCAAGGTCGCGGTGCCGCTCCTCGTGCCGTGGAACCCGGGGGTCCGCAAGGAACTCGCGGCGCGGCTGCGCACCGAGCGGCCGGACATCGTCCACGTCCACAACGTCTTCCCGCTCCTGTCGCCCGCGGTCCTCGCCGCCTGCGCCGACGCCGGTGTGCCCGCCGTCGCCACGCTGCACAACTACACCCAGGTCTGCCCGCCCGGCACGCTGCAGCGGGACGGCCGGCCGTGCACCGAGTGTGTCGGGTCGGCGGTGCCGCTGCCCTCCGTCCGGCACGGCTGCTACCGCGGCTCCCGCCTGGCGACGGTGCCGCTCGCGGTCAGCCTGGCGGGCAACCGGCGCCGGTGGTGGTCCGGCGTGGAGCGGTTCTTCTGCATCTCTGCGGCGCAGCGCGACGTCCTGGTGCGAGCCGGTATGCCGGCCGAGCGGCTGGCGGTGAAGCACAACTTCGTGCCCGACCCGGACGACCGCCGATCAGGCGCCGGCGAGCATGTGCTCTATCTCGGCCGGCTCGCGGAGGCCAAGGGCGTACGGCTGCTCATGGCCGCGTGGGACGAGATCGCCGCGAGCGGCGGGGTGGGCGTGCCGCTCGTGATCGCCGGCGCGGGGCCGCTGGAGCGAGAGGTGACCGCCTGGGCGGCGGGCCGCGACGACGTGCGCTACGTCGGCCTGCTGGATCCGGCGGAGTGCCGGAAGGCCGTAGCGCGATCGGTCGCCGTGGTGGCGCCCTCGACGTGGCTGGAGGCGTTCGGCCTGGTCGTCGTGGAGGCGATGGCGGCCGGGGTCCCCGTCGTCGCCGCCGGTCACGGCGCCTTCGTCGAACTCGTCGAGGACGGCGTGACCGGCCTGCTGCACCGGCCGGGCGAGCCCGTGTCGCTCGCGGCCTGCATACGCCGGATCGCGGCCGAGCCGGACCGCAACCGGGAGATGGGCCAGGCGGCCCGGCGCCGTTACGAACAGGGCTTCAGTCCGGCCGTCGGGCTGGAGCGCCTGCTGGAGGAGTACCGCACCGCGATCGCGGGTCGGTCGGAATCAATGGGGGACGGAATCAATGGGGGGCAGTAGATGACACGATGCCGACTGTGCGGCTCGGCGGCGCTGGCGAGCGTCGTCGACCTCGGGGCGACGCCACCGTGCGAGAGCTTTCTCGCCGCGGACCAACTGGACCAGCCGGAACCGGCGTACCCGCTGCACCTGCGGGTCTGCACCGAATGCTGGCTGGCGCAGATCCCGCCGCTGATCACGCCCGAGGAGACGTTCACGCAGTACGCGTACTTCTCGTCCTACTCGACCTCCTGGGTGGAGCACGCGCGTACTTTCGTCGCCGACGCCGCACAGCGGGTGGGTCTCGGCCCCGACTCCTTCGTGGTCGAGGTGGCGAGCAACGACGGATACCTGCTCAAGCACGTGGTGGCCCGGGACATCCGCTGCCTCGGCATCGAGCCGTCGGTGAACGTCGGTGCGGCGGCGCGGGACGCGGGCGTGCCCACGCTCACGAAGTTCCTGGACCCGGCCACCGGCGACGCCGTCCGCGCCGAACACGGCCCGGCGAACCTGGTCGTGGCCAACAACGTGTACGCGCACATCCCCGACGCGGTCGGGTTCACCCAGGGGCTGCGCGCCCTGGTCGCCGACGACGGCTGGGTCTCCATCGAGGTGCAGCACCTGCTGACCCTGATCGAGGAGAACCAGTACGACACGATCTACCACGAGCACTTCCAGTACTACACGGTCGCCTCCGCGGCCCGGGCCCTTGCGAGCGGCGGACTGTCGCTCGTGGACGTCGAGTTGCTGCCCACGCACGGCGGCTCCATCCGGCTGTGGGCCCGGCCGAGCGAGGTGGCGGGAGAGCCGACGCGGCGGGTGGCCGACGTACTGGACCGGGAGAAGGCCGCCGGGCTGCAGGAGTTGTCCGGGTACACCGAGTTCTCCGCCCGGGTGGCCAAGGTGCGCCGGGACCTCCTGAAGTTCCTCATCGAGGCGGCCGAGCGCGGCGAGACGGTCGTCGGCTACGGCGCCCCGGGCAAGGGCAACACCCTGCTCAACCACTGCGGCATCCGGCCCGACCTGCTCCCGTACACGGTCGACCGCAACCCCTACAAGCACGGCAGGTTCACCCCGGGCACCCGCATCCCGATCCTGGCGCCCGAGCGGATAGCCGCCGACAAGCCGGACTACGTCCTCGTCCTCCCGTGGAACCTGCGGGCCGAGCTGGTCGAGCAGCTGTCCTTCGTCCACGAGTGGGGCGGCCGGCTGGTCTTTCCCGTCCCGGAACTGAGCATCGTCGAGGTCGCGTCCCGAAAGGTCACAGCATGAAGGTCGTTCTGTTCTGCGGCGGTTACGGGATGCGGATGCGCAACGGAACCTCCGACGACGTGCCCAAGCCGATGGCGATGGTCGGCCCGAGACCGCTGATCTGGCACGTCATGCGCTACTACGCGCACTTCGGGCACACGGAGTTCATCCTGTGCCTCGGGTACGGGGCGCACCACATCAAGGACTTCTTCCTCAACTACGAGGAGACGACGTCCAACGACTTCGTGCTGCGCGGCGGGCGGACCGAGCTGCTGTCCACCGACATCTCGGACTGGACGATCACGTTCGCGCAGACGGGCGTCGAGTCACCGATCGGGGAACGGCTGCGCCGGGTGCGCCACCACCTGGACGGCGACGAGATGTTCCTCGCCAACTACGCCGACGTCCTCACCGACGCGCCGCTGCCGGAGATGATCGACCGGTTCGCCCGGCGCGACGCCGGGGCGTCGATGATGGTGGTGCCGCCGCAGTCGTCGTTCCACTGCGTGGAGTTGGGCGAGGACGGCCTCGTGGGGGGCATCACCGCGGTCAGCGAACTGCCGCTGTGGGAGAACGGCGGCTATTTCGTGCTCCGTCAGGAGGTCTTCGACCACATACCGGAGGGCGGGGACCTGGTCGCCGACGGATGCGCCCAACTGGCCAAGAACGGCCGGTTGGTGGCGCACCGGCACCGCGGTTTCTGGAAGCCGACCGACACCGTGAAGGAGCGGGCCGCGCTCGACGCCGCCTACGCCCGGGGCGACCGCCCGTGGGCCGTGTGGGAGCGGGACGGCGCCGGGGTGAGCGCGTGATCCGGCTCGGGGCGGGGCACCCGGACCGGGTCGTCGCGGTGGGCGCGCACTGCGACGACATCGCCATCGGCGCCGGAGGCACACTGCTGGCGCTGTGCCACGCACGGCCGGGTATCCGTGTCGACGCGCTGGTGCTCTCCGGCGGCGGCAGCGAGCGGGAGCAGGAGGAGCAGGCCGCGCTCGCCGCCTTCTGCCCGGACGCCGACCTACGGCTGACCGTGCACAAGCTGCCGGACGGCCAACTGCCCGCGCACTGGGAGGAGGCCAAGGCAGCGGTCGAGGAACTGCGCGCGCAGACCGACCCGGATCTGGTCCTGGCCCCGCGCACCGATGACGCGCACCAGGATCACCGCGGCCTGGCGCAGCTGATCCCCACCGCCTTCCGCGACCACCTCGTGCTCGGCTACGAGATCGTCAAGTGGGACGGCGACCTCGGCCGTATGACGGCGTATCAGCCGCTGTCGCCGGAGATCGCCGAACGGAAAGTGCGGCTGCTGCAGGAGCACTACCCGTCGCAGCGGCACCGGCCCTGGTACGACCGGGAGGCCTTCCTCGGCCTGGCACGGATCCGCGGCATCGAATGCCACGAGCGCTACGCCGAGGCGTTCGCCGTCACCAAACTCACGCTCAACCTGGGGGGTTGAACCATGCGCGTACTTCTGACCGGACACCAGGGATACCTGGGCACCGTGATGGCCCCGGTCCTCGCCGCCGCCGGGCACGAGGTCGTCGGCCTCGACGCCGGCCTGTTCGCCGACTGCGTCCTGGGCCCGACGCCCGCGGACCCGCGGGGGCACCGGGTGGACCTGCGCGACGTCACGGCCGAACACGTGGCCGGGGTGGACGCCGTGATCCACCTGGCCGCGCTCTCCAACGACCCGCTGGGCTCGCTGGCGCCGGAACTCACCTACGACATCAACCACCACGCGTCCGTACGGCTCGCCCGGCTGGCCCACGACGCCGGAGTGCGGCGCTTCCTGTACGCGTCGACCTGCTCGGTGTACGGCGCCGCAGGCGGCGACGACCTGGTCGCCGAGGACGCCCCATTGCGCCCGGTGACGCCGTACGCGGAGTCCAAGGTGCGGGTGGAGGACGACCTGCACGCCCTGGCCGACGGCGACTTCAGCCCCGTGTACATGCGCAACGCCACCGCCTTCGGCTACTCCCCCAGGCTGCGCGCCGACATCGTGCTGAACAACCTCGTGGGCCACGCGCTCCTGTCCGGCGAGGTCTTGGTGCTCTCCGACGGCACCCCCTGGCGCCCGCTGGTGCACGCCGCCGACATCGCACGGGCCTTCACGGCCGCGCTGACCGCGCCGCGCGAAGCGGTGCACGACCGGGCGTTCAACATCGGCAGCGAGATCAACAACGTCACGGTCGCCGAGATCGCCGAGCAGGTCGCCGAGGCGGTGTCCGGCGCCGAGGTGGTGATCACCGGGGAGACCGGTGCCGATCCGCGCTCGTACCGGGTGGACTTCTCCCGGTTCCGCGCCGCGGTGCCCGGCTTCGACTGCGAGTGGACGGTGAAGCAGGGCGCGCTCGACCTCGCCGACGCCTACCGCCAACACGGGCTGACCCGGGAGGACTTCGAGCAGCGCTTCACCCGCCTTGCCGTGCTGCGCGCGGCGTCCGACGCCGGCACCGTCGACGACACCCTGCGGTGGCGCCGGTGACCGCGGCCGCCGGCGACCAGCCGATGGCCAAGCCCGGCGAAGAGATGTACGCACTGGTCGAGCGGCTGTACCCGCTCTGCCGGAGCATCACCGGCGACGGTGTGCGCGCCACCCTGGAGATCGTCGGCGAGTACATCCCGCTGCGGACGCACGAGGTGCCGACCGGGACGCAGGTGCTCGACTGGACGGTGCCACAGGAGTGGAACATCCGGGACGCGTACATCGCCGACCCCGCCGGCAAGCGGGTCGTCGACTTCGCCGAGTCCAGCCTGCACGTGCTCGGCTACAGCGTGCCGGTGTCGAGGACCATGCCCCTGTCCGAGCTGCGCGCACACCTGCACACCCTGCCGGACCACCCGTCCTGGGTGCCGTACCGCACCAGCTACTACAAGCCGGAATGGGGGTTCTGCCTGGCCCAGGAGACCCTGGACGCGCTGCCGGACGGCGACTACGAGGTGCGCGTCGACTCCACCCTCGCGGACGGCCACCTCACCTACGCCGAGCATGTGGTCCCCGGTCAGGTCCCCGACGAGGTGATCGTCTCCTGCCACGTCTGCCACCCGTCGCTGGCCAATGACAACCTGGCCGGCATCGCGGTGGCGACGTTCCTGGCCCGGGTACTGGCGGAGCGGACGCCGTACTACACCTACCGGTTCCTGTTCGCGCCCGGCACCATCGGGGCGATCACCTGGCTGGCCCGCAACGCCGAGCGGGTGGAGCGGGTCAAGCACGGGCTGGTGCTGGCCTGCGCCGGGGACCCGGGCTCGCTGACGTACAAGCAGAGCAGACGCGGCGACGCGGAGATCGACCGGGTGATGCGGCATGTGCTGGCCGCCTCCGAACGCCCGCACCGCGTCGCCGAGTTCACACCGTACGGCTACGACGAACGGCAGTTCTGCTCACCCGGGTTCAACCTCGGCGTGGGCTCGCTCAGCCGGACCCCGTACGCGGGCTATCCCGAGTACCACACCTCTGCGGACAACCTGGACTTCGTCTCCCCGGAGGCGATGGCGGACACCCTGGCGGTCTGCCGCGAGGCGTTCGCCGTCCTCGACCGCAACCGGCGGTACCTCAACCTCAGCCCCTACGGCGAACCCCAGCTGGGCCGACGTGGGTTGTACGACGCGCTCGGCGGCCGCAGCGACACCAAGCAGGCCCAGATGGCCATGCTCTGGGTGCTCAGTCTCTCCGACGGCGAGCACAGTCTGCTGGACGTCGCCGAGCGGTCCGGGCTGCCGTTCGACACCGTCGCCGCGGCGGCCGGCGCCCTGCACGGCGCCGGGCTGATCAAGGCATGACGCCGATGACCACCGAGGGGGAGAAGACGAGGCCGACGGCCGCCACCGCCGGGCGCGGCATCGTCGGCCGGCTGTCCTGGGGACTGGCCGACCAGGCGGCCTCCAGCATGACCAACTTCGCGGTGGGGATCTATGTGGCGCGCTCGCTGGGGCTGACCGCGTTCGGCGTGTTCAGCCTGGCCTGGGTGACCTACGGCGTGGTGCTCAACGTCTCCCGCGGACTGGCCACCGACCCGCTCATGGTGCGCTTCAGCGGCGTGCCGGACGCGGCCTGGCGCGCGGCGGTGGTCCGGTCGTCGGGTACCGCGCTCGGTGCCGGTGCCGCCATCGGCGCAGCGTGTCTGGTGGTCGGACTGGGGCTCGGCGGCCACGTGGGGCCCGCGTTCGCCTGCCTCGGCGTCGTCCTGCCGGGGCTGCTGCTGCAGGACGCCTGGCGGTTCTCGTTCTTCGCCGCCGGAACCGGCCGGAAGGCGTTCGTCAACGACCTCGTGTGGGGCGTCGTGCTCGTCCCGGCCATGGTGGTGGCGGCCCGGGTGGGCAGCGTGGCCGCTTTCGTGCTCGCCTGGGGCGGGTCCGCCGCGGTGGCCGCGGTGTACGGCTGCTTCCAGACCGGCATCCGGCCCCGGTTGACCGGTGCGCGCGAGTGGCTTCGCGAGCACCGCGACCTCGGCTACCGGTATCTGGCCGAGAACGTCAGCAACAGCGGCGCGAGCCAGCTGCGGGCGTACGGGCTCGGCGCGATCGTCGGGGTCGGCGCGGTGGGTGTGGTCCGGGGCGCCGAGCTGCTGCTCGGCCCGTTCCTCGCCGTGCTGATGGGGCTGTCCCTGGTCACCGTCGCGGAGGCGGCCCGGGTGCTGCGACGGGCCCCGCACCGCCTGGGCGCGTTCTGCCTGCTGCTGGGAGGCGGGCAGGCCGTCGCCGCGCTGCTCTGGGGCGGGGCACTCCTGCTGGTGCCGGACCGGGGCGGCGAGTTCGTGCTCGGCGGCGTCTGGAGCTCCGCCTCGGAGCTCATCGTGCCGGTCACGCTCGGCGTCGCGGGCGCCGGTCTCGGCACCGGCGCGGCGGCCGGGCTGCGCGCGCTCGGCGCGGCCCGGCGCAGCCTGCGCAGCCAGCTGATCGCCTCCGCCTGTTACGTCATCGGCGGGCTCGGCGGGGCCGCCGTGGGCGGCACGGTCGGCTCGGCCTGGGGCGTCGCCGCCGCGACCGTCTGCGGCTCGGCCGTGTGGTGGCTGCAGTTGCGCTCCGCCCTGCGCGAGCACCGCCGGATCCCCATCCCCGAAGTGAGGACTTCATGACCGCCCATCCCCGGCTGAGCATCGGCCTGCCCGTGTACAACGGCGAGGAGTACCTCGCCGAATCGCTCGACGCCCTGCTCGGCCAGACCTACGAGGACTTCGAGCTGGTCATCTCCGACAACGCCTCGACCGACGGAACCCAGGACATCTGCCGCAAGTACGCCGCGCGGGATTCGCGCATCCGGTACATACGGCTGACCCGGAACATCGGTGCCGCGCCGAACCACAACTACGTGTTCACCGCATGCCGCGGCGAACTGTTCAAGTGGGCCTCGCACGACGACCTCTACGCCCGGGACCTGCTGCGGCGCTGCGTCGAGGCGCTGGACGAGCGGCCGGACGTGATCCTCGCCCACTCCGGCCAGGCGGTCATCGACGGCGAAGGCCAGGTGAAGGTCCCGTACGCGTACGGGCTCGCCACCGACTCGCCGCACGCGCCGGAGCGCTTCCGCAGTCTGCTGTTCGAGCCCGGTGGCGACGACTTCTACGGCGTGATGCGGGCCGACGTGCTGCGCCGGGTGAGGCCGCACGACAGCTACCACCACGCGGACCGCACGTTCGTCGCCGAGATCACCCTGCACGGGCCCTTCCACCAGGTGCCGGAGCTGCTGTACTTCCGCCGCGACCACCCCACGCGCGCCGAGCGGGCGAACCCGAGCAAGCGCTCCCGGTGCGTCAACCTGGACCCGCGCCGGGCCGGTCCGCTGCACCCGACGCCCCGGCTGCTCGCCGAGTACGTGTGGGGCTTCGCCTCGGCGATCCGGCGGGCACCGCTGTCCCCGGCGGACCGGCGCGCGTGCTACCGGCACCTGGCCGCGTGGATGACCAGCCGGGTCCGGCCGGGCGCCGGTGAGCGGGTCGAGGACCGCGCGCCGGTCGACCCGGACAAGCTCGCTGTCTCCGTCGACGCCCTGGTCGCCGGCCGTGCGGGGAGGCAGGCGTGAGCGCTGCCCGCGTCGGGGTGTTCGGCCTGCTCGGCTCCGGCAACCTCGGCAACGACGGGTCGCTGGAAGCCGTGCTCGGGTACCTCCGCGCCGAGCACCCGGAGGCGGTCGTGGACGCGCTGTGCGGCGGACCCGAGGTCGTCGCGGCCCGGTACGGGATCCCCGCGACGCCGCTGCACTGGTACCGCGGCGAGTACCGGACCGCGTCGCGTGCGGGCGCGATCGCGGCGAAGGGTATGGGCAAACTCGTCGACGCCGTCCGCACCGCCGCCTGGGTGCGCCGGCACGACGTGGTGATCGTACCGGGCATGGGCGTCCTGG
Source organism: Streptomyces sp. NPDC093591 (assembly GCF_044764885.1). NCBI lineage: Bacteria > Bacillati > Actinomycetota > Actinomycetes > Kitasatosporales > Streptomycetaceae > Streptomyces > Streptomyces sp. NPDC093591. The sequence goes on from NZ_JBIWIY010000026.1 coordinate 45,094, forward strand.
AGGCCACGCTGCCGCTGCGGCCGTGGGGCTTCCCGTACTCGCTGTTCCTGCTCTGCGCGAGTGGCCGGCTGCTGCGCACCCGGGTCGCGCTGGTCGGCGTCGGCGCGGACGAGATTCACCACCGCCCGACGCGGGCCCTGGTGCGCTGGTCGGCCGGGCTCGCCGCGTATCGCTCGTACCGCGACGACCTGTCCCGTGACGCACTGCGGGCGATGGGCGTGAACACCGCGCGCGACAAGGTCTACCCGGACCTCGCCTTCGCGCTGCCGACACCGCGCGGGAGCGCACCATCGGGCTCGGTGTGCGTAGGCGTCATGGACTTCCACGGCGGCAACGACGACCGCGCCCGGGCCGAGGAGATCCACCGGCGCTACCTGGACGGGACGACACGGTTCGTCCGCGCCCTGGTCGAGGACGGCAGGCGGGTACGGCTGCTCACCGGCGACGCCTGCGACGCGCCGGTCGTGGCCGCGATCCTCGACGCGGTGGACTCTCCCCTGGTCACCGCACCCGAAGTCGCCTCACTCGCCGACCTGATGAGGGAGATGGCGGCCGCCGACACAGTGGTGGCGACCCGCTATCACAACCTGATCTGCGCGCTGAAGGTCGGCACCCCCACTCTCGCGCTCAGCTACGCGGCGAAGAGCGACGCCCTCATGGACCGGGTGGGCCTCGCCGCCTACTGCCACCCGGCCCGCGAGGTCGATGCCGACCGGCTGCTCGAACAGTTCCGGGAACTGGAGAAGCGATCGGCGGAGCTGCGCCAGACACTGACCGAACGAAACCAGGCGGCGAACCGCCAACTCGCCGAGCAGTTCCACGAGTTGACGGCGACCCTGCTGCCCGCGAACCACCGACCCCGCCAGGAGACCGCATGAAAGTGACCGAAGTCCCGGCGATCGCGGGCGCGTTCCTCTTCGAGCCGACGCCGTACACCGACGAACGCGGCTTCTTCTGCCGCACCTTCGACGCCGACGTGGTCCGCTCGGCGGGCCTCGACCCGCACGCCTTCGTCCAGGACAGCGTGTCCCGCTCGATGCGGGGCGTGCTGCGGGGCCTGCACCTGCGCTCCGGCGCCGGCGAGGCCAAGCTCGTGCGCTGCTCGTACGGGAGGATCTTCGACGTCGTCGTGGATCTGCGGCCGGACTCGCCGACGTATCTGGGCCAGGCCTCCTTCGAGCTGTCCGACGAGACACAGGCGACCCTGTACATCCCGGCGGGATGCGCGCACGGCTTCCAGGCGCTGACCGGGACCGCCGACACCTCGTACCGGATCGACCGCCCGCACGATCCGGCCGAGGACGTGACGATCGCCTTCGACGACCCGGAGCTCGCCATCCCCTGGCCGCTGCCGGTCACTTTGATGTCCCAGCGGGACCGGGAGGCGCCGAGCCTCGCCGAAGTCCTCAAGCACAGGGAGAGTTGAGGTCGTCGTGGACACCGAGGAATTCCGACTGCCCCGGTCGCGGCAGGCCAACGAGCGGCTGCACGCCCTGATCCCCGGCGGCGCGCACACCTACGCCAAGGGCGACGACCAGTACCCCGAGAACCTGGCCCCGGTCATCAGCCACGGCCGCGGTGCCCACGTCTGGGACATCGACGGCAACCGCTACATCGAGTACGGCTCCGGCCTGCGGTCGGTCAGCCTCGGCCACGCCCACCCGCGCGTGACCGAGGCGGTGCGGCGCGAACTCGACCGCGGCAGCAACTTCGTGCGCCCGTCCATCGTGGAGGTCGAAGCCGCGGAACGCTTCCTGGCCACGGTGCCGACCGCCGAGATGGTGAAGTTCGCGAAGAACGGCTCCGACGCCACCACCGCCGCGGTACGCCTCGCCCGCGCCGCCACCGGACGCCCGCGGGTGGCCCTCTGCGCCGACCATCCGTTCTTCTCCGTCGACGACTGGTTCATCGGTACGACGCCGATGTCCGCCGGCATTCCGGCGGCGACCAACGAGCTCACCTTGGCGTTCCCTTACGGCGACCTGGCCGCCACGGAGGAGCTGCTCACCCGGTACCAGGACGAGGTCGCCTGTCTGATCCTCGAACCCGCCACCCACACCGAGCCGCCGCCCGGCTACCTCACCGGCCTGCGCGAACTGGCCGACCGGCACGGCTGCGTCCTGATCTTCGACGAGATGATCACCGGCTTCCGCTGGTCCGAGGCGGGCGCCCAGGGCCTGTACGGCGTCGTCCCCGACCTCTCCACGTTCGGCAAGGCGTTGGGCAACGGTTTCGCCGTCGCCGCGCTGGCCGGGCGCCGCGAGCTGATGGAGCGGGGCGGGCTGCGCCACTCCGGCGACCGGGTGTTCCTGCTGTCCACCACGCACGGTGCGGAGACGCACTCCCTGGCCGCCGCGATGGCCGTGCAGGCCGCCTACGCCGAGGAAGGCGTCACCGCGCGGCTGCACACCCTCGGCGAGAGACTGGCCGCCGGGGTCCGCGACGCCGCGGCGAGCATGGGCGTCGGCGACCACCTCGTCGTCCGGGGCCGGGCCAGCAACCTGGTCTTCGCCACCCTCGACGAGAACCGGCAACCGTCGCAGCAGTACCGCACCCTGTTCCTGCGCCAACTCCTCGCGGGCGGGGTGCTGGCCCCGTCGTTCGTGGTGAGCGGCGCGCTCAGCGACGCCGACATCGACCACACCGTCGAGGTGGTGGCCCAGGCATGCGCGGTGTACCGGAAGGTACTGGACGCCGCCGATCCCACTCCCTGGCTGGGCGGGCGACCGGTGAAGCCCGTGTTCCGCCGCTTGGCATGACGTACGTGCCGTGCTGCCGTCAGAGGCGCTCCCGCCGTCCGGCGTCAGCCGTCCGGTCGACCAGCCACGCGGTCGCCGGTGTCACCGCCAGCGCGGTGCACCAGCCGCCGAGGACGTCGGTCGGGTAGTGCGCGCCCAGGGCGACCTGCGCCCAGCCCATGGCGGCGCCGGCAACCAGCGCCGCGGAGAGTACGAGTGACGTGCCGGCCGTCCTGCCGAGACCGAGCCGGCCGGTCGCGAGCAGCGCCACCGCGAGGGCGAGCGCGGTGAGGAAGGCGGTGTGCCCGCTCGGATAGGACAGGTTGGCGTCACCGTGGATGGTGCGTCCCACCAGGGGTTTGAGCAGCGTCGTCGTCCCCACGGTCAGGCCGGGACCGGCAACGACGAGCACCGCCGCGCGAGGGCGCCGAAGGAGCAGGCAGCCCGTCACGGCGGCCACGACCAGCAGCGCGGCTCCGGCGGGCTCCCCCAGGAAGTCCGTCGCCAGAGCGACGTACCGCCACGGCGGGCGCACGCTGTCCGCCGTCGGCTGGACGATCCACCGGTCCACTCTGCCGGGCTCGCTCTGGCCGGCGTACAGAACTCCGAGCACGACGACCACCAGCGTGGCGAGGGCCGCGATGAGCCCGAGCCACGCGCGCGGCGACGGGGGCAGCACCGCGGGCGCCGGCCGGCCGGTCACACGCCCACCGCGTCCGGTCGAACCGCGGTGCTCTGCCGTGAGCGGTACATGGTGTTCCGAATCCACGCCACTGACGCCGGTCGACGTGCCCGTCGGCTTCTGCCGACGCCAACTCCCCGCCACCGAGCCCCCCGTGGTGTCCGACACCCTGGCGAAGAGCATCGAGATCAGCTTCTGCACTCGCCCCCCTGCCCACCCATGCCGTCGCGGCGAACCGCCGTCGGACAGCCCGCGTGTCAACGCCCGGGACAGCGGCCGCCGTCATGCTTTCACGGTGATGACGGTTTGAGCGCCTCTTCGGGTGCCCCCAGCCCCGGACGACTGTCACGACGGACCTGCTCGCCCTGCGGAACCACCCAGGCGTACAAGTGCTCGGGGCGGCCTCTCTCGCCGTAGCGCAGGCTCATGCGGACCCGGCCCGTCCGCTCCAGCAGCTTCAGATAGCGCTGCGCCGTCTGGCGGCTGAGTCCGGCCCGCGTCGCGATTTCCAGGGCCGGCAGCGGGCCCTCCGACGCCCGCAGGACCTCCCTGACCTGTTCGACGGTGAAGGTGGAGTGGCCCTTCGGCAGGGTGGCCGCGTCTGTGGCCGAACCGCCGAACGTGCCGAAGATACGGTCGACTTCGTGCTGCTCGGCCTCACCGCCGTCGGCGAGGGCCCGGCGCAGTGCGGCGTAGCCCTCCAGCTTGATGCGCAGCCCGGCGAAGGTGAACGGCTTGACCAGGTACTGCAGCGCGCCATGGCGCATCGCCGCCTGGACGGTGGCGATGTCCCGCGCCGCCGTCACCATGATCACGTCGGTGTGCAGCCCCTGCTCCCGCAGCCGCCGCACCAGCGCCAGACCGGATTCGTCCGGCAGGTAGTGGTCGAGCAGGACGAGATCGCTCGCGCCCTGTTGGAGAATGTCCAGCGCCTGCGCGGCCGTGTGCGCCTGTCCCGTGACCCGGAAGCCCGGGACCTTGGTGACGTAGGCCGCGTTGATACCGGCGACCCGGTAGTCGTCGTCCACCACCAGCACGTCGATCATCACCCGCCTCCCGGCGTCAGGACTGGAACCACCACATTCGCCAGTGGGCCGATCCGGCGTGCGGCGGCCCGGACGACCGTAGGCGGCGAAACTCGGCGTTAACAAGAGTGGGGTCCGGGAGCAATATGCGCGAAATCCCGGTCGTCCGTATACGTGTGGTGGAGTGAGCGAAACGAGCAGAGAAGGCACAAAGGTTCTTACGCTCGCAATCAGCTCAATGATTACCGTTCTGGTGGCGCCGTGCCCCCTGCCTCTACCGTGCCGGATGAGCACAGGCGGAGGGAAGTCGGCCAAAAGAGCAACAGCGACGATGCCATTGGCTCGAACCGGCGAAAAGCCCTGACGCCATCCATGGTTTATGAGCTATGAGCAAGGAAGTGATCACCGTGCTGCCACGCGGGGCCGACATGACCGCCGAGGGACCGCACGTTCAGGGCACGACGGCAGAGGGCTACGAGGCCGTGCGGGACGCCTTCGCGGCCAACTTCGCCGAGCGCGGCGACCGGGGTGCGGCGGTCGCCGTCCATCGTGACGGCGAGCTCGTGGTCGACCTGTGGGGCGGCACGGCGGACGCCGACGCGCCGGCCGGCCAGGGCAGGCCGTGGACCCGTGACACGGCTCAGGTGCTGCGCTCGGCGACCAAGGGCGTGGCGGCCACGGTGGTACTGCTGCTCGCCGACCGCGGACTGATCGACCTGGACGCCCCCGTGTCCGACCACTGGCCGGAGTTCGCGGCCGCGGGCAAGGCGCGGATCACCCCCCGCCAGTTGCTGTCCCACCAGGCCGGTCTGGCCGCCCTCGACCACGCGCTGGACAGGGCACGGGTGGGGGACCAGATCACCGGTCCGGCGGCCGTCGCCGCACAGGGCCCGCTGTGGGAGCCCGGTACGGCCCACGGCTACCACGCCCAGACCTTCAGCTGGCTGCTCGGCGAGCTGGTCCGCCGGGTGGACGGCCGCTCCCTCGGCACGGTGCTCGCCGAGGACCTGACCGATCTGATCGGCCTGGATCTGTGGATAGGCCTGCCCGAAGAGCAGCACAGCAGGGTCGGACGGATCGCCTCCGTCGAACCACCGCAGGTGGCCCAGGGATCCGGTGGGACGCTGCGTACGCGCCCCCGCGCCGGCATCGCCGCCGCCTACGCCGACTCCGGCTCCCTCACCCGCCGTGCCTTCGCCACCGTCACCCCGTCCCCCGATGAGAACGACCCCGCCTGGTGGGGCGCCGAGCTCCCCGCCTCCAACGGCGTCGCCACCGCCCGCGGACTCGCCGGGTTCTACGACGCCCTGGCCGCGGGGCGCATCGTGACCCGGCGGATGCTGGCGCAGGCACGCACCCCGCACACGGCCGGGGCCGATCGGGTGCTGCTCAGCAGCACGCGTTTCGGACTGGGTTTCATGCTGCACGGCCCCGCCTCCCCGATGACCTCCCCCACCGCCTTCGGACACCCCGGCCGCGGCGGCACCCTCGCCTTCACGGACCCCGAGCTGGGCGTCTCCTTCGCCTACGTCACCAACACCATGCAGCCCAACGTCACCAGCGATCCCCGCGCCCAGGCACTGCTGCGCGCCCTGCGAAGAGCCCTGGCCCAGCGGTGCCGGGCGGCGGCATGACCCGACCGGGAAGCTCCGGATCGAGTGATGGCGGACTGGCCGGCGGTCATAGGAGGCTCATGCCGTTCCCGGAGGGCAGCGCCTGTTCGGCCCAGATGACCTTGCCGTCCGCCGTGTAGCGCGTGCCCCAGCGGTCGGCGAGCTGGGCCACGAGGAACAGGCCGCGTCCGCCTTCGTCCGTGGTGGCCGCGTACCGCAGGCGGGGTGAGGTGCTGCTGCCGTCGGAGACCTCGCAGATCAGCTTGCGGTCGTAGAGGAGCCGGACCCCGATCGAGCCCGAGGCGTAGCGGATGGCGTTGGTGATCAGTTCGCTGAGGACCAGCTCGGTGACGAAGCCGAGTTCCTCCAGCTCCCAAGCGGTCAGCTGGTCGGCGACGGCATTGCGCACCCGGCCCACCGCCGCGGGGTCGCGGGGCACGTCCCAGCGGGCCATCCGATCCGCCGGCAGCACGTGGGTACGGGCCACCAGCAGCGCGATGTCGTCGCGCGGTCGCTGTGGCAGCAGGGCGTCGAGCACGGCTGCGCAGGTGTCCTCCGGCGTCCCGTCCACGTCCCGCAAGGTGCCGCCCAGGATGTCCAGCGACTCGTCGATCTCCCGGTCGCGGTGCTCGAACAGACCGTCCGTGTAAAGCACCAGCCTGCTGCCCTCCGGCACCTCCGTCTCGGCGGCCTCGAAGGGCAGCCCACCGACGCCCAGCGGAGGACCCGCGGGCAGTTCGAGGAAGCGCACGGTGCCGTCGGGCAGTGCCAGCGCGGGCGGGAGGTGCCCGGCGCGGGCCAGGGCACAGCGGTGGGCGACCGGGTCGTAGACGGCGTACAGGCAGGTGGCCCCGACGATCGCGTCGTCGGCTTCCTGCGTCTCCTCGCCCACGGCCAGTTCGTCGAGGCGGGCCAGGAGCTCGTCGGGCATCAGGTCCAGGGAGGAGAAGGTGCGCACGGCGGTGCGCAGCCGCCCCATGGCGGCCGCGGCGGGCAGCCCCTGCCCGACGACGTCGCCCACCACGAGCGCGACCCGGGCCCCGGGCAGGGGGATGACGTCGAACCAGTCACCGCCCACGCCGTGCTGAACCGGCAGGTAGCGGTAGGCGATGTCGACGGCGTTCTGCTCGGGCAGCCGACGGGGCATCAGGCTGCGCTGGAGCGCCACCGCTGTCGTGTGCTCCCTGCTGTAGCGGCGGGCGTTGTCGATACAGACGGCGGCACGGGCGACCAGCTCCTCCGCCAGGGCGAGATCGTCGTCCTCGAACGGCGCGGAGGGCTGTGCCCGCCAGAAGTTCGCCACTCCCAGCACCACCCCGCGGGCGTACAGCGGGGCGGTGATCAGGGAGTGGATGCCGTAGTCGACGATCTGCCGGGCCCGTTCGGCGTCCTGCGCCCAGAGCCCGGAGGCGTCGGCCACGTCGGTTTCGAGCACGGCCCTGCCCCGGTTGAGCCCCACGGCCTGTGGCGCGGCACGCACGAATCCGATCAGTGACCCGAGGGGATAGAACGGCGGGTCGTCGCGGATGCCTCGTACGGCCGTGCGCCTCAGCTCCGTCTCGGCACCCATGGGCTCGTCCCCGTACAGCACCGGCTCCGCGAGATCGACGGAGACGAAGTCGGCGTACTGCTCCACCGCCACCTCGGCCAGCTCCTCCGCCGTCCGGGTCACGTCAAGGGTGGTACCGATCCGGACGCTCGCGTCGTACAGCACCTTGAGGCGGACCCGCGCCGCTTCCGCCCTTCCGGCGAGCGTTTGCAGCTCGGTGGAGTCCCGCAGTGTCACGACACTCCCCCGAGGGCCCTGGTACCGGTCGAGGGGCCGCTGGTTCACGGCCAGCAGCCGTCCCCCGGCGAAGATCACCTCGTCGGTGGCCGCACGGCCCGAGTCGAGCAGCTCGGCGATGGGCGGGGGCAGACCGAGCCCGTCCACCCGGTGTCCCTCCGCGTCCGCGGGGATGTCGAGCAGCCGGTGTGCCTCGTCGTTGGCCAGCAGCAGACGACGGCCGGCGTCGACGATGACCACGCCTTCCCGCACCGCGTGCAGGACCGCGTCATGGTGCTCGTACATGCGGGTGATCTCGGTCGGGCCGAGGCCACGGGTCTGGCGGAGCAGCCGTCGGCTGAGGAGCGCGGCCCCGCCCGTGGTGACGGCCATGGCACCGGCGGCCGCCCCCAGCAGCGCCGGGAGCTGCGCTGCGGCCCGGTCGTCGACGTTCTCGATGGTGACGCCGGCGCTGACGGCACCGACCACTTCTCCGTCGGCGGCTCGGACGGGGACGAAGGCGCGGTACTGAGGACCGAGGGAGCCGCTCGTCTCGCTCTGGGTCGTCCGACCGGCCAGCAGGGGGCTCATGTCCTCGTTGTTGTCCTGGCCGATGAGTTCCGGGTTCGGATGCGTGCGACGGATCCCGTCCCGGTCCACGACGACGACGAAGTCGATGCCGGAGCCCTTCCTGGCCGCCTCGGCCCGGGACTGCAGCACCGCTGTCGGATCGGGTGACCTCAGGGCCTCGGCGACTCCCGGGGCCTGGGCGAAGGCCTGCGCGACGCCGAGTGAGCGGTCCTTGGCGTCACGGGTGCTCTCACGCTGGAGAGTCAGCACCAGCAGGACGACGGCCGCGACCACCAGCAGCAGGATGATCGCCACCTGGAGGACGAACATCTGGCCGATCACGCTGTGTATGTTCAGCACCGACCTGAGACGGCCGCGTTGCCGGATCGCGGGTCCGTCCGGGACCGGGGCATCCAGCGAAACCGGGTGGCGGCCCGGCATCTCAGCCATGGCACCTTTTTACTCCTGCCGCACCACCGGGGCCAACCGGCCGACTGTGCCTGGGCCCACCCGCGCGGGCGCTGTCCGGGAACCGGGCGGGTGGGTCGCTCAATTGCACACATGCTTTCCACCGCACCGCTACGACTGACGCCGTTGCGCTCATTCAGAAAGCAAAGATAATTCTGCGCTTTTTGCTCGTTCTGCTCGCGCACCGGTGTATGCGAAAGGCGCGCCGGATGCGAAATCTTTTCATCCGTCACAATGCGCGGGTACGTATTCTCTCTGGTGACGTGATGTTCCGCGCTGTTATGGTGCCCGGCAAGCGGAGAAAGGCAGGCGGTTGGGGGCCATGGCTCGGATCGTGATCATCGGTGGCGGACCCGGCGGATACGAGGCGGCCCTGGTGGCCGCCCAGCTCGGCGCGGAGGTGACCGTCGTCGACTGCGACGGTCTGGGCGGGGCGTCGGTGCTGACCGACTGCGTGCCGTCGAAGACTCTCATCGCGACGGCCGAGGTGATGACCACCTTCGATTCCTCGTACGAGGAGCTGGGGATCATCGTCGCCGACGACACGCCGCACATCGACACGCCCGCGCGTGTCGTGGGCGTGGATCTGGGCAAGGTCAACCGGCGGGTGAAGCGGCTCGCGCTCGCGCAGTCGCATGACATCACCGCGTCCGTCACGCGTGCCGGTGCGCGGGTGCTGCGCGGGCGTGGCCGGCTGGAGGGCATGCAGGCCCTGGACGGCTCGCGCAAGGTCGTGGTGCGGGCCGCGGACGGCACCGAGGAGACCCTCATCGCCGATGCGGTGCTGATCGCGACCGGCGGTCACCCGCGTGAGCTGCCCGATGCCCAGCCCGACGGTGAGCGGATCCTGAACTGGACGCAGGTGTACGACCTGACCGAGCTGCCCGAGGAGCTCATCGTGGTCGGCTCGGGTGTGACGGGTGCCGAGTTCGCCGGTGCCTATCAGGCGCTGGGGTCGCGGGTCACCCTGGTGTCGTCGCGGGACCGGGTGCTGCCGGGTGAGGACCCGGACGCCGCCGCCGTGCTGGAGGACGTCTTCCGGCGGCGCGGCATGAACGTGATGGCCCGCTCGCGTGCCGCGGCCGCCAAGCGGGTCGGTGACCGGGTGGAGGTCACCCTCGCCGACGGGCGTGTGATCAGCGGCAGCCACTGCCTGATGGCGGTGGGTGCCATCCCGAACTCCGAGGGCATGGGCCTGGAGGAGGCCGGGGTCAGGCTGCGCGAGTCGGGGCACATCTGGACCGACAAGGTGTCCAGGACGACCGCGCCGGGCGTGTATGCCGCCGGTGACGTCACCGGTGTCTTCGCTCTCGCGTCGGTGGCGGCGATGCAGGGACGTATCGCCATGTACCACTTCCTCGGCGACGCGGTGGCCCCGCTGAACCTGAAGACCGTCTCCTCGAATGTCTTCACCGACCCGGAGATCGCCACCGTCGGCTACACCCAGGCCGACGTCGACGCCGGCAAGATCGACGCCCGGGTCGTCAAGCTCCCCCTACTGCGCAACCCGCGCGCGAAGATGCAGGGCATCCGGGACGGCTTCGTCAAGATCTTCTGCCGTCCCGGTACGGGCATCGTGGTCGGCGGTGTGGTCGTGGCGCCGCGCGCCTCGGAACTGATCCACCCGATCTCGATCGCGGTCGACAACAATCTGACGGTCGAACAGATCGCGAACGCCTTCACCGTGTACCCCTCCCTTTCGGGGTCGATCGCCGAGGTCGCACGGCAACTGCACAGCGCTTGAGGGCCCCCTTGCGCCGGGCTGCAGCGGGGCGGCCGGCGTTTCCAGCGTGAGCTGCCATCAAGCCAAGGAGCGTTAGCGCCGACCGAGCTGGGCCAACTCCTCACGTGACGGGGCCCGCTGGGGCATTCGGCGACGTCGACGCCGTAGCGGCTTGCTCCGTGCGGCCGTAGGAAACGAAGTCGTCGTCGCCTCGCACCTGTTCACTCACGTGGTTGACCGCTGCGGATCCACCAGGAGCGACGGCGCGGGCGCGCGCTGTGCCGGAACTCTTGGCGCGGGCGCGGACTGCGCCATCGTCGCATCCCCGGGTGACTTGGCCGGGCGGTGCTGTCGCGGTCGGCGCCTTCGGTTCGGCCGGGCCGGACATGCTCCAGCAGTCGTAGACAGGGCAACTCGGCCACCCGGGGATTCCGGCGTCCGCGGCGCGGCGGCGTGCGGCGGACGCGATGCTGCTCCGGTGCGCGGGCGGCGGGGCCGGCTCCAGAGGCAGGAGTCGCGTCTCCGTCCTTACGGTTGCCGGGGCTTGTGCCCGACAGGTGGTGGCGGCTGCGGATCCGCCGGGCGGGTGGACCCGTAGGCGCGCTCGACCTTGGCCACGTGGAGCGAGAACGAGGCGTACCAGTGCTCGCGGCCGTGTGCACGGGCCAGGGCGTGCTCCGCGTGGTTCCGCCAAGCGGTGATCGAGTCCGTGTCCCTCCAGTACGACACCGTGATGCCCAGGCCGTTCGCGCCGCGAGCGGAATCGACACCGAGGAATCCCGGCTGGTCGGCGGCGAGTTTCATCAACCGTTCGTCTGTCTCCCCGTAGCCGTTGTCGTCGGCGGTCCGCACGGCGGTGAACACCACGGCGTAGTAGGGCGGGGCGGGCAGCGACGCGGGCGCAGCATCGGTCACGGAGGTCCTCCTGCAGACGACACGAGCATCGCCTCAAACGATGGCGCACGACGGGCGGTCTGTCGACGAAGCCGGGCCCCCACGACACTTCGGGCCGCGTCGAAGCCACTGGCTCCTAGCGTGGGAAACGTTCCGGGGGCGGCGCCTTGCCGTGCGGGGCCCTCCCCCGACGTCCTGAAAGAGCCGGGAGGTTGTCATGGCAGACCGTCAGCGCTTGGTCGCCGAACGGACTGACGAGAACTACTACTGGGAGCGGGTCAAGCGGAACCTCGGCTGGCTCGGCGACACCGAGGAGGAGCAGCGCGAGCGACAGCTCAGGTTACGCAACGCGACGATCGGTGTGGCCGGGGTCGGTGGCATCGGCGGTGCCACCGCTGAACGGCTAGTCCGCATGGGTGTGCAGAACCTGAAGGTGGCGGACCCGGACACGTTCGAAGTGTCCAACATCAACAGGCAGTTCGGCGCGACCATCGGCAACGTAGGGCGCAACAAGGCCGAGGCCGTCGCCGAACTCGTCCACGACACCACCCGCGACGTGAACATCGACGTCTTCCCCGAGGGCATCTGCGAGGACACCGTCGACGAGTTCTTCGAGGGCTGCGACTACGTACTCGACAAGATCGAGCTGTACGAGATCGACGCCCGCTACACCCTCCACCAGGCGTTCCGGCGTTCCGAGCAGTGCCGGTTCATGATGCTGACGCCGGTCTTCGGGCATCGCACGTTCTTCTTCAAGTGGACGAGGGACTCGATGACCGCCGAGGACTACTTCGGCGTACCCGCGCACGAGCCGATGAACGAGAAGAACGCACGTCAGCTCATCAGCCGCTTCATACCGGAGATGCCCGACTACCCGAGTCGGGAGATGCTCGACGAGTGGTTCGTCCACCGGCAGGAGTGTCCGATCTTCGCCGGTACACCGCCCCTCGCCCAGGGCATGCTCGCCTCCCGTCTCGGCCAGGCGATCACCGGCCTGGACCAACTCCCGGGCTCGGTACCGCTGCCCGTCACGCCGGGCTACTCGATGATCGACACGCAGAAGTGGACCATGAAGACGGTGGAGGGCCAGTGGTGGTGAAGACACTGACGTCGCCCCCGCGTCACGCGGCCAGTCTGGCGCAGTGGACGGAGGCCGACTACGAGGCCCTCTTCGACCGTGCGAACTGGCTGGAGTCACAGCCCCGGGACGTCGTCTCGCGCATGGCGCCCGGGCTGCTGGTGGGCACCGCGTTCTACCAGAACAGCACCCGCACCCGGCTCAGTTTCGAGGCCGCGGCGTACCGGATCGGCGGCTCCGCCATCGGCTTCGCCGACGTCACGACCACCCGGGCCGGGGACTTCTACCGGGAGTCACTGGACGACACCGTACGGGTGCTCGGCTCCTACGTCGACGTACTGGTCCTGCGGCACACCGACGACGACGCGGCCGAACAGGCGCTCCAGGTCAGTCCGGTGCCGGTGATCAGCGCCGGTACGGGTGACCGGGAGCACCCCACGCAGGTGATGCTGGATCTGTGGACCATACGGCAGGAGTTGGGGACACTCCACGGCACGACCATCGGCTACCTCGGTGATCCGAGCTGCCGTGTCGCCCGCTCGCTGGTGTACGCGCTGAGCGCCTTCGACGCCGCGGGGCTGGTGTTCCTCACGCCCGATGGGGCGACGCTGCCGCAGGACGTGGCGGACCTCATCGACGGGAGCGGTCTGTCCCGGCGCCACGTGGAGACCAGCGAGGAGTTGCTGCGGCTCTCCGACGCGGTGTGCGCGATCCCGTTCGAGCTGTCCGACTTCCATCAGGGAGCGGTGCGCGACCACGGCCGCGGCACGGCGCTCGACGAGCGGTTCGTCCTCAGTTCCCGGCTGCTGCGCACCGTGGGGGCGGGTGTTCCGGTCACCCACACGGGGCCCCGTGGACCCGAACTGCCGCCGGACACCGACGAGTTGTCGAACAGCCACTACTTCGACGGAGTCGGCCGAGGGGTGACGCTGCGCGCCGCCCTGCTGTCATTGCTCCGCACCGAACCGTCCCGGAGTAACGATGGAAACCATGAAGACACCGTCCTCCGCACCTGACCGGGAAGATCCGGATCGCTCCCCGGCGCCCGAGGGACTGCGACGCACCATCGTGCTGCTCGTGATGTGTGTCGGCATGTTTCTCGTGCAACTCGACGTGACCGTCGTCAACGTGGCCCTGCCGAGCATCGGCCACGACCTGGGCGGCGGGCTGTCCGGGCTCCAATGGGTGGTCGACGCCTACAGCGTGGCGCTCGCCGCGTTCCTGCTGGCCGGCGGTGCGTTCGGGGACCGGCTGGGGCACCGGCGCGTGGTCGTCGTAGGACTCGTGCTGTTCGGGCTGGCCTCCACGCTGTGCGCGCTGGCCCCCGCCGCCGGCGCTCTCATCGGCGCTCGCGCGCTCCAGGGTGTCGGGGCGGCGCTGCTGCTGCCCGGCACGCTCGCCGTCGTCCAACGCACCTTCCCCGACCGCGCGGAACAGGCCCGTGCTCTCGGCATCTGGGCCGGGGTGTCGGCCCTGGCCCTGCCGGCCGGGCCGTTGCTCGGCGGGTTCCTGGTGGCCGCCACCGGCTGGCGCGCGGTGTTCTGGCTGAACGTTCCGCTGGTGGCGGTGGCCGCCCTGGTCACCCTGCGACTCGTGCCGGGCGGTGACGGCACGCCGGAGCGCCGGATGGACCTGCCCGGAGCCGCGCTCGCCGCGGCGGCCCTCGGCTCCATCGTGTACTGCGCGGTCGCTGCGGGAGGGGACGTTTCCGCCGTGACCGTCGCGGTGGCGGCGCTGCTCTCGGTCGCGTTGCTGGCCGGGTTCCTGTGGCGGGAACGGGTGGCGGCGGCGCCGATGGTGCCGCTGGAGCTGTTCCGTCGCCGGGCGTTCTCCGGCGCCAACTCGGTGGCCGCCGCGATGAACTTCACCGGTATCGGCGCGGTGTTCGTGGTGACCCTGTACCTCCAGGGCGTGCAGGGGCACGGTGCCTTCCAGGCGGGCCTGATGATGCTGCCGCTGTTCGTGCCGCTCGCGGCCGGCGCGCCCCTCACCGGGCGTCTGGTCGCCCGCTTCGGGCCGCGTCCACCGATGCTCGCCGGGCTGCTGATCGGCGTGGCGGGTGCGCTCTGTCTGCTCGCGGTGGCCCCCGGCAGCGGATACCTGGCCCTGGTTCCGGTCCTCGTCGGCCTGGGCGCCGGCATGGGGCTGCTCACCGCCGCGGTCGTGGCGGCGGCGCTGCGGGCCGGTCCCGACGACCGGCCGGGCCTGTCGTCCGGGGTCAACAACACCGCCCGGCAGGCCGCCGGGGCCCTGGGCATCGCGGTGCTCGGCTCGCTGGTCGGTGACCCGGCCGCGCACGGGAGCTTCCTCACCGGACTGCACCGGGTGGGGCTGCTCTGCGCCCTGCTGTGGGCGGCAGCCGCACTGCTGACCGTGGTGACCATCCCCCGGCAGGGGGCGGAGGAGGCCCCGGCACACTGACCAGGGGGCGCCCACTACCGACGTCCCTCTCCCCCACACACATCGAACGGCCCGCCGGACGCCATGTGTCCGGCGGGCCGCCGTCGCGCGCCGGAACGGGCCGGTGCGTATCGAAGGAGCAAAGGGCCGCCAACGCCTGCCCAAGTCCTCCTCAAGAATCGGAAACCCCTACGGCTCGCAGCGTGCTCCCCACCCCGGCGTGGTAGGCGCTCTCAGACCGAGTAACACCGTGAAGTACGAACGGTTTCCGGGCTGTTTCCCGCCTTCCGTTCCCGGGAGAGACCAAGGAGTGGAGCGCGTGCGTGAGTTCGCCGGCGACGCCAACTTCGTAGATCCGGCCGCCCTGATGGCTGATCCGACCAGAGCGCGGATCCTGCTGTCCCTCCTGGACCGGCAGTCCTTGGCGATGTCGGAACTGGCGGCTGAGGCCGGGGTCGCCCAGTCCACGACGAGCGCTCACCTCGCCCGGCTCGTCGACGGGGAGCTGCTCACCGTGCGCAGCGAAGGGCGGCACCGCTACTACAGCCTCGCCTCCGCCGACGTGGCCACCGCCCTGGAGTGCCTGGCTCGGCTGTCGCCGCCCTTCCGGCCGAACTCGCTTCGCTCGTACCGCCGTTCATGTTCCCTGAAGGTCGCCCGCACGTGTTACGACCACGCGGCGGGAGACCTGGGCGTCACCGTCATGGAGGGGTTGCTCGACCGTGGTGCGATAGCCCGGACGGGCAGGGGGCCCACGGCGTACCGGGTCACCCTGGCCGGTCAGGAGATGCTCGGTGCCATCAAGGTCCACGACATCGGCGGACCGTCGGCCGCGGTCCGCCACTGCGTCGACTGGACGAGCGACAAGCACCACCTCGCGGGTCGGGTCGGGGCGGCCATCCTGTCCGCGTTCCTGGCCAAGGGCTGGGTGACCCAGAAGCGCGACAGCCGGATCCTGGTGGTCGGGCAGGAGGGGAAGCGCGCCATCGCCCGCTGGTTGGGGATGGACACATGCCTGCCTTGACTTGTACCCCCTCCTGAAGGAAGGAGTTTCTGGCCATCCCGTTCGTTGCCGTGCCGCTACGCGGCACGTGCGACCTCGACCAGGTCCTGCCCGGCTTCGCCGACCACGTCGTCGAGGCCGAGGTCCAGCGCTGGCCCACCGGTGCCCCGTACTGCTTCCCCGGCCGCGGCAAGCTCCAGCAGACCCTGACCCGCCGCACCGGCCGGATCCTGCTGGCCGGCGACCACCTCGGCACCCTCTACACCGAAACCGCCATCCAGAGCGGTCTGTCCGCCGCGCAAGAAGCCCGCAGCCTGCTCGCCACCCACCGGCAGACCCCCCGCGCCCCCTTCGCCCCGGCCGCCTGAAACTCGCCCGACTCGCCCAGAACCCGGAGCTCCCTCATGACCTCAGGCCTCAGCGGCATCCTCACCGCGCTCGCCACCCCCTTTGCGTACCGTCACCGACTCCGTGCCGGGCCAACGGCGTCCCCGTCGGCCTCGCGGCCTGCGTGTGGACGGAGAGCGCGCGCCGCAGCCACGCGGTCGCCGCACGCCTGGACTCCGGCACCGTCTGGGTCAACTCGCACCTCGTCCTCGCCAACGAGGTCCCCTGGGGCGGCTTCAAAGGCTCCGGCTACGGCCGCGACCTGTCCCTGTACGCCCTCGTGGACTACTCCCGGACCAAGCACGTGATGCACAACCACGGCCGCTGAGAACGCGGCGGGCCGGGGAGTCGGGGCGGGGCAGCTCCCGACTCCCCGCCAGGACGGACCTGGTGCTGAGCGTGGCCGCCCACATCGGTGACGGGCCGTTCAGGCCGCGGCTCAGCGGTCGTAGGCGAGACGGGCCAGGCGTGGCACCGGTCCGAAGGCGCCGGCGTGGAAGTCGGTGAACGCCTTGGTGATCTCGGCCTTGGTGTTCATCACGAACGGGCCGCCGAGGGCGACCGGTTCGCGCAACGGCGTACCGCTGTAGACCATCACCCGGGCGCGCCGCCCTGGGTCGACGGCCGCGAGCTGCAGCGTCGGGGTCGCCGTACCGGCCGTCTCGGCTGTGACGGGGTCGGACCAGCCGGTCTGTCCGGCGCGCAGTTCCCGGCCGCCGATCAGCAGACGTCCGTCCATGACGTGCGCGAACAGGCGGTGTTCGGCGGGGACTTGAAGGTCGTAGGAGGTACCGGGGTCGAGCGTGGCGACCACACCCTGGACCGGGTGGTGGGTCCGGGCCGCGCCCGTGACGCCGCCGACGGTGCCCGCGTGGACGTCGATCGTCACGCCCGGCGCCCGAACGCGGGCCATGGCGGCCCGGGTCAGGTCCTGGTAGCGCGACGGCGTCATCTTCTTCCCGGTGGGCAGGTTGAGCCACATCTGCAAGACGTGCGCGCGTTCGTCGCGGTAGGCGAGCTCGCGGTGGATGATGCCGCGACCGGCGGTCATCCACTGCACCTCGCCGGCCTCCAGGGCGCCGGCGTGGCCGAGGTTGTCGCCGTGTTCGAGGACGCCGTCGATGACGGTGGTGACGGTCTCCAGGCCGCGGTGGGGGTGCCACTCGAAACCGGGGGTGGAGAACCAGTCCTCGACCAGGGCGAGGAACGGGTCGGTCAGTGCCGGGTCGGTCGGCACGAACACGAGGGCCTTGTCGTCGACCTGGGCGTCGGGGCCCAGCTGTTGCTTGGTGGTGATGCGGGTCAGCGTCCGTCGGCCCGTCAACTGTGCGGTCACGGCTGCTCCTTGAAGGTAGTGGGGGTCAGGCGACGCGCACGGCGATCTTGCCGCGCGTGTGCCGAGTGGTCAGGGCCCGCAGGGCCTCGGCCGCGTCCGCCAGGTCGTGGCTCTCCTGGAGGGGAATCGTGATCGTGCCGTCCACGAGGTGGCGCGCCACGCGCCCGAGGATCTCGGTGCACGGACCGTGCGTGACATTGGTGCGGCCGGGGCCGTAGCCGGCCGCGTCGGTCGGCGAGGCGATCCGGCCGCCGTCCCGGACGGCCTCCGCGAACGGGGTGATCTCGTACGCGGTCACCGCGTCGAGCAGCGCGTCCACCCCGCCGGGACGGCGCTCGCGTACGGCGGCGATGACGTCGTCCCCTCGCGGGAGGACCTCGCTCACGCCGAGGCCGCGCAGGTACTCCTCGTCCTCGGGCAGTCCCGGCGCGAGGACGGTCGCCCGGGCCGCGCGGGCGAGTTGCACCGCGATGCCGCCGACGCCGCCGGTCGCGCCGACGACCAGGACGGAGTCGCCGGGCATCAGGTCCAGCGCGTCGACGGCCATCACCGCGGTCGTGGCCGCCAGAGCGGCGACCCCGGCGGTGGCGGTGTCCAGGGCGGGCGGCTTGCGGGTGAGCGTGTGCTCGCCGGTGACGATGAGCTCGGCCCAGGCACCCGCGTGGACCGGCTCCCCCAGGGGGACCAGCCCGAAGACCTCGTCGCCGGACTCGACGGTGCGGACGCCTTCACCCACCGCCACCACGATTCCGGCGAAGTCCCGGCCGAGGGTGATCGGCAGCCTGTGCGGCGCGATCTGCGTGAACGTCCCGTGGGCGATGTCCGCGTCGAACCAGTTCACCGACGACGCCCGCACACGGACCAGCACCTGCCCCGGCCCCGCGACCGGCTCGCGAACGTCGTCGCGCACCACGGGCGGACGGCCGAACTCGCTCACAGTGACGGCTCTCATGGCGGTTCCTCGTACTCCGGGCCGGGCGCCGGCTTTGTATGACACATCATGCAACTTACATGATGCGTCATTCATTCCCCTAGGCTGCCCTCATGACGACATGGCTGACGACCGAGGAACAGCAGGCATGGCGCGGGCTGATCAACCTGACCGCGCAGCTCCAGTCCGTACTGGGCCGGCAGCTCCAGGACGAGCACGGCATCTCCCTCGCCGACTACGAGGTACTCGGTCGCCTGCACGACGCCCCCGACCACCGGCTGCGCGTCCGCGATCTCGGCGCCTCCCTCGCCTGGGAACAGAGCCGCCTGTCCCACCAGCTCGCCCGGATGCAGCGACGGGGGCTGGTCGAGCGGGAGGAGTGCGAGACCGACCGGCGCGGCGCCACGTTCCGTCTCGCCCCCGCCGGCCGGGCCGCCATCGTGCGGGCCGCCCCCAGCCACGTCGAAGCGGTACGCAGACTGGTCTTCGACGCCCTCTCGCCGGAGCAGGTGACCCAGCTGGCCGGCCTGACCGGCGGCCTCCTCACCCACCTGCACGACAGCCTCGGCACGGGCTGAGCGACCCTGTGCGGGATCGGGCCCGTGCCGAGGTGCGGGTCCCCAGCGCCACGGCGTCAGTCCGCCGTCTGTACCGGCCCCTGCGTCACCTTCCGCAGCAGCGGCCTGCTGCCGACGATAGCGGCGAGCACGGCCAGCGCGCCGACGGCCACGCAGAGCACCAGTTGCACGGCACCCGAGGCGTTGATCGTGGTCCCGGCCGCCTTGTTGAGCTGCACGGCGCCGAAGACACCCATCGCGGTGGTGCCGCCGGCCAGGACGGCCAGCGGGATGACGGTCTCGCGGATCCGGGCCCGGTCCAGCACCTGAAGCGGTGTGCCGGACAGCCGCAGCAGGCCGTACACCCGGCGCCGGTCGAGGACGTTCGCGGCAGCCGTGAGGCCGGCGGAGGCGGCGGCGACGAGGAAGCTCAGCACCAGGGTGGCGGTGCTGACGGTGGCGACGCGGGCGGTGACCGTGTCGTCGGGCGCGGACACGTACTCCTGCGTGAACGGGTACCTGCCCGACCCGAGGCGCGTCAGGGCGGTGACGGCGGTGTCGACGCGCTCCTGCCCTCCGGAGACCTGGGCGATCACGCCGTCGGCGCCGCCGAGCAGGCTGTCGTAGTCGTCCTCACTCACGACGGAGACGGTCCCCTCGACGCCCGCCCGGTGCAGCGCCGTACGGGCCTCGGTGGCGGCGTGCCGGGCGTCGGCGGCGTTCGCCGTGATCACCGCCACCTGGCCGCGGCGGCTCGGGCCCTCCGAACCCAGCGTGCTGACGGAGAAGAAACCGGCCACGAACCCCGCGAGGACCAGGCCGCTGACGGTGCGCCAGACCGCGCGCGGGTCGTCGCTGAGCCGGCGCGCGGCCAGCAGCGTGGCCGGGCGCCTGGCGCGGCGGCCCACGATCCGGCCCAGCCGGTCCACGACCCAGGGGCCGAACAGCCAGAACGCGCCGTAGAAGAGCGCCAGCAGGGCGAGCAGCTGACGGGTCTTCAGCTGACCGCTGTCGCCCGTGGTCAGCCAGATGTAGGCCAGGACCGCGACGAACAACACGAGGCGGATCAGGCGGGTGCGGCGCGGATCGGCCTGCTGGGCGACGCCCAGGGGCGAGGTGGCCACCTGGCGCAGCATCGTCACCGCGCTCACCGTGATCAGCGCGGTGACGGCCAGCACCACGGCCGCGAGCCACGGCAGCCCCACCCACAGCTGCCCGGTGTACCAACCGCCCACGCCGTACGGGAGTTCGGCGAGCGCGGGCAGCAGCGCCGTATAGGCCAGCGCGCCCGCCAGAGCCCCGGCCGCGCCGACCCCCGCCGCCTCCACGGCGGTCATGGCGAGGATCTGCCGCGGGGTCGCCCCGGCCAGCCGCAGTGCGGCGAGCCGCTGTTCGCGCCGGGCCGCCCCGAGCCGCCCGGCGGCCGAGGCCAGCACGACGACCGGCATGACGAGCAGCACGACGCCCAGCAGCACGGTCCCCTGGTCGACGCCGGTGAACACGCTCGCCTTGGTGCCGGTGAACCCGGAGACCAGCGCGCGCTCGCTCAGCCCGTCGTCGTAGTAGTTCTGCTCCCCGGCGGTCTCGGAGACGGCCTTGTCGCCGGGCGCCCGTCCGACCACCGCGACCAGCTCGTCGGGCGAGGCGAGACCGGCGGCGCCGATCGTGCCGTAGGACTTCGTCTTCGGGAAGCGGTCGGCGAGTTGGCCTGCGGGGAGGTGGTGCAGCAGATCTGCCAGGGCCGGGGAGACGTACACCTCGCCCCGCTTCGGGAAGGCGCTCAGGCCGGGCGGCGCGGGGGTCTGCTCACGGCCGGACAGCTGGGCCAGGTTCACGACGGTGACGGGGTCCTGGCGTACGTACGTCGTGGTCGTGGCCTGGACGGCCGTCGCCTCCTTGGCCGGTACGGCGTCGGGGGTGCGCCATGTGGTGTGGTCGGCGCGGGCGCCGGAGCCGAGGGCGGCGGCGATCATCAGCAGCAGCAGGAACGAGCCGACGGCTGCGGCGCCGGCCGCGAGCAGCTGGGACTGCAGGCCGCGGCGGCCGGAGGACCTGGCGAGGTGCCAGGTCAGGGGCAGGACGGGGGAACGCATGGCGGGCTCCGGGGAGGGCGGGGTCAGGCGACGGTGTACTGGGTGTGGCCGCTGATGCGGCCGTCGCGGACCTGGAGGATCCGGTCGCAGTGGGCGGCGACGTCGGCGTCGTGGGTGACCATCACCAGGGCGGCGCCCGTCTCCCGGGTCGCGAAGGTCAGCAGCTGGATCACTTCGGTGCTGGTGCGCTGGTCCAGGGCGCCGGTGGGCTCGTCGGCGAAGACCACGTCCGGTTCGACGGCCAGGGCGCGGGCGATGGCGACGCGCTGGGCCTGGCCGCCGGACAGCTGGCCGGGGCGGCGCTGCTCCAGCCCGTCCAGGCCCAGCGGCCCGAACCAGCGCCGGGCACGAGCGACGGCCTCGCCGCGCGGCATGCCCTCCAGCATCAGCGGCAGCGCGACGTTCTCCTCGGCGGGCAGCTCCGGCAGCAGCTGGCCGAACTGGAACACGAACCCGAACCGCTTGCGGCGCAGGGCACTGAGCCGGTTCTCGCCGAGTCTGTCGATGCGCTCGCCGCGCAACAGGACCTGGCCGCCGTCGGGCCGGACGATCCCGGCGAGGGTGTGCAGCAACGTGGACTTGCCGGACCCGGACGGGCCCATGATCGCCAGCGAGTCGCGCTCGCCGACCTCGACGTCCACGCCGGCCAGCGCGGTGGTGGAGCCGTACTTCTTGACGAGGCCGTAGCCGGCCAGAACGGTGCTCATGATGTGCGGGGGCCTTTCTCAGCGCTCGAACTTCCAAGTGACGCTCTTGGCGTCGGCCTTGGTCACGCGGACGGGGATGTCGACGGTCGTGCCGTCGCTCTTCTTGCCGGTGCAGGTGAGGGTGGCGCCGGCCACGGCCTTCAGGCCGGTCGGGCAGGTGACGCCGGAGACCTTCTCGCCGACCCAGGGCAGCGGGTGGATCTTGCTCTCGGTGCGGCCCGCGACGACGTTCGCCGCGAGCGCCTTGTGCCCGTCGACCGAGGCGGTGCTGTACTCGTCCAGGCGGCTGGTGGACTCGGTGCCGGAGAGCAGATACGTGCCGAGGCCGCCCAGCGCGACCACGGCGGTCACGCCGCCGACGAGGCCGACGAGGAACTTGCTGCGCTGCATCGCGTACTCCTGATGTCCGAGGGTCCGTAGGTCCGTGGTGAGGATGCGGCTCCACCCTCGCCCGCGCGCCGGGGCGCGCGCCTCGGCCATAAGGCCGGCGTCAGCGGCGGCCCCTCGGCCGTTCGGCCGACCCCGCTGCCCGGGGTCTGGCCTACGGTGATCGGCATGAAGTCCGTTTCCGCCCGCGGCTGCGTCCACGGCCTCGCCGTCGGGGTCCTGCTCGTCGCCTGCGTCGTCGACGTCGTTCTCTACGCGGGCTCCTACGACGGGACGAGCGTCGTGCCGGCGGCGAGTCCCGTCTGGCAGACCCTGGCCGTGGTGCTCGTCGGGCTGGCCGCCGTGCTGTGGCCGGCCGGGCGGCGGCCCGAGTGGCTCACGCCGCAGGTGCGCACCGCCGTGCCCGCCCTCGCCTCGGCCCTCCTCACCGCCGCAACCCTGCTGGTCGAAGGGCCGGTCGTGCTCGGCCCGGGCGAGATGATGATCCTGCTGAGCCTGCTCTTCATCGCGGTACGGCACTGCCCGCCGCGCTGGGCCGTGGTGTGCGGCGTCCTCGACGCGGGCGCGCTGCTCGTCCTGCCGGTACGCGGGGACGTGACGCTGAGCAGTGACGTGATGGGCCTGGAGATGGTCGGCCTGCTGCTGGTCGGTCTCGTCGCCGGGCTCGCCGGCTATCTGCGCACGATGGACTACCGGCGGACGCTCGCCGTGAGCGAGACCCGGCGCGCCGAACGCGTGGCCATCGCCGCCGACCTGCACGACTTCGTCGCCCACCACGTGACCGGCATCCTCGTGCAGACGCAGGTGGCCCGCATGATGGCGCAGACCCAGCCGCAGGAACTCGACCCCGTCCTGGCAGGCATCGAACGCGCCGCGACCGAGGCCCTCGCCTCGATGCGCCGCACCGTCGGGGTGCTGCGCGACACGGGTCGCGAAGCGGCCGACCACCGCCCGGTCGGCGACCTCGCGGGCGTCACCGAACTGATCGACGGCTTCGCGATCCCGGGCCAACAGGTCGTCCTGCGCCGCGACCCGGCCGTGTCCGACGACCTTCCCCACGAGGTGCAGGCCGCGGCCTTCCGGGTCGTGCAGGAGGCGCTGACCAACATCCGTCGGCATGCCTCGGACGCCGCGCACATCGAGGTCCGCCTGCGAAGCGCCCCCGGCCGCCTGGAGGTGTCGGTCGCGGACGACGGCCGCGGCGGCACCCGGCTTCCGGCGGCCGCGCACGGCGGCGGCTTCGGCCTCGTCGGCCTGAAGGAGCGGGTGACCGCGCTGGGCGGGGAACTGCACGCCGGGCCGCGGGGCGACGCGGGGTGGCAGGTGCGGGCGGCGCTTCCGGCGGGGAAACCCTGAGGGCGGCGCACCCCGGGCGGACGCGCGGAGGGCCGCACCCACACGGGTGCGGCCCTCCGGCATGACGGGACATCCACGTGCCTCACTGATGGTGAGGCGAGGTCAGATAGTGCTGCCTGAGGAGCTCCTTTCCGTAGTCGTTGCCGTTGGGGGTGCGGATGACGGAGTGGACGTGCTTCTGGGTCGGACCGTCGCCCTGCGAGGCGCCGTACGCGCCGGCCAGCGGGCCGGGGCCCTGGCAGTCGACCTCGACCCAGACCACGGGGCTGTGGACGCGGACGTAGAAGGCGGCGTCGTCGGCGGTGCCTCCGGCCCAGGTGACGTAGGTGTCGTCGAGGTGGGCCCGGACCTCGGCCATCCGCACCTTCGCCACGTCCGCCTTCGCCCGGTCGACGAACGCCTCGACGATGCCGAGGAGCTTCTTCTTCTGGGCGGCGTTCAGGGCGTTGCCGCGGATGCCTTCGTACGCCTGGACCGTGTTGTCGGAGAACGCGCCCGCTTTCATCGACTCGTTCGACTTGGTCGCCGAGGCGATCGCCACCGACTGCTGCGCCGTCGTGAGGGAGTTGATGAAGGCCAGCGAGGCGACGACCTCCTCGTGGCAGACCGTGACCGTCTCGCCGTCGATCTCCATGGAGGTCGGCTCCGAGCCCCAGAAGCAGGGGCTCATCACGACCTGGCTGCCGAGGACGAAGTAGTTGATGACCAGGTGGTGGCCGTCGAACTGGAAGCCCCAGGGCTCGGTCGCGGACGGGGTGCCCAGCACCGTCCAGTAGAAGGCCTCCTCGTTGAAGGCGTTCGTGTTGCCGATCGCCTCGCCGGCCGCCTGGTTGATCTTGCGGATCTTCTCCGTCGTCTCCAGGCCGTCCGCGCTCAGCGCCGCCTTCAGCAGGGCGGTGCCCAGGGCCTTCTGGTCGTCGGTCAGGTCGGCGAGGGAGACGCCCTGGCGGTCGTAGGAGTCGATGTTGCTCCACAGGCGCCACTCGGTGGAGTGGACGGTGAACTGGGTCGAGCTCTTCTGGTCGTCGCTGAGGCCGGCCAGGAAGGCGTTGGCCGCCGAGATGACGGGGGCGGTGGCGACCTTGGTGGAGTGGATCGTGAACAGGTCGTCGACGCGCTTGCCGTCGGTGGTCAGGCCGAAGAAGTCCTCGGTGATCGACTGGTTGCCGGGGCCTCCGGCACCCCCGCCGGGGGCGCCGCTGGGAGCCCCGCTCGGGGTCGGGCTCGCCGAGGCGTCGGCCGTGGCGGTGGAGTCGTCGGCGAGCGCGGCCCAGGCACCGGCGCCGCCCATCGTGGCCACGGCGGTGGCACCGGAAGCGAAGAAGACCTTGCGCATGAAGGTGCGGCGGCTCGCGTGGGCGCGCCGGCCCCTGTCCTGCTCCGGATCGCGCGCCGTGCTCTCCCCGGTGTCGAGCTCGGTCATCGTCGCTGGCTCCCTTCGTCATGGGCACGTCCACGGTTGGCCGGCCACCGCCGACAACCCTGGAGCCCCGAACTGAGGCTGAGCTGAAACGGATGGCGTACGGCAGGGGGAAAGAGCGCCTGTATCGCCGTACACGGCATGGCTGACCTGCGTGTCTGTGAATGTGCTGGGGATTCAGCGGAGGTCTGCGGCGTGCGGCAGTACGACCGTGAACTCCGTGCGTCCGGGCTCGCTCTCGACGTCGATGCGGCCGCCGTGCGCCTGTGTGATCGCCGCGGCGATGGACAAACCCAGGCCCGAGCCGCCGCCCTTGCCGGGGGTCCGGGTACGGGAGGTGTCGGCGCGGGTGAAGCGTTCGAAGACGGTCGGGAGGAGAGCGGGCGGGATGCCGGGGCCCTCGTCCGTCACGCGGATGACGCAGCCCGCGCGCGTGGCCTCCAGGGTCACCGTGATCCGGGTGCCGGGCGGGGTGTGCGCGCGGGCGTTGGCCAGCAGGTTGGCCACGACCTGGGTGAGCCGGGCCGGGTCGCCGGTCACCGTGGCCGGTTCGTCGAGGCGCAGCGCGAGCTGCCAGTCGTGGTCGGTGCCGGCCGCCCGCGCGTCCCACACCGCCTCCGCGACCAGGGTGGCGAGGTTGACCTCCAGCGCTTCCAGCGGCCGTCCCTCGTCGAGGCGGGCGAGGAGCAGGAGGTCCTCGACGAGCCCGGCCATCCGGGCCGACTGCGCGGACACGCGACGCCATGCCTGCCCCGGGTCGATCCGGGCCGCGCCCCGGTCCATCAGCTCGGCGTAACCGGCGATGGACGCGAGCGGGGTGCGCAGTTCGTGGCCGGCGTCGGCGAGGAAGCGGCGCATGCGTTCCTCGGTGCGCTGCCGCCCGGACAGCGCGGACTCCATGCGGTCGATCAGGTGGTTGAGGGCCGCGCCCACCTGGCCGGCTTCGGTGGCGGGGTCGGTGTCCCGGGCCGGGACCCGGGTGAGGCCGGTGACGTCCCCGCGGTCCAGGGGCGCCCGCGCCACCTCGACGGCGGTGGCGGCCACCCGGCCGAGGGGGCGCAGCCGGCGTCGTATGACCATCGCGCTGACGCAGCCCGCGACGGCGAGTCCGGCGCCGGCGATCACCGTCTCCGTCACGATCAGCCGGTGGATCGTCTCCTGTACGGCGGCCGTGGGGAGCCCGGCCAGTACGGGGGCGCCGTGGCCGCTGACGGCGGTGACACGGTAGGTGCCGAGGCCGGGGATCGTGCGGGTGTGCAGGGTGCCGTCCTCGGTGAGGCCGGACAGGGCGGCACGCTGGGTGGCGGTGAGGGTCGTGCGGTGACCGTCCTCCGTCACCACCTCGGCGGCGGTGACGCGCCCGTCGGCGAGGCGGGCCGCGACCGTGCCCGCGGGCTGCCCCTGCTCGCTGAGGAAGCTCAAATCCTCCGCGCTTCCGGCGCGGTAGCGGGCCCCGCCCTGACTGCGCTCCGCGGCGTCACGCACGCGCTGGTCCAGTTCGTCCAGCAGATGGGCCCGCTGGACCAGGACCGTGGTGAGCGCCATCGCCGCGCAGACGACGGCCAGCGTCACCGTGGTGAACAGCACCAGCCACGCCCGCAGGGAGCGCCCCCTCTTCCGCCGGGGCGTCATGTCCCGCCGTCCGCCGCCCTGATGACGTAACCGGCGCCGCGCACCGTGTGGATCATCGGCGCCCGCCCCTTGTCGATCTTCCCGCGCAGGCTGTACACGTACACCTCGACGAGGTTGCCCTCGCTCTCGAACGAGCTGTTCCAGACCTCGCCGAGGATCTGCGCCTTGCTGAGCACCTGGCGCGGATGCCGCATCAGATAGCTGAGCAGGTCGAACTCCTTCGCGGTGAGCGCGATCGGCGTACCGTCGCGCTGCACCTGCCGGGTCGTCTCGGCCAGCACCAGATCGCCGAGCACCCGTACGGGCTCCTCCGCCGCCTCCTGTTCGGCACCGGCGCGGCGCAGCAGGCCGCGCAGCCGCAGCATGACCTCCTCCAGCGAGAAGGGCTTGGTCACGTAGTCGTCCGCGCCGGCCGACAGCCCGTCGAGGCGGTGTTCGAGGGTGTCGCGGGCGGTGAGCATGAGCACGGGCAGGTGCGCGTTCTCGTACCGCAGGCGTCGCAGCACGTGCACGCCGTCCAGGTCGGGCAGCATCCTGTCCAGGACGACGGCGTGCGGGGCGCAGCCGCGTGCGAGCGTCAGGGCGCTGCGGCCGTCCTCCGCCGTGAAGGGCTGCCAGCCCGCCTCCGTCACGGCCCACGACAGCAGTTCGGTCAGCTCGGGCTCGTCGTCGACGATCAGCACACGCACCGCGCTCCGACGGAGGGCGAGGGCTTCTCTGGCGGCAGGCATGCGCCTGATCCTGTTCCGCATCCCTGTCGGTTCCCTGTGGGTGCCCCGTTGCCCCGCTATGAGCTCGGGCTCAGGACGGGCCCGCATCCGCGCCGGACCGCCGCCATGGCGGCCCCGGCCGGCGGCCCCGGGCCTGGGAGATGCGGCCGATGGTGACGGCGGCCAGGGCGGAGCCGGCGGTGAACAGGGCGCTGGGCAGACCGGCGAGGCCCGTGGAGCCGAGCATGTCCTGCGCGAGCAGGGCACCGACGGTGATACCGGCCGCGAGCCCCGCCCCACTGAGGATCTGGCTGCTGACCAGGACGGTGAGGACGCGGCGCTGCGCCTCGGCCCGGGGGGCTATGCCGGCGGTGGTGTCGGGGGCGGTGCTGGTCACAGGCGGGCTTCTCCCTGGGGCTACAGAACGTCCACGACGAGATAGCCGTCGATGCGGCGTACGTACTCGCTGTCGGGGTCGGACGGAATCGCGTGGCCGAGGTCACCGGCGCGGACCTCGCCGATCCACTGGTCGTGCTGGTACTCGTGGTTGATGAGCGTGGTCAGCAAGTGGGTGGCCACGATGGTGAGTTGGGTGGGGGCGCCGACCCGGCCGGCGGCGATGTCCCCGATGCGGGCATGCACCCGCTCGGCGACGGTGTCACGGAACTCGGTGAGCCGTTTGACGGTGGGCAGCGTGCCGCGGAACTTCTCCGGGTTCGCCGAGTCCATCAGGGCGTCCAGCTCCGGGTCCGGGCTGGGCTCGGCCGCGGTGAGGTTGCGGATCATGAAGTGGGCGACATGGGCCTGGTGGCCCAGGTGCCAGCCGATGGCGCTGGAGTTCTCGTGCGGGCGCCAGGTCACCTCGTCCGGGGTGAGGTCCTTCCACAACTCGTCGGTGTAGGCGCGGGCACGGTCGTACTCGCGCAGCAACACGTCCATCTGAAGCATGCGTTCGCCTCGTCTGTGTTCAGGAGTGGGGCCAGGGACGCCGTCACCGATCTCTCCCAGACATGAAAAGGGGGAAGCGGATCTCCACGGAATTCCGCGCGCATGGCATCCGTCTGCACCGTAAGACGTCCCCGACGATCCCGGTAGAGGATCATGGTGAATGAGGGCATAAGTAACGGCTATAACCACTGCGGGGCCCAGCCGACACCGCCTGCGTCTGGCCGAGCCAGTAATTTGCCTCAGCTATAGCCACATTACTGACGTGCGCACCCCCGCCCGAGCGGCCTCCGACGGCCGCCCGCCGACCGCCCGTCACTGCCCGCAGTCGGCCACCGTTCCCCCACTCGGTTCTCCCGGCTCCGCAGGTTGACTCCGATTGCCGTCGTTCGCATGGGAGTTGTCGCAGGTCACGGCCTGAAATGGCAGGTGGCTGCGTCGGATTCCGCTTGACCTGTCCCGGCACCCCCGCCATGGTGATCCCGTAGTCGCACGATTACACAGAGTTTCTGCACTGGGGGCGTGAGGATGTCGGGGGATTCGTACGGTACGGATGCGTTCGCGATCGTGGGTCTGGGGTGCCGACTGCCCGGCGGGATCGTGGATCTGCCTGGACTGTGGGGGGCGTTGGAGGCCGGGCGCGACCTGGTCGGGGCGGTCCCTGAGGACCGGTTCGAGAGCGCGCGGTTCGTCGACACCGCGATGCCGCGGCCGGGGAAGTCGTACACCGCGCGAGGCGGGTTCCTGGCGGACATCGCCGGGTTCGACGCGGAGTACTTCGGGATCTCGCCGCGGGAGGCGGCGCAGATGGACCCGCAGCACCGGCTGCTGCTGGAGACGGCCGTCGAGGCACTGGACGACGCCGCGATCGATCCCGCGACGTTGGCGGGCTCGGACACCTGTGTGTTCGTCGGTGTCTCGGACTTCTCCTACGGCGGGCTGCAGATGGTCAGGACCCGGAGCATGAACGCCTATTCCATGGCGGGCACGGCCCATTCGATCGCGGCGAACAGGCTGTCGCACTTCTTCGACCTGCGCGGGCCCAGCATGGCCGTCGACACCGCCTGCTCGTCGTCGCTGGTGGCCGTGGAACGCGCCTGCCGGGAACTCGCGTCGGGAGGCAGCCGGGTGGCGCTGGCGGGCGGGGTCAACGTGCTGCTGAACCCGGCCGGGTTCGTCGGGTTCAGCCAGGCGTCGATGCTGTCGAAGCGGGGCCGGTGCGCGGCGTTCTCGGCGGACGCCGACGGGTTCGTCCGGGCCGAGGGCGCGGGCATGGTGGTGCTGAAGCCGCTGGCGGACGCGCTGGCCGCCGGAGACCGGATCCACGGCGTGATCGCCGGCGCCGGCAGCAACTGCGACGGACGCACCATCGGGCTGGCCCTGCCGAGCGCGCGGGCGCAGGAGGACCTGCTGCGCCGGGTGTACGAGCGGGCGGGGATCGCGCCCGACGAGGTCGGGTACGTGGAGGCGCACGGCACCGGCACGCAGGCGGGCGATCCGGCCGAGTGCGCGGCGCTGGGCCAAGTGCTGGGCGTCGGGCGGACGGTGGGGCCGCTGCCCATCGGGTCGGTGAAGTCCAACGTGGGGCACCTGGAGCCGGCGTCGGGCATGGCGGGGCTGTTCAAGGCCCTCGCGGTGCTGCGGTACGGCACGATCCCCGCCTCGCTGCACCTGGATCCGCTCAACCCCGGCATCGACTTCGCCGGGCTGGGGCTGGAGCCGGTCGACCGGCCGCGTCCGCTGGCGCCGGAGGGCCGGAGGTGCTTCGTGGGCGTCAACTCCTTCGGGTTCGGCGGGGCCAACGCCCACGTCGTCGTCGGGCCGCCGCCGGCCGCTCCCCCACGGACCGGCACGGATACGGTCGGCGCACTGCCGGTGATCGCCTCGGGACGCACCCCACAGGCGGCTGAGGAGGCGGCGCGACGGCTGGCCGCCCGGCTGACCGGCACCAGGCAGGAAGAGCCGACAGCGCCGCAGGACACGACAGCGTCCGCGAAGTTCTACGACATCGCCGCCACCACCGCCGTCCGCCGCGCCAGGCACCGCTACCGCCGCGTGGCGCTCGCCTCCTCCCTGCACGAGGCCGCGCGGATCCTGGCCGACGACGGCGTGACCGGTGAGGCGGTCGAGCACGGCCGGGTCGGGCTGGTCTTCGCGGGCAACGGCTCGCAGTGGGCGGGGATGGCCGCCGATCTGCTGGACGCCGACCCGGCGTTCGGCGCCGAGGTGGAGTCGGTCGACGCCGCGCTGGCGCCCCGGATCGGCTGGTCGGTGGCCGCGCAACTGCGCCGGCCGGCGGACGAGTGGGGGCTGGAGGCCACCGAGGTGGCGCAGCCGCTGCTGTTCGCGGTGCAGGCCGGGATCGTCGCGGTCCTGCGCGAGCGGGGCGTGCGGTGGACGGTCGCGCTCGGGCACAGCGTCGGCGAGGTGGCCGCCGCCTACGCGGTCGGCGCGCTGACGCTGCAGGAGGCGGCGTGGGTGGTCGCCGAGCGCGGCCGGGCCCAGGCGGCGACGGCCGGCCGGGGCCGGATGGCCGCGGTGGGGCTGCCGTCGGCCGAGGCGGAGCGGGTCCTGGCGGCGTACCCGGGCCTGGTGGTGGCCGCCGTGAACAGTGCCAGGGATGTGACGGTCGCCGGTCATGTGAACCAACTCAAATCGCTGGGCGAGGAGTTGACGGCCCGCGAGGTGTTCTTCCGGCTGATGGACCTCGACTACGCCTTCCACAGCCCGGTCATGGAGCGGGTCCGCGCCCCGCTGGCCGTCGGCCTCGCAGGGTTGGCCCCGGACGGGAGCACCGGGGCGCTGATCTCCACGGTCACCGGCGGCCCGGTACCCGCGAGCGGCCTGGACGCCGAGTACTGGTGGCGCAACGTCCGCGAGCCGGTCCGGTTCGCCGCCGCCGTCGACCACGCCCTGGACGCGGGCGTCGACGTCCTGCTGGAGGTCGGCCCCCACCCCGTCCTGCGCACCTACCTGCGCCGGATCACCGCCGGACGCGACCGGGTGGCCGTACTCGGCACCCTGCGCCGCGACGCCGCCGGCCCGGCCGCGCTGCGCCGGTCGGTCGAGGCGCTGATCGCCGCCGGGGCGCGGACGGAGTGGACGCGCTGGTTCCCGCGCCCCGCCCGGGTGGCGGAGCTCCCGGCGTACCCGTGGCAGCGGGAACGGCACTGGAGCGGCAGCCCGCAGCAGTGGATCGTCACCAGCGGAACGGGACACCTGGACCACCCTCTGCTGGGCGAGCGGCTGCCGACGGCGGAACCTTCCTGGCACGGGCCGGTCGAACCGGTGCTGGTGCCCTGGCTGGCCGACCACAAGGTGGCCGGGTCGGTGGTCCTGCCCGCGACGGGCTACGTCGAGATGGCCCTGTCCGCCGGCCGGCGGGTGCTGGGCGGCCCGGTGGAACTGGCGTGGCTGGAGGTGAGCCGCCCGCTGGTCGTGCCGTGGGACCGGGCCGGGGACGTCCATGTGCAGCTCGGGTTCTCACCCGACGACGGCATGGTGTCCATCACCAGCACCGAGGCCGCCGACGGCACCGATGCCGACGGCACGCGGCCCCGCCCGCACGCCCGCTGCCGGGTCCGCGAGCTGATCGGCCGGCCGCCCGCCCGGATCGACCTGACCGCGGTGCGCGCCCGCTGCACCCGCCGGGCCGACGTCGACGCCCTGTATCCCGAACTGGCCGCGACGGGACTGGACTACGGGGCCGCGTTCCGGCAGCTCGCCCGGCTGCACATCGGGGACGGTGAGGTGCTGGCGGCCTACCGGCACACCACCGACGCGGCCGACACCGCGCGGTACGTGGCGCATCCGGCGCTGCTGGACGGCGCGCTCCAGGCCTGTGTGCCGCTCGTGGCCGCCCGGGCCGGCGCCGGGCAGTGCTGGCTGCCTGCCGCGATCGGGGCCGTACGCGTCTGGCGGAGCCCGTCCGCGACGGGGATGCTGCACGTGCGCGACCGCACGCGTGGCACCGCCGAACTCTGCTTCGACATCACCGTCACCGACCCGGACGGCAGCGTCACCGCCGAACTGGACGGCGTACGCATGCGGCGGGTGCCCGGCCCGGGCGACCGGGCGCCCCTGCGGTACGAGACGGTGCTGCGGGCCGCGCCGCATCCCCACCTGCCGGCGGCGCCCTCGCCGCTGCCCGCCAACCATGAGCTCGCCGCGGCCGCGGCGGGGAGCGTCGCCGCGCTGGAGGCCGGCTGGCGTGCCACGCGCTTCGCGGAGTTCGCCGCCCGGCTGAAGCTGGTGACCGCCCATGTGGCCGCCGCCGCGTTCAGGGATCTGCTGCCCCCGGACGGGGCCGAGTTCACCCCTGCCGACCTGGTCCGGCAGGGGATGCTCCCCGGACACGAGCGGCTGGCGCGGGCCCTGCTCGCCCTGATGGCCGGTCACGGTCTGGCCGCCGCCGGTGAGGACGGGCGGTGGCGGCTGACCGGCGCCGCGGACCCGGGGCCCCTCCTGGCCGGGCTGCCCTGGGACTTCCCGGCGTGCGGTGCCGAAGTGCAGCTGGCGGTCCGCCAGTTGTCGCATCTGCCGCAGGTGCTGCGCGGTGAACACGACGCCCTGCAGCTGCTGGTGGGCCAGGGCTCCCAAGAGGCCCTGGAGCAGTTCTACGACGTTGCGCCGTCCTGCCGTTTCCACAACCGGGTCATCGCCGCGCTCGCGGCGGAGATCGCCCGGGTCTGGCCCGGGGACCGGCCTCTGCGCATCCTGGAGATCGGCGGGGGCACGGGGGGCACCGCCGCCGCGGTGCTGCCGCTGCTGCCGCCCGAGCGGACCGTCTACCACTTCACCGACGTCTCCGCTGCCTTCTTCGCCCGCGCCCGGCACCGTTTCGGCGACCACGACTTCGTCGACCACCGCCCGTTCGACCTGAACACCGACCCGGCCGAGCAGGGCTTCGCCGACGGCGCCTACGACCTGGTCATCGCAGCCAACTCCCTGCACACGGCGACCGACTTGAGGGCCGCCCTGCGCCGGGTACGGAGGCTGCTGGCCCCTGGGGGCCGACTGCTGGCCGTCGAGACACACGACACGGACTATCTGCTGCCCTTCTTCGGCACGCTGGACAGCTTCTGGCGGCACGACGACGAACTGCGGCCGGAATCACCCCTGTTGAGCCGGGACCAGTGGGTCGATGCGCTGCCCGCATGCGGCCTCGCCGACGTCGTCCGCCTCGGCGGCCCCATCGAGTCACCGTCTGGGGACGGCGTCTCGGTGCTGCTGGCCTCGGCCCCCTCACATCGGACCGCCCGGCCCGCGCTGCCCCGGCCGGACGACGGCACCCGATGGATCGTGGCCACGGAGAGCGGATCCGAGACGCCACTGGCCGAGCACCTCGCCGCGTTCCTGGACGGCGGCGGAACGCGGACCGTCCCGGTGATGCCCGCTCCCGTCGCCCCGGCGGTCTGGACGGCCTCGCTCACCGGTGACGGCGACCCGGCCGTGGTGCTGGTCCTGGGCGACTCCCCCACCGCCTCCCCCGCCGACCCGCAGGCGCTGCTCGACCAGACCGTACGGCGTGCCGCCACCCTGCGCGCCCTGGCCGTGGCCTGCCGGAACCTCCCGGACGGCGCCCGGCCCGCCCTGTGGCTCGTGACCCGGCCCAGCGGCGCGCTGCCCGCACCCGAACGCGCCGCCCACCCGCAGGACGCCGCCGCCTGGGGCACGGCCCGCACCCTCGCCAACGAGCACCCCGGCCTGCGGGTGACCCGGCTGTCGCTGGAACGCCTCGGCGACCCCGCCGCCGACGCGCACCGGCTGGCCCGCGAACTGCTGGCGCCCGCCGTGCCGTTCGGCGCCGGCGACGAGGTGGCCGCGGCACGCGAGGACGAGATCGTCCTCACCTCGGGCGGCCGCTTCCTGCCCCGGGAACGCGCACTCCCGTCCGACGAGCACGTCGAGCAGAGCGGCGAGGCACCCTTCGCCCTTCGGATCCGCACGCCCGGTCTGTCGTACGAGCCGCTCTGGACGCGGACCCGCCCCCTCGCTCCCGGAGCCGGTGAGGTGGTGATCGCGGTGCGCGCCGCCGCGCTCAACTACCGCGACATCATGCAGGCGACGGGGCTGCTGCCCCCGGAGGCCGGCGAAGGGGGGTTCGGGGCGGACGGTCCCGGTCTCGAGTGCGCCGGAATCGTCACGGCCGTGGGCGAGGGGGTAGGCGATCCGGCCGTCGGTGACCGGGTGTGCGCGGCCGTCCCGTCCTGTCTGGGCTCGCACACGGTGGCTCCCGCGGCGGCCGTGGTGAAGATCCCCGACGGGCTCGGTTTCGCGGCGGCCGCGACCTTGCCGGTGGCCTTCCTGACGGTCCATTACGCGCTGCACGACCTGGCGCGGCTCGCGGCCGGGGAGACCGTGCTGGTGCACGGCGCCGCCGGCGGGGTGGGGCTGGCCGCCGTCCAGTACGCCCGTCTGGTGGGGGCCACGGTGATCGCCACCGCTGGCAGCCCGGCCAAGCGCGACCTGCTGCGCGCGCTGGGCGTGGAGCACGTACTGGATTCCCGGAGCCTGGACTTCGCCGGTCAGGCGCTGCGGATCACCGCCGGGCGCGGGGTCGACGTGGTGCTCAACTCGCTGGCGGGGCAGGCCATCGACCGGGGCCTGGAGACGCTGCGGCCCGGCGGCCGGTTCGTCGAACTCGGCAAGCGCGACATCTACGCCAACAGGCCGCTCCTCATGCGGCCGTTCAGCCGCAACATCGCCTTCTTCGGCGTCGACGTCACCGCCCTGCTGTCCGACGAGGCCGGGCCCGCACAAGGTCGGCGGCTGCTGGCCGAGGTCGCCGAACGGGTGGCGGACGGCCGCTACCGGCCGCTGCCGTACGCCCTCTACCCGGCCGCACGGGTCGGGGAGGCGTTCGCGCTGCTGCAGCACTCGCGGCACATCGGCAAGGTCGTCGTGAGCCTCGACCCCCAGGACGGCCCGGTTCCCGTCCGGACCCGGCCCGAGCCGCCCCGCCTGGACCCCGACGGCACCTATCTGGTGACCGGCGGACTGAGCGGATTCGGCGCCGCGACCGCCCGGCGGCTCGCCGACCGCGGCGCCCGCCACCTGGCCCTGGTCTCCCGGCGCGGCGCCGACGGGCCGGAGGCGACCGACGTACTGTCCGACCTGGCCGCGCTGGGCGTGACCGTCACGCCGTACGCCGCCGACGTCACCGACGCCGCCGCCATGGCCGAGGTGATCGGCCGCGTCGACGCCACCGGGCACCGGCTCACCGGTGTGGTCCACGCGGCCATGACGCTCGACGACGTCCCGCTCACCGAACTGACCGACGAGCGGATCCGCGCGGTCCTGGCCCCCAAGATGGCCGGGGCGGCGGTACTCGACTCGCTGACCCGCGACCACGACCTGCGGCTGTTCTGGCTGTACTCCTCCTTCACCGCGGCCGTCGGCAACGTCAAGCAGTCCGCCTACGTCGCCGGGAACCTGTTCACCGAAGCGCTGGCCCGGCAACGGCACGACGGTGCCCGGCCGGCCGTCGCCGTCGCCTGGGGTGCGCTCGGGGACTGCGGCCATGTCGCCCGCGAGGGCCTGGTCCCGTCCATGGAAGCGCTCGGCACCGTCCCCCTCGGCTCGTGCGAGGCGCTGGCCGCCCTGGAGACGCTGGCGGCGTCCGGCGCGTGCGTCGCCGGGGTCGGCCGCTACGACTGGGCCCGGCTGCGCGCCTTCCTGCCGACTCTGACCACGCCCCGCTTCGCGGCTCTGCTGCCCGCCGAAGGCGACCTCGGCGGCCACACCCGCCAGGACCTCGTGGCGGCTCTGGCCGGCCTCGGCGCCGAGGAGGCGCTGAAGGCCGTGAGCGGCACGCTCGCCGAGTACCTGGCCCAGATCCTGCAGACCGACGCCGCCCGCCTCGACCCGAAACTGCCGCTGCAGGACTACGGCGTCGACTCCCTGATGGCCGCCGAACTGCTGACCACACTGCGCCAACGCCTCGATGTCGAGATCCCGCCCCTGGAACTCCTCCAGGGCGGAGTCACCGTCACCGACCTCGCCCGCCACGTGCTGCTGCGCCTGGGCGTGCGTACCACCGACACCGCCAACGGCTGAAAGGGAGGCCCGTCATGGTGACCTGTCAGGAACCCGAGACCCGGGCGGCGGACCGCGCCGACGAAGGCTTGCTCAGCTTCGGCCCTCTCATCGGCGGCGCCACGCCCCCCGGTCCGACCGAATGGGTCTACGCGATCCGCGCCGGCGCGCTCATCGACGACCCCATCGGCGCCACCTGCTACCGCAACGCGCTCAACGCCGGGCACATGGGCCCCGACGCCCACCCGGAAACGATCCTGGGACGCTGCGCCGTCGCCGGACCCGACCACATGGAGACCGCGCTGCGCACCGCGCGGCATGCCGCGGACGAATGGGGCGGCAGCCCCCGGCCCCTACGCGCCGCCGTCGCCGAGGCGTTCCGGGCACGGCTGCGAGAACACGCGGACACGCTGACCGACCTCCTGGTCGAGGAAGGGCACCCGGTCCGGCTGGCCCGGATGGAGGTCGCCGACCTGCTCACCTTCTTCGCCCCCGAGACGACCGACTGGTGTCTGCGGCAGCTGGAGACACGGCACACCACCGGTCGCCGGACGGTGTCGCTGCGCAGGGTGCCGGACGGCGTCGTATGCGTGCAGCCGCCGCAGAACACCCCGGCGCTGAGCGTGGGCGCGGCCTTCCAGTCCGTGCTGGCGGGCAACGCGCTGGTGGTGCGGCTGTCCCGGCAGGCGCCGATCGCCGCGATGTATCTGCTGGAGCGGATCGCCGTGCCGGCGCTCGCCGAGGCCGGTGCCCCGCCCGGTGTCCTGTCGGCACTGTGCACCGACCCGGCCCAGGCGCTGGACGCCTGGCTGGACAGTCCGCTGGTGGACGACGTGCTGTACTTCGGCGACTCGATCCGCGGCGAACAGATCGAGAAGGCCTGCCTCGTCGCGGGCAAGAAACCGATCCTGGAGCTCGGCGGCAACGACATGGTCGTGGTGTGGCGGGACGCACCCCTCGACCGAGCCGTGGACGCGCTGCTGGAGTCGTACCACGGCAGCGGCCAGATCTGCTGTGCGCCCAACATCGCGCTCGTCCATCCGGAGATCGCCGACCGGCTCACCGAGCAACTCCTCGACCGGGTGCGGGCGTTGCGGCCCGGCTTCCCCGACGACCCCGACGTGGTGCTGGCCGCCACGCCCAACACCGCCGGATACGACGCCGCGCTCGCCGACGCCCGGCGCGCGGGCGCCCGGGTACTGACCGGCGGACGCCACCTGGACGTGGGCGGCCGGGAGAGCGACGTCGCCGTGTTCGCGGAGCCGGCGCTCATCCGGGTCGACGGGCTCGCCCGGGCGCGGGAGCTGCGGTCGGTCCGGCACGAGACCTTCTTCCCGATGCTGACCGTCGTCGTCCCCGAGCCCGCCGGGGACGACGAACTCCTCGCCGGGACGGTGTCGTTCGTCGCCGCCGGCGCCTACGGCCTGCGCAACTCCCTGTGGGCCCGGGACCCGGAGGTCATCGACCGGTTCGTGCGGGACGTCCGCTCCTGCGGACAGCTCCGGGTGAACGACTCGCACCTGGCGGGCGTCCCGTACCTGTCCAACCATGGCGGCCCGGGGCTGAGCGGCGACCGGTTCGGCGAGCTCAACTACCCGATGCTGCGCACCAGTCGCCTCCAGGGCGTGTCCGTGGCGCAGTCCCCGCCCGCGCCGTCCGACGCCGTCGCCCCGTATGTCCCGGCGCGGCGCAGGCCCAGGGTCGAGGCGGTCCGGGAGTATCCGCCGGGCTGGCCGCCCGAGGAGTTGCCGGGCGGGCTGCCGGCGCCGTTCACGGAGGCGTTCCAGCACGACCCGTACCCGACGCTGCACTGGCTGCGTGAGCACCGGCCGGTGAGCCGGGTCATGTCGCCGGACGGTCCGGGCTGGCTGCTGACCCGGTACGACGACGTCCGCCGGGCCCACACCGACCCGCGGGTGAGCTGCGACAGCAAACGCGTCCCGGCCGGCCGTATGTGGCTGCGGCACTGGCCGTCCGAGCTGCGGGAGCGGCTCTTCACGCACCTGCTCGACAGTGACGACCCGCGCCATGCCGAACTGCGGGCGATCATGCGGCCGTTCTTCACGCCCGCGCGGCAGGAGAAGTGGCGCTCCCGGGTGCAGCGCGTCGTCGACACCCGGATCGACCAGATCGTGGACCGGGGCCGGGCCGACCTCATGGCGGCGGTCGCCTACCCGCTCGGCGGCAACGTCCTGTTCTCCGTCCTCGGCGCCACCCCGCCCCGGATGAACCATCTGCGGGCGATGATCTGGCGTACCGCCGAATGGAACAACGACGTCCCCTACGTGGCGGCCCTCGCCCACGAGATCGACGGGTTCGTCCGCAAGGCCGTGGCCGAGAAACGCCGCGCCCCCGGCGACGACCTGATCTCGCTGCTGGTCCGGGCCCGCGACGAGGACGGCCTGATCAGCGAGGACGAACTGCACGGCCAGGTCATGATGATGCTGGTGGCGGGCCAGGACCCCAGCATCAACAGCGTCGGCAACAGCCTGCACGCCCTGCTCACCCACCCGGACCGACTGGCCGAACTCCGCGGCGATCCGGCCCTGCTGGAGACCGGAATCGGTGAACTCCTGCGCTACGAGAGTCCGTTGCCCTTCACCAGCTGGCGGGGCACCCTCGAACCCGTCGAGTTCGGCGACGTGACCGTCCCGGCGAACGAGTCCCTGTTCCTGTGCCTGGGCGCGGCCAACCGGGACCCCGCCCGCTTCCCCGACCCCGACCGGCTCGACCTGCACCGGCCCACGTCCGGCCACCTGGCGTTCGGGCACGGCGCCCACTACTGCCTGGGCGCCCACATCGGCCGCATGACCGCCGAGGCCGCCGTCA
Organism: Streptomyces sp. NPDC093591; assembly: GCF_044764885.1. Lineage (NCBI taxonomy): Bacteria > Bacillati > Actinomycetota > Actinomycetes > Kitasatosporales > Streptomycetaceae > Streptomyces > Streptomyces sp. NPDC093591. The sequence continues at coordinate 84,380 of NZ_JBIWIY010000026.1, forward strand.
CCACCGTCCTGCGCCGGCTGCCCGGCCTGCGGCTGGACGGCACACCGCGGTGGCGGCCCAGCATGTTCGAGCGCGGACTCAGCGTCCTGCCGGCCGCCTGGGACGTGCCGCAGCGAACGCAGAAGGCTCAGATCGCCCAGCTGGGGACTCAGAGGGCCCAGAGGACGGAGAAGACGCACAAGGTACAGAAGGTGCAGAAGCTGCCGAAGCTTCGCAAGCCCCAGAAGGGGTCCGTTCGGTGAACCGCTCCGAGATCCTCGCCGAACTGAAGGCCATGCTCGCCGAGTTCGGCGACGTCGACCCCGAACAGGTCGACGAACAGACGGCGTTCGTCGCGGACCTCGCCCTCGACTCGCTCGTCCTGGTGCGGATGACCGTCGTAGCCGAGGAACGGTTCGGGGTGCGCATCCCCGACGAGGTCGCCTGGGAGCTGCACACGGTCGGTGCGGTGGTCGGCTATGTGGAGGAGGCCCTGGCCGGGCGGATCGGAGCCGGCGGTGAGTGAACTCGTCCGTTTCCTGCGCGAGAAGATGTGGCTCGTCGGGGACACCCGCTGGTACGCACGGGTGGACAGCGTCCGGGGCGAACTCGTCGAGGTGGAGCGGCTCGGGTACGCCCAACTCGACGCCCGGGCCCGTGCGGTGGGGGCATGGCTGGCCGGCCGGACACCTCCCGGCGCGCGCGTGCTGCTGATGTATCCGGCGGGGCTGGAGTTCCTCGCGGTCTTCCTCGGCTGCCTGTACGCCGGGCGGGTCGCCATCCCCGCCCCGCTGCCGGCCACCGACCGGCGGGCCCTGGAACGCGCCGAGGGCATCATCCGTGACGCGGACGTCGGGCTCGTCCTCAGCGACGCCGCGCACCGGCCGGGGCTCGGCTCCTGGCTGGCGGGGCTGGGCGCGGTTTCACGGGCCGAGTGCGTCGCGACCGACGGGGCCCACGGGACGGACGGGAGCGGCGGGACCGGCGGGACCGTACCGCCGGACCCCGGGACCTGGCCCCCGGTCGCCCTGGAGCTCTCCGCGACCGCCTACATCCAGTACACCTCCGGATCGACCAGCGAGCCGCGCGGTGTCGTCATCACCCACCGGAACCTGCTGCACAACCTGCTGTCGATCAGGGAGAAACTCCTCCCCGACGAAGTCCTGGACGAGCTGCGCCACGACCCGTCGCAGTCCGGCGCAGGATGGCTCCCGCACTACCACGACATGGGCCTGGTCGGCATGCTGCTCAGCCCGCTCGCGAGCTGCGGCAACCTCGTCTTCTGCTCCCCGGTGTCCTTCATCGCCCATCCACTGCTGTGGCTCCAGATGATCAGCCGGTACCGGGCCTTCTACACCTTCGCCCCGAATTTCGGCTACGACTGGCTGCTGAGGAGCCTCAAGGACGGTCAACTCACGGATACGGACGAGGACTTGAGCCTGGACTGTCTGCGCTTCGCGCTGAGCGGCGCCGAGCCCGTCCGCGCCGAGGTCCTGAGCGCGGTCGCCCGGCGTCTCGCCCCGATCGGCTTCCGTCCGGACATCTGGGCGCCCAGCTACGGCCTGGCCGAGGCCACCCTCATGGTGACCGGCACCTCCTGCGGCAGCGGGCCTGCCGTGGGGCGCTTCGACCGGGGCGCGCTGGAGGCCGGCCGGGCCGTGCCCGCCCCGGACGGCGTCGATCTGGTCGGCTGCGGCCGGCCCGCCGGCGCCGACGTCCGGATCGTCGATCCCGCGACCTCAAGTCCCCTCGAGGACGGGCGGGTCGGCGAGATCTGGGTGCGCGGCGACAGTGTCGCCGACGGCTACCTCAACGACCCGCAGGGCACCGCCGATCACTTCGCCGCCGTCACCGCCGACGGCGACGGCCCGTATCTGCGCACCGGAGACCTCGGCTTCCTCCGGGACGGCGAGCTCTATGTCACCGGTCGCGCCAAGGACCTGATCATCGTCAACGGCCGCAACATCCTCCCCCAGGACATCGAACGCGTCAGCGAAACCACCGATCCCGCGACCGGTCCCTGCGCCGCCTTCGCCCTGCCCGACGCCTCCGGCCACGAGCAGATCGTCCTGGTTCAGGAAATCCGCCCGGTCCATCTCGACGGCCGTACTCCCGCGGCCCTCGCCGACCTCATCAGGAGGCGCCTGGCCCACGAACTGCGGCTGGCCGTCCAGGTCGTCATCGTGGGGCCGATGCGCGTGCCCCGGACCACCAGCGGCAAGATCCAGCGCTCACGCACGCGCGACGAGCTGTGCTCGACGGGCCTCGATCCCCTGCACTCCGACCTCCTCACCCCGGCCGGGCCGACCCCTCGGCCGAGCCCCGGGCGCGCCGCACGGACCGCCCCGGCCTCGAAGGGAGAGAGGCCGGTGCGCGAGGGCGGCCCGTGCGGGACCGAACGGGGGCAGTCGTCCACCCTCTCAGAGGCTGCCCGCACCCACCCGGCCCAGCCATAATTGCACACCGCCGGGCAGATAGGCGGGTGGCGCCCCTCACGATTCCGTACGACCGGATCGCCCCCGTCAGCCGCCGCCCCGCAGCACCCGCGACAGCCCCAGCGCCGCGGTGCGCACGGCGGGGGCCAGTTGGGCGGGGCTGAAACGCGACCGGAGAGCTCCTTGTCGTTGGTGTGCCGGCCGAGGTGCTGCCGAACCGCAGCCGACTGCGCCGGACCCACTCCATCCCCGCTCAGTCGTCGGCCGCCGCCTCCTCGGCCTGCGTGGCCATCGTCGAGGCGACGGCGTCGACCGTGTCGCGTGCCTTCTGCTCCGGTACGCCGGCCGCGATGAGTATGGCTACGGCGGTGTGGGTGCCGTCGTCCTCCAGCGCCCCGGTGTTGACCTCCTCCAGCAGGGCGACCGTCATCGCCTCCAGACCGGCGCTCAGCACGGCCGGGGGGAGGTGCGCGTGGAAGACGCCGTCCCGCTGGCCTCGGTCGAGGATGGCCGTGGTCGCGGCGCGGGCCGGCGCCAGGATCTCAGCCACGCGTTCGATGCCCAGGTCGCGGCGGGCCAGCGCCAGCAACAACCGGTAGCGGTCGCCCACGGGCCACATCGAGAACGCGAAGTACGCGAGCGCCCGCTCGGCCGGCTCGCCCGGCCCGAAGTGCGTCGCCCCGGCGGCCAGCGCGCTCCGCAGGGATTCGGAAGCCTCCTCGGCGAGCGCCTCCAGCAGCGCCGCGCGCCCGGGGAAGTGACCGAAGAGGGTGCGCCGTACGACACCGGAGGCCCGTGCCAGTTCCTCCAGCGTGATGTCCGGGTTCCGGCCGAGTTCCTGGCGTGCCGTGGCCAGGATGCGCGCCCGGTTGGAGCGCGCGTTGCGTCGTTGGGGAACGCGGGCCATGGGCTTGGTCACGGAAACCTCGAACATCGGGGGGTCGGAAACGACGGGCGGGCCTGCGCAGACTGTACCGCCACCGAGATCTCCGAGGTCACAGCCCTACGTCGAGCGGTGCGAGGCCGGCAGCACCAGCCGGAAGACGCTTCCGCGGCCGGTGGCCGTCTCCAGTTCCAGTCGGCCGCCGTGGCCCTGGGCGATCACGCTCGCGATGGCGAGGCCGAGCCCGGAGCCGCCGTGGTCGGCGGAGCGGGACGGGTCGGCCCGGTAGAAGCGTTCGAAGACCCGCGCGGCCGCTTCCGGGGGGGAGGCCGGGCCCCTGGTCGGCGACCTCCAGCACGCAGATCCGCGTTCCCCCGGGCAGCGGTGGCGAGGGGCTCGTCCGGCCGGGCCGGTTCGTGCCTCCCACGGTGGGCCCGGCCCGCCCCGTTCCCACGCGTACCTCCACCCTCGTACCGGGCGGGGTGTGCGTCAGCGCGTTGGACAGCAGGTTGGCCGCGACCTGCCGCATCCGGTGCGGGGCGCCGGTCGCCTCGACCAGTTCCAGTTCCTCCTCGTCGTCGGCGCCTCCGCCGCCGAGGGTGCCCAGCCGGATCGGGTGCCTGGCGCTGTGGTGGGCCGCCGCGCTGACGGAGTCGGCGGCCACCGCCGGCAGATCGACCCGCTCGCTGCGAGGACAGGCCCAGGGCCGACTCCAGCAGATAGCGGATGCCGGGGTCGTCCTCGGCGACGAGGATGCGTTGGGTGAGCCGGACGGAGGACTGCTCACCCATGGGGCGTCATGGTCCGCGTTCGTCCAGCCCTGGCCGATGGCGACCAGGATCTCGCGTTCGCGGTCGCTGAGGGTCCGCAGCCGGGGATCCTCCGGGGACCCGGGGTCCTCGCCCCAAGCTCGGGGCACGCGACCGCGTCCAGGCCGTGGTCATGGCCTACGACGCCGGGCTGGTCCGGGTGAAGTCCTAGCCGATCCTGTACTCCGGCTTTACATCAGCGGCGCTAATCTGGAGTACGAAACCGTTTCGTTCAGCTCGGGCACCCGGCTTCACCAGGGAGAAGACAGGCATGGTCTCCGTACTCGTCGTCCACGACCAATACCTCCACCGACTCGCCCTGCGCATGCTCCTGACGGCCGAGCCCGACCTGACGGTCGTGGGCGAGGCGACGGACGCGGAGGGGGCGGTCCGGGCGAGTGCCGAGCTCCGCCCGGACATCGTCCTGATCGACACCGACCTGTCCGGGGCGGACGGCATCGACACGATCCGACGCATCGCACAGCCCCCACGCGCCCCCGACATGGCCGAACCCGGCCCTGCGGCAGGACACGCCCCCCGGATTCTGGTCCTGACCCCGGTCGGCCAAGAGAGGTACGCGTACGCCGCCCTGCGTGCCGGGGCCGGCGGTTTCCTCCTCGACGACGCCGCCCCGGACGAACTGACGGCGGCGGTCCGCATCGTGGCCGCCGGTGACGCCGTCATCACCCCGGCCCTGACCCGCGAACTGATCGACGCCGTCCGGCAGCAGCGCAGCCCCCGGCTCCGCCCGCACGCGCACGGCCTGGACACCCTCACCGGACGCGAACGCGACGTCCTGTTCGCCGTCGCCTCCGGCTGGTCCAACGCCGAGATCGCCGAACGCCTGTCCATCGCCCCGACCACCGTCAAGACGCACGTCAGCAACATCCTCACCAAGATCGGCGCACGTGCCCGCGTCCAGGCGGTGACCTACGCCTACGAGTCCGGACTGGTTCGACCGGCCGCCTGACAGCTACCTGAGTACAGCTACCTGAGCACCTTCTCCAGCAGCGTGAAGGACTTGGGCGTCCCGCCCGGCTGCGGCTTGCCCTCCTTGCGACCCACGACGCGGTAACCGGCATCCCGGTAGTAGGCGTTGAGCTGTGCGTTGCCGGCCAGGCAGTCCAGGCGCACGCACGTCCGGCCCGTCTCGGCGACTCGGCGTTCGGCGGCCCTCAGCAGCCGCAGGCCCGTCCCGGGCGCGGCGGTGGAACGGTCGACCATGAGCCTGTGCACGTATCCGGCCACGGGTGGCTGCGCGCCCCATGCGGCGACATCCTTCCACCACAACTCCCAGGCGCCGACGACACGCCCGCCGGCCTCCGCGAGCCAGACCTCACCGTGCTCCATGACCTGGCGGAAATGGTCCTCGACCAGTTCTCCCGGCTGCCACTGACCGGTGATACCCCGAGCCGACATCCAGCGGGCCGCGTCGTCGCGGAGGCGGACGAGGGTGGGCGGATCGGCGTCGGTCGCCCGGCGGATGCGTAGATCATTCACCCGGGCGATCCTCGCACATCGGTCCCATGACGGTCCGTCAGCCCCGAACCCGCTACCAGGCCCTTGTCCTGGCCACCGGGGAGCCGGTCGGCACGCACCGGGCGCCCGTCCTGGCCCCTCGTTCCTGGTTCCCGATCGCGCGGCCTCGGTCTCGGTCCCGGCAGTTGGCCCATCGCACGGGCCAACTGGTGTGCCGCGCTACACCATCCGGTGACTAATGACCGTCGCAGTGTTATGCATATCTACCGATTTCCTATCCATCCACTGTCCGGCTCTTGGTGCTGACCAGCCGTCATGAGGCCCTGAACCAAGTCGAGGAGAGTGGAGAAGATGACGACATCGCCGAGATGGCGATCCGTTCTGGCGTCGGCCGCCATGGCTACGGCGCTCGCCGCAGCCGCGCTGACGAGCGCGGGAACCGCCTACGCCCACGACAACCACAAGACCCCGCATCCGCCGTACCCGGCGAAGCCCGCCCACCACCCGGTGCACGCGATCAAGCCCGCCCACCCGGTGTACCCGGCCAAGCACGAGAAGCCCGCCCACCCGGCACACCCGGTCAAGCCCGTGTACCCGGTGCACCCGGTCAAGCCCGAGAAGCCCGCCCATCCGGTGCATCCGGTCAAGCCCGTGTACCCGGTGCACCCGGACAAGCCCGAGAAGCCCGCCCATCCGGTGCATCCGGTCAAGCCCGAGCTTCCGGCCAAGCCCGCCTACCCCGTGCACCCGGTCAAGCCCGAGCTTCCGACCAAACCGGCACTGCCCGCGAAGCCGGCCCTCCCGGCGAAGCCCGCCCACCCGGTCAAGCCGAAGCTTCCGGCCAAGCCCGCACTCCCGGCCAAGCCTGCGCTCCCGGCCAAGCCCGCACTCCCCGCCAAGCCCAAGCTTCCGGCCAAGCCCGCGCTCCCGGCCAAGCCCGCACTCCCGGCCAAGCCCAAGCTTCCCGCGAAGCCTGCGCTCCCCGCCAAGCCCGCACTCCCCGCCAAGCCGAAGCTTCCAGCTAAGCCCGCACTCCCCGCCAAGCCGGCTCTCCCGGCGAAGCCCGCCCTCCCCGCCAAGCCCAAGCTTCCCGCGAAGCCCGCGCTCCCGGCGAAGCCGGCCCTCCCGGCCAAGCCCGCACTTCCGGCCAAGCCCAAGCTCCCGGCCAAGCCCGCACTCCCCGCCAAGCCGGCCCTCCCGGCCAAGCCCGCCCTCCCCGCCAAGCCCAAGCTTCCCGCGAAGCCCGCGCTCCCGGCGAAGCCGGCCCTCCCGGCCAAGCCCGCACTTCCGGCCAAGCC
>NZ_JBIWIY010000026.1:91361-132774 GCF_044764885.1 Streptomyces sp. NPDC093591
CGCACTTCCGGCCAAGCCCAAGCTCCCGGCCAAGCCCGCACTCCCCGCCAAGCCGGCCCTCCCGGCCAAGCCCGCCCTCCCCGCCAAGCCCAAGCTCCCGGCCAAGCCCGCACTCCCCGCCAAGCCGGCCCTCCCGGCCAAGCCCGCACTCCCCGCCAAGCCCGCAATCCCGGCCAAGCCCAAGCTCCCGGCCAAGCCCGCCTACCCCGACAAGCCCAAGCTCCCGGCCAAGCCTCACTACCCCTCCCACCCCAAGAAGCCCGACCACCCCAAGCACTCGAAGCCCGAGCACTCGAAGCCCGAGCACTCGAAGCACTCCGAGCACTCCGAGCACTCGAACGAGCAGCAGAGGTGACAAGGACAGGGAGAAGCTGAGCTCAGGGGCAGTCACGATGCCGGGCCCGGGAGTATCCGGGCCCGGCACGTCTGCGTGTCAGCCGTGGAACGCCCGGTGGAGGGCTCGCGGCAGGCCAGGTGGCTCCGGCTGAGGCGTGAGCAGCCTGGGATGGGCGAGCAGCTCCATCCACCGCGTGGATGGGGCGGATACGGGATTCGGATCGCCCGGAGGATGGCGGCGGGGACCCCGACCGCTCATAGTCGTCCTACCCGCACGCCGCTGTCCGGACCAGCCGCCACGTGCGGCCCTCCCCAGCATGCCGTGCACCGTAGGCGCCCGTGACTGGCATGCCCGCTCCCCTGTCCTCCACCCCTGCCTGGAGTCGCCATGCCCGGTTCCGCCCCGCCTCCCACCACGGCCGACGTCGAGGACGCCGCCGCGTCGCCCGTGTCCGTCTCCGGCCCCGCGCATCTGTTGCGGGTGACCCTGCTGATGGCGGGCAGCTGTCTGCCGATCCTGGGGGCGGTACTGATCGCCCCCGTGCTGCCGAAGATGCAGGACCACTTCGCCTCGACCCCGGGCGCCAAGGCGCTCGTGCCGCTCGCGCTGACCGTTCCGGCGCTGTCGCTGGCGCTGCTGGCGCCGTTCGCCGGGGTGATCGTGGACCGGCTGGGCCGCAAGCGCCTGCTGATCGTCACGACCGTGCTGTACGCCGTGTTCGGCACGGCACCGCTCTGGCTGGACTCGCTGGGCGCCATCATCGCGAGCCGCGCCCTGGTCGGCGTCGCCGAGGCCGCGATCATGACCTGCTGCACCACCCTGATCGGCGACTACTACTCCGGCCACCGGCGGGTGAAGTATCTCGCCCTGCAGACCATGTGCGCCTCGGCCTCGGCCACCGTCTTCTTCGTGCTCGGCGGTGCCGTGGGCGCGGCGGGCTGGAAGGTGCCTTTCTGGATCTACGCCGTGAGTCTGCTCCTCGCCCCACTGATGGCGTCCGCCCTGCCCAGCCCGGCCGTCCGCACGACCACTGACGCGGCCCCGGCCGAGGCCTCGGGCCCCGGGGCCCACCGGTCCTTCCCCTGGCGGCGGTTGGCGGGCATCTGCGCCCTCACCTTCTTCGGCGCGATGGTGTTCTACACCGTCCCGGTGGAGATGGCGTACCTGCTCGACGACCTCGGCGTGGAGAGCTCCGGCGTGATCGGCCTGGCCACCGCGATCGCGAGTGCCGCGACCGTGGGCGGTGCGATCGCGTTCGCCCGGCTGAAGCGGGCCCCCGACCCCATGCTGCCCGCCGTCTTCGCGGTCTGCGCCGCCGGTTTCGGGGTGATGTTCCTGGCGGATGACGCGCCGCTGCTGGTCGTCGGAGCGGTGATCAACTGCCTGGGTACGGGGATGCTGCTGCCGGCCCTCCTCACCAGTGCCATGTCCCGGCTGTCCTTCGAGGACCGCGGCCGCGGCACGGGACTGTGGATGGCGGCCTTCTTCGGCGGCGAGTTCGTCTGCCCGCTGGTGCTGCTCGCCGGGGAGTCGGCGGTGGGGAGCCTCGCGGGGGCGGTGGGGGTGCTGGGGGTGGCCGCTGCGCTGGTGGCGGTGGTGTTGTGGGCGGCCGCGAGGCGTAGGGCGGGGGCCGTTGATCCCCGGCCCTTGCCGGAACAACTGGTCTGACGGCCCGGCAACGCCCTGGGGGCGCGGGCGGCGTCGATCTGCGGCTCCGCCCCGTGGGCGCGACCAGCCACGCCGCAGCCGCAGCCGCGGCCTGAGGACGGCTGGTCGCGGCACTCCCGCAACAGGTCACTTCAGCCACCCTCCGCCAACGACGCCCCCACCTCCGCCGCCTTCTGCCGCAGCCAGATATGCGCCGCGTCCTGCGCGTGCAGCGGATGCCACCACAGTGCCACCTGCACCGGCACGGCCTCGAAGGGACAGGGCAGCACCCGCACCCCCGCCGAACGCACCGCCCGGCGGGCCAGCCGCTCCTGGATCATCGCGACCCGGCGGGTGCCCTCGATCATGTGAGGCAGCAGCTGGAAGGTCTGGACGGAGACCTCCACATGAGGGCTGATGCCGAGCATGCTCAGCTGACGGGCGGCCGGGGCGTCGTAGGGCCGCTGGTAGACGGCCCAGGGCAGGCGGGCCAGGTGATCGAGGGTGAGTGCGTCGCCCACCTCGGGGTGGTCATCGGCGATCATGCACAGCCAGCGGTCCTGGTAGAGGTCGACGGCGGGGAAGCCGTCGATGACGCCGTGCGGCATCAGCAGTCCGTCGACGGTGCTCAGCAGGGCCCCGGTGTTCTCCTGGACGGAGGGCGCCGGGTGTTGGAAGGTGAGCCGGATGCCGGGCGCCTCGTGGTGCACGGCGCGGGCGAGCGCGGCGCCGAACACGGCCGCGCCGTAGTCCGAGGCGAGCAGCGTGAACTCGCGGGCCTCGGCGGTCGGGTCGAACTCGGCCTGGCTGGCGAAGACGCGCTCCAGCAGGTCGCACGCGGTGGCGCTGCGGTCCCGCAACGCGACGCCGAGCGGCGTCAGTTCGTAGGAGTTCCCGGTCCGGGCGAGCAATTCGTCGTCGAAATGGCGGCGCAGCCGCGACAGCGCCGCGCTCATCGCCGGCTGGCTCAGTCCGATGCGCTCGCCGGCTCTGGTGACGTTGCGCTCCTCCAGTAGCGCGCGCAGGGCGACGACCAGGTTGAGGTCGAGTCGGGAGAGGTTCACCGGGCACCACCTAGCAAGCGAAAGCCATCCATGTCGTGGATTCGGCGTATCCAAAAGATTGATTTCCGTGATTCGTCGATCGAGGTCAGAGTAGACCGCAACCCAGCAGGAGGAAATCTGATGGCAACGCTCGCGCTACCTGCCGGCCCGTTCGCGCTCGGCACGTTCTCCACCCCGGACGGGGTGCCGTTCCCCGGTCTCCTGGCCCAGGGCCGGGTGCTCGACCTGAGCGGCGCCCTGGACTCGGCACCCGCCGATGTGCGTGCCGTACTGGAACGGTGGGAGGAGACGCTCCCCCTGCTGCGCGCCCTGGCGGACGACGATGCGCGGGAGTGGCAGGCGCTGGAGGGGCTGCGGGTGCACGCCCCCGTCGAGCCCCGGCAGATCTTCCAGTCCGGCGCCAACTACCGGCAGCACGTGATCGACCTGGAGGTCGCTCACCGCTCCCCCGACGACCCGCGCACGGTCGAGGAGGCGCGGGCCGAGATCGCCGCGGTCATGGACCGGCGGGCCGCCGAGGACCTGCCGTACGTGTTCATCGGGCTGCCCACCACCGTCGCGGGGCCCTACGACGACGTCGTGCTCCCTTCATGGGCCGAACAGCCGGACTGGGAGCTGGAGTTGGCGGCCGTCATCGCCAAGCCCGCCCACCGGGTCCGCGTCGAGGAGGCCATGGAGTACGTCGCCGGGTACACGATCGCCAACGACCTGACCGATCGCGCCACCGTCTTCCGCCGGGACATGAAGGCCATCGGCACCGACTGGCTGCGCTGCAAGAACGCGCCGGGCTTCACTCCGCTCGGGCCGTGGCTGGTGCCGGCCGAGTCGATCGCCGATCCCGGTGATCTGCGGGTCACCCTGAGGCTCAACGGCGACACCATGCAGGACGAGTCCACCAAGGACATGCTCTTCGGCATCGCGCGGCTGGTGTCGTACATCTCGCAGACCGCCCGACTCCTGCCCGGCGACCTGGTGTTGACGGGCAGCCCGGCCGGCAACGGCATCCACTGGGGACGGCTGCTGCGCGACGGCGACGTCATGGAGGGCTCGATCACCGGCCTGGGCGTGCAGCGCACGCGGTGCGTGGAGGAGACGTCATGAGCCTGGACCGGCACGACCCCGAGGGCGCGATCGCCGAGGCCGCCAAGGCGTACTCCAACTGGGGCCGCTGGGGCGAGGACGACGTGCTCGGCACCCTCAACTTCCTCGACGAGGCCAAGCGCCGGGAGGGCGCCGCCCTCGTACGGCGGGGCGTGAGCTTCTCGCTGTCGCAGCGGTTCGACATGAACGGGCCGCAGAAGGGCTGGCGCCGGCGCACCAACCCCGTGCACACGATGCTCGACACCGGCACCGACGCGGCCCTCGGCAACCAGGGCTTCCCGCACGGCATCGGCGGCGCCGACGACGTGATCGCGATGCCGCTGCAGTGCTCCACGCAGTGGGACGGGCTCGGGCACATCTTCGACCACGGCAACGCCTGGAACGGGCGGCCGGCCGAGAAGGTGGTCACCTCCGACGGCGACCTCGTCACCGGCATCGAGCACATGGCGCCGTACGTCGCCGGGCGTGGCGTGCTGCTGGACGTGGGCCGGGCGGCCGGGGAGGGCGGCGAGCTGCCCGACGGGTTCGCGATCAGCGAGGAGCACCTCGCCGCGACCGCCGAAGCCCACGGTGTGACCGTCGGACGCGGTGACATCGTCGTCGTACGGACCGGGCAGCTGGCCCGGGTGCGCCGTGACGGGTGGGGCGAGTACGCGGGTGGGCCCGCGCCGGGGCTGTCGTTCACCACGGCCGGCTGGCTGCACCGCACCGAGATCGCCGCGATCGCCACCGACACCTGGGGTTTCGAGGTGCGGCCCAACGAATTCGAGAACGCCTTCCAGCCGCTGCACCAGGTCGTCATCCCCAACATGGGGCTGCTGATCGGCGAGATGTGGGACCTGGAGGCGCTCGCCGAGGACTGCGCGGCGGACGGCGTGTACGAGTTCTGGCTGACCGCCGCGCCGCTGCCCATCACCGGAGCCGTCGGCTCCCCCGTCAACCCCGTAGCCGTCAAGTAGCCACTGGGCCGCCGGACGCGCCGGTCTCCCCGGACAGCAGCGGCGCATCCGGCCCGCACCCCCGTCCCCACCCCTGGCCCGCACTCCAGCGGGCGAGCCGCACCCCCGCCGCCCGAAGCCGCGCGGCCCGATATCGGGAGGTATCCCCGACATGGCTGACCGCCCCACCAGATCCGTCCTCGTCATCGGCGGGGGCGCCGCCGGCAACGCCGTCACCATCCTGCTGCGCCGCTCCGGCATCACCGTCGACCTGATCGAGGCCAGGCCCGACTGGAACGCCACCACCGGCTCCGGCATCACCCTCCAGGGCAACGCGCTGCGGGTGCTGCGCGAACTGGGCCTGTGGGAACAGGCGGAGGCCTGCGGATACTCCTTCGGCACGCTCGGTATCACCGCCCCCGACGGCACGGTGCTGCACATCGCCGAGGACATCAGGACCGGCGGCGAGGATCTGCCCGCCACTTTGGGCATGCAGCGCCCCCAGCTCCAGCGGATCCTCATCGACGCGGTCCGCGCCTCCGGCGCCACGGTGCGCCTGGGGACCACCGCCGAGTCCCTGGAACAGGACGCCGACGGCGTCCGCGTCCGCTTCAGCGACGGCACTGAGGGCCGCTACGACCTGGTCGTCGCCGCCGACGGCCTCAACTCCGCCACCCGCGCCGCGATCGGCATCACCGACAGGCCGGAACCGACCGGCATGGGCATCTGGCGCATCGCCGCTCCGCGGCCAAAGAGCGTGACGCGCTCCGACCTCGCCTACGGCGGGCCCGCCTACATCGCGGGCTACACCCCCACCGGCGAGGACACCCTCTACGCGTTCCTCGTCGAAGGGTGCCGTGACCGCGCTTCCGTCGACACGGCCGACCATGCCGACGAGATGCGCCGCCTGGCGCAGTCGTACGGCGGGGCCTGGCCGGAGATCACCCGGCACATCACCGACCCGAAGCAGGTCAACTACACCTGGTTCACCCGGATGCTGGTCGAGGGCGCCTGGCACCGCGGCCGGGTCGTCCTCGTGGGCGACGCCGCCCACTGCTGCCCGCCCACGCTCGCCCAGGGCGCGGCCATGTCCCTGGAGGACGCGCTCGTGCTCGCCGAGCTGCTCACGAGCGGACGGGACTGGGACGACGAGCTGTTCCAGGCCTACTACGAGCGCCGCATCCCCCGCGTCCGGGCCGTCGTCGAGGCGTCCGTGCAGCTCGGCCAGTGGCAGCTGGACTGCGTGCGCGACGCCGATGTCCCCGGGCTGATGGGCCGCACCATGAACCTCCTCAAGGAGACGCCGTGACGGCACCCACCGTCGACGTGCACGCGCACGTCCTGCTGCCCGAGGTCGAGGAGGCCGTCGCCGGTCACCCCGCCCTCGCCAAGGCCCGCGCCCTCGACGCCCGGCGCAACGGGCCGGCCGCCCTCGCGGTGAACGGGCCCATGGTGGGCGCCCGGGTACCGAAGCTGACGGACGTCGACGTGCGCCTGGCGGCGATGGACGAGGCCGGCGTGGACGTGCAGCTGGTGAGCCCCTCGCCGGGTCACTACCACTACTGGGCCGACGGCCGACTGGCCGACCGGATCTGCCGGTCGGCCAACGAGGGCACCGCCGCGCACTGCGCCAAGGCCCCCGACCGGCTGCACGGGCTCGGCATGGTCCCGCTCCAGCACCCCGACCTCGCCGTCACGCTGCTCGACCACGCGCTGGACCAGGGACTGAGGGGCGTGGAGATCTCCTCGCACGCCCCGGGACCGGGCGGCGCACGGGAAGTGGAGCTGTCCGACCCGCGGCTCGCGCCCTTGTGGGCACGCGCGGAGGAGACCGGCGCCGTCGTCTTCCTGCACCCGTTCGGCTGCACACTCGACGAGCGCCTGGACCAGTGGTACCTGTCCAACACGGTCGGCCAGCCCACCGAGAACGCCGTCGCCCTCTCCCACCTGATCTTCTCCGGCGTCCTGGACCGCCATCCCGACCTGAAGCTGCTGGCCGCGCACGGGGGCGGCTACCTCCCCACCCACCTCGGCCGCTCCGACCACGCCTGGCGGGTGCGCCCCGACGCCCGGGCCTGCTCCCGGCAGCCGAGCAGCTATCTCAAGCGGCTGTACTTCGACTCCCTCGTCCACGACCCGCACGTCCTGCGGGAGTTGATCCGCGCCGTCGGCGCCGACCGTGTCCTGCTCGGCTCCGACTTCCCCTTCGACATGGGCACCGACGACCCACTGGACGCCCTGCGCGCGGCCGGCCTGCCCGACCACGACTTCCACGCGGTGCGGGGCGGCAACGCCGCCGCTCTGCTCGACCTCACCTGAGGAGGATCCCCCCATGGCCCCCCTGAGCAACCGCCTGCTCACCCACCTGCGCCACGTAGACCTCGCCGTACCCGACTACGACAAACAACTCGACTTCTACGCCGGCGTCTGGGGCCTGACCAAGGTCGCCGAGGACTCCGGCATCTCCTTCCTGGCCGCCGAGGGCAGCCCCGAGCAGTACGTCGTACGGCTGCGCAAGGCCGACGAGAAGCGCCTCGACCTCGTCTCCTACGGGGCGGGCAGCCCGGCCGACGTCGACACCCTCGCCGAGCAACTGCTCGCGGGCGGCGTGCAGTTGGTCTCCCAGCCGGGCAAGGTCGACACCCCCGGAGGCGGTTACGGCTTCCGTTTCTTCGACGTGGACGGGCGCACCATCGAGGTCTCGGCCGACGTCGAGGTGCGGCAGCACCGCAAGATCGAGGAGAAGGAGTCGATCCCGGTCAAGCTGTCGCACGTCGTGCTCAACTCGCCGGACCTCGACAAGACCCGCGAGTGGTACGAGACCCACCTCGGCTTCCGTCTCTCGGACACCCTGAGCTCGCCGCACATGGGCGAGGTCATGCACTTCATGCGGATCAGCAACCAGCACCATTCCATGGCCCTGGCGAAGGGCCCGCACACCTCCCTGCACCACGTCTCCTTCGAGATGCGCGGCCTCGACGAGTACATGCGCGGCTCCGGCCGGGTGATGCGGGCCGGCTTCAAGAAGGTCTGGGGTCCGGGCCGGCACATGGCGGGCGACAACACCTTCACGTACTTCCTCGACCCGCACGGCAACACCGTGGAGTACACCACCGAGCTGGAGGAACTGGACGAGGACACCTGGCACCCCCACGTCTACGACTTCTCCCAGCCCGAGGTCACCGACCAGTGGGGCACGGCGAACCCGATGAACGAACTGATCGCCAAGGAGTCGTTCAACGACGTCGACCGCGGCGTCTTCGTCGCCCC
Source organism: Streptomyces sp. NPDC093591 (assembly GCF_044764885.1). Classification (NCBI taxonomy): domain Bacteria; kingdom Bacillati; phylum Actinomycetota; class Actinomycetes; order Kitasatosporales; family Streptomycetaceae; genus Streptomyces; species Streptomyces sp. NPDC093591. The sequence goes on from NZ_JBIWIY010000026.1 coordinate 99,719, forward strand.
GCCGGTCTGATCCCTCCGCGCCCGTTCCGGCGCGACCGATCCCCACAGCCCCGGGGGCGCGGCGACTCCCTGTCACTGCCCTGACTGCCCGCCGCGCTCCCGGCCCCGCCGTACCCGCCCATCCGCCGACAGGACCGGACCCCTCCCATGCGCTTCGCCACGTACGAGTACCGCGACCGAACCCAGGTGGCCGTCGTCGACGAGGACGGCACGCTCCGCCCGCTGCCCGCGGTCCGCTCCCTGACCGGCCTGCTGGCCGAGGGCGGTGGTCTGCCCGCCCTGCTCGAAGCGGGCGCCACGGCGCTCGACGTGCCGGCCGGTCCGCATGTCTCCGACGTACGGCTGCTGCCGCCGCTCCAACCGCCCACCGTGCGGGACTTCGTCACCTTCGAGGAGCACGTGGAGGGCGTACGACGCTCGGTGGACGGGGCCGCCGGAGTGCCGGAGCGGTGGTACTCGGCCCCGACGTTCTACTTCACCAACCCCTACGCGGTGTACGGCCCGCACGACGACATCCCCGTGCCGCCGGGGTCGGCCGTGCTCGACTTCGAGCTCGAGGTGGCCTGCGTGATCGGCCGCGAGGGCCGCGACCTCACCCCCGAGCAGGCCCGCGACCACATCGTCGGCTACACGGTCTTCAACGACTGGTCCGCCCGTGACCTGCAGTCGGCGGAGATGAAGGTGGGCCTGGGCCCCTGCAAGGGCAAGGACACCGCCACCACCCTCGGGCCGTACCTCGTCACCGCCGACGAGCTGGAGCCGTACCGGGACGCCGGCGGTTTCCTGCGTCTGGCGCTCACCGCCGCGGTGAACGGCGAGGCGGTCGGCAAGGACCTGCTGTCCAACATGAGCTGGACCTTCGAGGAGATGGTCGCCTACGCCTCGCGCGGGACGTGGGTGCGTCCCGGGGACGTGCTCGGCTCCGGCACCTGCGGCAACGGCGGCTGTCTGGCCGAGCTGTGGGGCGTGCGCGGCCGGCAGGATCCGCCGCCGCTGAAGCCCGGTGACACGGTGACGCTCACTGTGGAGGGCATCGGTTCCGTGTCCAACACCGTGGTGGGCGGCCCCGATCCGGTGCCGGTGCCGACCGCTCGGCGTCGGCCCCGGGAGCGGCCGTGAGCGACCTGCACGCCAAGAGGCTCCTGGGCAAGGTCGTCGTGGTGACGGGAGCCGCCCGCGGCCAGGGCGCCGCCGAGGCCGAGGCACTGACCCGCGAGGGCGCCCGGGTGATCGCCACCGACGTGACGGATACCCCCGGCTGCCGCCGTCTCGACGTCACCAGCGACCAGGAGTGGGCCGAACTCGCCGCCGGACTAAGGGAGTCGTACGGCTGTGTCCACGGGCTGGTCAACAACGCGGGCATCACCTGGCGCGCCCGCCTCGGCGATGTCACCCCGGAGGACTTCGACCGTGTCCACGCCGTCAACGTCACCGGCCCGCTGCTCGGGATCCAGCACCTCGCCCCGCTGATGCGGCCGGGCTCGTCCATCGTCAACGTCGGCTCGACGGCCGCGCTCACCGGCCACTACCCGGTCGCCTACACGGCCAGCAAGTGGGCCCTGCGGGGCCTGTCGAAGGCGGCGGCGACCGAGCTCGGCCCGCGCGGTATCCGCGTCAACACCATCCACCCCGGTTACATCGAGACCGAGATGACCGCCTCCGCGGCCCCCGCCTTCCGCGAGGCGAACATCCGCGAGACACCGCTCGGCCGCACCGGCACCGTGGACGAGATCACCCCGCTCGTGGTGTTCCTGCTCTCCGACGAGGCGTCCTTCATCACCGGCGCCGAGATCCCCGTGGACGGAGGGCTCACCGCACACGGCGGCGTCAAGTCCCTCTCGGACGCGCTGCGTTCATGAGCCTCACCTCAGAAAGGTCCCTGTGTGAACAAGGTCTGTGAGAGCGCCGCCGACGCGGTCGCCGACATCCCCGACGGCGCGTCGCTGGCCGTCGGCGGCTTCGGACTCAGCGGCATCCCGGCGGTCCTCGTCGAGGCCTTGCACGCACAGGGCGCGAGCGGCCTGAAGGTCGTGTCGAACAACTGCGGCGTGGACGGGCGGGGTCTGGGCGTGCTGCTCGCGGCCGGCCGGATCGCCCGGGTCACCGGCTCCTACGTGGGCGAGAACAAGGAGTTCGCCCGCCAGTACCTGTCCGGGGAACTGGAGGTGGAACTCGTGCCGCAGGGCACGCTGGCCGAGCGGCTGCGCGCGGGCGGCGCGGGCATCCCCGCGTTCTTCACGCCGGCCGGGGTCGGCACGCAGGTCGCGCACGGGGGCCTGCCGTGGCGGTACGCGCCCGACGGTTCGGTGGCGGTGGCGTCCCCGGCCAAGGAGATCCGCGCCTTCGACGGCCGCCCGCACGTCCTGGAGCACGCCATCACCGCCGACTTCGCACTCGTCCGCGCCTGGCGCGGCGACCGGCACGGCAACCTGGTCTTCCGCCGGGCCGCCGCCAACTTCAACCCGCTCGCGGCGATGGCCGGACGCGTCACCGTCGCCGAGGTGGAGGAGCTGGTGGAGCCGGGCGAACTCGGCCCCGACGAGGTCCATCTGCCGGGGATCTTCGTCCAGCGCGTGGTGCGGCTGACGCGCGAAGAAGCAGCCGACAAGCACATCGAGAGCCTGCGCATTGCCGCGTCTCCGACACGAGGAACGGTACGTCCCTGATGGCCTGGACCCGCGACCAGATGGCCGCCCGCGCCGCCGCCGAACTCACCGACGGCTCCTACGTCAACCTCGGCATCGGCCTGCCCACCCTCATCCCGGACCACCTCCCGCCCGGCGTGCACGTCGTCCTGCACTCCGAGAACGGCATCCTCGGCACCGGCCCCTACCCCACCGCCGACCAGGTCGACCCGGACCTCATCAACGCCGGCAAGGAGACCGTCACCGTCCTGCCGGGGGCCTCCTTCTTCGACTCGGCGCTGTCCTTCGGCATGATCCGCGGCGGGCACATCGACACCGCCGTGCTCGGCGCCATGCAGGTGTCGGCACGCGGTGACCTGGCCAACTGGATGATCCCCGGGAAGATGGTCAAGGGCATGGGCGGGGCGATGGACCTGGTGCACGGCGCCCGTCGCGTCATCGTGCTGATGGAGCACACCGCCAAGGACGGCTCACCCAAGCTGGTCGAGGAGTGCGCCCTGCCCCTCACCGGCGAGCGCTGCGTGCACCGCGTCATCACCGACCTCGGTGTCCTCGACGTCACGCCCGACGGTCTGGCGCTGGCCGAGACGGCTCCCGGGGTCACGGTGGACGAGATCGCGGCACGTACGGGGGCTCCGCTCCTGCTGAACCAGAATTAGCTCCTTTGACATAGGTATCTCCGCATACCTATATTGAGGACATGCCCGAGCACAGCGCGTCCGCCCAGGACATCGACCACGTGGCGGCCGCGCTCGTGGCATGCCTGCCCGCGCTGCACCGGGCCCTCGACCGGCAGGCCGGCCAGGAGTTCCCGCACCCCAAGCCCCCCGAGGCCCAGCTCGCGCTGCTGCGGTACGTGGACGCCCATGACGGGGTCACCGTGCGGGACGCGGCCGAGGCGCTGCGGATGAAGCCGAACAACGTCAGCGCGCTGGTCACTCAGATGACCGAGCAGGGGATGCTGGAACGCCGGCAGGACTCCGCCGACAAGCGGATCGCGCATCTGCACCTCACCCCGGTCGCCCGGCAGCGCCACGCCGAGGTCTCGGAACTGATGGGCGCCCATCTCGCGCAGGCGCTGCGTGCCCTGACCGAGGGCGAACTTGACGCCCTCGGCTCCGCGTTGGGCGCGCTCGGATCGCTCACCGAGCAGCTTCACCGCCCCGCTCGCTGAGCCGCCCGCCCGGCATCCGAGACGTTCCGACAAGACAGGCACCGTCATGTCCTCCGCGACCACCAACTCCCCTTCCCTGCCCGCCTCTTCCCCACCCGCCGACCGGCCGCGCGGCCCGCGGGCCAACCCCTGGCTGACGCTGATCGCCGTCGCCTTCGGCCTGTTCATGGTCGGTCTCGACGGCTCGGTCGTCTCGATCGCCAACCCCGAGATCGGCCGGGACCTGAACGCCTCCACGGCCGACCTCCAGTGGGTGACCAACTCCTATCTGCTGGCCCTCGCCGCCGCCCTGATCCTCGGCGGCAAGCTCGGCGACCGGTTCGGGCGCCGTACCTTCTACCTGGTCGGCGTCGCGGGCTTCACCGCCGCGTCCATCGCCATCGGGCTGTCCGGCTCCATCACGGGCGTGATCGTCTTCCGCGCGCTCCAGGGCTTCTTCGGTGCCCTGCTGATGCCCAACACGCTCGGCATGCTGCGTGCCGTGTTCCCGCCGCGGAAGTTCGGCATGGCGGTCGGCATCTGGGCCATGGTCTCCTCGGTGTCCACCGCCCTCGGCCCCATCGTCGGCGGCCTGCTGGTGCAGCACGTCAACTGGGAGTCCGTCTTCTACATCAACGCCCCCATCGGTGTCCTGGCGCTCGTCTTCAGCGCGGCCGTCCTGCCGCAGAGCAGGAACACCGGCGCCGCGAACGAGAAGTTCGACCTCGTCGGCGTCGTCCTGCTGGCGCTGGGTCTGCTCGCCGTCGTGTTCGGCGTCGTCAAGGGCGAGACGTGGGGCTGGACGTCGGGCGGCACGCTGGGCGCGATGGCGGCGGGCGTGCTGATCCTGCTGCTCTTCGGCCTCCACGAGACGCGGATCGCCGCGCCCCTGCTGCCCATGCGGCTGTTCCGCAACCCGGCGCTGACCATCGGCACGGTCATCACCGCGCTGAACTTCTTCGTGCTGCTCGGCGTGATCTTCTTCGTCATGCTGTATCTGCAGAACGTGCGCGGCTTCAGCCCCGTCGAGGCCGGTGTGCGCACCCTGCCGCTGAGCCTCGCCTCGGTCGTGGCCTCTCCGCTGGGCGCGGCGCTCACGGACCGGTTCGGGCCGCGCCTCACCATGCCGCTGGGCATGGCACTCCAGGCCGTCGCCTGCTTCACGATGCTCAGTTGGAGCGCGGACTCGTCGTACGCCACCATGTGGCCGCCGTTCATCGCGCTCGGCCTGGGTGTCGGCATGGTGATGTCGTCCTCGTCCGACGCGATCGTCGGCAACGCGCCGGTGCAGGACGGCGGTGTGGCGGGCGGCCTGCAGGCGACCGCGCTGCAGATCGGCGGCGCGCTCGGCACCTCCGTGCTGGTGTCCCTCATCAGCGGCCGGGTCGGCTCCACCCTGACCGGCGAACTGACCTCCGCCGGGGTGCCCGCCCAGACGGCACAGGGCCTGAGCGAGGCGAAGGACGCGGTGGCGATGGGCGTCGCCCCGGTCTCCGGTGAGATGCCCGCGCAGCTCGAGGCAGCCGTGATCGAGGGCAGCCACGAGGCTTTCATGAACGGCGTCCACACCTCGGTCCTGGTGGCCGGCGTGCTGTGCGTGACCGGCGCACTGGTGGCGGCGGCAGGCGTACGACGCACCGGGGCGGCCCGTCACTGACGCACCTGGGCACAGCCGACCTGAAGGGGCGCCGGGCTGCCCAACCCCCGAGCTCAGGCGATCTCCTGCTCCGCCCAGATGATCTTCCCGTCGGCCGTGTAGCGGGCGCCCCACCGATGGGAAACCTGGGCCACCAGGAACAGCCCACGCCCACCCTCATCCATGCTCCGAGCGTGCCGCAATCGCGGAGCGGTATGGCTCGCGTCGAAGACCTCGCAGGTCAGGCGCGAGTCACGGAGCAGCCGTAGGCGAATGGGCGGTTCGGCGTAGCGGATCGCGTTGGTGACCAGCTCGCTCACGATCAGCTCCGTCGTCATGGCCAGTTCCTCGAAGCCCCACGCCTCCACCTGCCGGGTCGCCCGGGCCCGGATGTCGGCGACGGCGGCCGGGTCCACGGGCACGTCCCAGGAGACGACGTGCTCGGCACCCAGGGCGTGGGTGCGTGCCAGGAGCAGGGCGATGTCGTCGGGTTGCGGCCCTGGCACGATCCCGCGCACCGCGGACGAGCACAGGGTGCCGAGGTCGAGGTCGCGCCGGGACAGCAGGTCGCCGAGCCGGGACATGCCCCGCTCCATGTCGCGGTCGGCCGCCTGGACGAGGCCGTCGGTGTAGAGGCCGAGGAGGCTGTTCTCGGCGAGCTCGATCTCGCAGGACTCGAACGCGATGCCGCCCAGCCCGAGCGGCGGCCCGGCAGGGGGTTCGGGGAAGGTGACCTGACCGTCGGGGGCGACGACGACCGGGGGCGGATGCCCGGCGCGGGCCATCGTGCAGCGTCGGTTGACCGGGTCGTAGACGGCGTACAGACAGGTCGCGCCGAGGAAGGCGGTCGTACTCCGCTGGGCCGCCTCGGCCGCACCGGCCGTCTCGGCGGTACCCCCGTCGGGGTGCTCCTCGCTCAGGCGCAGCACGAGGTCGTCGAGGTGGGCCAGCAGTTCGTCGGGCGGCATCTCCATGTCGGCGAGGGTCTGTACGGCGGTGCGCAGCCGGCCCATGGTCGCGGCCGCGGTGATGCCGTGGCCGACGACGTCGCCGACGACGAGGCCCACCCGGGCGCCGGACAGCGGGATCACGTCGAACCAGTCGCCGCCGACTCCGCCCGACGGGTCCGCCGGGAGATAGGAGGAGGCCACCTCCAGCGCCGTGCCGCCCGTCAGGACCTGTGGCAGCAGACTGCGTTGCAGGGTGACCGCCGCCGTGTGTTCCCGGGTGTAGCGGCGGGCGTTGTCGACGCACAGCGCCGCCCGGGCCACCAGCTCCCGGGCGACCAGGACATCGTCGGGCTGGAAGGAGACGGGATTGAGCGACCGTATGAACGTGGTGAGACCGAGGGCGGTGTTCCGCGCCCGCATCGGCACGGAGATGAGGGAGTGCAGACCGAACTCGCGCATGCCGGCCGCCCGCTCGGGCTGTTCGGTGGTCCACAACTCGTCGGACGGGTCGAGGACCGGGATGAGGATCGGATCGCCGTCGACGAGCAGACGCGCGTCGTGCGGCGGGGGCACGAAGTCGACCCGGTCCCCGATCTGCGCCACCGCCTCGGGGCAGCCCTCGCGCACCGACTGCATCCCGGCCCGCCGCATCACCGGCTTGGCGGGTGCCGGTCCCGCGTCGGTCAGCCAGGCTCCGTGCCCCTCGGAGCTGAACACGGGCTCCAGCAGGTCGACGACGACGAAGTCCGCGAACCGGGGAACGGCGAAGTCGGCGAGTTCCTGAGCCGTCCGCAGCACGTCCAACGTCGTACCGATGCACGTGCCGGCCTCGTTCACCAGCGCCAGCAGCTGGCGGGCGGCCCACCGCTCGGTGACGTCCGAGACCATGTAGCAGACCCCGGTGACCGAGTCGTCGGCGTCCACGAGGGGGAAGAAGGACGTCGAGTAGGCGCGCCGGCGGTGCGGATCGGCCCAACTCCAGCCCACGTACTCGTAGTCAGTGACCGGGACGCCGGTGTCGAGGACCTTGCGCATCAGGCCCTCGATGGTCTCCGCCTGCAGCCCGGGCAGCAGGTCGCTCAGCCGGCGGCCGAGCCGTTGCTCACGGGGCACACCGCCGAAGCGTTCCAGGGTGTCGTTCAGCCAGACGTAGCGCAGCTGCGTGTCCATCACGGCCATGCCGACCGGCGAGCGGGTCAGGAATCCGTCGAGGACGGACTGGCCCACCTCCCACTGCTGCCGCCGCTCCCGCGCCGAGAGCAGGAAGCACTCGTCCGCGCCGATCCGGAAGGACGCGGAGACCCGCAGGTCCACGTCGATCCGGCGGCCGTCACGGTGCCGTACCCGGATGAGTCCGCTCCATCCCATGCCGGCCCGGCAGCGCTCCACGACACCGGCCACCCGCGCCGGATCGCCGGGCATCGCCAGCAGCCGTGCGGCGGGGCCGCCGACGATCTTCGCCGCCGGGTGGCCGAGGAGTTCCTCGGCGGCCCGGGTCCAGCCGAGCACCACACCGCGTCCGGACACCACCGCCGCCGCGTCGGAGGACGCGTCGAGGAGGGCGCGCGCTCCCGTGGGCGTGCGCGCGTCGGGCTCTTCACGCGGAGCATCCATGGGTCCTCACGCCGCGTCCATGGGTCCCGTCCTCACACGACCATGTTCCTGCTTGTCCGCCGGATGCGCACGGGCCGACGGCACCGGGCCCGGCCCATGGGGCCTGTCCGGCGGATCGTGCCCGGGGTTGCGGGGCCTGAGGCGCGCTCCCTCGCGCTCGAACCGGCCTCGCCCGATCCGCCCGACCGGCCCCGGAGCCGGCCGGCGCGCCCGGACTGGGCAAGGCTCGCGGGGTGGAGGGAGCATGGAGGTGCCGGTCGTCTCAGCCGTGGTACCCGGCGGGGACGGAGGCCGGCAGTCTCTGCCGGCCGGTGGCCGAGGAGCTGGGATGAGAGGCGAATCCTTCGAGTCCGACGGTGGCGGGTACGGCCCCGAGCCACCCCGGCCGACCGGCCTGCTGGACGTCCTGAGCGTGGCCGCCGTGGTGGTCGACGCCGAGGGGCGCATCGTGTTCTGGACCCCGCAGGCCGAGGATCTCTTCGGCTACACCTCCGAGGAGGCTCTCGGCACGCACGCGGCGCGGCTGTTCATCCACCCCGAGCACCTGCCGGCCGTCGCGAAGCTGTTCGCCGAGGTGCTGGAGACCGGCCGGAGCTGGGCCGGCGCCTTCCCCGTGCGGCACAAGGACGGCAGCACCGTCCTCACCGAGTTCCGCAACATGCGGCTGCTGGACGACCTCGGGGACGTGTACGCGCTGGGCATAGCGGCCGACCACTCGCTGCTCCAGCGCGTCGAGACCGACCTGGCGCTGTGCGAGCGGCTGATCAACCAGTCGCCGATCGGCATCGCCCTCCTCGACCCCGGCCTGCGCTATCTGCTGGTCAACCCGGCACTGGAGCGCATCGACGCCACACCGGCCGAGGACCACATCGGCCGGCGGCTGCGGGAGACCCTGCCGCTGCCCGACATCGACACCATCGAGTCCGCCCTGCGTCAGGTGCTCACCACGGGCACCCCGCTGCTCGACCAGTACCACGTGGGCCGGCCGCCGGCCGACCCCGACCACGAGCACGCCTGGTCCCTGTCCTTCTACCGGCTGGACGACTCCGGCGGGCGGGTGCTGGGCGCGGCCATCTCGTTCGTCGACGTCACCGAGCGGCACCGCGCGGCCGCCGAGGCCGACCGGGCCCGGCGGCGCCTGGCACTGGTCGCCGACGCCTCCACCCGGGTCGGCACCACGCTGGAGGTCGAGCAGACCGCCCGCGAGCTGGCCGACATCGCCGCCCCCGAGCTGGCCGACGTGGTCGCCGTGGACGTCCTGGACTCCGCCCTGGCCTGCCGCCGGATGCGCAAACCGGACAACGGCCCCGAGCTGTTCCGCGCCCTCGCGCTGAAGGCGGCCTACCCCAGCGTGGCCCTGCGTGCCGCCGACCCGCCCGGTGACCTCGCCGCCTACGACGGCGACCGCCTCGTCACCCTGTGCGTCCACACCGCTCGCCCAGTGCTGGTGCGCCATGTCGGCGAGCACGATCTGCGGCGCATCGCCCGGGACGAGGAGGCCACCTCCCTGCTGGCCCGCGCCGGTGTGCACTCCTATCTCGCCGTGCCGTTGATCGCCCACGGCGAGGTGCTGGGCGCCCTCGACCTCAAACGCACCCGCAATCCGGTGCCGTTCGACGAGGACGACGTCGTCCTCGCCGGTGAGCTGGCCAGCCGTGCCGCCGTGGCCATCGACAACGCCCGCTGGTTCCAGAGCGTGCGCAACACCGCCCTCACCCTCCAGCGCAGCCTGCTGCCCGACCACCCGCCGCACCACCCCGGTCTGGAGCTGGCCTCCCGCTACCAGCCCGCCCAGGCCACCAGCGAGGTCGGCGGGGACTGGTACGACGTCCTGCCGCTGACCGGGGACAGGACCGCCCTGGTCGTCGGCGACGTCATGGGCAACGGCATCGACGCCGCCGCCACCATGGGCCGGCTGCGCACCGCCACCGTCGCCTACGCGGACCTCGACCTCGATCCCGGCGCCGTGCTCCAGCACCTGGACAAGATCACCTGCGATCTGGAGCACTACATCGTGACCTGCCTGTACGCGGTGTACGACCCCGGCACGAGGCAGTGCCACATCGCCAACGCCGGGCACATGCCGCCCGCGCTGACCCGCCCCGGCCACACCCCCGAACTGCTCGACCTGCCCCCGGGCGCCCCGCTCGGCGTCGGCGGCATCCCCTTCGGCACCACCACGGTCGACCTCGGCCCCGGCGATCTGCTGGTCCTGTACACCGACGGCCTCGTCGAGACCCGGCTCCACCCCATCGACGAGCGCCTGGACGTCCTGCTCGGCTTCCTCGACGAACCTCACCGGCCCCTCGAGGAGACCTGCGATCTCTTGCTGTACGGCCTGCGCCATCCCGACGACCACGACGACGTGGCCCTGCTGGTCGCGCGGGTACTGTAGGCCCCGGCACCCCGGCGCCCCGTCCCTGCGGTCACGCCCGCCTTGCCCGCCCGGTGCGCCCGGCGCACGCTGTTCGTATGGGTGCTCGTGACGGCCCGACGCTGATCAACTCCGTCCAGCGCGCCTTCCGCCTGCTGGAGGCGGTCAGCGCGCACGAGAACGGCGCGCCGGCGAAGCAGCTGGCACGCGAGACGGGCCTGCCCCTGGCCACCGCGTACCACCTGCTGCGGACCCTGGTCCACGACGGATACGTGCGCAAGCTCGACGACGGCGGGTTCATCCTGGGCGAGCGGCTCCAGACGCTGCACACGACGGGCCGGGCGCAGGCGCTGCTCAGCCGGATCCGCCCCACGCTCGCCGCGCTGCGGGACGAGTTGTCGACCGCCGCCTACCTCACCTTCTACGAGGACGGGGAGATCCGGGTCGCCGAGATCGTCGACGGTCCGCGCACTCCTCGCGTCGATCTGTGGGTGGGGTTCGAGGACGCCGGGCACGCCACGGCGCTGGGCAAGTCCGTACTGCGCGAGCTGGACGACGAGTCACGCAAGGACTACCTGTCCCGGCACACGCTCGCCGACCTCACCCCCCGGACGATCACGGACACCCCGGAACTGCTGCGGCGGCTCGACTCCTCGCCCATGGCCCCGGCCGTGACGGACCTGGAGGAGTACGCCCTCGGCACGGTCTGCGTCGCGGTGCCCGTGTACAGCGGGAACACCCTCGGCTCGCTCGGCGTCTCGCTGCGGGCCGACCGGCGCTCCCGTCTGGAGGAGATCACGCAGCGGCTGCTCCCGGCCGCGAGCCGGGTGACGAGAGGGCTCTCGCTCACTATCTGAAAATGCTGTCCTTGTCCCGCCCGCGTCGAACCTATTTCCTAGACGAAAGGGACATTTCATGGGCGTATGCCTCCGCACCCGGGGGCAGGCCCGCGCACACAGGTGAGGACAGCCGACAAGACATGAGCCAGGCCCCACACCACGGTCGTGACCACTGGCCGAGGCGATTGGTCGCCGCTACGCCCGTACTGCCCATCGTGATCGTCTTCGCCATCGTCCTCGTCGAGTTCATCTGCGGGTCGGGGATGACCTGGGTGCCGCTGCTCGCAGTGGGCCCCGCGCTCGCGGCGACCACGAACGGGCCGCGCGGAGTCCTCTGGGTGGGGCTGCTCGCCGCCGCCCTGGGCGCGACCCTCGGGATCCGTGACGGCGGGCAGGGCCGCGAGCTGGCGGTCGTGCTGGCCGCCCTGATGGCCGTCACCCTGGCGAGCGGCCTGGCCAGTGCGCTGCGCGGGCGGCGCGAGCGGGTGCTGGCCGCCGTCCGCTCCGTCGCCGAGGCCGCCCAGCACGCGCTGCTGCAGCCCGTACCGGCGCGGGTGGGACCGTTCCAGGTGGCCGTCCGCTACAGCGCCGCCGCGGCGGAGGCCCGGATCGGCGGTGACCTGTACGCGCTGGTGTCCACGCCCCACGGGGTCAGGCTGATCGTCGGCGATGTGCGCGGCAAGGGGCTGCCGGCCGTGGGGACGGCCGCTCTGGTGCTCGGTGTCTTCCGCGAGGCCGCCTACGACGAGCCCGATCTCCTCGCCGTCGTCGCGCGGATCGAGCGGAGCCTGGCCCGCAACCTGGGAAGCGACGACTTCGTCACCGCCGTGGTCGCCGGGTACCCGCGGCCCGGGCAGTTGGAGGTGGTCAACTGCGGTCACGCGCCGCCGCTGCTGGTCCGCGACCGCGTCGTCGTACCGATCGAGCCGGACCTGCCGGCACCGCCCCTCGGGCTGCGCACCCTCTCCGGCGAGACCCCCGCACTGCAGGTGCTGCCCTTCGCCGACGGGGACCAACTGCTGCTCTACACCGACGGCGTCACCGAGGCCCGCAACCACGCCCGTGAGTTCTACCCGCTCGCCGATGGCCTGGCGCGGCACACGGCCGAGGACCCGGCCGACACGGTCACCGCCCTCCACGACGAACTGCTGTCCCACGTGGGCGGCCGCCTCCACGACGACGCGGCCCTCCTCCTGCTCCGCAAACCGGCCGGCACCGTAGCGCCCCAAAGGGGCGCGAGGAACTACGCGACCAGCCACAACAAGCCCGCAGGCAACCGACGGCCTGTCGCGGCACCCCCTCAGGGCTCTGCCGGCGGAGCGCCCCCGTGCTAGAAAAGAGGCATGGCCGGATTCCTCGGCCGTCTGCGCTCCCTGTTGAGCGCGCGCACCGTCGCCCGGCAGGTCTTCGTGCTGCAGGCGGCGATCGTGCTGCTCCTCGTCGCCGCCGCGGTGACCGCCCTGGTGCTGCAGGTCCGCAACGACAGCGAGCGGGAGGCCCGCAACCGGTCCCTCGCCGTGGCCGAGGCCTTCGCGAACGCGCCGGGCGTCGTCGAGGCCCTGGCCGCCCCGGACCCGACGGCGCTGCTCCAGCCGCGTGCCGAGGCGGCGCGCGTGGCGACGGACGTGGACTTCGTCGTCGTGATGACCAGGGACGGCATCCGCTACACGCACCCGAACCCCGACCGGATCGGCGAGCACTTCGTCGGCACCATCGCCCCGGCCGCGGCGGGCGGGGTCGTACGGGAGACATACACCGGAACCCTGGGCCCGTCCGTACGGGCCGTGGTCCCGGTGACCGACGACGACGGCAAGGTCGTCGGTCTGGTGGCCGCCGGGGTGACGCTGGCCAGCGTCGGCGGGATCGTGGACCACCAGCTGCCGGTGCTGCTCGTCTCGGCGGCGGCCGCGTTCGCCCTCGCCACCGGCGGAACCGCGCTGGTCAGCCGGCGGCTGCTGCGCCAGACGCACGGGCTGGGGCCGAGCGAGATGACGCGGATGTACGAGCATCACGACGCCGTCCTGCACGCCGTACGGGAAGGTGTGCTGATCCTGGACGGCCGGCGGCGGCTGGCGCTGGCGAACGACGAGGCGCGGCGGCTGCTCGGGCTGGCCGCGGACGCGGAGGGGCGGCCCTGCCGCGACCTCGGTCTCGGGCGCGACCTGGCCGGGCTGTTCGCGTCCGGGCGGGACGCCACCGACGAGGTGCACCTGGCGCGGGGCCGGCTGCTGGCCGTCAGCCAGCGTTCGACCGACCGGGCCGGCGGGCCGCCGGGCAGCGTGGCCACGCTGCGGGACACCACCGAGCTGCGGACGATGACCGGCAGGGCGGACGTGGCGCAGGAGCGGCTGAAGCTGCTGTACGACGCGGGGCTGGAGATCGGCACCACCCTCGATGTCACGCGCACCTCGCAGGAGCTGGCCGACTTCGCGGTGCCGCGGTTCGCCGACTTCGTGAGCATCGACCTGGCGGATCCGGTGCTGCGCGGCGGGGAGCCGAAGCTGGGCCGCACCGACATGCGCCGGGTCGCGTTCCGGGGCGTGCGGGACGGCGCCCCGCTGTACCCGATCGGCAAGCTGATCCACTTCGCCCCGAGCACCCCGCAGGCCTTCGGCTTCGGCACGGGCCAGACCGTGCTGGAGGCGGACATGCCCGCCTTCTCCGGCTGGCAGGAGCAGGACCCCGAGAACGCCCGCAGGCTCGTCGACTTCGGGATCCACACGATGCTCACGGTCCCGCTGCGCGCCCGCGGCGTGATCATGGGCATGGCCACCTTCTGGCGCGCCGACCGGCCCGAGCCGTTCGAGCGGGACGACGTCTCGCTGGCCGAGGAGCTGGTGGCCCGCGCCGCCGTCAGCATCGACAACGCCCGCCGCTACACCCGCGAGCACACCCTGTCGGTCACGCTCCAGCGCAGCCTGCTGCCCCGGGCCCTGCCCGCGCAGAGCGGCCTCGACGTCGCCTACCGCTATCTGCCCGCGCACGCGGCGCAGGGCGGGGTCGGCGGGGACTGGTTCGACGTCATCCCGCTGCCGGGCGCGCGGGTGGCGCTGGTCGTCGGGGACGTCGTGGGGCACGGGCTGCACGCGGCGGCCACGATGGGACGGCTGCGCACCGCGGTCCACAACTTCTCCACCCTGGACCTGCCGCCCGACGAACTCCTCGGCCATCTCGACGAGCTGGTGGTCCGTATCGACCAGGACGAGGGCGACGGCGAGGCCGCGCCGGTCACCGGGGCCACCTGCCTGTACGCCGTGTACGACCCGTCCTCCGGGCTGTGCACCCTCGCCCGCGCCGGCCACCTCGAACCGGCCCTCGTCCACCCCGACGGCCGCGTCGAGTTCCCCGCCGTCCCCGGCGGCCCCCCGCTGGGCCTGGGCGGCAGCCTGCCCTTCGAGGCGACCGAGCTGCGGCTGCCCGAGGGCAGCGGTCTCGTGCTGTACACGGACGGGCTGGTGGAGCAGCAGGGGCGGGACATCGACGAGGGCCTTGAGCTGCTGCGCGGGGCGCTCGCCGCGTCTCCTCCGACGCACGGCCGCACGCCGGAGGAGACGTGCAAGGCGGTACTGGAGACCCTGCTGCCCGAGCGTCCGCGCGACGACGTCGCCCTCGTCGTCGCCCGGACCCGGATGCTCCCCGCCGACCGCACGGCGGCCTGGGACGTCCCGGCCGACCCCTCGGCCGTGGCCCGGGTCCGGGCGGCGGCCACCAGGACGCTGGACGAGTGGGGGCTGGCGGAGGAGGCGTTCACGACCGAGCTGATCCTCAGTGAACTGGTCACGAACGCCCTGCGCCACGCCACCGGCCCCATCCACGTCCGCCTGATCCGCGACCGCGCCCTGATCTGCGAGGTCTCCGACGCCAGCAGCACCGCCCCGCATCTGCGCAGCGCGGCCACGACGGACGAGGGCGGGCGGGGCCTGTTCCTCGTGGCGCAGTTCGCCGAGCGGTGGGGGACCCGCTACACGCCTCACGGCAAGGTCATCTGGACGGAACAGGCCCTGGCGCAGAGCGACTGAGCGGTACGGCGTCTCAGTCGCCGTGCGCCTCCAGCGCCGCCCTCACCCCCGATTCGAGGGCCCCCTCGATCCACGACGGCTTGACCGAGGTGTGGTCCCCGGCGAAGTACAGCGGGCCTTCGGGGGTGCGGATGGCTTCCAGCAGCTCCGTGTGCTGACCGGGGAGGAGCACGGACGCCTCGCCGTACGCGTACGGGTCGCGCAGCCAGCTCTGCGTCCGTCCGGCGCCGGTGTAGAAGACCTCGACGCGCTGGCCGTAGACCTGCTGCAGCCCCCGTAGCGCGTGCGGGTAGCGGGCGTCCTCGTCGAGGGAGTCCCAGCGGGAGGCGTCGTCGGCCCAGCTGTAGGAGGCGAGGACGACGCCGCCCTTGCTGCCCTCGACCGGGTGGGAGGGGTTGATCATGAAGCGGTTGGAGTTGTCGGAGACCGAGCCACCGCCGATGATGTGCGCCGCCTCGGGCTGATCGCGGGTGCCCCAGCGGTTGGCGGCGTAGTGGGCGCGCTGCGCGTCGCTGATGTGGCCGTCCGGGACGGAGGGGTGGGCGCCGAGGAGGCTGCCGTCGGCGGGGGCCTTGCCCTTGCGGTAGTCGTCGTAGAGCCCGGGCCGTACGGCGTCCAGTTCCCGCTTCCAGTCGGCCTCGGTGAACTCCCACCAGCGCAGGCCGAATTCGAGCAGCACCTTGGTCGCGCTGTCGTAGTGCAGCTCGGCCACCGCGCGCCGCTTCTTGTACGACATCAGCGGGCTGACCTGCACCTGCCGCAGCCCCGAGAAGGGCACGGTGACGATCGCGAGGTCACCGGTGAACTGCTCGCGCACGACCTTGCCGTCGCGGCCCTCGGAGACCGTGTCGATCCAGACGTGCGGACCCTTGGCGCCGACGTGGGAGGTGTCGTCGGCGCCGGGCCGGCCGGGGGCCCAGTACTCGATGTGGGTGGCTCGGCGGTCCAGGCGCAGGACGTCGGCGACCTCCTTCAGCAGCGCGTCCGGCAGGGTCGCCGTGCCGCCGACCAGCTCCCAGAACGCGGTGTCGGGGCTGATCAGGGACTGACTGATGAAGCTGTGAATGAAGGAGAGCGGCAGCCGTGAGGTGAGGTTCTCCAGGGTGCCGATCAGGTCGATGGTCCGCTCGTCGAAGCCCGCCTCCTCGGTGAGGAACCGGTACATCGACCAGTCGCCGTACTTCTGCACGACCCGCGCCCAGCCCTTGACCCGCTCCGGCATCGGCTTGTCGACGCGCTTGCCGTCCGCCCCGACAGTGCTGAACTCGTCGCGTACCGGGTCCAGGGCGCGGCGCAGGATGGTCGAGGAGGGCGTGTCCCAGTACTCCCGCGGGACGCCGAAGGAGCGGTTGATCCGGCGGGGCGCCTTCGCGTACTCGGAGCGGCGCACGCGGACGCCGTTGACGTGCAGCCAGGCGTTGTTGACGGGTTTGCCCTCGCCGTCGACGTCGACGAGGTGGAACCGGCGGCGTTCGACGCCGAGTCGGTCGATGAGGCTCATCACCAGGGGATGGCTGCCGGGGATGCGCATGGCGCCGGCCTCAGCGTACTGGGCCGGGTCGGCGAAGGCCTGCGCCGCCTGCTCGTGGCCGCCGGTGCGGAAGGTCTTGATCCGGCCGCCGACGCGGTTGCCGTTGGCCTCGATGAGCGTGACGCGGTGCCCGGCCCGCTTCAGCAGCCAGGCGGCGAGCAGGCCGGCGGGTCCGGCGCCGACGACGAGGACTCTCTTCGCGGTCTTCGTCTTCGCACGCGGCAGCCCGGAGTCGAGGATCTTCCGGTACGCCGGCACGAGCGGCCGGTCGTGCTCGTCGACCACCAGCAGGGCGCGGGCGACCGCCAGGCAGGTGTCCCAGTCGGCGGTGGAGCGAGGTCGTCGGGGGGCCTGTCGGGGAGCGGCGGGTGCGGCCGCCGATGCGGGAGTCATCGCGGCCAGGGCGGCCGTCGTGGCGGATACGGTCGTGAACTGCCGCCGGGAGAAGGAAGTGGGGCCGACAGGAGCGCGGTGATTGTCCATGTGCCCTGGATACGGGGGCAGTTGGGAGTCCGGTGGCGCATCGGGCGGTTCATCACCTGAACGGGCAAGCGCATCATCACGCACCCGCGCCGGGCGTGCGTCCGCACGCGGGTTTGTAAAGCACGTATGACGAAACCGTTGACGGGGGCATGTCCCACTTTTATCTTCTGTCCCACATCACGATCGGAATCACGAACTCCGTTCGAAATTACGGACAGGGACGGTCTCGTATGCCCCGGATGTCTCACCCACCGCTGAGGAAGCGCCGCAGATCACTGATCCTCTGCGTACTCGCGGCCCTCCTCGCCCTGGTGGCGACCACGCAACCGGCGTCCGCGGCGGACGGCCGCCCGTACACGAACCCGCTGAAGTCGTTCAAGGGCGCCGACCCCTGGCTGCAGTACCACGACGGCAACTACTACCTGATCACCACGACGTTCACCGGCATCCTCGGCATCCGCAAGTCGCCGACCCTCGCGGGCCTGGCCACCGCGCCCAACGTGCAGGTGTACGCGGACACCACGTCGACCCGCAACACCAACTTCTGGGCGCCGGAGATGCACTTCCTGGGCGGCAAGTGGTACGTGTACTACTCGGCCGGCCAGAGCGGTGTCGCCTGCTGCGACTCGCAGCGGACCCATGTCCTGGAGAGCGCCGGCACCGACCCCATGGGGCCGTACACCTACAAGGGCTCGCTCACCGGCTCCAACCTCACACCGGGCGGCTGGCTGATCGACGCCAGTGTGCTGCAGGCCAACAACAAGCTGTACCTGCTGGGCAGCGGGTTCATCAACGGCAGTACACAGAGCCTGGTCATCGCGCCGATGAGCAATCCCTACACCCTCGCCAGCAACACCTTCACGATCATCTCCAGCCCGACGCTGGACTGGGAACGCTCCGGCAGCCCGGTCAACGAAGGCCCCGAGCCGCTCTACCGCAACGGCCGCACCTTCCTCACCTACTCCGCGAGCTCCTGCCAGACCGCCGACTACAAGCTCGGGCAGCTGGAGTTGACCGGCTCCGACCCGCTGAACCCGGCGTCCTGGACCAAGAAGCAGACGCCGGTCTTCCAGCGCAGTGACGCGGGCGGCGTCTACGGCCCCGGCCACAACGGCTTCTTCACCTCGCCCGACGGCACCGAGAACTGGATCGTCTACCACGCCAACTCCGCCTCCAACGGCGGCTGCGGCAACGGACGCACCACCCGCGCCCAGGAGTTCACCTGGAACGCCGACGGCACCCCGAACTTCGGCACCCCCGTCGCCCTCGGCACCACGCTGCCCGGCCCGTCCGGCGAGACGGCGGCGACGCCGACGTCGTACACCCTCGTCAACCGCAACAGCGGCAAGTGCCTCGACGTGAACGGCGGGAACACCGCCGACGGCACCAACATCTTCCAGTGGACCTGCACCGGCGGCGCCAACCAGAAGTGGAAGCTGGAGGACCTGGGCGACGACACCAACCGGCTGGTCAACGTGGCGACCGGCAAGGTGATGGACACCGCCGAGTGCTCCGCGACCGACGGCGCCGACATCCGGCAGTGGTCCTGGCTGAACAACAAGTGCCAGCGCTACCGCCTCGTCCTCACCGCGACCGGCGACTACGTCCGCATCGTCAACGAGTCCACCGGCAAGGTCGCCGACGTCGCCGACTGCGGCACCGCGAACGGCACCGACGTACGGCAGTGGACGTGGCTGAACAACAACTGCCAGCAGTGGAAGCTCGTCCCCACCACGTGATCCGCCCCCGCTGATCACCCGCTCCGATCACCCTCGGACACCCCCTCTGATCACCCTTTCCGATCCGGAGAACTCCCTTGAGACGCATAGCCGTACGGCTGCTCATGGCCGTCCTGGTCGCCCTCGCGGCCTGCCTCGTCGGCCCGTCCCCCGCCGCCCAGGCCGCCGTGCCCGCCTCCCCCGCCGTGACCTACACCAACCCGATCGCCGAGAAGCGGGCCGACCCCCACATCTTCAAACACACCGACGGCTACTACTACTTCACCGCGACCGTCCCCGAGTACGACCGCATCGTGCTGCGCCGGGCGACCACCATCCAGGGCCTGTCCACGGCCCAGGAGGTCACCATCTGGACCAAGCACACCAGCGGCGTGATGGGCGCGCACATCTGGGCGCCCGAGATCCACTTCATCGACGGCAAGTGGTACGTCTACTTCGCCGCCGGCGCCACCAACGACATATGGGCGATCCGCATGTACGTCCTGGAGGGCACCGGCGCCAACCCGCTGACCGCCACCTGGACGGAGAAGGGGCAGATCAAGACCCAGTGGGAGAGCTTCTCGCTGGACGCCACCACCTTCGTCGTGAACGGCGTGCGCTACCTGTCCTGGGCGCAGCGCGACCCGTCCGTGAACAACAACACGGACATCTACCTCGCGAAGATGGCCAACCCCTGGACCATCACCGGCACTCCGGTGATGCTGTCGCGGCCCACCTACTCCTGGGAGACGGTCGGCTACAAGGTCAACGAGGGGCCGGCGGTGATCCAGCGCGGCGGCAAGGTGTTCATGTCGTACTCGGCGAGCGCCACCGACAGCAACTACTGCCTGGGACTGCTGTCCGCCTCCGCGAGCGCCGACCTGCTCAACGCGGCGAACTGGACCAAGAGTGCCACGCCG
The DNA here is from genome assembly GCF_044764885.1 of Streptomyces sp. NPDC093591. Classification (NCBI taxonomy): domain Bacteria; kingdom Bacillati; phylum Actinomycetota; class Actinomycetes; order Kitasatosporales; family Streptomycetaceae; genus Streptomyces; species Streptomyces sp. NPDC093591. Next base: position 119,601 of record NZ_JBIWIY010000026.1, read on the forward strand.
GTGTTCACCAGCAACGCCGCCACCGGCCAGTACGGTCCGGGCCACAACTCCTTCACCGTCTCCGAGGACGGCAAGAGCGACATCCTCGTCTACCACGACCGCAGCTACAAGGACATCAGCGGCGACCCGCTCAACGACCCCAACCGCCGCACCCGCGTCCAGAAGCTGTACTGGAAGGCTGACGGCACCCCCGACTTCGGCATCCCGGTGGCCGACGGAGTCACGCCGCAGCGCTTCTCGTCGTACAACTTCCCGGACCGGTTCATGCGCCACTGGGAGTACCGCGCCCGCATCGAGGCCAACGTCTCCCCGCTCGCCGACTCGCAGTTCCGCGTGGTCACCGGCCTGGCGGGCAGCGGCACGGTCTCCCTGGAGTCCACCAACTTCCCCGGCTACTACCTCCGGCACAAGAACTTCGAGGTGTGGGTGGAGAAGAACGACGGGACGGCGACGTTCGCGTCCGACGCGAGCTTCTACAAGCGAGCCGGGCTGTCCGACTCGGCAGGCGTCTCGTACGAGTCGTACAACTACGCCGGGCGCTACATCCGGCACTTCGAGTACCTGTTGCAGGTGCAGGCACTGAGCACGGCGACGGACAGGGCGGACGCCACGTTCTACGCCCAGTGAGGCGCAGCCGGTACGGGGAGCGGTGGATCACCGCCGGTCCCCGTACCGGCCGGCGCCGCCACCCCGCCGCCACCCCGCAGCCACAGCCCGATTCCCTAAGATCGCTCCGTGGTCACCTTCCTCCTCGAACGCACGGTTCCGCTCTCCCTCGACGAGGCGTGGCGCCGTCTGACGGAGTGGCCCCGGCACGGCGAGGTGGTCCCACTGACCCGTGTCACGGTCACCACTCCCCCGCCGACCCACGTGGGCTCCCGTTTCGTGGCCCGCTCGGGAGTCGGCCCGCTCTCGTTCGGCGACCCGATGGAGGTCACGGTGTGGGAGCCGCCGGGTGAGGAGACTCCTGGTCTGTGCCGGCTGGAGAAGCGGGGCAGGGTGGTGACGGGCTGGGCCGAGATCGAGGTGCGGCCGGGACCGGGCGGGCGGGCGCGCGTGGTGTGGCGCGAGGAGCTGGGGGTACGCCCGCTGCCGGCGCTGTTCGACGGCGTACTGGAGCGGACGGCGCGGTATGTGTTCGGGCGCGCGGTGAACCGGCTGCTGAGGCAGCCATGACGCGGGTCGCGCGGGCGCGCTGGGAGGACCACTTCGCCCGGGGACGGGGCTTTCGGAGCGTCAGGGAGCGGGAACTGCGGCTGCTGGGCCAGGCGGTACGGCCACGCGCCGGCGCCCGGGCCCTGGACATCGGCTGCGGACTCGGCACGTACGCCGCCGCACTCGCGGGGCTCGGCTACGACACGCTCGCCGTCGACTGGGCGGACGCTGCGGTGGCGGCGGCCCGCGACCGGTACGCGGATCTGGAGCCTCGCCTGCGCGTACGCCGCCTGGACTTCGAGGACGCCACCGAGGTCGCGGCGCGCCTGCCCCGGGCCGGCTTCGACCTCGTGACGATGCGGCTGGTCCTCGCCTTCATGACGGACAAGGGGGCGGTCGCGGAACGGGTGCGGGGGCTGCTGGCGCCGGGCGGGGCGTGGGTGGTGACGACGCCGCTGGCGGAGCGGTTGCCCGAGGAGCGGCGGTACATCGGGGTGACGGCCGAGGACGTGGCGGCCGTGACGGAGGGGTGGGGGCGTGGGGAGTCCTACGACCTCGACGGGGGCGGGGTGCGGTGCTTCGTGCTGCGGGTCTGAGTCCCGGGCGGCGAGCGTGACAGAGTGGCGCCATGATCGAGACAGGGGCAACGAGCTTGGCGCCGGACGAAGTCGAGGCCTTGGCGGTGGACGGTCTGCGGTGGCTGCTGTCCGTCGCACGTGACAGCGGGGGCGACGGCCTCGTATGGCCGAAGAGGCCCTCCGACGACGAGCCCGATCCCCTGCTCTACGGCGGTACGGCGGGCGTCGTCCCGGTCCTCCTGGAAGCATGGCGGCACTTCGGCGACGACTCCTACGCGGACGCCGCCCGTCGAGCGGCCCGCGGTCTGGCGGACTCCGTCGAGAGCTACGACCACGACTCCCTCTACTTCGGCCGCACCGGAATGGCCCTCGCACTGCGGGCCGTCCACGACGCCCTGGGTGACACCGCCGCCGGCGCCGCCGCCGACCGGGCTCTGGAGTTGGTGCGGTCACGCTTCGACGGGACACGGTGGGGCGAGCTGTTCGAGCTGATGGGCGGCAACGCGGGCATCGGCCTCGGTGCGCTCCTCACCGGCCAGGAGGACCTGGCCGTCCAGGCAATGGAGCCCTATGCCCGCACAGCCGAACGGACCCCGGCCGGGGTCCAGTGGCAGCATCGGCCCGGCGCGCCCGCGCGCATGCACCACATCTCGCACGGCACGCTCGGCATCGTGTACGGGCTGGCCACGGTGGGCCACGTGACCGGCCGAAAGGACTTGGTCGAACTCGCCCTGGCCGGTGCCGCGGACGTCGTGTCGCGCAACGAGGACGGGCCCGACGGCTTCCTCGTCCCCCACTCCGACCCGCACCACCGCCCCGACGTGGTCGAGCGGTACAACTACGGCTGGTGCCATGGCCCGACCGGTGACGCCCAGGTCTTCCGCCTGCTGCGGGACATCACCGCCGACCCCGCCTGGGCTGCCCTGGCCGACCGCTGCTGGCACACCGTCACGCACTGCGGCCTGCCGCGCCGGGAGCACCCCGGCTTCTGGGACAACCACGGCCGCTGCTGCGGCACGGCGGGCGTGCTGGCGCTGGCCTGCGACCGGATCGCCGAGCAGGGCGACGGCCACGATTTCGCCCAGATCCTCGTCGTCGACCTCGCCGCCCACGCCACCCGCGACGCCGACGGCGCCCGCTGGTCCAACGTCGAGCACCGGGCCACCCCGAGCGACCTGGAAGCGGAGACAGGGTGGGCCATGGGCAACGCGGGCATCGTCCGCGAGCTCCTTCGTCACGTCAGGATCGGCCGGGGCGGCGACCCGGCCTACGCCTTCGCCTGGCCCGACCAGCCGGTACCCCGGGCTCAGGCCACCGACCCGATACGCCCCGCCGGCGACGACACCGCGTCGTGATGGATCGGCGTGTGCGCTCCCGTCAGTGAGGCCCCGCTCCCGCCACGCCGGTCGGCGACGATCTCCGCGGCGATCGACAGGGCCGTCTCCTCGGGCGTACGGGCGCCGAGGTCCAGCCCGATCGGAGACCGCAGCCTTGCCAACTCCAGGTCGGTGACGCCGACTTCGCGCAGTCTCTCGTTGCGGTCCAGGTGGGTGCGGCGGGAGCCCATCGCGCCCACGTACGCCACCGGCAGGCGCAGTGCCAGCCGCAGCAGCGGTACGTCGAACTTGGCGTCGTGGGTGAGGACGCACAGGACGGTACGGGCGTCCACGGAGGTCCGTTCCAGGTACTGGTGCGGCCACTCCACGACGATCTCGTCGGCCTCCGGGAAGCGGGCCCTCGTCGCGAAGACGGGGCGGGCGTCGCACACCGTCACGTGGTAGTTCAGGAACTTGCCGATCCTTACCAGCGCCGACGCGAAGTCGATGGCGCCGAAGACGATCATCCGGGGCGGCGGGACCGAGGACTCGACCAGCACCGTGAGCGGGGCGCCGCAACGCGAGCCCTGCTCGCCGATCTCCAGGGTGCCGGTGCGGCCCGCGTCGAGGAACGCGCCCGCCTCCGCCGCGACCGTGCGGTCCAGCTCGGGGTGGGCGCCGAAGCCGCCCTCGCGGGAGCCGTCGGGCCGGATCAGCAGCGCCCGGCCCATCAGCTCGCCCGGCCCCGACACGATCCGTGCCACCGCCGCCGCCTCCCCGCCCGCGGCCGCCCGCAGCGCGGCCGCGAGCACCGGGCGGGCCGGATCCTGGGCCCGTACCGGCGTGACGAGGATGTCGATGACGCCCCCGCACGTCAGGCCGACGGCGAAGGCGTCCTCGTCGCTGTAGCCGAAGCGCTCCAGGACCGTCTCGCCGTCCTGCAGCGCCTGTTGGCACAGCTCGTACACCGCGCCCTCCACACAGCCGCCGGAGACCGAGCCGATGGCCGTACCGTCGGCGTCCACCGCGAGCGCGGCGCCGGGCTGGCGGGGTGCGCTGCCGCCGACCGCCACCACGGTGGCCACGGCGAAGTCGCGTCCCTGCTCGACCCACCGGTGCAGCTCTTCGGCGATGTCCAACATCTCTCGGTCTCCTTGACAGCGGTTGTGCGGAGGGCGGTTCACTGACCTGCTAGTGCACGCCCATCCAGCTCTCAATGGGATTGAGGGCGAAATAGACCAGGAAGATGCCTGTCAGGGCCCACATGAACGCCCCGATCTCCCGTGCCTTGCCCTGCGCGCCCTTGATGGCGACGTACGAGATGACACCGGCGGCGACACCGGCCGTGATCGAGTACGTGAACGGCATGATCACGACGGTGAGGAACACCGGGATCGCCGTGGCCCGGTCGGACCAGTCCACGTGCCGCGCGTTCATCATCATCATGGCGCCGATGACCACCAGGGCCGCCGCCGCGACCTCGCCCGGCACGATGGCCGTCAGCGGGGTGAAGAAGAGGCAGGCCGCGAAGAACAGGCCGGTGACGACCGAGGACAGGCCCGTACGGGCGCCCTCGCCCACGCCGGTCGCCGACTCGACGAACACCGTCTGGCCGGATGCGCCGGACACGCCGCCGATAGCACCGCCAGCGCCGTCGATGAACAGCGCCTTGGACAGGCCCGGCATCCGGCCCTTGTCGTCGGCGAGCTTGGCCTCGGTGCCGACGCCGATGATCGTCGCCATCGCGTCGAAGAACCCGGCGAGCACCAGGGTGAAGACGATCATGCCGACCGTCATCGCGCCGACCTCGCCCCAGCCGCCGAACTCGACGTTGCCGAAGATCGAGAAGTCCGGCATGGAGACGGCGCTGCCGTGCAGTTCGGGTGCGCCGCTGGCCCACTGCTTGGGATCGATGACGTTCAGCGCGTTGAGGACGACCGCGAGGACGGTGCCGCCGACGATGCCGATCAGGATCGCGCCGGGGATGCCCCGCGCCTGGAGCATGAAGATCGCGAGCAGCGTGACGGCGAAGAGCAGGACGGGCCAGCCGGCCAGTTCGCCGGCGGGGCCGAGGGTGACCGGGGTGGCCTCGCCCTGGTGCACGAAGCCGGCCTTGAAGAAGCCGATCAGGGCGACGAACAGGCCGATGCCCATGGTGATCGCGTGCTTCAGCGCGAGCGGGATCGCGTTCATGATCATCTCGCGCAGGCCGGTGACGACCAGGAGCATGATGACCACGCCGTACATCACACACATGCCCATGGCCTGCGGCCAGGTCATCTGCGGGGCGACCTGCGAAGCGAGGACGCCGGAGACGGAGAGGCCGGCGGCGAGGGCGAGCGGCACCTTGCCGAAGAAGCCCATCAGCAGCGTGGTGAGGGCCGCCGCGAACGCGGTCGCGGTGATCAGGGCCTTCTGGGCGAGGGTGTCCCCCGCCGCGTCCTTGCCGGACAGGATCAGAGGGTTGAGCAGGAGGATGTACGCCATCGCCATGAAGGTGGTGATGCCGCCGCGCACCTCGCGCGCGATCGTGGACTCTCTCTTGGATATGTGGAAGTACCGGTCGAGCCAGGACCTGCCGGCCGGGACGCGGGTGCCTTCTCCCGCGTCTTCGGCTGTGGTCCTGGGCTCCATTGACTGCTGGGTCATGTGGGCCTACTCCCAAGGTTCACAGGGGCCCCCGTCAACCGCCTTTGCGGCCACGGGATTTGGGAAGGTGCTTCGGCCGCACGACCCGGGGGACGGCCCGAGACGAACGATCTGAGTACTCCGGGCGGCGCGGCGAAGTGTGACGTTCCCGGCGCCGCCCGGAGAGTTTCTGGGGGGTTCCTTACGCCGTGCCGGTGAGGTGCTCCGGCCGTACCGGCGTCCGGTCCAGCTCCAGCCCGGTCGCGTTCCGGATCGCCGCGAGGACGGCCGGGGTCGACGACAGGGTGGGGGCCTCGCCGATGCCGCGCAGCCCGTACGGGGCGTGCTCGTCGGCGAGTTCGAGCACGTCGACCGGGATGATCGGCGTGTCGAGGATGGTCGGGAGCAGGTAGTCCGTGAAGGACGGGTTCCTGACCTTCGCGGTCTTGGGATCGACGACGATCTCCTCCATCACCGCGATGCCCATGCCCTGGAGGGTGCCGCCCTGGATCTGGCCGAGGACGGACAGCGGGTTGAGGGCCTTGCCGACGTCCTGGGCGCAGGCCAGCTCGATGACCTTGACCAGGCCGAGCTCGGTGTCGACCTCGACGACGGCGCGGTGCGCGGCGAAGGAGTACTGGACGTGGCCGTTGCCCTGGCCGGTGCGCAGGTCGAAGGCCTCGGTGGGGCGGTGCCGCCACTCGGCCTCGACCTCGACGGCCTCGCCCTCCAGGACGTCCACCAGGTCGGCGAGGACCTCGCCGCCGTCGGTGACGACCTTGCCGCCCTCCAGCAGCAGCTCCGCCGTCGCCCAGGCCGGGTGGTAGGAGCCGAACTTGCGGCGCCCGATCTCCAGGACCTTCTCGCGGACGAGCTCGCAGGAGTTCTTCACGGCGCCGCCCGTGACGTACGTCTGCCGCGAGGCCGACGTCGAACCGGCGCTGCCCACCTGCGTGTCCGCCGGGTGGATCGTCACCTGGGTGACGCCCAGCTCGGTGCGGGCGATCTGCGCGTGGACGGTGACGCCGCCCTGGCCAACCTCCGCCATGGCGGTGTGCACGGTCGCGACGGGCTCGCCGCCGATGACCTCCATGCGCACCTTGGCGGTGGAGTAGTCGTCGAAGCCCTCGGAGAAGCCGACGTTCTTGATACCGACCGCGTAACCGACACCGCGTACGACGCCTTCACCGTGCGTGGTGTTGGACAGGCCGCCCGGCAGCTGCCGTACGTCCGCGCCCTCGCTGCTCTCCCACTGGCGCTCCGGCGGCATCGGCATCGTCTTGACGCGGCGCAGGAGTTCGGCGACCGGGGCCGGGGAGTCGACCGGCTGCCCGGTCGGCATGATCGTCCCCTGCTCCATCGCGTTCAGCTGCCGGAACTCCACCGGGTCCATGCCCAGCTTCTTCGCCACCTTGTCCATCTGCGCCTCGTAAGCGAAGCACGCCTGGACCGCGCCGAAGCCGCGCATGGCGCCGCAGGGCGGGTTGTTGGTGTAGAGGGCGATGGCCTCGATGTCGACGTCGTCGACCACGTACGGGCCGATGCTGAGCGAGGAGGCGTTACCGACGACCGCGGGCGACGCGGAGGCGTACGCGCCGCCGTCGAGCACGATCCGGCACTTCACATGGGTGAGCTTGCCGTCCTTCGTGGCGCCGTGCTCGTAGTAGAGCTTGGCGGGGTGACGGTGGACGTGCCCGAAGAAGGACTCGAACCGGTTGTAGACGATCTTTACGGGCTTTCCGGTCCGCAGCGCCAGCAGACAGGCGTGGATCTGCATCGACAGGTCCTCGCGACCGCCGAAGGCGCCGCCGACGCCGGCCAGCGTCATCCGCACCTTCTTCTCGGGCAGGCCGAGCACGGGCGCGATCTGGCGCAGGTCGGAGTGCAGCCACTGGGTGGCGATGTAGAGGTGGACGCCGCCGTCCTCGTCCGGCACGGCGAGGCCGGACTCCGGGCCGAGGAAGGCCTGGTCCTGCATGCCGAAGGTGTACTCGCCCTTGACGATCACGTCCGCCTTCTTGGCGGCCTCCTCGGCGTTGCCGCGGAGGATCGGCTGGCGGTGGACGATGTTCGGGTGCGGGACGTGGCCGCTGTGGTGGTCGTCGCGGTTCTCGTGGATGAGGATCGCGTCCGGGGCGGTCGCGGAGGCCTCGTCGGTGATGACGGGCAGCTCGCGGTACTCGACCTTGATCTTCGCGGCGGCCCGGCGCGCGGTCTCCGGGTGGTCGGCGGCGACGATCGCGACCGGCTCACCGTGGTGGCGTACCCTGCCGTGCGCGAGGACCGGGGTGTCCTGGATCTCCAGGCCGTAGTTCTTCACCTCGGTCGGCAGGTCGTCGTACGTCATGACGGCGTAGACACCCGCCATGGCCAGCGCCTCGCTCGTGTCGATGGACACGATCTCGGCATGCGCGACGGTCGACCGCAGGATCTGACCCCAGAGCATGTCCTCGTGCCACATGTCGGACGAGTACGCGAACTCGCCGGTGACCTTGAGGGTGCCGTCCGGGCGGAGCGTCGACTCACCGATGCCGCCCTTGGTCTGGGAGCCCTGCGTGATCTTCGTGGGAGCGCCGTTGGTGGGCATGCTCAGACCGCCTCTCCCTGCCGGGCGGCCGCCAGGCGGACCGCGTCCATGATCTTCTCGTAGCCCGTGCAGCGGCACAGGTTGCCCGACAGGGCCTCGCGGATGTCCGCGTCGGTCGGGTTCGGGTTGCGCTCCAGCATCTCGTCGGCGGCGACCAGCAGACCCGGCGTGCAGAAGCCGCACTGGACGGCGCCGGCGTCGATGAACGCCTGCTGGATCGGGGAGAGTTCGGTGCCCTCGCCGGTCTGCGAGTCCTGCCCCTTGGCCGCCCACTGCTGGGCGTCCTGCAGCGAGGTCCCCGCTTTCCCGTCCGTACCGCAGGCACCGGTCGCACATCCACCGTGCTCGGCACGCTGCTTGGCGAACTCGGCGAGCCCCTCGACGGTGACGACCTCACGGCCCTCGACCTGCCCGGCGGCGACCAGGCACGAACACACCGGCACACCGTCCAGCCGGACGGTGCAGGAACCGCACTCGCCCTGCTCACAGGCGTTCTTCGACCCCGGCAGACCGAGCCGCTCGCGCAGCACGTACAGAAGGCTCTCGCCCTCCCAGACGTCGTCGGCTTCCTGCGGACGTCCATTGACAGTGAAGTTGACGCGCATCAGGCGACACTCCCCTTCTGATTGGTACGGCCGTCAGTGCCGCGGTACGACTCCCAGGTCCAGGTCAGCGTGCGGCGGGCCATGATGCCGACCGCGTGGCGGCGGTAGCTCGCCGTGCCCCGGACGTCGTCGATCGGGTTGCAGGCGCCGGAGCACAGCTCCGCGAACTGCTTGGCGACCGACGGGGTGATGATCTTGCCGTTGTCCCAGAAGCCGCCCTCTTCGAGCGCCGCGTTCAGGAACTCCTCGGCGGCCTTGGCCCGCACCGGCGTAGGGGCGGCCGAGCCGATCCCCGTACGCACGGTCCGCGTCTCGGGATGCAGGGCCAGCCCGAAGGCACACACGGCGATGACCATGGCGTTCCTGGTCCCCACCTTGGAGTACTGCTGCGGCCCGTCGGCCTTCTTGATGTGCACGGCCCGGATGAGCTCATCCGCTGCCAGCGCGTTGCGCTTCACGCCGGTGTAGAACTCGTCGATCGGGATACGGCGGCTGCCGCGCACCGACTCGACCTCGACCTCGGCGCCTGCCGCCAGGAGGGCGGGGTGGGCGTCGCCGGCCGGGGAGGCGGTGCCGAGGTTGCCGCCGACGCCGCCGCGGTTGCGGATCTGCGGGGAGGCGACCGTGTGCGAGGCGAGGGCCAGGCCCGGCAGCTCGGCGCGCAGGCTCTCCATGATCTGGCTGTACGGGACGGAGGCACCGAGCCGCACGCTGTCCTCGCCGACCTCCCACTCGTAGAGGTCGCCGATGCGGTTCAGGTCGAGGAGGTACTCGGGCCGGCGGTGGTCGAAGTTGATCTCGACCATCACATCGGTGCCACCCGCAATCGGCACAGCGGTGGGGTGCTCGGCCTTCGCGGCGAGCGCCTCCTCCCAGCTGGCGGGGCGAAGGAAGTCCATGACCGGCTCTCTTCTTCGTCTCGTGGGTCGTACGGTTTGAGCCAGATCAGGTGCGGCAGGCCCGGCTCGTTCATGTGCTGTTAACGCGCATTGACGTCAGTACACAGCGCCGTGCTCCACCGGGGTCAGTCACGGAAACCATGAAGGAGTTGGCTGGCCAGGGAGGTCATCTTGTAGATTCGTATGAACAGAGGTCACCAGTAACCTCCCCGTTTTTCCGTGGAAACGTGAGACACACCCCGTGTGACCAGGCACACAGCCGGGACACAGCTCGGGAGACGGCAGTCACCCTGGACCGGCCCGCCGGACGGGCCGCTCACGACACACCCTCCTGGATCCATCGTAGATTTCGAGACAAAGAACGGCGGCGACGAGAATGCGGCTGCGCGCACTGCTGGACACCGACGCGCTGGGCCTCAAGCTGCTCGGCGGCGAGGAAGAGCTGGACCGCACCGTGCGGGGTGTGATGACCACCGACCTCAGGGACCCCAGCCGCTATCTCTCGGGCGGCGAGCTGGTGCTCACCGGGCTGGCCTGGCGCAGGAACGCCGCGGACTCCGAGCCTTTCGTGCGCATCCTGGTGCAGGCCGGTGTGGCCGCGCTGGCGGCCGGCGAGGCCGAGCTGGGTGACATCCCCGACGACCTGGTGCTGGCCTGCACCCGGCACCGCCTGCCGCTCTTCGCGGTGCACGAGTCGGTGGCCTTCGCGACGATCACCGAGCATGTCGTACGGCAGGTCAGCGGCGAGCGGGCCGGGGACCTGGCGGCCGTCGTCGACCGCCATCGCCGGATGATGACGTCGGGCCCTGCGGGCGGCGGCCCGGACGTCGTCCTCGACCTGCTGGGCTCGGACCTGGACCTGCGGGCTTGGGTGCTGGCGCCGACCGGGCGGCTCATCGCGGGCTCGAAGGAGGGGGGCCCGGCACTCCCCGCGGAGATGTGCGCGAAGCTGGCGGCGGAACACCTCTCGGCCGCCCGCACAGCCCGTCGCGGCCCGCACCGCACGACCATCGGCAGCACTGCCTACTCGCTCTTCCCGATCCGCAGCGGCGCCCGCTCCCCGCGGGCGGCGCGGGACGTGCGCGAGACGGTGCTGTCGGACTGGCTGCTGGCCGTGGAGGCGGACGCGAGCGACTGGCCCGAGGAGCGGCTCGACCTGCTCCAGGGCGTCACCCAGCTGATCGCGGTGGAACGCGACCGGCGCGACGCAGCCCGCACGGTCCGCCGCCGCCTCGCACAGGAGGTCCTCGAACTGGTCCAGACGGGCGCGGCCCCCGCCGAGATCGCCGCGCGCCTGCGGGTGGCGGCACCGGTCCTCCTGCCCGGCCTGGGCGCGGCCCCGCACTGGCAGGTGGTGGTGGCCCGCGTCGAGTGGGAGGGCCAGGACACCGAACCCGGCCCGATCGCCCAGTCCCTCCTGGAGGAGATCCTGGTCGACCCGCTCGCGACCGGCCCCGAACCCTCCGACCGCATAGCCGTGGCCCACACCGGCGACGAGGCCATCGCCCTCGTCCCCCTCCCCGCGGTCTCCTCGGAGCACGACGGCTCCGAAGCGGGCATCCACGCGGACACGCTCCTCGACTCGATCCGGGACGCGCTGTCGGCGGGCCTGGACGGCGACGGCCGGGTCACGCTCGGCGTGAGCGCGGCGGTGCACTCGGCGGAGGGCCTGCGCGGCGCTCTGGAGGAGGCCCGGCACGCCCGCCGCGTCGCGGCAGCGCGCACGGGCCGGGTCTGCGCGGCGGGCCACCAGGAGCTGGCCTCCCACGTCCTCCTGCTCCCCTTCGTCCCGGACGACGTCCGCCGGGCCTTCACGGCCCGCCTCCTGGACCCGCTGCGTGACTACGACCGCCGGCACCGCGCCGAACTGATCCCCACCCTGGAGGCGTTCCTCGACTGCGACGGCTCCTGGACCCGTTGCGCGACCCGCCTCCACCTGCACGTCAACACGCTGCGCTACCGGGTGGGGCGAATCGAGCAGTTGACGAGCCGGGACCTGTCCCGCCTGGAGGACAAGCTGGATTTCTTCTTGGCATTGCGGATGAGTTGAGCCCGCGCGACACCTCGCACGAGCGGCAACGGACGGCACCAAGTGCCGCCGCTGTCCCACGACTTTGTGAAATCCTTCACCCACCCTCTTGGCCGAACCCGGCGATCCATGCTGAGATGCCGCCACCACTCAACAGCTCGATGGCGTGCTCGGGGAGGGCGAGGTGGCGTATACCGCCATGTCTGGTAACGGAACGACCGCCGGTGACGATCCACTCCAGACCGCGGTATGGCGGCTGCGCTCACGCGCTTGCTGGTCGGACGCGGCGGCCCTGCTACAGCCGGTGACCCCGCAGACCGCGCTGCAGCGGGCGTCGCTGCTGGTGGAGCGCTGTCTCTACACCGAGCAGGGCTGGGAGGAGGCCGAGGACGCGCTGCGCACGGCCGAGGCGCTCGCGCACGGTGACGACGAGCGGGGCGCGGCCGCTTGTGAACGCGGGCAACTTGCGTACGCGTCGACACTGCACGGAGTGCGCGACCGGGCCGACGAGGCGCGGGCCGCGCTGGGGCGGGCGGCGGCGCTGATCCCTCCGGGGGCGGCGGGCAGGGCCCTGCTCGACTTCCGCCGGGGGCTCCTGGCGGAGAACCTGGCGCGCTCCCCGCAGGCGGCCCGCGCGGCATACCGCCGGGCCCACGCGGGCGCGACGGCCCACGCCGACCCGCTCCTCCTCTCCTTCACCTGGCGCCATCTGGCCGGACTCGCCCTGCGGGACGGCGAGTTGGCGGAGGCCCGGCACGGCTTCGCCGAATCCCTCCGGATCCGCGAGGAGTTGGGCTACCTGGTGGGCACGGCCCCCGCGCTGGCGTCCCTCGCCGACGCGGAGACCGAACCGGAGGCCTCCCGGCTGCGCGACGAGGCCCGCCGCCTGTTCCGCCTCCTGGGCGGCGTACCCACCTGGCTGGCCCGCCAACTGTCCCCCACCCCACCGGCCCCGGAAACAGCCACGGCGTAACGCCGGACCGGGTCCCTCGCCCCCGCCGCCCCTACCCGTCCCATCCCCAGGGGCTGCCGCCCCTCCAACCCCCTGGGGACCTGCGGCCCCCAGACCCCCGCATCGGCCCTGAACGGGCCTCGTCCTCAAACGCCGGACGGGCTGAAGTGCCTGGACCGGCGCCGAGAGGTGAAGCCCCCTACGGGTGGGTGGGATGGTGTGGTCTCGTCTTCGAACACCGGGCAGGCTGAAATGCACGGGCCGGCGCCGCAAGGCGCCGGACGAGGTCGAACGCGTAGCCCCGCGGGCCCGCAGTCGCGCGCGGCGGGAAGGGGACGTGCCGGGGGGTGTCCGCCCGCAGAGTCCGGTGTCAAGAAACGGCACCTCCTGGCAGTACGCCCACCACCGGACCGAGGACGGACACC
>NZ_JBIWIY010000027.1:0-119929 GCF_044764885.1 Streptomyces sp. NPDC093591
TCGTGCCGCTGGGGCGGCACGGGTGGGCGCAGCGGCACCCCGTAGCGCCGGGCCGCGCGACCCAACCCCGACCAGCGGCAGTGCCGGGCAGCTGCCAAAGTGAACGGCACCTGTGAGCCGGCCCAGCCGACGCAGTCACTCCGCCGGGGTCACCCCGGCCCGCAGCAGCCCGTACGTGTATGCGTCCTCCAGGGCCTGCCAGGACGCTGCGATGACGTTCTCGGCGACGCCGACCGTGGACCACTCCCCTGCCCCGTCGGACGTGGAGATCAGGACGCGGGTGGTGGACTGGGTGCCGTGGACGCCCTCCAGGATGCGGACCTTGTAGTCGACGAGGTCCAGCTTGGCGAGCTGGGGGTAGATCTTCTCCAGGGCGACTCGCAGCGCGCGGTCGAGGGCGTTGACCGGGCCGTTGCCCTCGGCCGTGGCGACGATGCGCTCGCCCTTGGCGAAGAGCTTGACCGTGGCCTCGTTGGCGTGGGTGCCGTCGGGGCGGTCCTCGACGATCGCTCGCCAGGACTCGACGCCGAAGTACTTCAGGGGCTTGCCCTCGACCTCGGCGCGGAGGAGGAGTTCGAAGGAGGCGTCGGCCGCTTCGTACGTGTAGCCCTTGAGCTCGCGCTCCTTGACCCGCTCGACCACCCGGCCGACCAGCTCCCGGTCGCCGCCCAGGTCGATGCCGAGTTCCTTGCCCTTGAGCTCGACCGAGGCGCGGCCGGCCATGTCGGAGACCAGCATGCGCATGGTGTTGCCGACCAGCTCGGGGTCGATGTGCTGGTACAGGTCCGGGTCGACCTTGATCGCGGAGGCGTGCAGGCCGGCCTTGTGCGCGAAGGCGGAGACGCCGACGTACGGCTGGTGCGTGGAGGGGGTGAGGTTGACGACCTCGGCGATGGCGTGCGAGATCCGGGTCATCTCGCGCAGGTGGCCGTCGGGGAGGACCTTCTTGCCGTACTTCAGCTCCAGGGCCGCCACCACCGGGAAGAGGTTGGCGTTGCCTACCCGCTCGCCGTAGCCGTTGGCCGTGCACTGGACGTGGGTCGCGCCCGCGTCGACGGCGGCGAGGGTGTTGGCGACCGCGCAGCCGGTGTCGTCCTGGGCGTGGATGCCGAGCCGGGCGCCCGTGTCGGCCAGGACCGTGGAGACCACTGCCTGGACCTGGGCGGGGAGCATGCCGCCGTTCGTGTCGCAAAGGATGACGACGTCCGCGCCGGCTTCCGACGCTGTGCGGACCACGGATTTCGCGTACTCGGCGTTGGCCCGGTATCCGTCGAAGAAGTGCTCGCAGTCGACGAACACGCGGCGGCCCTGGGAGCGGAGGTACGACACCGTGTCGCGGACCATCTCCAGGTTTTCGTCCAGGGTGGTGCGCAGGGCCAGTTCGACGTGGCGGTCGTGGGACTTCGCGACCAGGGTGATCACGGGGGCGCCGGAGTCCAGGAGGGCATTGACCTGGGGGTCCTCGCTCGCTTTCCCGCCCGCGCGGCGGGTGGCGCCGAAGGCGACCAGTTGGGCGTGCCGGAAGTCGATCTCCTGCTGGGCGCGCGCGAAGAACTCGGTGTCCCTCGGGTTGGCGCCGGGCCAGCCGCCCTCGATGAAGCCCACGCCGAAGTCGTCCAGGTGCCGTGCGATGGCCAGCTTGTCGGCGACGGTGAGGTTGATGCCCTCCCGCTGGGCGCCGTCGCGCAGGGTGGTGTCGAAGACGTGGAACGAGTCGTCGAGTTCGCTGGTTACCGTCATGGTCGTAAGGCTCCTGTGTTGGATCTCGGTCTACCGGAATGACCGGTTCCACCGCCCCCACCTATGGTCCCTCACGCTCTCCGCCCGGCTGCGGGTGGGCCGGGAAACAGAAAAACCCCTCGCGGGTGCGAGAGGTCTGCGCGCGGGTCGAGGACGACGGTGTCCACCCGTACCTGGTCGTACGTGGTGGTCACTGCGGACCGGCGCGCCTGCTGCCAATAATCATGGCGAACGAGAGCACGGGGGCAGTCTGGCACAGTCCGCGCCCGTGCTCACCGTCCGTCTCAGGATGCGAGCACTGTGCTGATCACCGCAGGCGACGCAGGAAGCCGTCGGTCACGCCGTTGGTGTCGCCGGGGACCAGCTGCGCGGAGCCGGCGCCGAGGCCGAGGAGCTTGTCGCCGCCGCCGAACGAGGTGGCGTAGACGTTGTCGTCGGTGACGGGGCCGCCGGTGACCGACACGCTGGCGAGGCTGGAGGCGCCGGTGCGCAGATCCCGTACGTAGACGTTGTCCTGGCCCTGCGCGGCCCGGAATCCGTAGGCGAGGTAGCGGCCGTTGCGGCTGATCTCGGGGCCGGAGATGACCGCGGGATCGCCCGTGCCGTCGTGGACGATGCCGCGGGTGGTGTCGGTCCGCAGGTCGCGCACATAGGTGCTGGTGTTGACCGCGGTGCCGTCCGGGACCAGGTCCTCGCCCCGGTAGGTGAAGGCGACGTAGCGTCCGTCCGCCGAGATGGAGGGGTCCAGGCCGTAGCGCTGGGCGGGCGTGCCCTGCGGGGTGACGTCGACCTGTTCCTCGGTGCCGGTGCGGCGGTCGTGCACCAGCATCGCGCCGCCCCCGCCGCGCGGGCCGAACTGCTCGTAGACCACGTACCGACCGTCCGCGCTCATGTCCAGGTGGTAGGAGCCCCGGTCCGGGTGGTCACCGTTGGTGATCCGCTCGACGGTGCCGGTGCGGCGGTCGGTGACGTACACGGCGGGGTAGATGACCGTCTGGCCGCTCTCCATCTGCTTCGGGCGGGCGTTGAACGCGACGTACCGGCCGTCGTCGGAGATCGCGGCGGCGCCGTGCGCGTAGGCGGAGGCGCCGGTGGGTGTGGTGCTGACCCGCTCGGTGCGGTGGGTGACCCGGTCGTGGACGTAGACGTCCTTGGCCCAGTACTCCTTCGGCTCCGGCCAGTCGGTGAGGTTGTCGGCGGTCGATACGAGCACGACGTACCGGCCGTTGGCGCTGATGGCCACGGGCTCGGTGCCGCCGTCGGCCTGGGTGCCGTCGGAGGTGACGCTGATCCGCTCCACCCGGCCCGTGCGCAGGTCGCGTACGAAGCTGTCCTCCACGCCGTTCGTGTCGCCGGGCACGAGGTTCGGGGCGTGGGAGGAGAACGCGGCATAACGACCGTTCGCGCTCAGGTGGGGGCCGCCGGAGTAGTCGGTGCCCTGTTCTCCCGTGCCGGACACGGTGATCCGCTCGGTGGACGGGACGCGGGGCGCGGCGCTCGCCGACGTTCCGGTGAGGGCCACCGTGGCGGCGACGAGGGCGGTGGCGAGCGCGGTGCGTGTGCTGACGTACAAGATCTGTTCCCCCTGTTGTGGTGCTGGTTGTCGGTCAGTGGATGTGGTCGATGAACACGTCCGACGCCCCGTTGGTGTCGTCCGGCACCAGGTCGTCGGCCGTGGAGGCGAAGATGACGGAGCGGCCCTGGCGGGTGACCGCGCCCGGGAGGGCCGTGCCGCTGGTGGCCACCGCCCGCTCCCTGGCGGTGCGCAGGTCGAGCAGCGTGAGGCCGCCGCCCCGGGACAGCAGGACATGGCGTCCGCCGGGGTCGGCCGCCGCGGCGGTGGCGCCGGGCGGACCGATCGGCTCGGTGCGGGCGGTGCGCAGGTCATGGACGTACGGCTGCGGCGTGCCGTCGGCGGACCGGCCGTTGTACAGCACCCGGCGCCCGTCCACGACGAGCGGGAGGAGGCTGGGCGCGCTCAGGGCGGGGCCGTCGGCGAGGAGCCGGGTCTCGCCCGAGGCGCGGTCCTTGACGTACACGCGATGGGTCACGCCCTGCGCGGTGCGCGCGAGCACGGCGTACGCCACCGTCCGGCCGTGCGCGCCGATCGCGGCCTCCCAGATCTCCCCGTCGGCCGGCAGCGCGATCTGCTCGTCGGTGCCGGTGGCCAGGTCGCGGACGTACAGGGCCCGCAGTCCGTGCCGGCTGCCGATGCTGTACGCCACGTGGCGGCCGTCGGCGCTGATCGCCTCGGCGTGGCCCAGCTCGTGGAACCCGTCGGGCGGCTGGGCGGGCCACAGCTGCACGGTCTCGCCGGTCACCCGGTCGTGGACGTACGGCTTCCCGTAGCGGTTGCCGTTGGTGTACGCGACGCGGCGGCCGTCGGCGCTGATCATCGCGCCGCCGGTGTACTGGAGGTCCTCGGGCACCTGGGTCAGGGTGCCGGTGCGCAGGTCCTTGAGGTACACGCGGGTGTTGTGGCCGCCCGTGGGGTCGGCGGAGGTGAAGGCGGCGTAGCGGCCGTTCGCGCTGACCGTGGCCCCGGACGAGGCGACCGGCAGCTGGGTGCCGTCGGTGGCGGTGCTGATCCGGTCGACGCGTACGGCGTCGGCGGCGGCGGTCGGCAGGGCTGTCAGCGCGAGGGCGGCGGTGAGGGCCGCGCCCGCGGAGACCCCGCGCAGGGCGGACGGTACTCTGCGGACACGTGCGGCTCTGGACATGGTTCCCCCCGAAACCTTGTCGTTCCCTCGCCCCCGCGCCGAGGGCCCACAGGGATGCAAGCGCATCACACGGCACGGGGTCAATGCGCTCGTTTACGTACAACCCGGACGGCAGGTCATGCGTCCGCGAGCCCCGGCCGCCCCAGTGACTCGTCGAGGAACTCCCTTACGTGCGACAGGATCTGGCCACGATCGGTGCCCCGCAGCCCGATCGCCACATGGATGGAGAACCCGTCGAGCAGCGCCCGCAGCCGGGCGGCGAAGCGGTCCGGGTCGACCGCCCGGAACTCGCCCCTCGACACGCCCTCGGCCAGCAGCGCGACCAGATCGCGGTGCCAGGCGCCCTCGATCGCGGCCTGGCGGTCGCGGGCGTCGTCGTCGGCGTTCTGCGAGCGGTTCCAGACCTCCAGCCACAGCGTCCAGTGCGGGTCGCGGTGACCGTCGGGGACATACAGGTCGACGTACGCCTCGATCCGCTCGCGGACCGTGGCGGACACGCGCGTCAGCAACCGGCCGCGCTCGGCGCCGAGTCGGCCCTCGCTCCACTCCAGGGTCTGGAGCAGCAGTTCGTCCTTGGAGTGGAAGTAGTAGAGGAGATGGCCGCTGCTCATCCCGACCTCGCGGCCGAGCGCCGCCATGGTGAGCTTCTCCAGTCCGCGCTCGGCGATCATCTCCATGGCGGCGGCGAGGAGGTCCTCGCGAGGCGGGGCGGGGGTGCGGCGGCGGGTGGTCACGCGGCGCCCTCCACGCGGACGGCGTCCACGACGAACCGGGTCTCGGTGGGGATGCAGCAGTCGGCGGCCACGATGGCGACCTCGGTCCCGCAGCCGCACACGTGGTTGACCCCTCGGGTGCCGTCCGGGCCGCAGCAGCCGACGAGGCGGGTGCCGTCGGTGTGGGGTGCGAGGCCGACGGCGTCGAGCGGGTGCAGGACGTAGGTGCCGCGTGGCCCCGCGGAGAGCAGCGGTCCTCGCGCGTCGGCCTTCCGGCCACCGCCCGGGGAGACCCCGGCGTACTCGCCCATGGGCCCGTCGCTCGGAGGGCCGGGCCACGGGTCGTCCAGGTCCGGCAGCCGGTCCCCGCCGGGGTACGGGGGCATCTCGTCGAGCCGCCGGACCGGCTCGGTCGGCCGGGTTCCGCAGGTGGCGCAGAGCAGTACGTTCACCCGTACGTTCTACCGGACCACGGCCTTCGGCTGCTGCTGGGTGATGCAGTGGATGCCGCCCCCGCCCGCGAAGATCGTCCGGGCGTCGACGAGCGTCACCGTCCGCCCCGGGAACAGCCTGCGGAAGATGCCGGCCGCCAGTTCGTCGCGCGGGTCGTCGAAGCCGCACAGGACCACGCCGCCGTTGCAGAGGTAGTGGTTGATGTAGGAGTAGTCGGCCCAGTGCCCGTCCGCCTCCAGGACGGTCGGGGCGGGCACCTCGACGACCTCCAGACGGCGCCCGCGCGCGTCGGTCTGCGACTGCAGCAGGCCGACGACCTCCTTGGACACCTCGTGGTCGGGATGCGCCGGGTCGGGCTGCACATGGGCCACGACCACACCGGGGCGGGCGAATGCGGCCACGATGTCGACATGGCCGAGGGTGCCGAAGCCGTACGGCGGGTAGTCGCCGGTCAGGCCGCGTGGCAGCCAGATCGCCTTGCGGGTGCCGAGCATCGCGTGGATCTCGGCCTCGACCTGCTCACGGGTCCAGTCGGGGTTGCGCTCCGGGCCGAGCTGGACCGTCTCCGTGAGGAGCACGGTGCCCTCGCCGTCCACATGGATCGCACCGCCTTCGTTCACGAGTTCCGAGGCGTACGTCCTGCTCGACCCGGCGAGGTCGGCGACATACGCGGCGATCTTCGCGTCGTGCTCCCAGCGGGCCCAGTCCTGCGCGCCCCAGCCGTTGAACGTCCAATCCACGGCGGCGAGTTCCCCCTTCCCGCCGGTCAGGAAGGTCGGCCCGATGTCGCGCATCCACGCGTCGTCCAGCTCCCGCTCGACGGTGTCGATGCCGGGGCCCAGGAGCGCGGCGGCCTCCCCGGCCTGCCCCGGCCCGCACACCACCGTCACCGGCTCGAACCGGCGGACGGCCCGGGCGACCGCTGCCCAGGCGGCGCGGGCGGCGGCAAGGTCACCGGGGTCCTGGAAGGTCGGGTTCGGGCCCGGCCACGCCATCCAGGTGCGCTCGTGCGGGGTCCATTCGGCGGGCATGCGGAAGCCGTCGGCGGCTGCGGACATCAGTGATCCTCACAGGCTGTGACATTTAGAAGAAATACAGGCGGTTGAGGGAGACGGACTCGGCCGGCTCGGAGCGCAGCGGCTCCCCGTCGAGGGTGACCAGACCGGTGCGCTGGTCGACGTCGACGGCTCCGGTACGGGAGTTGAGCCGCAGGTCGGCGGGGCCTATGCCGCGTGTGCCGCGCACGGCGACCCTGCGGCGCCGGGTGGGCATGCTGTCGCCCCCCTGATCGACGGCGGCCTGGGCGACGAAGGCGACGGAGATGTCGGCGGGGGTGGCGCCGTACGCCCCGAACTGCGGGCCCAGGACGAGGGGTTCGCAGGTGTCGGTGGCGGCGCCCGGGTCGCCGACCACGCCGTACGCCGGGAACCCGGACTTCAGCACCAGCTGCGGCTTGGCGCCGAAGTACTCCGGCCGCCACAGCACGATGTCGGCGAGCTTGCCGACCTCCAGCGACCCCACCTCGTGCGCGAGGCCGTGCGCGATGGCCGGGTTGATGGTCAGCTTGGCCATGTAGCGCAGGACGCGCTCGTTGTCGTGGCCGTCGTCCGGGGCGCCGAACTCGGCCTTCATCTTCCCGGCCATCGCGAACGTACGGCGGACCGTCTCGCCGGCCCGGCCCATGCCCTGCGCGTCCGACGAGGTGATGCCGATCGCGCCCAGGTCGTGCAGCACGTCCTCGGCGCCCATGGTGCCGGCGCGGATGCGGTCGCGGGCCATGGCGGCGTCGCCGGGGAGGTCG
Source organism: Streptomyces sp. NPDC093591 (assembly GCF_044764885.1). NCBI lineage: Bacteria > Bacillati > Actinomycetota > Actinomycetes > Kitasatosporales > Streptomycetaceae > Streptomyces > Streptomyces sp. NPDC093591. The sequence continues at coordinate 7,428 of NZ_JBIWIY010000027.1, forward strand.
GTCTTCAGGTCATGTACCGAGACGATCATGCCGTAGTGCTCGGCGACGGCGTCCCGCCCGAAGGGCAGGGTGGGGTTGGTGGAGGAGCCGATGACGTTCGGGACGCCGGCCATCTTCAGGACGTTCGGGACGTGTCCGCCCCCGCAGCCCTCGATGTGGAAGGCGTGGATGGTGCGGCCCTCCAGCACCTTCAGGGTGTCCTCGACGGACAGGCACTCGTTCAACCCGTCGCTGTGCAGGGCGACTTGGACGTCGTGCTCCTCCGCGACCCGCAGCGCCGTGTCCAGCGCCCGGGCGTGGGCGCCCATGTCCTCGTGCACCTTGAAGCCTGAGGCGCCGCCCTCGGCGAGGGCTTCGACCAGGGGCGCGGCGGAGGACGACGAACCCCGGCCCAGGAACCCGATGTTGACCGGCCAGGCGTCGAAGGCGTTGAACGCGTGCCGCAGCGCCCACGGCGAGTTGACCCCGACGCCCCACACCGGTCCGAACTCCTGCCCGATGATCGTGGTCACCCCGGAGGCGAGCGAGGCCTCCATGACCCGCGGCGACAGCAGGTGCACATGGGTGTCGACGGCCCCGGCGGTGGCGATGAGCCCTTCGCCGGACACGATCGACGTACCGGTCCCGACCACGACGTCGACCCCGTCGAGGGTGTCGGGGTTCCCGGCCCGCCCGATCGAGCAGATCCGTCCCTCCCTGATCCCGATGGAGACCTTCCGGATCCCCAGCGCCGCGTCGATCACCACCACGTTGCTGATGACGACGTCACAGGTCTCCCGGACGGCGGCGGCCTTGAGGTGCAGCCCGTCGCGGGCGGTCTTGCCGAACCCGGCGAGGAACTCGTCGCCGTAGCGCTGCGAGTCGGCCTCGACCCGGATGGTCAGCCCGGAGTCGCCGAGGCGGACGCGGTCGCCGGCGCGGGGGCCGTGGGTGGCGGCGTACTCGTAGGGGGTGAGGCGGCGGGCCTCGGCGGGGTGGCCTCCTGGGCGGCTCATCGCTGGACCTCCTGCTCAGGTGTTTCCGGTACGCCGAGGTAGCCGCAGGCGGCGGCGCGGCGCAGTGCCTCCTCGTGGGCGCCGGGCGCGTCCAGCGGCCCGTCGACGAGTCCCGCGAAACCGATCGCGATCCGCTCACCGCCGATGGGCACGAGGCCGACCTCGACGCTCTCCCCCGGCCCGAACCGCACGGACGACCCGGCGGGCACGGCGAGCCGCATCCCATAGGCCCGCTCCCGTGCGAAGTCGAGGCGCGGGTTGACCTCGAAGAAGTGGAAGTGGGAGGTGACGGAGACGGGCACGGTGGCGGTGTTGGTGACCGTCAGCCGTACGACCGCCTCGGGCTCGGCGTGCTCGGGCCCCGGCAGCAGCGCGCCGGGGGCCCGGTCGCCGAGGCTCCCGCCGATCGGATCGCCGACGACCGCGAGCCGCGAGCCGTCGTCGAAGACCGCCTCGACATGGACTTCGGTGACGACGTCCGCGACACCCGGCAACACGTCGTCCGGGCCGAGCACCGACCGGGCCCGCTCGATTGCCTCCGACAGCCGGGCGCCGTCGCGGGCGGCCTCGCACACGGCGTCCGCGATCAGCGCGGTCGCCTCCGGCACATTGAGCCGCAGGCCGCGGGCGCGGCGGGCCCGGGCCAGCTCCGCGGCTCCGAACAGCAGCAGCCGGTCACGTTCCGTGGGGGTCAGTCTCATGCCGTGGTCACCTCCTTGCCTCCCTCACATTAGAGCACCACTCTAAAAACGAAATCCCCGGTTCCGAAGTGTTGACTCAGCCACAACGATCCCACACATTGAACGTCGCTCTAACTCTGGCGGCCGATCGAAGGAGACCTGCCATGCCGATGGAACAGCGCGGAGTCGACACCATCCCCGACGAGGAACGCACGAGCGGCCCACGGGACCTCGTCTCGATCCTGCTGGGCTCGAACCTCTGTCTGGGGGTGATCGTCTTCGGCTGGCTGCCCCCGTCGTTCGGCCTGGACTGGTGGGCGTCGGTCACCTCGATCGTGGTCGGCACCCTGGTCGGCACGGCCCTCACCGCCCCGCTGGCCCTGATCTCCCTGCGCACGGCGACGAACCTGTCCACGTCCTCCGGCGCCCAGTTCGGGGTGCGCGGCCGCCTGGTCGGCTCGGTGGTCGGGCTCCTGCTCGCCCTCGGCTACACCGCCCTGACCGTGTGGATCGGCGGCGATGTGATGGTGGGCGTACTGGGCCGGCTCGTCGGGCTGCCGGCGAGCGGGGTGTCGTACGGCGTGGTGTACGGCCTGCTGGCCGCGGCGACCGTCGCGGGCGCGGTGTACGGCTACCGGGTGCTGCTCGCCATGTCCCGCGTCCTCGCGATCGGCATGACGGCCCTGCTGGCCCTCGGCGCGATCGCCTACGCCCCGCACTTCACGACCGGCGCGCTGCCCGAGGCGGGCGGCTATCTGCTGGGCGGCTTCTGGCCGACGTGGCTGCTGGCGACGGTGGCCGCGGGCCTGTCCGGCCCGATCGCCTTCATCACCCTGCTCGGCGACTACACCCGCTACATCTCCCCGGCCCGCCACTCCTCACGCCGGGTCCTGCACGCGACGTGGCTCGGCCTGATCCTGGGCCTGCTCATCCCGCAACTGTTCGGCACCTTCACGGCGTACGCGGCGCGAGCGGCCCTCGACTACGCGGGCCCCCTCGTCGACGCCTCCCCCACCTGGTACCTGATCCCGCTGCTTTTGGCCGCCACCGCCGGCTCGATCGGCAACGCGGGCCTGATGCTCTACTCCATGGGCCTCGACCTGGACGCCATCCTGCCGCGCGCCTCCCGCGCCAGGGCCACCTACGCGGTCGCGGTCGTCGCCACGGCCTGTGTCTTCATCGGCCACTACGCCTCGACGGCACAGGAGGCGATGACGTCGTTCGTCCTGCTGCTCACCGCGATCGGCACCCCGTGGGCGGTCATCACCCTGATCGGCTTCGCACGGTGCCGTGGCGTGTACGACGCGGAGGCCCTCCAGGTCTTCAACCGCCGGGCGCGGGGCGGGATCTACTGGTACCGGGCCGGCTGGAACATCCAGGCGACGGTGTCCTGGGCGCTGGGTGCGACGGTCGGTGTGCTGGCGGTCGCGCTGCCGTCGTACGAAGGTCCGCTGCTGAGCCTGACCGGTGGGATGGACTGCAGCTTCCTGCTGTCGGGGCTGGTGGGGGGCGTGGCGTACGCGCTGTCGACCCAGGGTTCGATGAAGGCGGAGCCCCAGACCGACAATTCAGTACCGGTCGGCGAAAGCAGCCCGTCCGGCGTTTGAGGACGAGGCCCCTTCAGGACCGAAGCGGGGGTCTGGGGGCGGCAGCCCCCGGCACGCCCGGCAGCAACGCCGAGCACCGATCGGCCCACGCTTGGTCAGCCCGGCTCCAGCCCCGGCAGGAACCCCGCCCCGAACGCCGGCTTCAAATCGGTGAACCAAGTCGCGCCCTCGTCGTACGCCGCGAAGAACGGGCGGTCGACGAGGGCCGGGTCGCGGGCCTGGATCAAATGCAGCACGAAGACCTTCTCGCCGGCCACCTCGGCGACACCGTCCACGCAGACCTTGCCCGGCATCGCCGACATGACCGGGCCGCGTACGGTGCGGGCGAGGCCGGAGACCCGTGCGTAGGCGTCCCGGAAGATCTCGTGGCCGCGGGCCAGCGGCACCCCGAAGTAGCCCTGCGGGCCGGTGTCCCGCTCCACGAACTGGTAGTACGGCACCGCACCCAGGGTCGTCGTGACGTCCCACAGCTCCGCCCAGGCATCCGCGCTGTCGTTGATGCCCGCCACCAGCGGGCCCTGGCAGCGGATCACGGCCCCCGTGTCCCGTACCCGGCGCATCGCCTCCCGCACGACCGGCGGCCGCAGCTCCTGCGGATGCGTGAAGTGGGCCATCAGCGCGAGATGACGGCCGCTCGCGACGACCCGCTCGAACAGCCTGAGCAGGTCGTCGGCGTCCCGGTCGGACGTGAAGCGGTACGGCCAGAAGGCGAGCGACTTCGTGCCGATCCGGATCGAGCGGATCGTCTCGATCTCCAGGAGCGGATCGACGTAACGACGCAGCACGTCGGTGCTCATGACCAGCGGGTCGCCGCCGGTGATGAGCGCGCTGCTGACCTCGGGGTGGGCGCGCAGATAGGCGGTGGTGGCGGCGATGTCGTCGGTCGCGATGCGCAGATCGGCCTCGCCGACGAACTGCGGCCAGCGGAAGCAGTACGTGCAGTAGGCGTGGCAGGTCTGGCCCTGGCGCGGGAAGATCAGCACCGTTTCCGGGTACTTGTGCTGCAGCCCGGTGAGGCGGCGGCCCTCGTGCACGGGCACGTTGGCGTCGAGCTGGCCGGAGGGATGCGGGTTGAGCCGCATCCGGATCTCGTGGGCCGCCCGCAGGATCTCGGCCCGCGGCGCCTCGGCGGACAGCAGATCCGCCATCAGGCGCAGCTCCGGTGCGGGCAGCATGCCCGCCTGCGGGAACGTCAGCCGGTAGATGGGGTCGTCGGGTACGGCCGCCCAGTCGATCAGCTCGTCGATCACGTAGGTGTTCGTACGGAACGGCAGGACCGCCGCCACGGCCCGCAGGGCGAGGCTCTCGGTGGGCGTGAGGGACACGCGCCGCCGCAGCAGGCCGTCCAGGTCACGGGGCGTGAAGGCACGGAAGCGTGGGCGTCCGTCGTGGGATGTGGGGTGGTGCGTTGAACTCATGTGTGCTGAGGCCCTCTATTCCGTGACCAGGACCGGCGGCCGCAGTTCGACGAAGGCGGTCGCCGACGCATCGTACTTCTCCGTGAAGTGCTGGATGAGCCGCGTGTGCAGCTCGCTCTCGTCGTCGACGACGATCAGCTCGTGCGCGCCCGGGATGCTCAAGGCCTCGCTGTACGCGGAGAGTTGGTCCAGGTGATGACGGGCGAGATAGGTGACGAGGTCGGGGCCGGAGACGTACAGACTCTCGTCGACGGACACGAAGTGGCAGGTGAATTGCCGTCGTCCGTCAGTCGCGTGGACGAGCGTGACCGGCAGACGGGTGAACCGTTCCATCGGTTTGCCCTGTTGCCACAGTTCGTCGAACCGCTGTTCCACGAAGGTGCCGAGCGGCGAGCGGACCGCGACCTCCAGCTGGACTCCCTCGCCGGAGAGCCGGCCGACCGTGAGGAAGGACACCAGACAGCGGTCGTCCCAGCGGTAGAGCGTGACGCCCGGCGAGGTCGAGCACAGCCGTACTTCGAGATGCTGGCGCGCGTTCTCGTCGAGCCGCTGCGCGAACTGGTCCAGGGTGCGCAGGTTGCGCAGGATGTCGCGGCGGATGACGGCACTCTGCTCGCCCAGTTCCCGGCCGCGCAGGATGACGGCGAGGGAGTCGGGGTCGAGCAGCAGGATCTGCACCCGGGCGCCGTGTGCGGTGGCCGCCTTCACACCCCGGAAGAGGCGTTCGGAGAACTGCGGGCCGAAGAGGTTGGAGAAGGTGTCGAGCACCTTGACGTTCGAGGTCGAGCCGTGGACCTGGGCGCTGAACCACTCGTAGTCGAGCCGGTGGTGCTCGCGCACGCGGCCCTCCTGGGCGCGGGAGATCAGCGGGCCGATCACGAAGACGGTGACGACGACGCCGATGATGTCGGTGCCGAGGTTGAGGGCGAGGTTCTCGTCGTAGTTGTCCATGCCCTTGCTGCGCCACAGCAGCAGCGCCGCGCAGGCCGCGAGCAGGGCGAGCACCGTGAGGCTCTGCGGGCGCCGGGGCGTGCGTAACGCCCGCATCAGCCAGCGCAGCCTGGGTACAGGCGACCGTCCGCTCACCCTGACCCCTCCCCCTGATGTGCGCGGGGGAAGGCTCACGCTTCCCCCGCGGAATGGGTGGATACCCGCGCGGGGGAAGCGGTACGCGTCGAACGAAGGGCCTCTGTCCGTACGCCAGTTGCCGGGGATCAGCCCAGCTTGTGCATCCAGCCGTGCTTGTCCTGAGCCGTGCCGCGCTGGATGTCCAGCAGCGCCTGCCGCAGTTTCAGCGTGACCTCGCCGGGCTCCCCGTCGCCCTGGCGCCACTGCGCACCCGTGCGCTTCACGGTGCCGACCGGCGTGATGACCGCGGCCGTGCCGCAGGCGAAGACCTCGGTGAGGGTGCCGTCCTCCGAGTCGCGCTGCCACTGGTCGACGGAGACACGGCCCTCCTCGGCCTCGTAGCCGAGGTCACGGGCGACCGTGAGGAGGGAGTCACGGGTGACCCCCTCCAGGATGGAGCCGGTGAGGGACGGAGTGACGATCTTGTCGCCGTACACGAAGTACAGGTTCATGCCGCCGAGTTCCTCGACCCACTTGCGCTCGACCGCGTCGAGGTAGCAGACCTGGGCGCAGCCCTCGGCGGCGGCCTCGGCCTGGGCCAGCAGGGAGGCGGCGTAGTTGCCGCCCGTCTTCGCGTCGCCCATGCCGCCGGGCACGGCGCGGACGTGGTCCTCGGAGACCCAGATGGACACCGGCTTGACGCCGCCGGGGAAGTAGGCGCCGGCCGGGGAGGCGATGACGATGAAGAGGTACTCGCTCGCGGGCTTCACACCCAGCCCGACCTCGGTCGCGAACATGAACGGGCGCAGGTAGAGGGACTCCTCGCCACCGTGCGCCGGGACCCAGGCCTGGTCCTGGCTCACCAGCGCGTCGCACGCCTCGATGAAGGTCTCCACCGGCAGCTCCGGCATGCCGAGCCGGCGGGCGGAGGCCTGGAAGCGCTTGGCGTTCTTCTCGGGGCGGAAGCTGGCGACGGACCCGTCGGGCTGGCGGTACGCCTTGAGGCCCTCGAAGATCTCCTGCGCGTAGTGCAGGACCATCGTGGCCGGGTCGAGGGAGATCGGCGCGTACGGCACGAGCTGGCCGTCGTGCCAGCCGCGGCCCTCGGTCCACTTGATCGTCACCATGTGGTCGGTGAAGTGGCGGCCGAAGCCGGGGTTGGCCAGGATCGCCTCGCGCTCTGCGGCGGCGAGCGGACTGGCGGAGGGCTTGAGCTCGATCGTGGGCGTCGTCATGAGTAGATGTCCTTCACCGGTTTTGATTGTGGCGGGCCGCGCTCACGCCAGTACTGTCAGTGGCCAGTGCTAGGACGTCCGAGCATTCCCTCATTCAGCGGCTCCGCGTTCGATTATCGCAAGCGGGGGCCGTGGAAGAAATCGGCGTGATCGGCGTGAATCGCGACCCAGGGGATGATGGTGACACCCGGCGGCGGACATGGGGAAGCCGCCGGGTGCGCAGTGACCCGACGGCTTCGAGAGGTTCGAGTGGCTCGGCAGGTCAGCCGGCTACTCGTACGGCCAGCGCGTCGCCGATCTCCGACGTGGAGCGGGCGGGCTTGCCGGTGCGCTCCGCGAGGTCGGTGGAGACGGCCTCGTCGATGCGGGCGGCCTCGGCGTCGTAGCCGAGGTGGCGCAGGAGCAGGGCGACGGACAGGACCGTGGCGGTGGGGTCGGCCTTGCCCTGGCCTGCGATGTCCGGGGCCGAGCCGTGGACGGGCTCGAACATGGACGGGAACTCGCCGCTGGGGTTGATGTTGCCGCTCGCGGCGACGCCGATGCCGCCGGAGACGGCCGCGGCGAGGTCGGTGATGATGTCGCCGAAGAGGTTGTCGGTGACGATCACGTCGAAGCGCTCGGGCTGCGTGACCAGGTAGATGGTCGCCGCGTCCACGTGCATGTACTCGGTGGTGACGTCGGGGAACTCCTCGGCCACCTTGTTGAAGACGTTCGTCCACAGGTGGCCCGCGAAGGCCAGCACGTTGTTCTTGTGGATCAGCGCGAGCTTCTTGCGGGGGCGGGCCTGGGCGCGGGCGAAGGCGTCGCGGACGACACGCTCGACACCGAAGGCCGTGTTGACGGAGACCTCGGTGGCGACCTCGTGCGGGGTGCCCTTGCGGATGGTGCCGCCGTTGCCCGTGTACGGGCCCTCGGTGCCCTCGCGGACGACGATGAAGTCGATCTCCGGCTGGCCGGCGAGCGGGGTGGCGACACCCGGGAGGAGCTTCGAGGGACGCAGGTTGACGTGGTGGTCGAAGAGGAAGCGGAGCTTGAGCAGGAAACCGCGCTCCAGGACACCGGACGGGACCGAGGGGTCACCGATCGCGCCGAGCAGGATGGCGTCGTGCTTCTTGAGCGCCTCGACATCGGCGTCGGTGAGGGTCTCACCGGTGGCGTGGTAGCGCCGGGCGCCGAAGTCGTACTCCTTGGTCTCCAGCTTCACATCCTGCGGGAGGACGGCGGAGAGGACCTTCAGGCCTTCGGCCACGACCTCCTGGCCGATGCCGTCACCGGGAATCACTGCGAGATTGAGGCTGCGAGACATGTCGGCACCCTACTCCTCGTCCCATGGGATGACACGGCATGTCCGCCATACGGACAGTGTCGAGCGGCCGGGAGTCAGCCCTTCGACTGGCGTTCACCCGTATGTAGAGCTGGCGTTGGCGTGCGCTGGGAACTTCACCGCCATGGACCTTCCCGACTTCGGCATCCCACCCCAGCTCGCGCGCCGGATGAGCATGGCCGAACAGCACGAGTACCTGCGCACCAAGCTGGTGCGGCGCCGCACGCTGGTGACGGCCTCGGCGGTGGCGGGCGGAACGCTGGCGGGCGGACTGCTGACGGGATGTTCGACATCGGGGACGACCACCACCTCCAAACCCCCCGCGTCCGCCCCAGCCTCCGCCACCTCGAAGGTGCCCGGCTCCGTCGTCGCCCCCTTCGGCCGCCACCTCGCCTTCGGCGCCGACCCCAAGACACAGATGCGGATCTCCTGGCAGGTGCCGGCCGCGGTGCGGAAGCCGTACGTCCGGATCGGCCTGCGCCCGGACGACCTGGACCGGCGGATCGAGGCGGAACTGCGCGACCTGAAGACCCCGGAGGTGGCGGGGGTGAGCGCGGCGGTCGAGCAGTACTACCTGCACGCGGCCCTGGACGGCCTGCGCCCGGGCACGACGTACTACTACGGCGTCGGTCACGCCGGCTTCGACCCGGCGTCCCCCGGGCACCGGCCCACGATCGCCTCCTTCCGCACGGCACCGGCGTCCCCGCCCGAGCGGTTCGTGTTCACCGCGTTCGGTGACCAGGGCGTCGGCCTGCACGCCGCCGACAACGACCGCGCCCTGCTGCGCCAGAACCCCGCCTTCCACCTGCACGCCGGGGACATCTGCTACGCCAACCCGACCGGCAAGGGCAAGGACTCGGACGCGTTCCAGGCGGGCATGTGGGACGTGTTCCTCAAGCAGACCGAGTCGGTGGCGAAGTCGGTGCCGTGGATGGTGACCACCGGCAACCACGACATGGAGGCCTGGTACTCGCCCGACGGCTACGGCGGCCAACTCGCCCGCTTCTCCCTACCGGACAGCGGCTTCGACCCGCGTACGGCGCCGGGGGTGTACGCGTTCACGTACGGCAACGTCGGTGTGGTGGCGCTGGACGCGAACGACGTGTCGTACGAGATCCCCGCCAACTTCGGCTACACGCAGGGGCGGCAGACGAAGTGGCTGGACCGCAAGCTCGGCGAGTTGCGGGCCGACCGCTCGGTCGACTTCGTCGTCGTCTACTTCCACCACTGCGCCTACTCGACCTCGACGCACGCCTCCGACGGGGGCATTCGCGCCGAGTGGGTGCCGCTCTTCGCCAAGCACCAGGTCGACCTGGTGATCAACGGGCACAACCACGTGTACGAGCGGACCGACGCGATCCTGAACGGCGAGGTCGGCGCGCCGGTACCGATCGGCGCGACGACGGACCCGACGCGGGACGGGATCGTGTACGTCACGGCGGGCGGCGGCGGCAAGGACCTGTACGGCTTCCCGAAGGGCGTCGAGGAGAGCTACGAGGGCCATGTCACCGAGCGGGAGTCGGTCGACTCCTTCAAGTGGACCAGGTCACGCGACGCCAGGACGGAGAGCGTGCGGTGGTCGCGGGTGCGCTACCGGGGCTTCTCCTTCCTCGCGGTGGAGGCGGAGAGCGGCGCGAAGCCACGGCTGAAGGTGTCGGCGCTGACGCCGGACGGGGAGCGCGTCGACCATTTCGAGGTGCGGCGCGGAAAGTGACCCCGCGCCGCACCTCGGGCGGGTGCGGCTCCCGGTCTGTGTGAGTGAGCGCAGGTACGCGGCTGGGGCGTCAGGCCGCCTGATGGCCTGTCGCGCCGCCGTTGTCCCGGCGGTCCAGCGCACGCTGGAGCGCGGCTGCGGCGTTCTTGCGGTCGGACTCGCTCGTACGGGAGAGGTGACGGACTCGACGGCGGGCGGTCGTCTCGGCCATGGGAAATCGACTCCTTCGACAATCCGGGAGTGCAGACAGGGGTTACGAGACGCCGGATGGGGCGGGGAGCGGTGCCGCAGGGGTTGCCTGCACGGGGGCCCGGCTCACGACCGCCATTCGCTTGATCGAGCGAGACGTTCGGCTCCTACAAAGCTAAGGGAGGACAGCGCGTCTGTCTCCACAATTACTCGGACTTCCTACTATCTGAGACGGTGGACTGGGTCACACGCCATTGACCTGCGCTTTTACCTCCGGCCCGTCAGAGCACGTCGCCGTCCCGCCAGTCGAAGACCAGCTCGAACGCCGGGTTGAGCGGACCGGCGAGGGCGGGCCGCACAAACGCGCTCCCCTCCTCGTCCGGCAGACGCACGACGCCCTGCGGCCCCAGCGCGCAGACCCGCCCGCCCCACACCTCCCAGCCACGGGCCGCGTACAGCGCGGCCCCCTCGTCGCTCGCGGAGAGCATCCCCGCGTCGTACGCCCGGTCGATCACCCGCTCCAGCTCCGCCATCACCCGGCCCCCGAGCCCCGTCCGGCGCGCGTCGGACCGTACGCCCACCGCCTCGACGTACCCGACCCGCAGCCACCGGTCCCGGTGCCGCACCCGGCGCATGATCACCGAACCGTGCGCCACGAGCCGCCCGGCCTCGTCGTGGACCAGGGCGTGCATACCGCCGAGCCCGTGCTCGAAGTCCTCGTCCGAGAAGTCACCGTCGAAGGCGTCGTCCAACAGGGCGCGGATCGCGCGCAGTTCGGCCGTGGTGAGGTCGGCGGTGTGGGCGGTGCGCGCGGTGCCGGCGGATGCGGGGGTGGTCATCCGACCAGTATCGGGGGGATCGCCCACTCGGCTGATCCTGCGCGGGGCGCGGGAGGCCGGGTCCGGCCGAGGGGAACCGGTGAACTCATGAACGACATGTCGAAAGTGTTCCTCGAGGGCGGCCCCGACGACCTGCCCGAACGGATCGTGCCGACCCCGTCCCCCGGCCCGGACGCGAAGATCAGGCTGCGCGGTGGGTACGAGCACTTCAGGCCGACTCCACGGCACGCGGACACACCGCAGGGCAGGCTGCCGGTGTACGAGTGGTGGGAGCGCACGGAGATCGCCGAGTAGTCCGTCCCCCGCGGACGGAGAAGGCCGGGTCCGTTCGGGACCCGGCCTTCCAAGGTGTGTCGGGGCGTCAGCCCATGTGCGGGTACGTGTAGTCGGTCGGCGCGACCAGGGTCTCCTTGATGGCGCGGGTCAGGGTCCAGCGCATCAGGTTCTGCGGGGCGCCGGCCTTGTCGTTGGTGCCGGAGGCGCGGCCGCCGCCGAAGGGCTGCTGGCCGACGACGGCGCCGGTCGACTTGTCGTTGATGTAGAAGTTGCCGGCCGCGTAGCGCAGCTTCTCCATCGTGTACGCCGCCGCCGCGCGGTCACCCGCGATGACGGATCCGGTGAGCGCGTAGGCGGACACCGACTCCATCTGGTCCAGCATCTCGTCGTACTTGTCGTCCTCGTAGACGTGCACGGCGAGGAACGGGCCGAAGTACTCGGTGGTGAAGACCTCGTTCTCGGGGTCCGTGCACTCGACGACGGTCGGGCGGACGAAGTAGCCGACCGAGTCGTCGTAGGAGCCGCCCGCGACGATCGTGCAGGTCGGGTCGGACTTCGCGCGGTCGATGGCGGCCTTGTTCTTGGCGAAGGCGCGCTCGTCGATGACGGCGCCGATGAAGTTCGACAGGTCGGTGACGTCACCCATGGTGATGTAGTCGACCTCGGCCGCGAACTCCTCCTTGAAGCCGGAGTTCCAGATCGACGCCGGGATGTACGCCCGGGAGGTCGCCGAGCACTTCTGGCCCTGGTACTCGAAGGCACCGCGGGTCAGCGCGGTCTTCAGCACCGCGCGGTCCGCGCTCGGGTGGGCCACGACGAAGTCCTTGCCGCCGGTCTCGCCGACGATGCGCGGGTAGGAGCGGTACTTCTCGATGTTGTTGCCGACCGTCTTCCACAGGTACTGGAAGGTCTTGGTCGAGCCGGTGAAGTGGATGCCGGCGAGGTCGCGGTGCTCCAGAGCGACCTTGGAGACCTCGATGCCGTCGCCGGTGACGAGGTTGATGACACCCTTGGGCAGACCGGCCTCCTCCAGCAGCTGCATGAGCAGCACGGCGGCGTGGGTCTGGGTCGGGGACGGCTTCCAGACGACGACGTTGCCCATGAGCGCGGGCGCGGTCGGCAGGTTGCCCGCGATCGCCGTGAAGTTGAACGGCGTGATCGCGTAGACGAAGCCCTCCAGGGGGCGGTGGTCGAGGCGGTTCCACACTCCCGGCGAGTTGGCCGGGGGCTGCTCGGCGAGCAGGTCACGGGCGTACTTGACGTTGAAGCGCCAGAAGTCGATCAGCTCACAGGGCGTGTCGATCTCGGCCTGCTGGGCCGTCTTCGACTGACCGAGCATCGTCGACGCGGCCAGCGTCTCGCGCCACGGGCCGGACAGCAGCTCGGCGGCGCGCAGGATGATCGCCGCGCGGTCGTCGAAGGACATCGCACGCCAGGCGGGCGCGGCGGCGAGGGCCGCGTCGATGGCGTCCTGGGCGTCCTGCTGGGTGGCGTTGCCGTAGGTGCCGAGGCGGGCCTTGTGGTTGTGCGGCTGCACGACGTCGAAGCGCTCACCGCCGCCCAGCCGCTTCTCGCCGCCGATGGTGCAGGGCAGGTCGATCGGGTTCTCGGCGAGCTCCTTGAGCTTGACCTCGAGACGGGCACGCTCGGGTGAGCCGGGGGCGTAGCCGTGCACCGGCTCGTTGACGGGGGTGGGGACCTGGGTCACAGCGTCCATGGGTTCCGTAACTCCTTACTGAGCGGTGTGTTGCGAGCCGTTGTGTGGGGCTCAGCCCTTGCTGACCATCGAACGGACGAAGAAGCGCAGGTTGGCCGGCTTCTCCGCGAGCCGCCGCATGAAGTAGCCGTACCAGTCCGTGCCGTAGGCGGTGTAGACGCGCATGCGGTGGCCCTCGGCGGCCAGCCGCAGGTGCTCGTCGCTGCGGATCCCGTACAGCATCTGGAACTCGTACTCGTCGAGCTTTCGCCCGGCGCGCCGCGCGAGTTCCTGGGCGACGGAGATCAGGCGCGGGTCGTGGGACCCGATCATCGGGTACCCGGCGCCCTCCATCAGAACCTTGAGGACCCGGACGTACGCCTTGTCGATCTCGTGTTTCTGCTGGTAGGCGACCTCGGCAGGCTCCTTGTACGCGCCCTTGACGAGCCGTACGCGGCTGCCGTTCGCGGCGAGGCGGCGGGCGTCGGCCTCGGTGCGGAACAGGTACGCCTGGATGACGCAGCCGGTCTGCGGGAAGTCCCTGCGCAGCTCCTCGTGGATGGCGAACATCGAGTCGAGGGTGGTGTGGTCCTCCGCGTCGAGCGTGACCGTCGTACCGATGGCGGCGGCCGCCTCGACCACCGGGCGGACGTTGGCGAGGGCCAGCTCGTGGCCACCCTCCAGCGCCTGCCCGAACATGGAGAGCTTGACGGACACCTCGACGCGCTCGCCGAGCTCCAGGTCCTTGATCCGGTCGATGAGCCGCAGATAGGCGTCCCGGGCGGCGGCGGCCTGTTCGGGGCGGGTGATGTCCTCGCCGACGACGTCCATCGTCAGCTCCAGGCCCTTGCCGGTGAGGTCCTGGATGATCGGCACGACCTCGTCGACGGTCTCACCTGGGATGAACCGGTCGACGACCTGCTTCGTCCCCGGAGCCGCCGAGATCAGGCGTCGCATCCGGTCGCTGCGCGACGCGGCGAGAATCACGGGACCCAGCACGGGGCACCTCCACAAACACAGCCGAATGACGGCCGACACCCCGATAAGTGATGTTCCGGGTACGGCACGGAGAACCACCGTGAAACCTAAGGATCCCTCCGAACGGCGGCCATCGACAGCTGTCACGCATCCGTGCCGCAGATCTCAGACAGATGTATGAAGGCTTCGCGGAAATGCGGGAGAATGCCCGGGTGACGCCGGAATCCAAGGACCGCAAGGACGACTACCAGGAGCTGGTCGACGAGCTCTCGGAGCTGCTGGGCGCGCCCGCGACCCTGGAGAACCGGGACTTCGAGCTGATCGCCTTCGGCGCGTACGACAGCGAGGGCGAGCTCGACGCGTCCGCCCTGGACCCGGTCCGCACCCGCTCGATCCTGACGCGCCGCTCCACGGCGGCGGTGCGGACCTGGTTCGAGGGCTTCGGCATCACGCGGGCGACCGGCCCGGTCCGCATCCCGCCGACTCCGGAGGCCGGGGTGTACCGCGGACGCATTTGTCTCCCGGTACGCCACAAGGGTGTGGTGCTGGGCTACGTCTGGCTCCTCGACGACGATCCGGGGCCGACCGAGCAGCAGCTCGCGGGGGCGATGGAGGTGACCGCCCGGATCGGGGCGCTGCTCGCCGACGAGGCGCAGCACGGCGCCGATCTGAGCCGGGAGCTGCGGGCGGCGCTGACCGCGGAGCGGGGCTGGCAGGGCGACATGGCGGTCGCCGAGCTCCGCACGGCCCTGGGCGCACGCGCGGACGGCGTCCACACGGTGGTCTGCGTGGCCCCATGGCCCTCGGCCGATCCCGACGACGCCCCGTCCGTGCGTACGGTGCCGCACGCGACCGCGCTGTGCACGGTGCCGTGGGGGGCGACCGGACAGAGCCTGGCGGTGCTGGTACGGCTGCGCTCACCCGAGGTGCGCACTGCGGCGCTGGCGGCGGCGTCCCGGCTACTGAAGGAAGGCCCCGCCCAGACGCCCTCGCGGCCGTCCGCGCAGGGCCGGTCACGGGTGGCGGCCGGCCTCGGCGAACCGCGCTCCGGCCTCGCCGATCTGGGCACCGTCTGGCAGGAGGCGTCGGCCGCGACCCGCGCCGCCCTGGCGGAACCGCGGCTCGGACCTGTGGCCGAGTGGTCGCGCATCGGGCCGTACCGCCTGCTGACCTCCCTCTCCCCGGAGATCCTCCACGACCCCGCGCTCGCCCCGCTCCTCTCCCCCACCCACCGCGAACTGGCCCGCACCGCCGAGGTCTACCTGGACTGCGCGGGCCAGGCCGGCCGTACGGCCGCCGAGCTCGGCATCCACCGCCAGACCCTGTACTACCGCCTCTCCCGCGTCGAACAGCTCACGGGCCTGGACCTGGACGACGGGGAGGACCGGCTGTTGCTGCACATGGGGTTGAAGGGGGCGCGGCTCTAGAAGGGCCGCCCAGGAACGGCTTTCCCGTCGCTTTCCCGCCAGCACTTCTGAAAACGATTGTCATCATGCTACGGTTCGTGGCGCATTCAACTTTTGACCACGCCTTTACCGGAGTGTCCCGTGCGTCTGCCCCACCGTCTGCTCCCCCTCCCCGCGGCCGCCGCGGCCTCCGCCCTGCTCACCGGCTGCTTCGCGGCGACGGATTCCGGCGAGGCCGGGAGCGACGGCAAGCGCATCCGTGTCGCCATGCTCCAGCCCCCGCGCTCCGGGCTGTCCCCGCTGACCGACGACGCGTTCAAGCTGTCCCGCTGGTCGACCGCCGAAACCCTGGTGAAGCTCGACGAGGAGGGTGACGCCCAGCCCGCGCTCGCCACCAAGTGGCAGCAGTCCGGCCGCACTTGGACCTTCGAGATACGCGACGGCGTCACCTTCCACGACGGCACGAAGCTGGACGCCGAGGCCGTCGTACGCTCCATCACCACGGCGGCCACCGCCTCCCCCAAGCCCCGCATCCTCGACGGCGTGGAACTGACCGCGAAGGCCGAGGACGGCGACACCGTCACCGTCACCACCGGCACCGAGGACCCCCTGGTCCCGCAGCGCCTCAGCTCCCCGCAGCTGTCGATCCTGGCGGCCAAGGCGTACCAGGGGAAGACCGTGAACCCCGTCGGCGCCGGCACCGGCCCGTTCACGCTGACGAAGGTCAACGGCACCGCCTCCGCCGCCCTCGACCGTTACGACGCCTACTGGGGCGGCAAGGCCAAGGCCCCGGGAATCGACGTGAAGTTCGTCCCCGACGGCACCGCCCGGGCGGCGGCGCTGCGCAGCGGCGAGGCCGACATCGTCGAGGCGGTACCGGTGTCGCAGGCCGCCGTGCTCGACCAGGACCTGATCACCGAGGTCCCGATGCCGCGCACCAACACGCTCTACCTGAACACCGAGAAGGGTGCCTTCAAGGACGCGGCGGTACGGGCGGCGGCCCGCGAGGCGATCGACGCCGAGGCCATCGTCAAGGGCGTGTACGAGGGTCGCGCCGACGTCGCCGAAGGGCTGCTCGGCCCCGCACTCCCCTGGGCCGCCGAACTGCGGTCGCCCGTCGAGCGCGCCAAGGCCGGTGCGGCGAACGGCAAGGCGATCACCATCGGCACCTACACCGACCGGTCCGAGATGCCGGAGGTCGCGGCCACGCTGCAACAGCAGCTCCAGAAGGCCGGGTTCAAGGTGAAGCTGGACGTCCGCGAGTACACGAACATCGAGGCCGACGCCCTCGCGGGCAAGTTCGACGCGTTCATCCTCTCGCGCGCCACCGTCCTCGACTCCGGCGACCCGGCCGCCTACCTCTACAGCGACTTCGCCTCCAACGGCACCTTCAACCTCGCGCAGTTCGCCGACGAGAACGTCGACAAGGCCCTGAAGAAGGCCTCCGACACCAAGGTCGGAGACGCCCGCCGCAAGGCGATCATCGCGGCCGAGGCAGCCGTGCTCGCGACGGACGCGGCGGTGCCGATGCTCCACGAGCGGGTGATCCAGGGCGACGCCGCCGGTGTCGTGGACGCGGCCCACGACCCGCGTGAGCGCGAGCTCGTCACGGTGGACACCTACGTCAAGTGAAGGTCCGCCCGCGTCATATGAAGGTCACGGCACGGAAGTCGGTCGGCACGGCCGGGCTGACCCGCTTCGCCTGTCTCGTCGCCGTCCTGGCCACCGTCGGCCTGCTGCCCTGGCTCTCGCACCGGGACCCGGCGCTGACCGTGCTGCGCGCCCGGTCGGCCGAGCAGGAGGCGACCGACGAGGCCCTGTCCGCGATCCGTGAGGACCTCGGCCTGGACGCCGGTCCCCTTTCCCTGCTGGGGAGTTGGGCCTCGGACCTGCTGCACGGCGACTTCGGCACCTCCTGGGTGTCCGGGACCGACGTCCTGCCGTCCGTCGTCGCCGGCCTCCAGGTGTCGCTGGGCCTGATGGGCGCGGCGCTCGGCGTGGCGGTGGTGCTGGCCGCCGTGCTGGTGGCACCGGTGCTGGTGCGGGGGCGCGGATCGGCCGGCGCCTTCGCCGCCATGCTCGCGGCGATCCCCGAGTTCCTGCTGGCCACGGTCGCGCTGCTGGTGTGCGGGGTGTGGCTGGGCTGGCTGCCGACGGCCGGCTGGGCGGGCCCCGAGTACCTGGTGCTGCCCGCGCTCGCCCTCGGCGTCCCGGCGGGTGGTCTGCTCGGCCGGCTGGTCGCGGACGCGCTGCCCGCCGTGCTCGACGAGCGGTGGGTGGAGCTGTGGCGGGGTGCGGGAGTGAGCCGTACGACGATCTCGGCGGCCGCCCTCAAGCGCGTACTGCCGCCCCTGGTACCGCAGTTCGGGATGGTCGCCGTCGGCCTGACCGGCGGCGCGGTCGCTGTGGAGATGGTGTTCGCGGTGCCCGGCATCGGCCGCACGGCGCTCGGCGCGGCCAAGTCGCAGGACCTGCCGCTGCTCCAGGGCTCCGTCCTGGCGCTGCTGCTGCTCGGCCTGGTCGCGGGCGCGGTGGCGGTGGGCGTACGGCGCCGGCTGCTGGGCCCCGCGTTGCGTGACGCCGGGCTCACGCTGCCTCCGGCACGTCCGGTCCGTACCCACCCGGCGATCCCGCTGACCCTGTTCGCCATCCTCGCCGTGACCATCGGCTGGGGCCTGCTGCGCGACCCGTACACACTGCACACCGGCGCCCGCCTCGCCGCCCCCTCCTGGGCGCACCCGCTCGGCACCGACGCCCTCGGCCGCGACGTGCTGGCCCGGCTCGGGCACGGCGCCGCCTCGACCGTCGGCACGGCCGCCGCCATCTGCGTACTGAGCCTGCTCGTCGCCCTCGCGCTGGGCTTCCTGCCCGGCATCGCGGCGGGTGCGGCCGACATCGCCAACGCCCTGCCCCCGGTGATCGTCGGCATCCTGGTCGCCGCGGCGGCCGGCCCCGGCACCGGCGGCGCGGCCCTGGCGGTCGCCCTGATCTCCTGGCCGGCCCTGTCCGCACACGCGGCGGCCCTGGTGCAGGAGGTCCGGGCGTCGGCGTTCCTCACCGCCCAGCGGGCCATGGGCGCGACCCCGTGGTGGATCCTCACCCGGCACGTCCTGCCGTCCGTCGCCGCCCCCGTCGCCCGCCACGCCCTGCTGCGCCTGCCCGGTATCGCCCTCGCCCTGGCCTCCCTCGGCTTCCTGGGCCTGGGCGCCCAGCCGCCGACCCCCGAATGGGGCCTGCTGCTCGACGAGTCCCGCGCCTACGTCGAACGCGCCCCCTGGGCCGCCCTCGCCCCGGCCGTCGCGCTGGCCCTGCTGGCGGGGCTGGCGGTGTCGGGGGCAACGGCCGTACAGGGCCGCGGGACAAGGCGAGCCGCTCCGGCGGAGCAGAGGAAGGAGGCCCCCGTTGCCGTCTGAGGACGCACTGCTGTCGGTGCGCGATCTGCACATCGCCTTCGCCGGAGTCGAGGCCGTACGCGGTCTGACCTTCGACGTCCGTCCGCGCGAAGTCCTCGCCCTGGTGGGCGAATCGGGCGCCGGCAAGTCCCTCACCGCCCGGGCACTGCTCGGCATGCTGCCCCGGGGCGCGACGACGAGCGGGACGATCGAACCGGACCTCGCGGCCCACCGCGGCCGCCGTATCTCCCTCGTCCCGCAGGACGCCCTGTCCGCCCTGTCCCCCGTGCACCCGGTCGGCGACCAACTCGCCGCCGCCGTACGGTCGGTGGCCCGCGTCTCCCGCAAGGAGGCCCGGGCCCGGGCGGTCGCCGCACTGGACCGGGTCGGCATCCCGGACGCCGAGCGCAAGGCGCGGGCGTATCCGCACGAGTACTCCGGCGGCATGCGACAGCGCGCCGTCATCGCCATGGCGACGGTCAACGAACCCGACATCGTCGTCGCCGACGAGCCCACCACCGCCCTGGACGAGGAGCACCGCGACCAGGTGCTGCGGGTGCTCGCCGAGCAGCGGGAGGCGGTGGGGGCCGCGCTCGTGCTCGTCACCCACGACATGGACGTCGTACGGGACCGCGCGGACCGCGTGCTGGTGATGTACGCCGGCCGCCTCACCGAACTGGGCCGTGCGGGCAAGGTGCTGGACCGTCCCCGCGCCCCGTACACGGCGGGCCTGCTGGCCTCCCTCCCCCAGCACGCGCCCCCGGGCCGCCGCCTCCCCGCCCTGCGCGGCACCCCGCCCGCCCCGGGCGCGCTCCCGCCGGGCTGCGCCTTCGCCCCGCGCTGCCCGCTCGCGACAGACGCCTGCCGTGCGGAGGAACCGGAGCCGCAGGAAGTGGAAGGACGCCTGGTCGCCTGCCATCACTGGGCGGAACTCCCCCACCCGGCAACGGAGTTGTTCCAAGGACAGGAAGAGGAGCGGCAGCCCGCATGAGTGACGCCCTGCTCGACGTCCGCCACCTCGTGGTCCGCTACGGCGACGTCACCGCAGTCGACGACGTCTCGTTCACCCTGGCCGCCGGCGAGACCCTCGCCCTCAACGGCCCCTCCGGCTGCGGCAAGTCCTCCACGGCCCTCGCCGTCCTCCAGCTGCGCCGCCCGGACGCCGGGGAAGTGGTCTTCGAGGGACGGGAGTTGACGACCCTGACCGAACGCGAGCTGCGCCCACTGCGCCCGCGCATGCAGCCCGTCTTCCAGGACCCGTACGGCTCCCTGAGTCCCCGCCACCGCATCCGCGACGCGGTGGCGGAACCACTGAGGGTGCAGGGCCGCTGGAGCGCCGCCGACGGCCCCGCCCGCGTCGCCGAACTCCTCGACCGGGTCGGCCTCGACCCGTCGTACGGCGACCGCCACCCGCACGAACTCTCCGGCGGCCAGTGCCAACGCGCCGGAATCGCCCGCGCGCTGGCGTCCGAACCGCGCCTGCTGGTCCTGGACGAGCCGGTGTCGGCCCTCGACCCGTCGGTGCGCGCCGGCGTGCTGAACCTGCTCGCCGACCTGCAGGACGAGTTGGGGCTCGGCTATCTCTTCATCTGCCATGACCGGGCGGTCGTACGGCATTTCGCGGATCGGGTGATCGAGATGCGCGACGGGCGGGTCAGCTCCGGCTGACGCCCTCGATGACCCGGCGCAGACCCTCGGTGAGTTGCTCTGCGCCGGGCGCGGTCTTCGGATCGAAGGTCCACTGGGCGATGAGGCCCGTCATCAAGGTGTTGTAGAGCTGCCCGATGGAGTCCACGTCCTCCTCCGCGACGTCCTCCTCCCGGCCCCCCATGAACAGCGGGATGATCCCTCGGGCGGCTTCGCGCTGCGCCCGCGCCAAGTGGTCGCGCACCTCGGGCAGTTGATCGCCCATGGCGATGATCTCGACGCTGAGGTGCCAGATGGAGTCGGGCTCCCGCATGGTGCGGATGATGTTCGACCAGACCTCACGGAAACGTTCGAGCGAGCCCGGCACAGTACCCGCGTCGGCGCCGAAGGCGTCGGACAGTTCCCAGTCGTCGGACACCTCGCCCACCAGGGCGATGTAGGCCTCCGCGAGGAGCTTGTCCTTCGAGCCGTAGTGATAGCCGATCGACGCCAGATTGGCCCCCGACTCCTTGACGATGTCGCGCGCAGTCGTGCGCACGAAGCCCTTCGCCAGCAGGCAGCGCTTGGCGCCTTCGAGCAGATCCTCACGGTGTCCCATGGCACCCACCCTACCGCGGATCCATACAGCCGTCCTATACAAGCGTTCTAGACAATCGTTTAAGACGTGCGTACATTCACCGGCATGACAACGAACCCGACGAGCACCGCCACACCCCCACCCGCCCGCGCCGGCCGCCGTGAATGGACCGCCCTCGGCGTGCTGATGCTTCCGCTCCTGCTCGTCTCGATGGACGTCTCGGTCCTCTACTTCGCGATCCCGGCGATCAGCGCGGACCTGGAGCCGAGCGGCACCCAGCAGCTGTGGATCTTCGACGTCTACGGCTTCGTCCTGGCCGGCCTGCTGATGACGATGGGCTCGCTCGGCGACCGCATCGGCCACCGCCGCCTCCTGCTGATCGGCGCCGCCGCCTTCGGCACCGCCTCGCTGGTGGCGGCGTACGCGAACAGTGCCGAGATGCTGATCGCGGCCCGCGCGATCCTCGGTATCGGCGGCGCGACCCTGATGCCGTCGACGATGGCCATGACCCGCACGCTGTTCACCGACCCCACGCAGCGCGCGAAGGCGATCGGCCTGTGGTCCGGCGTGATGACGGCCGGGATCGCGCTCGGCTCGGTGATGAGCGGGGTGCTGGTCGAGCACTTCTGGTGGGGCTCGGTCTTCCTGGTCAACCTGCCCGCGATGGCGCTGCTGCTGCTTCTGGGCCCGGTCCTGCTCCCCGAGTCGAAGAGCCCCGAGCCCGGCCGCTTCGACCGGCTGAGCGTGCCCCTCTCGATGGCCGCTGTGCTTCCCGTGGTCTACGGCCTGAAGGAGATCCCGTCCGAGGGCTGGAACGTCCGCTACGTCGTCTCGATCACCGTCGGCCTGCTGTTCGCGGCCCTCTTCGTCCACCGTCAGCGCACGGCCGCGGCCCCGATGATCTCCCCGGCCCTGTTCCGCGGACGGGGGTTCGCACCCTCAGTGGCCCTCAACCTCGTCTGCATGTTCGGCGTGATGGGCTCGTCCTACTTCACCACGCAGTACCTTCAGTCGGTGCTCGGCATGGGCGCGCTGGAGGCGGCCCTGTGGGCGCTGCTGCCGTCGGTGCCGATCGGGGCGGCGGCGCCGGTCGCCGCCCAGCTGGTGCAGAGGGGCGCCAACCGTGCCTACGTCGTCACCGCGGGCTTCGCGATCTCCGCGGCCGGGTTCGCGCTGCTGTCCCTCGCCGGCACGGACTCGTTGTGGCTGGTACTGACCGCGTGCGCGGTCCTCGCCGTCGGAGGCGTCACGGTGATGTCCCAGATCATGGACCTCGCCATGGGCTCCGCCCCGGTGGAGCGGGCGGGCTCCGCGTCCTCCCTGCTGGAGACCGGCGCGGAGTTCGGCGGCGCCCTCGGCATGGCCGTCCTCGGCTCGATCGGTACGGCGATCTACCGCCACGAGATCCCGTCGTCGGCACCGGACGTGGCACACGAGACGCTGGGCGGCGCGCTGGCGGTCGCCGATCAGGTCCCGGGGCTGGCCGCAGTCGCGCGGGAGGCGTTCACCAGCGGCATGCAGGGGGCGGCGATCGCGGGAGCGGTACTGCTGGCGGGAGCGGCCGTGCTGGCGGCGGTGACGCTGCGGCGGGTCGAGGTGCGGGAGCGCGCATGCGAAACGCCGGACGCGCCGAGCAACCTCAGCACGTCCGGCGTTCGATAGACCTCGGCGTCTCCCGCGAGATCTCAGGCCAGGTTCACCGCACGGGCGGACGTCGCCCCGATCTCCTCGGCGACCTCGGTCAGCACCCCGGCGGGCACCGTGTCGTCGACGGTGAGGACGGCCAGCGCCTCGCCACCGGCGACGGCACGCGAGACCTGCATGCCGGCGATGTTGATGCCCGACTCACCGAAGATACGGCCGACGGTGCCGACGACGCCGGGACGGTCCTCGTACTTCAGGACGACCATGTGGTCGGCGAGCGCGAGGTCCACGTCGTAGTCGCCGACCGCGACGATCTTCTGCAGGTGCTTGGGGCCGGCCAGCGTGCCGGAGACCGAGACCTCCTCGCCGTCCGCGAGCGTGCCGCGCACGGTGACGACGTTGCGGTGGTCGGTGGCCTCCGAGCTGGTGGTCAGCCGCACCTCGACGCCACGCTCCTGCGCGAACAGCGGGGCGTTGACGTACGACACCGTCTCGTCGACGACATCCTCGAAGACACCCTTGAGGGCGCTGAGCTCCAGCACCTTCACGTCGTGCTGGGTGATCTCGCCGTACACCTCGACGTCGAGGCGGACCGCGACCTCACCGGCGAGCGCCGTGAAGATACGGCCCAGGCGCTCGGCGAGCGGCAGGCCCGGCTTGACGTCCTCGGCGATTACGCCGCCCTGGACGTTCACAGCGTCGGGCACGAGCTCACCGGCGAGGGCGAGGCGCACCGAGCGGGCGACGGCGATACCGGCCTTCTCCTGCGCCTCGTCGGTGGAGGCACCGAGGTGCGGGGTGGCGACGACCTGGTCGAACTCGAAGAGCGGGGAGTCCGTGCAGGGCTCCTTCGCGTACACGTCGAGACCGGCACCGGCGACCCGGCCCTCCTTGAGGGCGGAGTACAGCGCCTCCTCGTCGACGATCCCGCCACGCGCGGCGTTGACGATGCGCACGCTCGGCTTGACCTTGCGCAGCGCCTCGTCGCCGATGAGGCCGACGGTCTCGGGGGTCTTGGGCAGGTGGACGGTGATGAAGTCGGAGACCTCGAGCAGCTCGTCCAGCGACAGCACCTTGACACCCATCTGGGCGGCGCGCGCGGGCTGGATGTAGGGGTCGTAGGCCACGACCTTCATACCGAAGCCGGACATGCGCTGAGCGACCAGCGCACCGATGCGGCCCAGACCGACGACACCGAGGGTCTTCTCGGCGAGCTCGACGCCCGTGTACTTGCTGCGCTTCCACTCGCCGTTCTTCAGCGCGGCGTTGGCCTGCGGAATGTGGCGGGCGGTGGCGACGAGGAGACCGCAGGCCAGCTCGGCGGCGGTCACGATGTTCGAGGTGGGGGCGTTGACGACCATCACGCCGGCCTTGGTGGCGGCGGAGACGTCGACGTTGTCCAGGCCGACGCCGGCTCGCGCGACGACCTTGAGCTTCTTGGCGGCGGCGATCGCCTCGGCGTCGACCTTGGTGGCGGAGCGGATCAGGATCGCGTCCACGTCGGCGATGGCGGGGAGCAGTTCGGCTCGGTCGGCGCCGTTGCAGTGGCGGATCTCGAAGTCGGGGCCAAGCGCGTCCACGGTAGCGGGCGACAGCTCTTCAGCGATGAGTACGACGGGTTTCGAGCTCACGTGAGTCCTCACAAGTCCAATGCGGACGGCCGTCCCGACGGCCGCAGGCGGTGGAGGGGTGCTAGCCGCGTGGAAGACGCACGACGCTGTGGGCCTGACGCGTATGTTGTGCGCCAGTCTAGTGGCGCGGCGGAGGTCGTCTTGCGCCTCTGCGTAAGGATCACCCGTCCGTGATGCGACGGGTTGGACAACGGGGCCGGAGCGGCAGGCTCCGGCCCCGTCGGCTGAGGCTTACGCCTCCTCGTTCACCCAGCTCATGAGCTTGCGCAGCTCCTTGCCGGTGGTCTCCAGCAGGTGCTCGGAGTCGGCCGTCTTGTACTCGTTGTACTTCTTCAGACCGCCGTGGTACTCGTCCATCCAGGCCTGGGCGAAGGTGCCGTCCTGGATCTCGGCGAGGACCTTCTTCATCTCGGCCTTGGTGGCGTCGGTGATGATCCGCGGGCCGGTGACGTAGTCGCCCCACTCGGCGGTCTCGGAGATCGACCAGCGCATCTTCTCCAGGCCGCCCTCGTACATGAGGTCCACGATCAGCTTCAGCTCGTGCAGGCACTCGAAGTACGCGATCTCCGGCTGGTAGCCGGCCTCGGTCAGCGTCTCGAAGCCGGCCTTGACCAGCGCGGCCGTACCACCGCAGAGAACGGCCTGCTCACCGAACAGGTCGGTCTCGGTCTCCTCGGTGAAGGTCGTCTTGATGACGCCGGCGCGGGTGCCACCGATGCCCTTGGCGTACGACAGGGCGAGCGCGAAGGCGTTGCCCGTGGCGTCCTGCTCGACGGCGGCGATGCACGGAACGCCGCGGCCCTCCTCGTACTGACGGCGCACCAGGTGGCCCGGGCCCTTCGGGGCGACCATGCAGACGTCCACGCCGGCCGGGGGCTTGATGAAGCCGTAGCGGATGTTCAGGCCGTGGCCGAAGAACAGGGCGTCGCCGTCCTTCAGGTTCGGGGCGATGTGCTCCTCGTAGACCTGGGCCTGGATCGGGTCCGGGACGAGGATCATGATGACGTCGGCCTCGGCGGCGGCCTCCGAGGGGGTCACCACGCGCAGGCCCTGCTCCTCGGCCTTGGCCTTGGACTTGGAGCCCTCGTGCAGACCGACGCGGACGTCGACACCCGAGTCACGGAGCGACAGCGCGTGGGCGTGGCCCTGGCTGCCGTACCCGATGACCGCGACCTTGCGGCCCTGGATGATGGACAGGTCGGCGTCGGCGTCGTAGAACAGCTCGGCCACTTTGGGTTCTCTCCTTGTGTGCAGGTGTTGCGTCCCACCGTATGACGGCGAGGATGAGGGAGGTCTTGGGGTCTCGGAATGCGGGCGGCCGGTGGCTCGCCGACCACCCGATTCCGGTCGTACGTGAATCTTCTACAAGTCGGCCGTGCGGGAAGCCGCGACGGGCCGTACGGGGCTCAGGCCGAGCGGTCCAGGGCGCGCAGCGACCGGTCCGTGATCGAACGGGCACCACGGCCGATCGCGATCGTGCCGGACTGGACGAGCTCCTTGATGCCGTACGGCTCCAGCATCTTCAGCATGGCGGACAGCTTGTCGCTGGAGCCGGTGGCCTCGATCGTCACGGCCTCCGGGGAGACGTCGACGGTCTTGGCGCGGAACAGCTGGACGATCTCGACGATCTGGGAGCGCGTCTCGTTGTCGGCGCGCACCTTCACCAGAACGAGTTCGCGCTGAACGGCCGAACCCGGCTCCAGCTCGACGATCTTCAGCACGTTGACGAGCTTGTTGAGCTGCTTCGTCACCTGCTCCAGCGGGAGGTCCTCGACGTTCACCACGATGGTGATGCGGGAGATGTCGGGGTGCTCGGTGACGCCGACCGCGAGCGAGTCGATGTTGAAGCCGCGGCGGGAGAACAGGGCGGCGATCCGGGCGAGGATGCCCGGCGTGTTCTCCACCAGGACGGAGAGCGTGTGCTTGGACATGGTCTGCTTCCTTTACCTACGGCTCTCAGTCGTCTTCGTTGTCGCCGAAGTCGGGGCGGACGTCCCGGGCGGCCATGATCTCGTCGTTGGAGGTGCCGGCAGCGACCATCGGCCAGACCATCGCGTCCTCGTGGACGATGAAGTCGATGACGACCGGGCGGTCGTTGATGGAGTTCGCCTCTTCGATGACCTTGTCGAGGTCCTCCGGCGACTCACAGCGGATCGCGTAGCAGCCCATGGCCTCCGACAGCTTCACGAAGTCGGGGACGCGGGTGCCGGCGCTCGGCTGCTTGCCGTCGGCCTCGGGGCCGGAGTGCAGCACGGTGTTGGAGTAGCGCTGGTTGTAGAAGAGGGTCTGCCACTGGCGGACCATCCCGAGGGCGCCGTTGTTGATGATGGCGACCTTGATCGGGATGTTGTTCAGGGCGCAGGTGGTGAGCTCCTGATTGGTCATCTGGAAGCAGCCGTCGCCGTCGATCGCCCAGACCGCCTTGTCCGGGGCTCCGGCCTTGGCGCCCATCGCGGCCGGGACCGCGTAGCCCATGGTTCCGGCGCCGCCGGAGTTCAGCCAGGTGGCGGGCTTGTCGTACTGGATGAAGTGCGCGGCCCACATCTGGTGCTGGCCGACGCCCGCCGCGAAGATCGTGCCCTCCGGGGCGAGCTGGCCGATCCGCTCGATGACCTGCTGCGGGGACAGGGAGCCGTCCTCGGGCTGGTCGTAGCCGAGCGGGTAGGTCTCGCGCCAGCGGGAGAGGTCCTTCCACCAGGCGCTGTAGTCGCCCTGGTGGCCCTCGGCGTGCTCCTTCTGGACGGCCTGGACCAGGTCGGCGATGACCTCGCGGGCGTCACCGACGATCGGCACGTCGGCGGCGCGGTTCTTGCCGATCTCGGCCGGGTCGATGTCGGCGTGGACGATCTTGGCGTACGGGGCGAAGCTGTCCAGCTTGCCGGTGACGCGGTCGTCGAAGCGGGCTCCGAGGGCGACGATCAGGTCGGCCTTCTGCAGCGCGGTGACGGCGGTGACCGCACCGTGCATGCCCGGCATTCCCACGTGCAGCGGGTGGCCGTCGGGGAATGCGCCGAGCGCCATCAGGGTGGTGGTGACGGGCGCTCCGGTGAGTTCGGCGAGGACCTTCAGCTCGGCGGTGGCGCCGGACTTGATCACGCCGCCGCCGACGTAGAGGACGGGCCGCTTGGCGGCGGTGATCAGCTTGGCGGCCTCGCGGATCTGCTTGGCGTGCGGCTTGGTGACGGGCCGGTAGCCGGGCAGGTCCATGGTGGGCGGCCAGGAGAAGGTGGTCTTCGCCTGGAGGGCGTCCTTGGCGATGTCGACCAGGACCGGGCCGGGGCGGCCGGTGGAGGCGATGTGGAACGCCTGCGCGATGACCCGCGGGATGTCCTCGGCCTTGGTGACCAGGAAGTTGTGCTTGGTGATCGGCATCGTGATGCCGACGATGTCCGCCTCCTGGAAGGCGTCCGTACCGATCGCCTTGGAGGCCACCTGCCCGGTGATCGCCACGAGCGGCACCGAGTCCATGTGGGCGTCCGCGATCGGCGTCACCAGGTTGGTCGCGCCGGGGCCGGAGGTCGCCATGCAGACGCCGACCCTGCCGGTGGCCTGCGCGTAACCGGTGGCGGCGTGGCCGGCGCCCTGCTCGTGGCGGACCAGGACGTGGCGGACCTTGGTGGAGTCCATCAGCGGGTCGTACGCCGGGAGGATCGCACCGCCGGGAATGCCGAATACCGTGTCGGCCCCGACCTCCTCGAGAGAGCGGATGAGGGACTGCGCACCCGTGACGTGCTCGGGGGCGGACTGGTGTCCTCCGGATCGGGGCCGCGGCTGCGGGTGATGGGCCCCGGTGGCCTGCTCGGTCATCGGCATTCTCTTCTCGATGCTGAGGGTTTTTGCGAGGTTTGGGCGGAGTTTCGATGCTGCACGACTCGTGCCTGTGCAACAAAAAACCCCTCGTGCCATAAGGCAAGCGAGGGGAGCGCGCCGGGTGGGGTCGCTGGGAGTTCCGGGTCGGACCGGACGTCACCAGCTTCAGCCGACGCGCTTTCCAAGTACGAGAATTCGGGTGCGCATGGCACTGACCCTCTCCCCGGCACGCACCCACTGTCAAGTGGGTGGGACGGGAGTCTCATTATGTGAGCGAAGGGCACTGTCGCCTCCGAGAACAGCGGTCACACCAATGGTGTACACCCCTGAGCCCCTTCCCATGGCTCGTTCACCTCCGGGGCGCCACAGTCGGTGTCGAGGCCACGACCGTGCCCAGCCCTTCGGGCCTCCGCGTGCTCGTACCCTCCACCCCGACGCGCCCCTGCGGCTCTCTCGCGCCGCCCGCGAACGCGGGCTCCGCCGGTCCGTGCGGCACGGGATAGCGGCCGGAACCGAGCGCCCGGCGCAGCCGGTACTCGTCCAGCGGACCGGAGAACGCCATGCCCTGCCCGTGCGTGCACCCCATCGCGCGCAGTGCGACCACCTGTTCCGGCAGGTCCACGCCGTCGGCCACGGACTGCAGCCCGAGGTCGCCGGCGATCCGCAGCAGCCCACTGGTGATCTTGTGCAACCGCGCGGACTCGACGACTCCCTCGACCAGACCGCGGTCGAGCTTGACCACGTCGACGGGCAGCCGGCGCAGGGCCGTGAGCGCCGCGTAACCGCTGCCGAAGCCGTCCAGGGCGACCCGCGCACCGGCTCTGCGCAGGCCGCTCAGGCGGCGCTCCAGTTCGTCCAGCGAGACACGGGGGTCGAGGTCGGACAGCTCGATGATCAGCGACCCGGACGGCAGTCCGTGCCGGGTCAGCAGCGCCTCGATCGAGCCGAGCGGTGTCGACCGGTCCAGCAGCCGGCGCGCGCCCACCCGCACGGCGACGGGTACGGCGAGCCCGGTCGCGGCGCGCTCGGCGGCCTGCTCGACGGCCTCCTCCAGCATCCAGCGGCCCAGCTCGGCGGTCTTGTCGCTGTCCTCGGCCACCCGCAGGAACTCGGCGGGCGTGAACAGCACCCCTTGCGAGGACCGCCAGCGCGCCTGGGTGGCGACCGACGTGATCCGGCCGTCCTCCAGACACACCACCGGCTGGTGCAGCAGCGCGAACTCGCCGTCGTGCAGCGCGGCACGCAGACGCGTGGCCAGCTCCGCCTT
The DNA here is from genome assembly GCF_044764885.1 of Streptomyces sp. NPDC093591. Classification (NCBI taxonomy): domain Bacteria; kingdom Bacillati; phylum Actinomycetota; class Actinomycetes; order Kitasatosporales; family Streptomycetaceae; genus Streptomyces; species Streptomyces sp. NPDC093591. The sequence goes on from NZ_JBIWIY010000027.1 coordinate 36,821, forward strand.
GCGTACGACGTCCTGCTGCATCTGCGGCTTGTACAGCTCGACTCGGCCCTTGCCACCCGCCTTGGCGCGGTACATCGCCAGGTCGGCGTTGCGCAGCAGCTCCCCCGCGCCGAGGCCCGGCTCGGCGAAGGCGACGCCGATGGAGGCGTTGACACGGACATCGTTGCCGTCGATGAGGTACGGCTGCGACAGCGTCACTCTGAGGCGGTCGGCGAGCTCCAGGATGTGCCGTTCGCGGGCGGTGCGGTCGCGGGTGTTGTCCCCGGTGATCAGGGCCGCGAACTCGTCGCCGCCCAGCCGGGACGCGGTGTCCCCGCCCCGGACCGCCTCCTGGAGTCTGCGGGCGGCCTGGACGAGCAACTCGTCCCCGGCCTGGTGTCCGATCGTGTCGTTGACGCCCTTGAAGCCGTCGAGGTCGATGAAGAGGACGGCCGTGTTGCGCAGGGCCAGACCCCGGTCGGAGGCACGGCGGCCGGACAGGGCCTGCTGCACGCGCTTGGTGAACAGCGCGCGGTTGGGCAGGTCGGTGAGCGGGTCGTGCTCGGCGTTGTGCTGGAGCTGCGCCTGCAGACGCACTCTTTCGGTCACGTCGCGACTGTTGAAGATGAGGCCGCCGTGGTGGCGGTTGACGGTCGATTCGACGTTGAGCCACCCGTCCTCGCCGGACCGGAAGCGGCACTCGATGCGCGTAGTGGGTTCCTCAAGTGGGCTGGCGGCGAGGAAGCGGCGCACCTCGTGCACCACGCAGCCCAGATCCTCCGGGTGGATGAGATTGGCCAGTTCCGTACCCACCAGCTCCTCGGCGGTGCGGCCGTAGACCCCGGCGGCGGCCGGGGAGACGTACCGGAGGATGCCGTTGGGTGCGGCGATCATGATGACGTCGCTGGAGCCCTGCACCAGGGAGCGGAAGTGGTTCTCCTTCTGCGCGAGCTCCTGGGTGAGGGTGATGTTGTCGAGCAGCATGATGCCCTGGCGCACCACGAGGGCCAGCACGACCGTGCCACCGGTGATGAGCACCACGCGGTCGACGCTGCGACCGTTGAGCACGTTGTAGAGGATCCCCAGCGTGCACACGGCGGCGGCGAGGTACGGCGTGAGTGCGGCCAGGGAGCCGGCGATCGGCCGGTTGGCCGGGTACCGGCTGTGATCACCTCCCTGCGCGGGCGGGTGGTGCTGGCTCGCGCCGCGCTGTCCGGGAACGTGCTCGTGCACCACGCGCGTGTGCCCCGACCCGTCCTGCCGTTCGCCCTCCGCGTTCCGCGGCGCGGCCCACGGGGCGTACGCCAGCAGCAGCGAGCCGGCGAACCAGCCCGCGTCGAGCAGCTGACCGGAGCGGTAGCTGTTGTGCAGCAGCGGCGAGGTGAACAGGGCGTCGCACATCACGGTCAGCGCGAGCGCGCCGATCGCGGTGTTGACCGCGGTGCGGTTCGCCGACGAGCGGCGGAAGTGCAGCGCGAGCACCATGCTGACCAGGGCGATGTCGAGCAGCGGGTAGGCGAGCGAGAGCGCGGTGTGCGCCACGCTCGCCCCGCCGTTCGAGTCGAGCTTGGCCGCCTGGGCGAGCGCGAGGCTCCACGCCAGGGTGAGCAGCGAGCCGCCGATCAGCCAGGCGTCCAGCCCGAGGCAGACCCAGCCGGCCTTCGTCACCGGCCGCTTGGCGAGCACCAGGAGTCCCACGATGGCGGGCGGCGCGAAGCACAGGAAGAACCCGTCGGCGTAGGAGGGACTGGGCACGGGCTGTTCGAGGACGACCTCGTACCACCCCCAGACCAGGTTGCCGAGGGCCGCCATGGCCGAGGAGAGGGCGAACAACAACCAGGCCGGGCGAAACCGGATATGGCGGCTACGGGCGTAGCGGAAGCAGGACACGGCGGCGGCGCCGGCCGCGGCGGCCAGCCCGAAGTCGCCCATGATCAGCGCGACTTGGTCAGAGCCCCAGCCGACCGCGGAACCGACGGCGTATCCCGCGCACAGCAGGGCCAGAACGAGTTGGGGGACGAACCCCGAGCCGCCGCCGAGGGACGGCCGACGGGGCAGCATCGCCGCCGGCGAGGTCTGTGCCCGCAGCGCCCCGTCGAGGGTGGTCGTGGGAGACGGTGGCGCGCTCACCGGGCCCTCCCGGTCCGCGCCGCCCCCGGGTCCCGAGGGTCCCGGTGCGCTGTGTGCGCATGCCGCCTGCGGCTGCTGTGCCTGCGGTGGTGATGGCTGTGACAGCAGCCGTGAGCGCCGTGGTGGCCCCGTCTGCGCGCGGACGTTCGCCAGGGTCGCCGGCGGCGGCCCCGCCGCGTCGGGTCGTTGGTCCATAGGCCGTGCATCGCCCGTCGCCCCCCTCACAAATCTGAAATATCCATCCCCGGCGCCGAACGTACGCGGCGCAACCCCTGTCCGGACGATACACCAGTCTCGTCACTCAGGGACATAGCGCCTCTACGCTCCGTGACGACCAGCGCATATGCGAGTACGGACCGCTTCCGCCGGGTTGCGGAGGGTACTCGAAACGGATTACGCGCCCGTCGTAAGGATCACGTTGCGCAAGGGCTCCCGGTTCACGTAACGACTCAACTGGTCCACCAGCAACCTCTTCGCGCGCGGCAGGAACGCCGACGTCGGCCCGCCCGCATGGGGGCTGATCAGCACGCCCGGCGCACGCCACAGGGGGTGGTCCCGGGGCAGCGGCTCGGGGTCGGTGACGTCCAGGGCGGCGGTGACGCGTCCGGTCTCCAGCTCGGCGAGCAGCGCCTTGGTGTCGACGACCGCTCCACGGGCGACGTTGACCAGGAGCGCGCCGTCCTTCATCCGGGCCAGGAAGTCGGCGTCGACCAGGTGGCGAGTGGTTTCGGTCAGGGGCGTGGACAGGATGACGACGTCCGCCTCGGGGAGCAGGGCGGGCAGTTCGGTGAGCGGATGCACGGGTCCGCGCGCCGTGGTGCGCTCAGAGCGCGCGACGCGCGCCACCCGCGCCAGTTCAAAGGGTGCGAGCCGGTCCTCGATCGCCGCGCCGATGGAGCCGTATCCCACGATGAGGACGCTCTTGTCCGCCAGCGCGGGCCGGAATCCGCCGAGCCACTCCCCCTTGTCCTGCGCCCGCACGAAGTCGGGGACGCCGCGCAGCGAGGCGAGGATCAGCGTGAGGGTCAGCTCGGCGGTGCTCGCCTCGTGCACCCCGCGCGCGTTGCACAGCCGCACGCCCGGCCGCAGGTGCTTGAGGCCCGCCTCCACATGGTCGATGCCGGCGGAGAGGGTCTGCACGACCTGCACCGAGCTCATCTCCGGCAGCGGACGCTGCCCGAGCGCGGGCGCCTTCATGTACGGGACGACGTAGAAGGCGCACCTCGCCGGGTCGGCGGGGAAGTCCTCGGCGCCGTCCCAGAAGCGGTAGTTCGGGCCCTCCGGGAGGCCCTCGATCTCTTGCGCCGGAATGGGGAGCCACACATCAGCAGTCATGGTCAGGAGGCTAGGGCCTTCCCGGCGGATCAGGCCCGGAGAAGGGCAACGGCTCCTGATCACTCGCGTGAGCGGGGTCTGGTGCGTGCAGCCGCAAGGTGGAGGAGGGTGGGAAGGCCCTTGGTCGGGCGAACAGGTGTGCAGAGGTTAGGTTGGGGTGCCGGAAGAGGGAGGGTTACGGCCAGGTGGAGCGCAGGACGTTGGGCGCGGCGGCACTCGCGGTGGGAGCCGTCGGGCTCGGGTGCATGCCGATGAACTGGGCGTACAGCTCGTCGCGGCAGCGGGGCGAGGAATCGCTCAGGGCGGTGCACCGGGCGCTCGATCTGGGTTCGTCGCTGCTGGACACGGCCGACATGTACGGTCCGTTCACCAACGAGCTGCTGCTGGGGCGGGTGTTGAAGGAGCGCCGCCAGGACGCGTTCGTGTCGACCAAGGTCGGCCTGCTGGTGGGTGAACAGCACATCGTGGCCAACGGCCGCCCCGGCTATGTGAAGCGGGCGTGCGACGCCTCGCTGCGCCGCCTGCAGACGGACGTGATCGACCTCTACCAACTGCACCGCGCGGATCCCGAAGTCCCGGTCGAGGAGACGTGGGGCGCGATGGCGGAGCTCGTCCAGGCGGGAAAAGTACGGTCGTTGGGGCTGTGCGCGATGGGTGCGCGGGGCGGACGTCGCTCGGGAACCCGCCTGCACGACGCGACGATCCGCCAGTTGCAGCGGGTCCAGCAGGTCTTTCCGGTGAGCGCCGTACAGGCGGAGCTGTCGGTGTGGTCACCGGAGGCCCTGGAGACGCTGCTGCCATGGTGCGAGGCACGTGACATCGGCTTCCTGGCGGCCATGCCGCTGGGCAACGGTTTCCTCACCGGCACGCTGACCCCGGGCCAGGGCTTCGAGCCGGACGACGTCCGCGCCCGGCACCCGCGCTTCACGGCGGAGATGATGGCGGCGAACCAGCCGATCGTGGCCGGCCTGCGCCGAATAGCCTCCCGGCACGGGGACGGGGTCACGCCCGCGCAGGTGGCGCTGGCGTGGGTGCTGGCACAGGGCCGTCACGTGGTTCCGGTGCCCGGGGCGAAGCAGGAGCGCTGGGTGACCGAGAACGCCGGGGCCGAGGGGGTGCGGCTGACGGCGCAGGACCTGACGGAGATCGCGGAGCTGCCGCGGGCGCTGGGGTCCTGGGACTGAGGTCGCAGCTCGCGGGGGGGGTGGGGTGACGGCGCGGCAAACGTCGGCCTCGGGGACTGGCGTCAGAGCCGTCGGGGCCTGGGCTGATGACACAACGGTCGAGCTTTGGGACTGACAGCACAGCTGTCAGGGGCTGGGACTGACGCACAGCCGTCGAGGGCCTGGACTGACGCACAGCCGTCGAGGCCTGGGACTTACACAGCTGGCGAGCCTGGGACCGACGCCGCTGTCGTCGCGGTCCGGGACTTACGTCACCGCTGTCGGGCCCTCGACCACGGCACGGCGGTCGGGACCTGGACCGACGGCACAGGATCGGGACCTGGACTGACGCCGCACGGATCCTGCACGCGATCCTGGAAGCGACGCCGCGGGGCCCCGGGGCCGGGTCACAGGGGTCCCGAGGCGGCGTTCGCCGGGCTCAGGTCCGGCGCCCCGTGAGGGACGGGACCAGCTGGGGATGGGCGAGGACCGGCCGGCGACCTGGCGAGGACCGGCCGACAACCTGGCGGGAGCCGGGCAGAAGCGGGTGGATGCCGGGGCAGAGGCCGGACGAAGACCGGGCAGAATCGGCCGACGCCAGGCGAGAGCCGGCCGGAAGCGGCCGACGCCAGGAGAGAGCCGGGCGAAAGCGGTGGATGCCGGGCGAGGGCCCAGCAGCGTGATTCAAGGTTCATGGATCGGGAACCTGTGAGGCGCGAGCGGTGTAAGAAAAGTAGAACTCCGCCGCTTCGAAGGGACCTTGATCGTGCAACGTCGAGTTGTGACGGCCGCAATGGCCACGGCCGCGCTCCTGCTGACGGTCGGCTGTTCCTCCGAAGACGGGGGATCACCGGGGCAGGGCGGAAGCGCGGCATCGAGCACCACGGGTTCGGGATCGCCGCCTTCCCGGGCGGCCGAGGAGACCCCGCCGGCACAGGGCTCGGTCAAGGTGCTGCGCACGGTCGCCGAGGGCCTGAACACGCCCTGGGGCCTGGCCCCGCTCCCCGACGGCGACCTGCTCGTCTCCTCCCGCGACGAGGCCACGATCACGCGGGTCGACGGGAAGACGGGCAAGAAGTCCGAGCTGGGCGAGGTGCCAGGGGTGTCACCGGCGGGCGAGGGCGGCCTCATGGGCCTGGCCCTGTCGCCGGACTACGCCTCGGACCACATGATCTACGCGTACTTCACCTCGGCCTCGGACAACCGCATCGTCCGGATGCTGTACGACGAGCAGAAGCCGTCCGGCGAACAATTGGGCGCGCCCGACACGATCTTCAAGGGCATCCCCAAGGGCTTCATCCACAACGGCGGCCGGATCGCCTTCGGCCCGGACAAGATGCTGTACGCGGGCACGGGCGAGAGCGGCGACACGGGCCTGTCCCAGGACAAGGAATCCACGGGCGGCAAGATCCTGCGCCTGACACCGGAAGGTGACCCGGCCCCGGGCAACCCCTTCCCCGACTCCCCCGTGTACTCGTACGGCCACCGGAACGTCCAGGGTCTGGCCTGGGACACCAAACAACGCCTGTTCGCCGCGGAGTTCGGCCAGGACACCTGGGACGAGCTGAACGCGATCAAGCCGGGTGACAACTACGGCTGGCCGGAGGTCGAGGGCAAGTCCGACGACGCCAAGTACCACAACCCACTGGCCCAGTGGGGCACGGACGACGCCTCCCCCAGCGGCATCGCCTACGCCGAGGGCTCCGTCTGGATGGCGGGCCTGAAGGGCCAGCGCCTGTGGCGCGTCCCGCTGAACGGCACCGAGGCGTCGGCGGACCCGCAGGCCTTCCTGGAGAGCCAGTACGGCCGGCTGCGGACGGTGGTGTCGGCGGGCGGCGACAAACTGTGGGTGACGACGAGCAACACGGACGGCCGGGGCAGCCCGAAGGACGGAGACGACAGAATCCTGGAGGTGCAGGTGAGCTGAGGAGGCGCCCTCACTCCTCCCCGTCGTCCTGATCCTCCCCGGCCGACGGCTCAGGCCGCCGTACGAGCACCTTCCCGGACGCGAGATCTATCGGTCCGCGCCCCGGGTCGTTGTCGCCGACGTCCTCACGGGTCAGTTCCAGACGGTTCTCTTCGTCGCGGGTGTGTTTGCGGCCGGGTGCGAAGAGTTCCTCGAACGCGTTGAACACGGAGCCTCCCGGAGCCATCGTCCTTTACAGCGTAAACCTCAGCCGCTCGTCCCAGACCTGAGCGTTTCGGCCGGAAACAGCCCCATCCGATGTGCGACCGCGGCCGCCTCGCCCCTCCCCGAGACGCCGAGTTTCCCCAGGATGTTCGACACATGCACGCTGGCCGTCTTCGGGGAGATGAAGAGTTCTCCGGCGATCTGGCGGTTGGTGCGGCCGGCGGAGACCAGGCGCAGGACGTCTCGTTCCCGGGTGGTGAGGCCCAGGGAGTCGGCCGGGTCGGTCGGGGGCGGGGCCGCGGTGAGGGGGAGGCGGGCTCGCTGGGCCAGGTGGGTCGTGGCATCGGCGAGCGGGCGGGCACCGAGGTGGACGGCGGTGGCTCGGGTCAGGCGGAGCAGTTCCGTGGCGCGGGCGCGCTCGTCCTCACCGCCGATCGCGAGCAGGGCCTCGGCCAGGCGGTGGCGGACCCGGGCGAGGTCGTAGGGGCGCTCCAGGGCTTCGAAGGCGGTGATCACGTCCGACCAGGTGTCGGGGGTGTCCCGGTTCTCGGCACGGGCGAGTTCGGCTCGGGTCCACTTCTCGTAGGCCAGCCACAGGGGTGCGCCGGTGGTGAGCTTGCGGGTGGCCTCGCAGAGCCGTTCCAGGAAGGCGCTGCGGTCCTGCTGCGCGGGCGCGTGGGCGCGGGCGTCGGACTCGACGACGGCGGCGGCCAGCAGCAGCGGCCAGGCGTAGCGCTGGGTGCCGGGCGGGAAACCGGCGCTCAGGACCCGGTCGGTCTCCGCGCGGGCGTCGAGGAGGCGGCCCTCGGCGGCGGCGATGCCGAGGGTGAGGAAGGACATCGGCAGGTTGGTCTGCGGCATGGGGTCATGTGTGCCGTAGGAGGCGCGGGCGGTGCCCAGGTGGCGGGCGGCCTCAGCGAGCTCGCCGCGGGCGAGCGCGAGGCAGGCCAGACTGTTGGATCCGCCGCCGTGCGGCTTTGCGGACTGGCCGGTCCGCTGGGCGTTGACGGCGGCCTGCGCGGCCTCGTCCCAGCGGCCGAGAGAGATCAGTGTCTCGGCGAGGTTCGCCCAAATCCAGGCCTCGGAGTAGCGCAGTCCCATCTCCTGCGTCAGCCGCAGGCCCTCGCGAAGGATGCCGACGGCGTCCCCGGATCGGCCGATGCCTTCCAGGACGGACGGCAGATTCACATGGCTGCGCCCGACCACGGCGGTGAGGCCGCGAGCCAGTACCTCGTCCCTGACCTCGTACATCTGGGCCAGGCCGGCCTCGATGTCGCCGGCGTCGACCATGAGTCCGCCGAGGGTGAGGCGCGCGTTGAGTTCGATGTCCTCGGCGCCCACCATGCGCGCGTACTCGACGGCCCGCTCGGCGGCCGACATGGCGTCGGGGCCGGGGGCCCGCAACATCGACCAGTTGGCCACGGTCGCGAGTACCTCCGCATGCACCTCGGACGGTGGCAGGCCGCGCACCAGGTCCTGGGCGGTGCCGAGTTCCTTCCAGCCGTCGCCGCGGGCCTGCGCCTGGACCAGCCGGGAGCGCTGGACCCAGAACCAGGCGGCGCGCAGAGGGTCGTTCTCGTCCTCCAGCAGGTGCAGGGCCCGCTTGGCGATCTTCAGGGCGCGTTCGCGCTCACCGCAGAGCCGTCCGGCGACGGCGGCCTCGGCCATGAGGTCGAGGTAACGCAGGGGTGTGGTGGCGGGGTCGCAGCCGCAGGGCGGATAGACCTCGGTGTAGTCGACGGGGCGCAGTGTGGCGCGGATGTCCTCGGGGGCGGAGTCCCACAGCTCCATCGCGCGTTCCAGCAGCCGTAGTCGCTCGGAGTGGGCGTGCCTGCGGCGGGCGGTGACGGAGGCGTCCAGGACGGCGGGCAGGGCCTTGGCCGGGTCGTGGGCGTGGTACCAGTAGCTGGCCAGGCGCATGGCGCGCTCGTCGGCCGGGACGAGCGTCGGATCTGCCTCCAGGGCTTGTGCGTAACGGCGGTTGAGGCGGGAGCGTTCGCCGGGCAGCAGGTCGTCGCCGACGGCCTCGCGGACCAGGGAGTGCCGGAAGCGGTAGCCGTCGCCGTCGGGCGCGGCGATGAGGATGTTGGCGTTCACCGCGGCCCGCAGCGCCTCGATGAGGTCGTCCTCGGCGAGCCCCGCGACGGCGGCGAGCAGCCGGTGCTCGACGGTGGAGCCGCCCTCGGCGACGATCCGGGCGACCCGCTGGGCGGCCTCGGGCAGCCCCTCCACCCGCACGAGGAGCAGGTCGCGCAGAGAGTCGGTGAGGCCGGTGCGGCAGCCCTCGTGGGCGGCGACGGCGAGTTCCTCGACGAAGAAGGCGTTGCCGTCGGAGCGTTCGAAGATCTCGTCGACCTGGGCCGGGTCGGGTTCGGCGGCGAGGATGCCGGCGATCTGGCGGCCGACCTCGGCGCGGTTGAGGCGGCCGACTTCGATACGGCGGACCGTGCGCAGCCGGTCGAGTTCGGCGAGGAGCGGACGCAGCGGGTGGCGGCGGTGGATGTCGTCGGAGCGGTAGGTGGCCAGGACGACGAGGCGGCCGGTGCGCAGGGTGCGGAAGAGATAGGCGAGGAGGTGGCGGGTGGAGGCGTCGGCCCAGTGCAGGTCCTCCAGGGCGACGACGACCGTGCGGCCGGTGGCCACGCGCTCCAGCAGGCGGGCGGTGAGTTCGAAGAGGCGGGCCATGCCCTCCTCGTCGGACCGGTCCGTCCCGCGGTACAGAGCCGGATCGCTCAACTCCGGCAGCAGCCGGGCCAGTTCCTCGTCCTGGCCCGCGGCCGCGTCGGCAAGCTCGTCGGGGAGTGCGCGTCGCAGGGCTCGCAGTGCGGTGGAGAACGGCGCGAAGGGCAGCCCGTCGGCACCGATCTCCACGCAGCCGCCGAGCGCGACCACGGCACCCGCGCGGTCGGCCGCAGCGGTGAACTCCTCGACGAGACGCGTCTTGCCGACCCCGGCCTCACCGCCGATCACCAACGCCTGCGGGTCGCCCGCGGCGGCTCGGTCGAGGGCGTCGTTCAGCGTCTCCAACTCGGTTGCGCGGCCGACGAACACGGGGCTTACGGACTGACTCTGCACGGGGCCGAGCATCGCATGCGGCATCGACAGTCCGGCACCGGTTTTCGCCAGGCTCGGCGTCGTTGGCGCCGCCATCTGAGGGCTGCCGCCCCCAGAGCCCCGCTTCTGCCCTGAACAGGCCTCGTCCTCAAACGCCGGACGGGCTGAAATGCCTGCCCTCACCCCCGTGTCCCCCCGCCTTCACGCGGCGCGTGGATGCCGGTGCCTGCGGAGACGCCACGTATGCGCCTCCGCCTCCGCCGAGCCCTCCGCCGCTGCCTCAGCGGAGCGCTTCGCGGCGCGGCGGCCGCGGACGGCCTCGCGGACCAGGCGGTCGTGCTCGGCCTGGCGGATCAGTTCGGCGGCACGGAGGTTCTGGAGTTCGTACTCGTACATGGCGGATCCCTCGTTCTTCCTGGTGAGAGTCGGGTTTCGGGCTCGCTCGGTGCGATGCCTCCACCTTCGTCTCCCAGGCGGGTCCGCCGCATCGGGAGAGTTCCGCATCTTCGGCGGCGGGGGGTGCCTTAGACATGCGTAAGGGGCCTCAGAGCGCCGTCCGATGTGCTTACGGCAGCTCTGAGGCCCCTCGGGACCTGCGGTGTTTCAGCCCACTGACGGCACGCCGAGCAGGACGTCGGTGTACTTGAGTACGGCCAGCAGCAGGCCGATGACGCCCAGCGAGACGCCGCCCCAGGCGACCGACTTGATCCACACGGCCTGCGGCTTGCCGGGCGCCCCGAACGCGGGCCGGGCGAGCACGACGACGCCGACGATCAGCGCGGCGAGCGCGAAGGCGCCGGCCCACAGGGCGGTGGCGTTCCAGGCGTCTCCGTAGCCCTGCTCGAGAAGCTTGGAGACGTTCTGGGACGACGACGTCGACGACTCCAGCTGGGCGTAGAGGGACTGCCGCGCCGAGGCGACCGTACCGAGCCAGCCGCCGCTCAGCGAGACCAGGCCGAGCGCCGCGGAGACCACCGCGCCCGCGCCCTGGCCAACGCCGGAGGGGTCCTCTTCCGTCGCCTCGGCGGCCACCTCTTCCTCGGTCTCGTCGGTCTCCGTCGCCTCGTCGGCGTCGGCGGAGCCGGTGGCGTCGGTCGTCTTGACGACGTCCACCTTCTCCTCGTCGGTCTTCGCCTCGGTGCCGCTTTCGGCGCCGGTCTCGTCCACTGTCTTCGTTCCCATGCCTCGCACCGTACGGACGCTGTCTGAGAGGTCTCTTAATGATCGAGTAATGATCGAGAGGACTCTTAATGGTCGTTGTGGGCGGCACGCGCGCGTGCCTCACGCCACTCGGGGGCCAGGATCGACCACACCTCGAGGTCGTGCCGCACCCCACGATAGGGGTAGCTCTCCCGCCGCACTCCCTCGCGGGTCATGCCGAGCCGCCGGGCCACGTTCAGGCTCGGCGTATTGCCGGCGGAGGCGATCCACTCGACGCGGTGGATGCCGCGCTGCTCGATCGCGAAGTCGATGAGCACGCGCATCGCACGCGTGACGAGCCCGCGCCCGGTGCCCGCGGGTTCCAGCCAGCAGCCGACCTCGCAGTTGGCGTTCTCCGCGTCGAAGTTGAGGAAGAGCACGCCGCCCACGAGTTTTCCGTCCAGCCAGATGCCGTGCAGGGATGCGGTGTCGGCGGCGCGCATGTCGGCGTAGCGCTGGAGTGCCTCGCGCGCGGAGTCCACGTCGACGGCCTTGGAGCCGAAGGGGATGAACTGGTTGATGAAGTCCCTCCCCCGCTCCAGGTGGGCGAGGAACTCCTCGGCGTGCCACAGCTCCAGGGGCCGCAGTTCGGCGCCCTCGTCACCCAGCGATATCGCGTACATCCCGGTGTCGCTCCTCCCCCGCCAGCACGTCCGCCACCTCGGCGTCCGTCACGGCGGCCAGCCTCTCATGGGCGGCACGGGACTCGGGAGGCTCGATGCTGATGCGGGGCATGCGCTGGTCGAGCCAGCGGGGCAGCCACCAGTTGGCGCCGCCGAGCATGTGCATCAGGGCGGGGACGAGGAGGGTACGCAGGACGAAGGCGTCCAGGGCGACGGCTGCGGCCAGCGCGATGCCGAACATGGCGATCACCCGGTCGCCGCTGAGGACGAAGGCGAGGAACACCGAGATCATGATGACCGCGGCGGAGTTGATCACGCGGCTGGTCTCGGCGAGACCGACCCGGACGGCCCGCCGGTTGTCGCCGGTCTCCAGCCACTCCTCGTACATCCGGCTGACGAGGAAGACCTGGTAGTCCATGGAGAGGCCGAACAGCACCGACACCATGATGACCGGCAGGAAGGGCTCGATCGGACCCGCGCGGCCCAGCCCCAGCAGCTCGCTCCCCCAGCCCCACTGGAAGATCGCGACGACGACGCCGAAGGCGGCGGCGACCGCGGCCACGTTCATCACCGCGGCCTTCAGCGGTATGCCGACGGACCGGAAGGCGAGCAGGAGCAGCAGACAGCCCAGGCCGATGACGACACCGACGAACAGCGGCAGCTTGCCGACGATCACGTCGGCGAAGTCGTCGTAGCCGGCCGTCATGCCTCCGACGTGCACATCGAGCGAGGTGCCGGTCTCGGCGCGCGGCAGGACCTCGGAGCGCAGCCGGTCGACGAGGTCGCTGGTCTGCTGCGACTGCGGGGAGGACTCCGGTACGACGGTGAGGTACGCGGTGTCGCCGCCGGCGTTGTACGTCACCGGGGTCACCGACGCGACGCCTTCAGTGGTGCGCAGGGTGGCGTCGAGGTTGTCGAGGGCGAGCTTGTCGTCGCCGCCGTCGACCTCGGTGACCAGGGTGAGGGGGCCGTTCACGCCGGGGCCGAAGCCTTCGGCGAGGAGGTCGTAGGCCTGGCGGGTGGTGGAGGACTCGGGGTTGTTGCCCTGGTCGGAGGTGCCGAGGCGCAGGCCGAGGGTGGGCAGGGCGAGGACCGTGATGACGGCCAGGGCGATCGCGCCGAGCGCCTTGGGGTGGCGCTCCACGAACGCCGACCAGCGGGCGGCGAACCCGGTCGGCAGCTCGGGCTCGGGCCCGTGCTCCGCCAGTCGGCGCCGCTCGCGGCGGCTCAGGGCGCGCATGCCGATGAAGGACAGCAGGGCGGGCAGGAGGGTCACAGAGGCGGCGACCGTCAGAACCACGGTGAGGGACGCGGCTATCGCGACGCCGTTGAGGAAGCCGAGCCGGAGGATCAGCATCCCGAGGAGGGCGATGCACACCGTGGCACCCGCGAACACGACCGCGCGTCCGGTGGTCGCCACGGCGTTGGTGATCGACTCGGTGACGGACAGCCCGCGTTTCAGGCCGCGCCGGTGCCGGGTGACGATGAACAGCGCGTAGTCGATGCCGACGCCGAGCCCGATGAGCATCCCGAGCATGGGGGCGAAGTCGGCGACGGTCATGGCGTGCCCGAGCAGCACGATCCCGGCGTACGCGGTGCCGACGCCGACCAGCGCGGTGGCGATGGGCAGCAGTGAGGCGGCGAGCGAGCCAAAGGCGAGGAACAGCACGAGGGCGGCGACGGCCACCCCGACGACCTCGGCGAGATGCCCGCCCGGGGACTCGGTGAGTCCGACGGCACTGCCGCCCAGCTCCACCTGGAGTCCGTCGGCCTCGGCTGCCTTGGCCGCGCTCACCACGGCCTGCGCCTCGCCCTTGTCGAGGGTCTCGGCGCCGGAGTCGAAGGTGACGGTGGCGTACGCCGTGTGCCCGTCCTCGCTTATCTGGGCGGCGCCCTGCTTGCCGTACGGGCTGCCCACGGCCGCGACGCCGGGCAGGTCCGCGATCTCGTCCAGGGTGCGCGTCATGGTCTGTTCGACGTCGGCGGCGCGGACCGTGCCGGACCCGGTGTGCCAGACAACGGTGTCGCTGTCGCCGCCGAGGCCGGGGAAACCGTCCTGGAGGAGCTGGGTGGCGCGGCCCGACTCGGTCCCGGGGACCTCGTAGTCGTTCGAGTACGCGGAGCCCGTGACGGCGGCGGCCGCGCTCACCCCGCCGAAGGCCAGCAGCCACAGCAGGAGGGGGAGGAGGCGGCGTTGTACACACCAGCGTGCAAGGGCTGCCACGAACGAGCTCCCAGGGACGATTTATGGATCTTTGACCGGGAACAGTCGTTCATGAAGTGAACAGCCCGCAAAGAACGCGTGAGCGATGTGAAGCAAACTCTCGCAGGCGAAAATGATCGTTTGCCGCGTTCGTGGGGTTATTCACACGAGTGGGAGGCAGATCACAGGACAGTAACGGCCACTCTGTCGTTCGTGAGTGACGCCTTTCACATCCGTTCAGTCAGTTCACATCAGTTCACATCAGTTCACGTCAGTCGAACTGATCCCCCAGCGCCATCACCATCACGCCGGTCACAAGCAGCCACAGCGCCCGGCGCGTACGACCCCGCGAGCCGAGGAAGGCCGCGAGCGCACACACGGCGGCGCCGAGCGCATAGGCGGCCGGGACGAGGGCCGGCGCGGATCCGGTGGCCCGTATAGCCGACGCGGACAGTCCGGCGAGGGTCAGCAGCACCCCGGCGGCAGCAGCCGTCCAGCGGGCCCGCCGCGCCACCTGTGCGGGGTCCTCGACGTCCTCCAGTTCCTCGACGCGCTCGCCCTCGGGCGCCTCGGTCCGGTCCTCCCTCGTCTCGGATATCTCGGAATCACCGCGTCCACTCATGGCGGGCGAGCGTAGCGCGTCGCGCTGAGAAACCGGATGCGGGTCCGCGGAGCGGGCTGCTAGCTTCCGAAGGTCAGCCGTTGCCGCGGCACATCGCCGCCGACCTGGGCAGGTGCATTGTTTGAGCGTCCGGCCGAGCTCCTCCGTATCCCTTTCCGTCTTCCAGGACTCAAGGAGCCCGTTCACCGATGCCAGACATCACCCCGAGGACCTCGAGTGAGGACCTCACCCAGCGGCTGACCCACGCCCGCTACCCGCGCAGCAACAGCTACGACGTCCGCTGGGTCATCGAGAACCAGATGGGCCCGAACGCGCTGTGGCTGCTGGAGTGGCTGGCCCCCGCCCTCGGCCTGGACGCCCTGCGCCCCTGCGCCCGCGTCCTTGACCTGGGCTGCGGCCGGGCGATGACCTCGGTCTTCCTGGCCCGGGAGTTCCACGCCCAGGTCACCGCGGCCGACCTGTGGATCAAGCCGGACGAGAACGCGCGGCGCATCTCCGAGGCCGGTTTCGCCGACCGTGTGCTGCCCGTGCACACCGAGGCGCACGACCTGCCGTTCGCCGAGAGCAGCTTCGACGCGATCGTGAGCATCGACGCGTACCAGTACTTCGGTACGAACGACCTGTATCTGCCCACGCTGACCCGGCTGCTCAAGCCGGGCGGGCGGATCGGGATCGTCGTACCGGCCCTGCGTGAGGAGCCGGACGGCATCGAGCCGCCGGAACATCTCAAGCAGTGGTGGCAGCCCGACTTCTGGTGCTTCCACACCGCCGACTGGTGGCGTCGGCACTGGGCGCGCAGTGGCGCCGTCGAGGTCGAGACGGCCGACTGGCAGCCGGACGGCTGGCGGGACTGGCTGCTGTGGTGCGAGGTGATCGCCGAGGAGAGCCCGTCGGAGTTCCATCGCACCATGGCCCGCGAGGTCGGTGAGATGGTGCGGGCGGACGAGGGCCGCACGCTGGGCTTCGTACGGGTCGTAGGACGCCGCCGCTGAGAACGCGCCGAGGGGGACGCACCGGTTGCGGCGCGTCCCCCTCGGTTTGCCGAAAGAGCCTCAGCCCTCGCTGACGCCCAGCTTCTCCAAGATCAGCTCCTTGACGCGGGCCGCGTCGGCCTGACCGCGGGTCGCCTTCATGACCGCGCCGACCAGGGCGCCGGCCGCGGCCACCTTGCCGCCGCGGATCTTGTCGGCGATGCCCGGGTTGCCGGCGATGGCCTCCTCGACGGCGGTGGTCAGGGCGCCCTCGTCGGAGACGACCTTCAGACCGCGCTTGTCGACGACCTCGTCCGGGGTGCCTTCGCCCGCGAGAACGCCCTCGATGACCTGGCGGGCCAGCTTGTCGTTCAGGTCACCCTTCGAGACCAGCTCGGTGACCCGGGCGACCTGCGCCGGGGTGATGGCCAGCTCGTCCAGCGACTTGCCCGACTCGTTGGCGCTGCGGGCGAGTTCGCCCATCCACCACTTGCGGGCGGACGCGGCGTCGGCACCGGCGTCGATCGTGGCGACGATCGGCTCCAGGGCGCCGGCGTTCAGGATCGCCTGCATGTCGGTGGCCGAGATGCCCCACTCCGCGAGGAGCCGGGTACGACGGGCCAGCGGCAGCTCGGGAAGCGCCGCCCGGATCTCCTCGACCCACTCACGCGAGGGGGCCACCGGCACCAGGTCCGGCTCGGGGAAGTACCGGTAGTCCTCGGCCTCCTCCTTCACGCGGCCCGAGGTCGTCGACCCCGTGTCCTCGTGGAAGTGCCGGGTCTCCTGGATGATCGTCCCGCCGCCGCTCAGCACGGCCGCGTGACGCTGGATCTCGTAACGGGCCGCACGCTCCACGGACCGCAGCGAGTTGACGTTCTTCGTCTCCGAGCGGGTGCCGAACTTCTCGGTGCCGTTCGGGCGCAGCGACAGGTTCACGTCGCAGCGCATCTGGCCCATCTCCATGCGGGCCTCGGAGACGCCGAGCGCCTTGATGAGCTCGCGCAGCTCACGGACGTACGCCTTCGCCACCTCGGGGGCGCGCTCGCCCGCGCCGACGATCGGCTTGGTGACGATCTCGATGAGCGGGATGCCGGCGCGGTTGTAGTCGAGCAGCGAGTGCGAGGCGCCGTGGATACGGCCCGTCGCGCCGCCCACGTGGGTGGACTTGCCGGTGTCCTCCTCCATGTGGGCGCGCTCGATCTCCACGCGGAAGGTCTCGCCGTCCTCCAGCTGGACGTCGAGGTAGCCGTTGAAGGCGATCGGCTCGTCGTACTGGGAGGTCTGGAAGTTCTTCGGCATGTCCGGATAGAAGTAGTTCTTCCGGGCGAAGCGGCACCACTCGGCGATCTCGCAGTTCAGCGCGAGACCGATCTTGATCGCGGACTCGACGCCGGTCGCGTTGACGACCGGGAGCGCGCCGGGCAGGCCGAGGCAGACGGGGCAGGTCTGCGTGTTGGCGTCCTGACCGAGGGCGGTCGAACAGCCGCAGAACATCTTGGTCTTGGTGCCGAGTTCGACATGGACCTCGAGGCCCATGACGGGGTCGTACGACGCGAGTGCGTCCTCGTACGACACCAGGTCGGTCGTGGTGGTCACGGTGAAACTTCCCTCTCAGCCCAGCAGGACGTCGTCGTCGCCCAGCCGCTTCAGCTCGCGGTAGAGGATGGCGAGGCCGGTGACGATCGCGGTGGCGGACACGGCGGCGTCGATCAGACGCAGCGTGTCGCTCTCGACGCGGGCCTTCTTGGCCTGCTTGACGACGTTGACCGCACCGAACGCGGTGGTGGCCATGGACAGGTACAGGCCGGACTTGGACTTCTTGAAGCCCTTGGCCTTGGACATTGCCTTGCTCACAGCGACGGAGCCTCCTCGATCAGCGGGTGACCCCACTTTTCCACGAAGGCCGCCTCGACGGCCGCCCCGACCTTGTACAGCCGGTCGTCCTTCATCGCCGGGGCGATGATCTGCAGGCCGACCGGGAGGTTGTCCTCCGGGGCGAGACCGCAGGGCAGCGACATGGCCGCGTTGCCCGCGAGGTTCGTCGGGATGGTGCACAGGTCGGCGAGGTACATCGCCATCGGGTCGTCGGCGCGCTCGCCGATCGGGAAGGCGGTGGTCGGCGTCGTCGGGGAGACGATCACGTCGACCTGCTCGAAGGCCTTCTCGAAGTCGCGGGTGATGAGCGTGCGGACCTTCTGGGCGCTGCCGTAGTACGCGTCGTAGTAGCCGGAGCTGAGCGCGTACGTGCCAAGCATGATGCGGCGCTTCACCTCGGGGCCGAAGCCCGCCTCACGGGTGAGGGAGGTGACCTCCTCGGCGGAGTGCGTGCCGTCGTCGCCGGTCCGCAGGCCGTAGCGCAGGCCGTCGAAGCGGGCGAGGTTGGAGGAGCACTCGGAGGGCGCGATCAGGTAGTACGCCGACAGCGCGAGGTCGAAGGACGGGCAGTCCAGTTCGACGATCTCGGCGCCCAGTTCCTTGAGCAGGGCGACGGACTCGTCGAAACGCTGGATGACTCCGGCCTGGTAGCCCTCGCCGCGGAACTGCTTGACGACGCCGACGCGCATGCCCTGGACGCTGCCGTTGCGGGCGGCCTCGACGACCGGCGGGACCGGGGCGTCGATGGACGTGGAGTCGAGCGGGTCGTGCCCGGCGATGACCTCGTGCAGCAGGGCCGCGTCCAGGACCGTACGGGCGCAGGGCCCGCCCTGGTCGAGGGAGGACGAGAAGGCGACCATGCCGTAACGGGACACGGCCCCGTACGTCGGCTTCACACCGACCGTGCCGGTGACGGCGGCCGGCTGGCGGATGGAGCCGCCGGTGTCGGTGCCGATGGCGAGGGGCGCCTGGAAGGAGGCGAGCGCGGCGGAGGAGCCACCGCCCGAACCACCGGGGATCTTGGTGAGGTCCCAGGGGTTGCCGGTCGGGCCGTAGGCGCTGTTCTCGGTGGAGGACCCCATGGCGAACTCGTCCATGTTGGTCTTGCCGAGGATGACGACGTCAGCGGCCTTGAGCTTCTTGGTGAGGGTGGCGTCGTACGGCGGAATCCACCCCTCCAGGATCTTCGAACCGACGGTCGTCGGAACGCCCTCGGTGGTGAAGATGTCCTTCAGCGCGAGGGGAACGCCGGCCAGCGGACCGAGCTTCTCGCCCTTGGCCCGCTTCTCGTCGACGGCACGGGCCTGGGCCAGGGCGCCCTCGCGGTCGACGTGCAGGAAGGCGTGCACCTTCTCGTCGACGGCCTCGATGCGGGCGAGGTGGGCCTCGGCGACCTGGACCGCGGTGAGCTCGCCGGAGGCGATCTTCGCGGCGGTCTCGGCGGCCGTGAGCTTGATGATGTCCGTCATGACTTCTTAGTCCTCCCCCAGGATCTGCGGCACCTTGAAACGCTGCTGCTCCTGGGCCGGGGCGCCGGAGAGCGCCTGCTCGGGGGTGAGCGAGGGACGGACCTCGTCCGCGCGCATGACGTTCGTCAGCGGAAGCGGGTGCGAGGTCGGCGGTACGTCTTGGTCGGCGACCTCGCTGACGCGGGCCACCGCGCCGATGATGTCGTCCAGCTGGCCGGCGAAGTGTTCAAGCTCTTCGGGCTTCAGCTCCAGACGCGCCAGCCGGGCGAGGTGGGCGACCTCCTCGCGCGTGATGCCAGGCATGCAGCGATCCTCTGGGGTGAGTGTGTGTGGTTTGGGGCCAATCCTATGGGGCGGGGGCCTCCGGCCGTTAAACGGTTTCCCCGGGTCGGCGGGACGGCAACGCGGAGGTGAGCCACCTGCGCCCGGATCTTCTGGCGCGGGGAGGTCGCTGCACCGCCGCGCGCCTGGACCTCACTCCGCCGCGGGAAGCGCCGCCTTCGGCCGCACCCACCCCCGCGAACCCCTTGCCCGCAGCCACGCCGTCGTCTCCTCGGGCGGCATAGCCGCCGCGACCAGCCAGCCCTGTACGGCGTCGCAGCCCAGGTCCCGCAGGCGCTCCCACGTCTCGTCGTCCTCGACGCCCTCGGCGACCACGAGCAGGCCGAGCGAATGCGCCAGGTCCACCGTGCAGCGCACGATCTCGGCGTCCTCGTTGTCCACCGCCAGCCGGGCCACGAACGAGCGGTCGATCTTCAGCTCGCTCACCGGCAGCCGTCTGAGGTGCACGAGGGACGAGTAGCCCGTGCCGAAGTCGTCCAGGGACATCTTCACGCCGTGTCCGGTCAGCCCGGCGAGGGTGTCGGCGGCGCGCTGCGGGTCCTCCAGCAGCACGTGTTCCGTTATCTCCAGCTGGAGCGCTCCCGCCGGGACGCCGTGCCGGGCCAGTCGCGCGGCGACGGAGCCGGCGAATCCGGGGGTGTGGACGTCGCGCGGGGAGACGTTGACCGCGACGGGCACGTACAGGCCCTGGGAACGCCACTGCGCCACCTGCCCGAGCGCCGTCTCCAGCACGTACTCCGTCAGATGCGGCATCAGCCCCGAGGACTCGGCGATCGCTATGAACTCGTCCGGCGGCACCTTCCCCCGCTCGGGGTGCACCCAGCGCACCAGGGCCTCGAGGCCGGCCACCTGTCCGTCGAAGCGGACCTTCGGCTGGTAGTGCAGCTCGACCTCATGCGCGTCGAGGGCTCGGCGCAGATCCCCCAGCAGGCCCAGCCGGTCCGGCGTGTTCGAGTCCCGCTTCGACTCGTAGACCTCTACGCCCGTACGGTCCCGCTTCGCCTGGTACATCGCCACGTCCGCGCGCCGCAGCAGCCCCTCGGCGTCGAGGGCGTGGTCGGGGAAGACGGCGACGCCGGCGCTCGCCTCCAGCACCAGGGTGAGCCCGTCGAGGTCGAGCGGGGAGCTGAGGGCGGTGACGAGGCCGCGGGCGACCCGGGTCGCGGATGTCGTGGAGTCGGCGACGGGCAGTAAGACGGCGAACTCGTCGCCGCCGAGCCGCGCGGCCTCCGCTCCGCGGGGCAGGGCGAGGCGCAGCCGGTCCGCTATCTGCAACAGCAACCGGTCGCCGGCGAGATGACCGAGCGTGTCGTTGACCGACCGGAAACGGTCGAGGTCGATCAGCATGAGGGCGGACCGGGCGCCGATGCGCTCGGCGTCGTCGAGCGCGGTCCAGATGCGTTCCAGCAGCCACTGCCGGTTGGGCAGTCCGGTCAGCGGATCGCGCAACTGCTCCTCCGCCCTGGCCCGCGCGATCCACAGGGTGGAGTCGAGGGCGATGAGGGGGATGGAGAACAGCGGCAGCAGCAGGGGCTTGGCGGTGGCGACCACACACACCAGCGGTGTGATGCCGAGCAGGGCGACAGCGACCAGGCCTTGTCTGACCAGCGCGGTGCGGGCGACGGTGGGCAGGCCGCCGTGCGGGGCGTGCAGGTACCAGATCAGGACCCGGGTGACCGTGAGATAGGCGGCGGCGACGAGGACCACGCCGGGGGCGGTGTAGAGCGTCCAGGTGTCGGGGTTCAGGGGGTTCTCGACGGTCGGCACGCGGCCGAAGGCGGCCAGCACGAGGGCTCCGGCGGCGATGCCGAGGATGTCCACCGCGCCGTGCAGCACGCCCTGCCGCCAGCGGCCCCGGCGGGCCGTGCCGACCAGGACGACGACGGTGAGGCTGACCATGCCGGCGGGCACCCAGCCGTACAGCATCAGCACGGCGAGGGTGAGGGCGGCGCCGGAGCCGGTGCCGCCCCACCAGCGGGCGCGGCCGAGCGCGACCAGGTGGCCGACGATGATGCCGGTGAGCACGGCCAGCGACCAGCCGACGGTGCCGGACGGAAAGAGGGCGTGGTGGCCGGTGAACGCCCGGTAGAACCCGGCGCCGAGGACGAATCCGGCCGCCGCGACGACCGCCGCGGGCAGCGCGGGCCAGGACAGGTGCCGTTCGTGTTCGGCGCCCTGCAGATCGGCGGCGTGCTCGGCACCGAGCTGCACGGTGGGGCGACCCTCCGTCGCGGTGCGCTGCCCGGCGGCGCTCCCCGCGCCTCTTTCCGAGCGCGAACGCTCCGCGGTCCGCGTCGCCCACTCCCGCCACACGCCGGCCATCCGGCGCAGCCGTGAGTTCGGGGCGGCGCTCTCGGTCGGTTCCATTCCCGTCCCTCTCACAGCCGGCGGTGCCCACGCCACGCGGCCCGATGCCCGACAACTACCTTCAACGGCACCGCGTTGGAAAACCCTTCCCCTCGCCCTTTCAAAGCCCTCTCAGAGCAAGGGGATGCCCCAACCGCAGCTGGGCACGGCAGGCGCACCCCTCAACAGTAGGCCGCAGAAGGCTTCCACGGGCACCGGTCGTCAACGGTTGCCCGAATGCGCCCCAGCCACCCGTATGCATCTGGTATGCGCCGATCCGGTGGCCTTCAACCGCTACTCCGCTACGGGAAGGGCAACTTCGGCCGCCGCTTCGGGCCCCTGTTCCAACAGGACATTGAAGCCGTCTTCGTTCAGAACAGGCACCTTGAGCTGCATGGCCTTGTCGTACTTGGACCCAGGGCTGTCACCTACGACAACGAAAGACGTCTTCTTCGAAACCGAACCGGTCACCTTCGCTCCGCGACTTTGCAGTGCCTCCTTGGCACCGTCGCGGGTGAAGTGCTCCAGCGTGCCAGTGACGACGACGGTAAGCCCTTCCAGCGGGCGCGGTCCCTCGTCCTCGCCGGAGCCCTCTTCCTCCATGCGGACGCCCGCGGCTTTCCACTTGCGGAGGATTTCCTGGTGCCATTCCTCGGCGAACCACTCCTTGAGGGAGGCGGCGATGATGGGGCCGACACCGTCGGTGTTCGCCAACTCCTCCTCACTGGCCTGTTCGATGCGGTCGATCGAGCGGAACTCGCGGGCCAGCGCCTCGGCGGCGACCGGGCCGACGTGACGGATCGACAGGCCGGTGATGATCCGGGCGAGCGGGCGCTCCTTGGCGGCGGCGATGTTCTCCAGCATCGCGACCGCGTTCTTCTTCGGCTCGCCCTGCTGGTTGGCGAAGACCGTGGCGATCTTCTCCTCGCCGGTCTTCGGGTCCCGCTTGGGCAGACCACTGTCCTGGTCGAGGACGTACGCCCTGATGGGCAGCAGCTGCTCGACGGTCAGGTCGAACAGGTCGCCCTCGTCCACCAGCGGCGGCTCGGCCGGCTCCAGCGGCTTGGTGAGCGCGGCGGCCGCGACATAGCCGAAGTGCTCGATGTCCAGCGCCTTGCGGCCCGCGAGGTAGAACAGGCGCTCGCGCAACTGGGCCGGGCAGGTGCGGGCGTTCGGGCAGCGCAGGTCGACGTCGCCCTCCTTCATGGGCCGAAGCGCCGTACCGCATTCGGGGCACTCGGCCGGCATCACGAATTCCCGCTCGCTGCCGTCGCGCAGGTCGACGACGGGCCCGAGGATCTCGGGGATGACGTCACCGGCCTTGCGCAGCACGACGGTGTCGCCGATGAGGACGCCCTTCAGCTTCACGACGTCCTGGTTGTGCAGGGTGGCGAACTCGACCTCCGAGCCCGCGACCGTGACCGGTTCGACCTGGGCGTACGGCGTCACCCGGCCCGTACGACCCACACCCACACGGATGTTGACGAGCTTGGTGTTGACCTCTTCCGGCGCGTACTTGTAGGCGATCGCCCAGCGCGGCGCGCGCGAGGTGGAGCCGAGCCGGCCCTGGAGGGGGATCTCGTCGAGCTTGACCACGACTCCGTCGATCTCGTGCTCCACGGAGTGGCGGTTCTCGCCGAAGTACGCGATGAACTCCCGCACGCCGTCCAGGTCGTCGACCACCTTGTTGTGCCGGGCGGTGGGCAGGCCCCAGGTCTTCAGCAGGTCGTACGCCTGCGACAGGCGGGTCATGCCGTCGAAGCCCTCCAGGGCGCCGATGCCGTGGACCACCATGTGCAGCGGGCGGGTCGCGGTGACGCGCGGATCCTTCTGGCGGAGCGAACCCGCGGCCGCGTTGCGCGGGTTGGCGAAGGGCTTGTCGCCGGCCCCGACCAGGCGGGCGTTGAGCTCCTCGAACTTCTCCATCGGGAAGTAGACCTCGCCGCGGATCTCCACGAGATCGGGGATGCGGTCACCCTTCAGGCGGTCCGGAATGTCTGCGATCGTACGGACGTTGGGGGTGATGTCCTCGCCGGTACGGCCGTCCCCCCGGGTCGCCGCGCGAGTGAGGCGGCCGTGCTCGTAGGTGAGGTTGACGGCGAGACCGTCGACCTTGAGCTCGCACAGGAAGTGGTACTTCGAAGTGCCGACGTCCTTGTGGACGCGCTCGGCCCAGGCGGCGAGCTCGAGATCGTCGAAGGCGTTGTCCAGCGACAGCATGCGCTCGCGGTGCTGGACCGCCGTGAACTCCGTCTCGTACGCGCCCGCGACCTTCTGGGTCGGCGAGTCCGGAGTGCGCAGCTCCGGATACTCGTCCTCCAGCGCTTCGAGCGAACGCAGGAGCTTGTCGAACTCCGCGTCGCTGATGACGGGAGCGTCCTTCACGTAGTACCGGAAGCGGTGCTCCTCGATCTGCTCAGCGAGCTTCGCGTGCTGCTCCCGTGCCTCGGCGGGCACCGTCGTCTCCGCTTGCTTGTCGCCGGCCACCGTGTTGTCCTCCCGTTACTCTGGGTTGTCCGCGAGGGATCTCGCCGCCCGGACGCAGTGGGCGAGCGCCTGGCGCGCGTACTCCGGGGACGCCCCCGCGAGTCCGCACGACGGCGTGATGGTGACCGCCTCCGCGAGAAGCCCCGGTGACAGCCCCAGCCTGCGCCACAACGTCCTGACACCCATGACGCTACCGGCAGGGTCTGACAATGGGCCGTCCGTGCCCGGGACGACACCGGCGAAGAGCCGGGTACCCCCTTCCACCGCCTCGCCGATCGCGTCGTCGTCACGTTCGGTGAGGAGCGCGAAGTCGAAGGAGATCGCCGTCGCGCCCGCCCGGCGCAGCAGGGCGAACGGGACATCCGGTGCGCACGAGTGGACCACGACGGGGCCGTCGCCGTGAACCCCGACGACGTCCCGGAGGGCCGACTCGACGAGTTGCCGGTCCACGGCCCGGTGGGTGCGGTAGCCGCTGGCGCTCTTGACCTGGCCGCGCAGTACGGCGATGAGGGAGGGCTCGTCGAGCTGGAGGACGAGTTGGGCCCCGGGGACGCGCCGCCGGACCTCCTCCAGGTGCAGCCGCAGGCCCTCGGCGAGCGACGCGGCGAGGTCGCGGCAGGCGCCGGGGTCGGAGAGGGCGGCCTCGCCGTTCCTCAGCTCCAGCGCGGCGGCCAGGGTCCAGGGCCCCACGGCCTGGACCTTCAGCTGCCCCTCGTACCCCTGGGTGAACTCCTCCAGCGCGTCGAGGTCCTCGCCCAGCCACGACCGGGCCCGCCTGGTGTCGCGCCCCGGCCGGTCGCCGATCCGCCAGCCGCTGGGCTCCACGCGCGCGTACAGCTCGACCAGCATCCCCGCGGTCCGCCCGATCATGTCCGCGCCGGGGCCGCGGGCGGGCAGTTCGGCGAGGTACGGGAAGTCCTCGAAGGACCCGGTGACGGTCTTGGCGGCCTCGCGGGCGTCACCGCCGGGCATGGAGCCGACGCCGGTGGCGGGAGCGAAGGTGGGGTTTTCGTTCACGCGGTGAAGCCTACGTATGGTTTTCGCCCCCGCCGCCCCTACCCGTCCCATCCTCCAGGGGCTCCGCCTCTTCGACCCCGCTCCCAGAGGGCTCCGCCCCCTGGACCCCCGCTCCTCAAACGCCGGAGGGGCTGACTTACCCAGCCCGTCCGGGGGCGGCAGCCCCCGGGGACGGGACGGGCAGGGGCGGCGGGGGCGAAATCACCGTCCCGGGCGCACCGTCAGGTCGTTGACCTCCGCGTCCCTGGGCAGATCCAGGGCCATCAGGATCGTCGTCGCCACCGACTCGGGGTCGATCCACTTCGACGCGTCGTACTCCTTGCCCTCCTGCTGGTGGACCTTGGCCTGCATGGGGCTCGCCGTGCGGCCGGGGTAGACGGTGGTGACGCGGACGCCGTTGGCGTGTTCCTCGTGGCGGAGCGAGTCGGCCAGGGCCTTCAGGCCGTGCTTCGACGCGGCGTACGCGGACCAGTCGGCGTGGGCGTTGAGGCCGGCGCCCGAGTTGACGAAGACGACGTGGCCGCGGGCGGCGCGGAGTTGGGGGAGGAAGTGGCGGGTCAGTTCGGCCGGGGAGATCAGATTGACGTTCAGCTGGTGACGCCAGGACTTCGGGGTCAGGTCACCCACCGGGCCGAGGTCCACGACGCCGGCGATGTGCAGCAGGGAGTCCACCCGGTCCGGCAGCGTCTGGTGCGAGAAGGCCCAGGACAGCTTGTCCGGGTCCGCCAGGTCGCCGACCAGTGTCTTCGCGCCGGGAAACTCCGCCGCCAGCTCCTTCGCGCGGCCCGCGTCGCGCGCGTGGAGGACGAGTTCGTCCCCGCGCGCGTGCAGGCGGCGGGCGACGGCCGCGCCGATGCCGGAGCCCGCTCCGGTGATCACATGTGTAGCCATGTTCGCCATGCTCGCATCAGTCGGAGTTCACTCCACGCCCCGGCTCTCCTCCAGATAGGCCAGCGCCCCCACCGGCTCCTCGGCGAAGAACACCAGGTCGGTCAGCGGACGGGGCAGGAAGCCCTCGTCCTCCATGCGGCGGAACTGTTCCTTCAGGCCGTCGTAGAAGCCCGCGGTGTTGAGCAGGACCACCGGCATGTCCGTGTGGCCGTGCTTCTTCAGTTCCAGGATCTCCGTGGCCTCGTCCAGGGTCCCCGTGCCACCGACCATGATCACCACCGCGTCGGCCTTCTCCAGGAGCAGCTTCTTGCGTTCGGCGAGGTCTTTCGCGATCACCATCTCGTCGACGCCCGGGCGGACCTTCGCGGCCAGGAACTCCACGGAGACGCCGACGAGCCGGCCGCCCGCCTCCTGCACCCCGTCGGCCACGACCTTCATCAGGCCCACGTCGGAGCCGCCCCACACGAGCGTGTGCCCGCCCTTGCCCAGGAGTTTCGCGAACTCGCGCGCGGGACGCGTGTAACGGTCGTCGAGGTCGGCGGCGGAGAGGAAGACGCAGATTCGCATGGAGCCACCGTACGCGGGAAGAACCCGGCACCCGCGAGCGCTTTTCGGATATGGCTGACGGACACACGATCACGATCGAGCAGGGCACGCAGCGGGTACGGGTCGCCCACGGCGACCAGGTCCTGGCGGATACCGACCGGCCGCTTCTCCTGCGGGAGACGGGCTGTCCGGTGCGCTACTACATCCCGGCCGAGGACGTACGGCTGGACCTCCTGACACCCTCCGACACGCACACCTACTGCCCGTTCAAGGGAACGGCCTCCTATTGGTCACTGCCGGACGCGGCCGACCTCGTCTGGGCGTACCCGGACCCGAAACCGGACGTGGCCGAGATCAAGGACCACCTCTGCTTCTACGAAGTCGAAGTGTCGTGAGCGATTAGATCCGTGCCGTACGGCAATCTGCACAGGCATGGACAAGAAGACCATTTCGGCCGACGGTACCTCCATCGCCTACGAGACCAGCGGCGAGGGACCTGCGGTGATCCTCGTCAGCGGGGCCATGTCCACCGGGGGCACCGTGGCGCCGTTGGCCGTGCCCCTGTCGGAACGCTTCCGGGTCGTGGCGTACGACCGGCGGGGGCGCGGTGAGAGCGGTGACAAGGCCCCGTACGCCGTGGAACGCGAGGTCGAGGACCTCGCCGCGCTGATCGAGGCGGTGGGCGGCGAGGCGGCGTTGTGCGGCATCTCGTCGGGTGGTGCGCTGGTGCTGGAGGCGGCGGCGAGCGGACTTCCGGTGCGTCAGGTCGCCGTCTACGAGGTGCCGTTCGCCGACTTCCTGGAGGGCGGTGCCGCACAGCACTCGGAGTACACCGCGCAGCTGACCGAGGCGCTCGCGCAGGGCCGGCGCGGGGATGCCGTCGAGCTGTTCCTGCGGCTGACCGGGATGGCCGAGCAGATGATCCAGGGTGCCCGCCAGTCCCCCATGTGGGCCGGCATGGAGACGATCGCGCCGAGCCTCGCCTACGACAACGCCGTGATGGGCGACGGTCTGCTGCCCCGGGCGCGACTCGCTTCGATCACGGTGCCGGTGCTGTCCGTCGCGGGCGGCGCGAGCCCTGCCTGGATGCGCGAGGCGTCGCGGGCGGTCGCGGAGACGGCGCCCGAGGGGACGTATCGGAGCCTGGAGGGGCAGACCCACATGGTCGAGCCGGATGTCCTGGGGCCGGTGCTGGCGGAGTTCTTCGGGGGGTGAGCCCTACCGGTCCGCACGCGCGCGTGGCCCCCGCCCGTGCTCAGGCCACGCCCGCCGTCGCCCGCACCGTGGACGCGATCGTCGCCGAGCCCACCACGCGCGTGCCGTCGTACAGGACGATGGCCTGGCCGGGTGCCACGCCCCGGACCGGCTCGGTGAACGTGACCTCCAGGGAGCCGTCGACCAGTTCGGCGGTCACCTCGGTCTCGCCGCCGTGGGCGCGCAGCTGGGCGGTGTAGGTGCCGGGTCCGGTCGGGGCGGTGCCGCACCAGCGGGGCTTGATGGCGGTGAGGGCGCTGACGTCCAGGGCGGAGGCGGGGCCGACCGTCACCGTGTTGTTCACCGGCGAGATGTCCAGGACGTAGCGCGGCTTGCCGTCGGCGGCCGGGGTGCCGATGCGCAGGCCCTTGCGCTGGCCGATGGTGAAGCCGTACGCGCCCTCGTGGGTGCCGAGCTTGGCTCCCGACTCGTCGACGATGTCGCCCTCCGCCTTGCCGAGGCGGTTCGCGAGGAAGCCCTGGGTGTCGCCGTCGGCGATGAAGCAGATGTCGTGCGAGTCGGGCTTCTTGGCGACCGCCAGGCCGCGGCGCTCGGCCTCCGCGCGGATCTCGTCCTTCGTCGTCAGCGTGTCGCCGAGCGGGAACATGGCGTGCGCCAACTGCTTCTCGTCCAGGACACCGAGGACGTACGACTGGTCCTTGGCCATGTCGGAGGCGCGGTGCAGCTCGCGCGTGCCGTCCTCGTTCAGCACGACGGTGGCGTAGTGGCCGGTGCAGACCGCGTCGAAGCCGAGGGCCAGCGCCTTGTCCAGCAGCGCCGCGAACTTGATCTTCTCGTTGCAGCGCAGGCACGGGTTCGGGGTGCGGCCGGCCTCGTACTCGGCGATGAAGTCCTCGACCACGTCCTCGCGGAAGCGGTCGGCGAGGTCCCACACGTAGAAGGGGATGCCGATGACGTCCGCGGCGCGGCGGGCGTCACGGGAGTCCTCGATGGTGCAACAGCCCCGCGCGCCCGTGCGGAAGGATTGGGGGTTCGCGGAGAGCGCGAGATGGACGCCGGTCACGTCGTGGCCCGCTTCGGCCGCGCGGGCGGCGGCGACGGCGGAGTCGACCCCGCCGGACATGGCGGCGAGGACGCGGAGGGGGCGGGAGGGCTGCGCGGTGTGAGTCATAACCCTTCCAGGGTACGGGGGCGCGGGAACCAGGGCCCGCGAGTATCCGTTGACGATCACATGGGACAGCGGAAGGCTTCGAAGGACGGCGACCGGAAGGTCGGGCGTCGTGCGTTGCTCATCGGCGGGACGGCGGCCGCGGTGGGCTCGGCCGTGCTGGCCCGCGACGA
Source organism: Streptomyces sp. NPDC093591 (assembly GCF_044764885.1). Classification (NCBI taxonomy): domain Bacteria; kingdom Bacillati; phylum Actinomycetota; class Actinomycetes; order Kitasatosporales; family Streptomycetaceae; genus Streptomyces; species Streptomyces sp. NPDC093591. Next base: position 65,761 of record NZ_JBIWIY010000027.1, read on the forward strand.
GTTGGCACGGCTGTGGTGGCGGGTTCCGGGCGTGGAGAAGCCGCGCAAGGAGGGCGAGGTCGACTATGCCGGCGCGCGGTGGGTGGCGGCGTCGGACGCGAACTGGAGACGGGCGGACCGTCCCGACGACTACGGCATAGACATGGTGATTATCCATGTCACCCAGGGCAGCTTCGACAGCGCGGTGAGGGTGTTCCAGGACCCGGAGCACGGTGCGGCGGCGCACTACATCGTCCGCAAGGACGGCCATGTCACGCAGATGATCCGCGAGCTGGACGTGGCGTACCACGCGGGCAACCGCGACTACAACGAGCGCAGCATCGGCATCGAGCACGAGGGCTTCGTGGACCGGCCGCAGGACCTCACGGACGAGATGTACGAGGCCTCTGCGCGGCTCACGGCCCGGATATGCGCGCGCTACGACATCCCCGTCGACCGCGAGCACATCATCGGGCACGTGGAGGTGCCGGGGACCGATCACACGGATCCCGGGGAGCACTGGGACTGGGACCGGTACATGAAGCTCGTGCGGGAGACTCCCGCGGCGGAGGCGTGAGCGGTCAGAGCAGGGCTGCGGCCAGGGCCACGGCGGGCGGCAGTCCCTGACCGAGCGCGCCCCGCCACAGCCGGGGGAAGGAGACGGCGAAGACGAGCGCGGAGGCGATCAGGAACGCGCAGAGGTAGACGACGAGGGTCCGGCCCACCGCGGTGCCGTCGTCCGCGTGCAGGGCCACGACTCCGGCGACGAGGCCGAGTCCGAGGAGGATGTTGTACACCGCCACGCCCGAGCGCCACAGGGTGACTTCGGGGGCGTCGGCGGTGGAGGTCGTCAGGAAGACACGGACCGCCGGGCGGTTGTAGAAGAAGCGTTCCAGGATGCCGACGGCGATGTGCGTCAGCACTGCGATCAGGGCGAAGACCTGGGTGGCGAGGTTCACGGGCGGAGTGTCCGCCTGTGTCCGGCCGCCGACAAGAGCGCGCGGCGTGCCCGTGCGCCCCGGCGTGCCCGTGCGGCTGGCGTGCCAGTGCAGCCGGCGTGCCCGTGCGGCCCGACGTAATCCTGCGGCCCCGGCGGAACCCGTGCGGCCCCTGCGCCCCTTACGTCAGTCCTGCCGCCCGCGCCCGTTCCACCGCCGGGCCGATCGCCTTGGCGACCGCCTCGACGTCGGCCTCCGTCGAGGTGTGGCCGAGGGAGAAGCGGAGGGTGCCGCGGGCCAGGTCGGGGTCGGTGCCGGTGGCCAGGAGGACGTGGCTGGGCTGGGCGACGCCCGCGGTGCAGGCGGAGCCGGTGGAGCACTCGATGCCCTGGGCGTCCAGGAGCAGGAGCAGGGAGTCGCCCTCGCAGCCCGGGAAGGTGAAGTGCGCGTTGGCCGGGAGGCGGCCGCCGGGTGCCGGGTCGCCGCCGAGGATCGCGTCCGGGACGGCCGTACGCACCGCCTCGACCAGGGCGTCGCGCAGGGCGCCGATCTCGCTCGCGAACCATGCGCGCTGCTCGGCGGCGAGACGGCCGGCGACCGCGAAGGAGGCGATCGCAGGGACGTCGAGGGTGCCGGAGCGGACGTGGCGCTCCTGGCCGCCGCCGTGCAGGACGGGTACGGGGGTCTGGTCGCGGCCCAGGAGCAGGGCGCCGATGCCGTACGGGCCGCCGATCTTGTGGCCGGAGACCGTCATCGCGGCGAGGCCCGAGGCGGCGAAGTCGACGGGGACCTGGCCGAAGGCCTGGACGGCGTCGGCGTGCAGCGGGACGTCGAACTCCCTTGCCACGTCGGCCAGTTCGCGGATCGGCATGACCGTGCCGATCTCGTTGTTGGCCCACATCACGGTGGCCAGGGCGACGTCGTGGGGGTTGCGGGCGATGGCCTCGCGCAGGGCGTCCGGGTGGACTCGGCCGTAGGAGTCGACCGGGAGGTACTCGACCGTGGCGCCCTCGTGCTCGGCGAGCCAGTGGACGGCGTCGAGGACGGCGTGGTGTTCGACGGGGCTGGCGAGGACGCGGGTGCGGGTTCCTGCCGGGGCGGTGTCGCGGCGGGACCAGTACAGGCCCTTGATCGCGAGGTTGTCGGCCTCGGTGCCGCCGGCGGTGAAGACGACCTCGCTGGGGCGGGCGCCGAGCGCTTCCGCGAGGGTTTCGCGGGCCTCCTCGACGGTGCGCCTCGCGCGGCGGCCGGATGCGTGGAGGGAGGAGGCGTTGCCGGTGACGCTCAGCTGGGCGGTCAGCGCCTCTGCCGCCTCCGGGAGCATGGGGGTCGTCGCGGCGTGGTCGAGGTAAGCCATGGTGGCCACGATTCTAAGGGGCGCTGGTAAAGGGCCCCGCGTCAAGGTGCCCCGGGGGTGCGGCTCAGGTTACGCGCCCTGCCTGCGTCCTCTTGAGGCTCGGTGGCGATGCGCTCGGCGCGGCTCAGGATTTGCGCCCTGGCTGCGTCCTCCTGAGCCTCGGTGGCGATGCACCCGGCGCGGCTCAGGACTTGCGCCCTGCCTGCGTCCTCCTGCACCTCGGTGGCGATGCACCCGGCGCTGCAGGCCGTGCCCACCCGTTCCGCCCCTGCGGAACGACTGCCCACGGCGGTCGGCGGTCGGCGGGTCCGCTCGCGACTGCGGTTCGCGGCGCGGGTTGGCGGTTGGCGGTTGGCGGGTCGACGGTCGGCGGGTCGGCTCACGGCTGCGGCTCGCGGCCACAGATCGACGGACCGGCGGGCCAACGGGGCGACGGGTCAGCGGGGCGACGGGTCAGCGGTCGGCCGTCGGGGAGTCCGCTCGCGACGGCGGCTCGCGGCCTCAGGTCGGCGGTCGGGGTCGGCGGTCGGGGTCGGCGGTCGGGGTCGACGGACGCGGGTCGACGGACGCGGGTCGGCAGTCGGCGGCTCCGCTCACGGCTGCGGCTTGCGTCCGCGGATCGGCGGGCCGACGAGGTCAGCGGTTCGGCGGGCCGACGAGGTCAGCTCTCGGCTGCGGCTCGCGGCCGCCGCTCGCCCCCTGCCGCTCGCCGCCAGGTCGCAGACCCGGTGGCTGCAGCTAGAAGCTCCACGACAGCGTGTTGTCCATCTGCACGAATGCCAGCAGGACCAGCAGGTCGGCGACCCCGAGGCCCATGCCCAGGAACGCGCGGCCGCGGCGCTGCGTGCCGCGCCACAGGGCCACTGCCGCCAGGACGATGGCGGTCGGGCCGAGGAAGATGTTGAAGACCAGCAGGCCGAGGAGGCCAAGGATGAAGGACGCCACGGCCATGCCGTCGGCGTCGCGCGTGCGATTGCGGGTGCCGGGGCGGGCGGTGGCCGGTGCGGTGAGTTGCATGGGTATCAGCTCCCGAGAAGTCGGTGCGGTGGGTGGAATGGAGTGGAGTGGAGTCAGTTGCGGCGGGCGCGGCGCTCGCGGGCGGCGAAGATGCCCAGCCACGCGGCGATCACGGCGGCGGCCACGGCGGTGAAGGCGAGCGGCGCGTGGGCCACGGTGCCCAGCAGCACGCCCAGCAGCAGAAGTGCGGCGACGAGGAACAGCATGGGATTCGGGTCCCCCTTCGAGATCTCTCTCGTCGATCTCTCTCGTTACGTTTCGGTGAACAGTTGTAGTAACAGTTGTTCACTGACTCCCAAGTCTAGCGCGTCGCCCGGCTTTTCAATTCCAGAGAACAGTTGTTAACTGCATGGCATGAGTCACACCGTCGGCCTTCGGCAGGCCCAGAAACAGAAGACCCGACAGGCGCTGCTGGACGCGGCGTTGGGACTGCTGGAGGAGCAGAGCCTGAGCAGTCTCGGTCTGCGCGAGGTGACCCGCGCCGTCGGCGTCGCTCCGACGGCCTTCTACCGGCACTTCCGCTCCACCGCGGATCTGGGCGTCGCCCTCGTCGAGGAGGCGCTGGGCAGCCTGCACCCGATGATCCGCACGATCGTCTCGTCGTCCGGCGACAGCGACCAACGCATAGAGCGCGCCGTCGGGTTGATCGCCCAGCACGTCGCCACGCACCCGGCCCACGTCCGTTTCATCGCCCGTGAGCGGCACGGCGGAGTGCAGTCGGTGCGGGAGGCGATCCAGGACCAACTGGCCCGTTTCGCCGAGGAAGTGAAGGCCGCGCTCACCAAGGACCCGCTCTCCGCAGGCTGGAACGACGACGACCTCCTCATGCTCGCCGACCTCTACGTCGACCAGATGCTGATGACGGCCTCGCTGTTCCTGGACGCCCTGGAGGCACCGGAGGAGGAGCGGCGGCGCGTCGCCCAGGTCGCGACCCGCCAGATGCGGCTGATCAGCATCGGCCGGGAACACTGGCTGGACTGAGAACCGGCAGCACGACACAGGACAGGGGCGGCACCCCCGGTGTACGGGAAGTGCCGCCCCTGTCGCATGGCGGAAGTGTCACCCCTGTCGCATGACGGAAGTGTCACCCCTGCCCCATGGCCGAAGTGTCACCCCTGCCCCATGGCCGAAGTGCCGCCCGCCTCACGGCGTCCGCGTCAGCTCTTGGCCGCCGAGGCCGCCGCGCTCGGCGCGCCGCTCGGGGCGCCGCTCGGAGCCGCGCCGCCGCCCTGGCCACCCGGACCGCCACAGCCACCCTGGCCGCCGCCAGGGCCGCCCTGACCGCCGCCCCGCCCCCCGCCGGGGGCGCCGCTGGGAGCACCGCTCGGCGCGCCCGAGGGAGCCCCGGACGCCCCCGCCGAAGGCGCCCCCGAGGGAGCACCGCTCGGCATGCCCGACGGCGCCTCGCTGGGCGCGCCCGATGGCTGCCGGCACGACGACGATGACTGCTGCCCGGAGTTGCCGCTGTTCGAGGTCGACGACGAGTCGCCGGAGCCACAGGCCGCCAGAGCCAGGGGCGAGAGCGCCAGCAGGGCCACGGCGGGGAGGAGACGCGCACGCTTCATGAGAAACAGCTCCAAGGAAGATGAGGAAGTCCTGTGCGTGAACTCAACCAACGCCGCTTAAGGGGCCCTTGGGGCTCTGCTGTAGGGGGCCTGTGCGCGAGGCAAAGCACCCTTAAAGACACCTCACCGACCTGCGCGTTTCCTCAGATCGACAACCTACTCGCTGGTACAAGGCCGTGACAGAAGCGGGTTCTGCCCACCTGACGACCAGCCTCAACGGCCCGTGCGCGACCGCGGGTCGGGGCGCTTCAGCCGAGCCTCACCCGCGCCAGCTGCCTCGACTGCGCCACCAACCGGTCGGCGCTGTCCCAGACCTCGGCGTCCTCCTCCAGGAAGCCGCCCGCCAGGTTGCGGGTCGTGATCGAGACCCTCAGCGGGCCCGGGGCCGGGCGGCACCGTATGTGCACGGTGAGTTCGACCGTCGGGACCCAGCCGGAGATGCCGATCTCGAAGGCCGTCGGGGGCAGCGCGTCCACCGCCAGCAGCAGCGAGAGCGGATCGGCGTCGCGGCCGTCGGCGAGGCCGAACCACGCCCGCATCTCGCCCTTGCCCGACGGCTGACCGAGGGCCCAGCCCAGGGTGGACGGGTCGAGCTTGAGCATCAGGCGGTCGGCGATGGCCGAGCTGCCCGAGACGGGAGCGGGTCCGTCTTCGGGGCCGAAGCAGTGCTCCATCGGCGGGAACGCCGGCGGCTTGGCCGTCGTACGGACGTCGTCGGGGAGGGAGTCGAGGTCACCGTACGAGGCGAGGACGCGGATGCGCTCGATCTCGTTGCCCTCGTCGTCGCGCTGGAAGAGCGAGGCCTGACCGGTCGACAGCGTCCGCCCGGTGCGCACCACGTCCGTGCGGACGACCGCCGGACCCGGCTGGGACGCGGTCAGGTAGTGCGCGGAGATGGTGAACGGGTCGCTGTGCGGCAGGGCGTCCGCGAGGGCGCGGCCGAGGACGGCCAGCAGATAGCCGCCGTTGACGGCGCTGATGATGGTCCAGCCGGCCGAGAGGTCGATGTCGTAGACGCCGGGTGCGCGCGCGGTGAGCGCGGTGTCGCGGTCGAACTCGCTGTCGCCGATCGTGGCCTGCGGGGCCGTCGGGGCGGAGGCTGCTTCTGGCATGGCTGAACCGTACAACAGCTAACTACTAAGCGGTAGCTTTGCTGCTTCAACCGTCGGCTAGGTGTGAGCAACTTTTCGGTAAGTGTCCCCGCTCGTCCGAAACCCGGAGACCGATCTCCCCCTCTATGAGGACATGAGTCTCACCGGGACCCCGTTCCTCTACACGCTCATCGCGCTGTGCGTCGTCGCCGTCGCGCTGCCGCTGGTCCTCTGGTCACGGGTGCGCGGACCCAAGATCCTGCGGGCCGCCGCCCGGGTGCTGATGCTGCTGTTCGCGCAGGGCACGGCGGTCGCCCTGGTCTTCACGATGGTCAACAACTCCAACCAGCTGTACGACAACTGGGGCGACCTGCTCGGCACCAGCGACCATGTGCACGAGGCCGCCGACCTCGGGGCGAGCGGCACCGGCGGGATCGCGCTGGAGCAGCTGCCCAAGGTCCGGCAGGTCTTCAAGCCGGGCAAGGGGCCCGGCATGCGCGCGGAGGGCGGAGTGCTGGTCACCCAGCTCAAGGGCCGGGTCTCCGGAGTGCACGCCGAGGTCAACGTCTGGCTGCCGCCGCAGTACCGCGACCCCGCCTACCGCAACCACAAGTTCCCGGTCGTCGAGGTGCTGCCGGGCTATCCGGGCTCGTCGAAGGCGTGGTACGGCACGATGGACGCGCCCGAGCAGCTGGCACCGCTGATGCGCAGCGGGCAGATCGAGCCGTTCATCATCGTCTCGCCGCGCACCACGCTGCTGCCGGGCAAGGACACCGGCTGCGCGAACATCCCGGGCAAGGTGAACGCCGACAGCTGGCTCAGCATCGACGTACCGAAGATGGTCATGGACAACTTCCGGGCCCAGGCCGCGCCGGACGGCTGGGCGGTCGCCGGGTACTCGGCGGGCGCGCACTGCGCGGCGAAGCTGGCGGTCGCCCACCCCGACCGCTACCGGGCCGCGGTCAGCATGTCCGGCTACAACGACCCCGCCGCCGTACCCCAGTCGCTGGCCGGCAAGTCCCCGGCCCTGCGGGCCGCGAACAACCCGTACATGCTTCTGAAGGGGTCCCGTGTACCGCCGCGCGTCGCGCTCTATCTGTCCGGTCAGCCGAAGGACGGGTACGAGGCGGCCCTGGCCATCCAGCGGGTGGCGAAGGCGCCCACGACCGTGGACGTGGTGTTCATCCCGACCTCCGCGGGCGGCCACACCATGGCGCTGTGGAAGCCGCAGGTGGTCCCGGCGTTCCGCTGGCTGACCGAGGTGATGGGCACACAGCCCCCGGGCCGTACGGCGCCGGGCTCGGGCGGGACTACTCCTCTCGCACCGTCGACCGCCGGTTCCAGGCACGCGGAGCTCGCCAGTGGAACCGCATCGCCAGCAGCCGCAGCACGAAGGCCGTGACGGCCGCGAGGGCGCTGGTGAACGGGTTCAGGGCGTCGTAGTGGAGGCACAGGACGACCATCGTGGAGCCGACGATCGCCGGGACCGCGTACAGGTCGCGGTCCCAGCGCAGCAGTGACGGCACCTCGTTGGCCAGGACGTCCCGCAGCACACCGCCGCCCACGGCGGTCGCCATGCCCAGACATGCGGACGCGGTGAGGTTGAGGCCGTAGTCGTACGCCTTCGTCGTCCCGGCGACGCAGAACAGGCCGAGGCCCGCCGCGTCGAAGACGTTCACGCCGGTCTGGATGCGCTCCACGTGCGGGTGGAGGAAGAAGACGAGCAGCGCGGCGAGCAGCGGGGTGAGGAAGTACCCCAGGTCCGTGAAGGCGGCCGGGGGTACCGCGCCGATGATCAGGTCCCGGAACAGCCCGCCGCCCAGGGCGGTGACCTCGGCGAGGACGGCGATACCGAAGACGTCGAAGTTCTTGCGGACGGCCAGCAGGGCGCCGGAGATGGCGAAGACGAAGATGCCGATCAGGTCGAGCGTGTGCTGGACGGACGGGCTGAACAATTGCTGGAGCACTCGCACATTCTTGCGCAACCGAAAGCCCCCGCCTTGCAAAGCAAGGCGGGGGCCTGAGTGCGGTTACTTGCTTTCGTCCGTGGAGGACTCGGTGGACGGCTCGGTGGACGCCCCGGTCTTCGGCTCCGCGGACACCTCGTCCGGCACCAGCGTCGCGGCCTCCTTGGCCACGGACAGCAGCACCGTGTCCTGCGGCTGCTGGTCCTCGAAGTTCTCCGGGTGGTGGCACGCCACCCGCTGGCCGGGCCTGAGCTCCGCCAGCGGCGGTTCCGTCGTCCGGCAGATCTCCGTCGCCTTCCAGCACCGCGTGTGGAAGCGGCAGCCGCTGGGCGGGGAGATCGGCGAGGGCACGTCACCGCGCAGCAGGATGCGTTCGCTCTTGGCGCCCCGGCGCTTGGGGTCCGGCACCGGCACGGCCGACATCAGGGCCTTGGTGTACGGGTGCATCGGCGCCTCGTACAGCGAGGTGCGGTCGGCGAGTTCGACGATCTTGCCGAGGTACATCACCGCGATACGGTCCGAGACGTGCCGTACGACGGAGAGGTCGTGCGCGATGATCACGTACGTGAGGCCGAGCTCCTCCTGGAGGTCGTCCATCAGGTTCACGACCTGCGCCTGGATCGACACGTCCAGCGCGGAGACCGGCTCGTCGGCCACCACCAGCTTGGGCTTGAGCGCGAGCGCCCGCGCGATGCCGATGCGCTGGCGCTGGCCGCCGGAGAACTCGTGCGGGTAGCGGTTGTAGTGCTCGGGGCTCAGGCCCACCAGCTCAAGGAGGCGCTGGACCTCCTTCTTCACCCCGCCCTCGGGCTCGACGCCCTGGAGGCGGAACGGCGCCGAGACGATGGAGCCGATGGTGTGCCGGGGGTTCAGGGAGCCGTACGGGTCCTGGAAGATCATCTGGATGTCCCGGCGCAGCGGGCGCATCCCGGCTGTGTTCAGCCGCGTGATGTCCTTGCCCTCGAAGTGGATCGAGCCGCCGGTCGGGTCCTGGAGGCGGGTGATGACCCGGCCCATGGTCGACTTGCCGCAGCCGGACTCGCCGACCACGCCGAGGGTCTCGCCCTTGCGCACCTCGAAGTCGATGCCGTCGACGGCCTTGACCGCGCCGACCTGGCGCTGGAGCACGCCCTTGCGGATCGGGAAGTGCTTCTGCAGGCCCTCGACCTTGAGGAGCACCTCGCGCTCGCCGGAAGCGGCACCGGATTTCGCCTCGTCGGTTTTCGCCGCGTCCGTCTTCTTCGTCTCACTCACAGCTTCGGCGCAATCTCTTCGGTCCAGATCCGCGTACGGTCCTCCTGCGAGAGATGGCAGGCGGAGAAGTGCCCGCCGCCGACCTGCTGGAGCTCCGGGCGCACGGTACGGGTGACATCGCCCTTGGGGACGTCCGCGTACGGGCAGCGGGGGTGGAAGGCGCAGCCCGAGGGGACGTTGATGAGGCTCGGCGGCTGGCCCTTGACGGGGATGAGCCGCTCGGAGGTCTCCCGGTCGATGCGCGGCATCGAGCCGAGCAGGCCCCAGGTGTACGGGTGTTGCGGCCGCTCGAAGACGTCGTCGACCGAGCCGCGCTCCACGCACCGGCCGCCGTACATCACCAGGACGTCGTCGGCGATCTCGGCGACCACGCCGAGGTCGTGGGTGATGAGGACGACCGCGGAGCCGAACTCCTTCTGCAGGTCCCGGATGAGGTCGAGGATCTGCGCCTGGACGGTGACGTCGAGGGCGGTGGTCGGCTCGTCCGCGATGAGCAGTTCCGGGTTGTTGACCAGCGCCATGGCGATCATGGCTCGCTGGCGCATACCGCCGGAGAACTCGTGCGGGTAGTTGTCGACGCGCTTGTCCGGCTCGGGGATCCCGACCCGGTCGAGCATCTCGATCGCCCGCTTGCGCGCGGTCTTCTTGTTGACGTCGTGGTGGACCCGGTAGGCCTCCACGATCTGGGTGCCGATCGTGTAGTACGGGTGCATCGCGGACAGCGGGTCCTGGAAGATCATCGCCATCTCGCGGCCGCGCAGCCGGCGCACCTCGTCCGGGTCGGCGGCGACCAGCTCCTTGCCGCCGAGCCAGATCTCGCCGGACATCCGCACGTTCTTGCCGCGCGCCCCGAGCCGGTGCAGGCCCATGATCGCCAGCGAGGTGACGGACTTTCCGGAACCGGACTCGCCGACGATGCAGAGGGTCTTGCCCTTCTCCACCTGGAAGCTGAGCCCGTCGACGGACTTGACCAGGCCGTCGTCGGTCGGGAAGTGCACCTTGAGGTCACGGACCGCGAGGAAGGCGTCGGGTGCGTTCGAGGGCGAGGGCTCGCCCACGGCGGCTCCGGTCTTGGAGAGTTCGGTCACGAGAGCCTCACGCGCGGGTCGGCGGCGGCGTAGAGCAGGTCCACCAGGAGATTTGCGATCACGACGAAGAAGGCGGCGAGCAGGGTGACGCCGAGGATCGGGGGGAGGTCGTTGTCGGTGATGCCCTGCACCGCGTACTGGCCGATGCCGGGCAGCGAGAAGACCTTCTCGGTGATCACGGCGCCGCCGAGCAGCAGGCCCAGGTCCATGCCGAAGACCGTGATGATCGGGGTCAGCGCGGCCCGCAGCCCGTGCCGGGCCACGACATTGCGCTCGCGCAGGCCCTTGGCGCGGGCCGTGCGGATGAAGTCCTCGCTCATCGTCTCCAGCATGCCCGAGCGGGTGAGCCGGGCGTAGATCGCGGAGTACAGGAGGGCGAGCGAACACCAGGCCGGGAAGAGGGTGTTGGCCCATTGGGCCGGATTCTCGGTGAACGGCACATAGGTGCGGCCGAAGATCGGCCACTGGAAGGTGAAGAGGAACAGGGCGAGCTGACCCGTGAAGAACATGGGCAGCGAGACACCGGCGAGCGCGATGCCCATGAAGGTGCGGTCGAAGATGCTGCCGGGCTTGAGCGCGGAGATCACGCCGATCAGGACGCCGGACACCAGCCACATCACGGCGGCACCGACGGCCAGCGAGAGGGTCACCGGAATGCGCGAGGTGAGCTGCGGCCAGACCTCGACGTGGGTCCTGAAGGAGTAGCCGAAGCAGGGCGCGCTGCAGTGCGTGGTGGTGGGGCCCAGGTCATAAGTGGCGCCGGCCACGATCCCCTTGATGAAGTGCCAGTACTGGACGTACACGGGGTCGTCCAGACCGAGGTTCTGCTTGACCGCGGCGATGTCCGCCTGCGACGGACTCTTCCCGAGGTACTGCTGCGCCAGCTGGTCGGCGGTCTGGCCGGCGAGCCGTGGCAGCAGGAAGAAGATCGCGAAGGTGACCGCGGTGACGACCAGCAGCAGGATCACTGCCGCGAACGTCCGACGGAGGATGTACGAGATCACGGGACCGGCGCTGGTGCCCGCGGGCGGCTAAGCCCGCGGGCACCAATGCCTTCACCTGCCTTCCGGGGCTACTTCTTGGTCGTGCCGATGTTGAGGTAGTCGTACTGACCGCTGAAGGCCGCCGTGGACACCAGGTTGGTGAAGTTGGCCGGGCGGTACAGCAGGACCTTGAAGTAGGACAGCGGGACGAGCGCGGCCTGGTCCATCGCACGCTTGTCGATCTGCGCGTACAGGCTGTTGCGCTCGGCCTCGTCCTCGGTGGCGATGGCCTTTTCCAGCGTCTCGTTGATCTGCTTGTCGTTGATGTACGAGAGGTTGGTGTTGCCGGACGCGCCGATCGCGTCACCGTGCAGGATCTGCTGCAGGAAGCCGTAGCCGGAGGGCCAGTCGGCGCCCCACTGCATCATGTGCAGGCCGATGTTCTGCTTCTTGTCGAACGCCGGCACACCCGCGTAGTCGGTGAAGTACTTGCCCGACGGGAACTGCTTCATGGTCGCGTTGATGCCGACCTTCTTCAGCGAGGCGATGATCGCGGTGGCCGCGTCGATCTCCTGCGGGCGGTCGCTGCGCGCCGAGATGTTGGTGTTGATGGTGGTCTTGCCGCAGGCCTTCAGCTGCTCCTTGGCCTTGGCGACGTCGCCCTTGTTGCCCTCGGTGGCGTAGACGTCCGCCTTCTGGTAGCCCGGAATGTCCGGCGGCAGGACGGTGGTGGCGATGTCACCGCGGATCGGGCCGCCCAGGGCGGTCTGCACGGAGACCTTGTCGATGGCGTACTCGACGGCCTTGCGGCATTCGACCTTGTCGAACGGCGCGACCTGGTTGTTGATCGCCATGTAGACCAGGCGGCCACCGTAGGTGTTGTCGGTGTTGGCCTTCAGCGCCGCGTCGTTGACGACCTTCGCCTGGGTCGCGGCCTGGACACCGGTGCCACCGAGGTCGATCGCGGTGCCGGCCTGGACGTCCTGGTCGATGGTCTCGGCGTTGACCTTGAGCTTGACGACGATCTTGTCCGGGTACTGCTTGCGCAGCGGGTCCGTCTTCGGGTCCCAGTTCTCGTTGCGGACGAGGACGACCTGCTTGCCCTCGTCGTAGCTCTGGAACTTGTAGGAGCCCGAGGACACGATCTTCTTGACGTAGTCGATGCCCGTGTCCTTGGCCTTGGGCACCGGAGCCGTCTGCGGCGTCGCGACCAGGTAGTCGAACTCCTGGAAGGCGCGGTTGAGCTTGAAGACGATCGTGCTGTCGTCCGGCGTCTCGATGGACGCGAGGCCCTTGTCGCTCTTGTCCTTGTACGGGCCCTTGTACTTGTCGCCGCCCTCGAGGAACTGCTGGAAGTAGTTCGGGCCGAGGGAGAGCACGTCACGCGCGAAGTTGGAGCGCTCGACGGCGTACTTGACGTCCTTCGAGGTGATCGGCGTGCCGTCCTCGTACTTCAGACCCGAACGCAGCTTGTACGTCCAGGTCTTGCCGCCGTTGCTGGGCTCGCCCGGGGCCGCCGCGAGGTCCGGGACCAGCTCGTTGCCGGCCTCGCCCGCGGCGGGCTTGAAGGTCATCAGCGGGCGGGCGTAGAGCCGGCTGAGGTTGTACATGTACGCGTAGTACGTGTTGCCGGGGTCGAAGGAGTCCGGCACGTCCGAGTACTCGTACGTGACCGTGCCCCCCTTCTGGGTGGAGGCGTTGACGACACCCTTGGTCGCTGCGTTGGCCCCAGCCGACTTGTTTCCGTCTTCACCGTTGTCATCGGCTTTGCTGCATGCCGAGAGCAGCAGGCTCGCACTGCCGATAGCCGCAACCGCGGCCAGCGTTGACCTTCGCATGATGGTCCGCTTCCCCTCCATTGTTGGAAACCTGTTGGACTCGTACCGCGGCCGCGGTTCAGCGGCTGCGCGGGTCGAGTGCGTCACGGAGACCGTCGCCGAGCAGGTTGAACGCCAGGACGGTCACGAAGATGGCCAGACCAGGCACGATCATGTACTGCGGGTCGACCTGGTAGTAGGGAACCGCTTGGCTGATCATGCCGCCCCAGGACGCCTGCGGGGGCTGGATGCCGACGCCCAGGAAGCTCAAGGACGCCTCGAAGAGGATGTTGGTCGGGATGAGCAGCGTCGAGTAGACGATGATCGGGCCGACGAGGTTCGGCAGCAGCTCCCGGAAGAGGATGTAGGGCCCCTTGGCCCCCATCCCCCGCGAGGCGTCGACGAACTCCCGCTCGCGCAGGGCCAGCGTCTGGCCGCGCACGATGCGGCCCAGATAGGGCCAGTTGAAGAAGCCGATCACGAAGATCAGCACAGTGATGTGCAGCGGCAGGCCCTCCAGCCCGAAGGCACCGCCCTGCAGGGTGGCCGAGATGGAGATGGCGAACAGCAGGAGAGGGAACGCCAGGAAGGTGTCCATCATCCGGCTGATGATCGTGTCGACCCGGCCGCCGTAGTAGCCGGCCACCACGCCGAGGATCGTGCCGATCGTGTTGGACAGGATCGTGGCGCCGAAGGCGACGACCAGTGAGACCCAGGAGCCCTCGAGGATGCGGGTGGCGATGTCGCGGCCGAACTTCGGCTCGACACCGAGCGGATGATCCCAGCTCATGCCGCCGAAGTCGCCCTTGGGCAGCGAGGTGTTGGGGTCGATGAGGTCCTGGTTCAGGGCGTTCGGGTCCAGTCCGAAGAGGGCCTGGATGGGTCGGGAGAGCACCGCCAGCAGGATCAGCAGGATGACGATGACGCCGCCGGCGACGGCCACCTTGTCCCTCTTGAAACGGGTCCAGGCGATCTGCCCGAGAGACCGGCCCTCGATCTGCTTGGACTCGACACCCTTCAGCACGGCCTCGGGCTGGGCCTCGGCCTGCGATCCGGTGGTCTCGATCGGTGCCGTCACGGTGAGTTTGACCCCTCTCGGCCGACGGTCGTCGGCCCCCTGGCTGCCGCTGTAGCGGTTGCTTCCACTCGTACACAGGACCGACCGGCCCGTGTCTAGCGGGGAGTCTTCAACGCTTTGGCGATCTGTTGCCAGAGTTGGCGGGGAAAGGATGCGTAACCGTGATGCTGTCTGGTGGGTTCCGTTATTCGAACACCAGGTAACGGCGGCCGGACGCGCGCCAGTTGGGGCGTATGAGGATGGACCGGGACCTTCCGATCGCATCTACGCGCGAAGATCTACCTGCGAAACCGAAGTCGACGGCCGCGTACGGCTACGACAGCCGGGCTGCGGACTGAACAGTAGGTTAGCCGCCGGATGATCAGTAACGGCCCTGTGCCGGTGGGTAGCCGTACCCGGCGGCCGGCGCCTGCGCGGGGGCGTGTGCCTCACGGTCGTAGAAGGGGCGGGCGCTGGCCCGCATCCACATGGCGACCGGGTCGTACTCGTCGGACATCGCCACGGTGGAGACCGGCAGCCCGTCCGGACACGCGCCGATCGACTGCAGCATCATCGAGCGCACCGAGTCCACGGCGGGCGGGCTGGTGTCGTACACGTCGAGCCCGATGGCGAGATACGGCGCGCCGAGCGCGGGCTGCACCCAGGCACGGCGCAGGGAGCGGACGGCCGGGGTGCGGTGGGCGTTCTGCGCGAGCAGGGCGTAGAACTGCGGGATGTCGATGCCGGGCTCGGACAGGCGCAGGGGACCGGCGGGCTGGCGGTCCAGGCCGGTGGCGATGCGGCGCAGGTCGAGCCAGGGGATGCCGACGCCGCCGCCCGGGGCGTGCGGGTTCAGCCACAGGCCGTAGTGGTCCGGGTAGAGGGTGCGGGCCACGTCGACTCCGTCGACCACCTCGTAACTGCGGTTCCAGCCGCTGGCCGACAGCTCCTGGGCGGAGGTGACGCACGGGGCGTAGCCGTGGCCGTCGACCTCCATGTTTCCGTACTGGGCGTCCGGTGAGCCGGCCTGGCCGTGCCACAGCAGCATCCAGACCTGGCCGGCGGACGGGGTCGCGAGCGCGCGCAGGAGGGCCTCGTAGGCGTCGTAGCGCCCGGGCGTCACCTGGCGCAGCATGTGCTCGACCTGACCGGTCGAGGTGGTGCCGCTCGCGCTCACCTTTTACCGCCCCTTCGGGAAACGTCGTGACTCCGTCGGTTTGGCCGACCGAGTGATGAGCCCAGCTTAGGCGCTCCGCTGGGAGAGCCGGGGAGCTCGGGACTTGATGCGGTCTGTCGTCTGCGGGTTCATTGTGGCTGGTCGCGCCCACGCGGCGGAGCCGCACATCGATGCAGCCCCGCGCCCCTGATGGGGCGCTGCCCCCAGGGGGTTCAAAAATCCCGCTGGTAGAAGGGACGGACTCTCTGGCGCATCCACTCGATCACCGGGTCCTGGGCCACGTCCAGCAGGACCAGGTTGACCGGCCAGGGGGCCGGGGCGCGGCCGAGAGCCCGGGCGAGGGCGTCCATGGGGGCGGCGCGCAGGTCGCCTTCCCAGTGGGCGAGTTCCACGCCTATGAACATCACCGGCTCGGCCGTCTCGATCGCCGCGAGGCAGCGGCGGGCCGTCACGACCACGCCGGTTTCGGCGAACTCGGCCGACGCCGCCGCGAGGAAGTCGATGGGGTCGTCCTGCCAGTCGGGTTCGTAGAGCTTGACGCGGCCGCCGGAGTTGAGGCCGTCCAGCGGGGTGCGGCCCACCCGGCACAGGTCGGCCACCGCCGCCGGGGGCAGCGGGACGCCGACCACGCCTTCCGGGTTCAGGGCGATGCCCACCTGCGGGGGCAGACCGCGGGCGAACTCCACGGCGGGGGCGACGGTGTACGACATGTGGGAGCCGACGACCTGGCGGAACTGTTCCTCGGAGCTGAAGACCGGGACGTACGCCTGGCCCCCCATCTCCACCGTGGGCAGGTCCAGCGGGCCGCTGTGCGGGCCGCCGCCGCCCGGCAGGGGCACCCAGACGAAGCTGCGGCCCAGCACCTCGAGGATCCGGCCGCCCGCCGAGGGCAGGCCGAGGGAGGCCGAGAGCACCTCCTCCAGTTCGTTGCCGGGCCACCCGCCGTGGGGATGGGGGTGTGCCGGTGCCGGGAAGTCCGCGGGGAGATCCGCCGGGAGGTCCGCTGGGAAGTCCATCTACGCTCAACCGCCTGCTGTGAACCGCTGCTGTGGCCCAAAAGGCTAGCGGGTGACCACTCCCTGCAGGTCTACGGACGCCCAGGACCTGTCCTAGCCCGTGAAGTCGATCCGGCGCAGGACGTCCGCCGCCTCCCGGTCGATCAGCACCGCCGAGCCGCAGCCCTGGGGCAGGTGCCCCTTCTCCACCGAGCGCAGCAGGCGGGCGGCCGCTCTGCGGTGGCGCAGGAAGGCATAGCGGGAGACGCCCCGCCCGCGTTCGCGCTGGCCCTCCAGGGCGGTGCCCGGGGGGACGTCGAGCAGCAGCAGGTGCAGGGTGCCGCCGCGGCGGCGGGCCTCGCGGGCCAGCCAGCCGCGCACCCAGGCCTGCGTACCGCAGTCGTGCACGACGACGCCCTCGCCGGAGCGCAGGGCCCGGCGCAGTCCGGCGTAGTGCGCGAGGCGGACCAGGGGGCGGTAGACGGCGTAGGGAAGGAAGCGTGGCATACGGGCGGCCCAGCGGTCCCGGGTGTCCTGGGAGTCGATGCGGGTGCCCTTCACGGTGCGGCGCATCAGCGTCGACTTGCCGCTGCCGGGCAGGCCGGTGATCACCACGAGGTCCTCGGGGCCGAAGAGCAGGGCGTGCGGGCTGTGGCCGGAACGCTCGCGCAGGTCGCGGACCACGGGTGCGAGACGCGTACCGCGGGCTTCGGCGGCCGGGGCCGCGGGCTGCTTGGGCAGCGCGATGCCCGAGGTCGTGGCATACGCCGTCGTGCGGTTCACCGTCATCGTCCTCCTCCGGGGTCAGGGATACCCATCCCCACTGAGCGTAAAGAGAAGGTAATAGAGGATCTCTCGGTTTTTGTTCTCTTCCTGCCACAAGCCGGTTACAGACGCGGCCTGCCCCAGAACCGTCCCGGCATGCAATGATGTTCGCGCCAACTGCATACCGGCCGTTTGAATCCGCGCGGGAGAGTCCCTGGCAGTGCATCGCCGGGGCGCCGAAGGAGCAAGTCCCTCCCTTGAATCTCTCAGGCCCCGTTACCGCGCGGGCGAGGCACATCTGAAAAGCGGGCCGCTCCCTCTCTCTTCGAGACGCGTGGCTCCACCCAAGGTGCAAGCCGTGATCGTCCCTGTGGCGGTCGTGGCGAACCTCTCAGGTTCCGATGACAGATGGGGAGGAACGACCTCGCCCGTCATGCCTTGGGAGACATCCGTCCGATGAGCAGTACAGAAGAACTCCGTCACACCGCGCTCGATGCCCTGCATCGCTCGCTCGGCGCGACGATGACCGACTTCGCCGGCTGGGACATGCCCCTGCGCTACGGCTCCGAGCGCGACGAGCACAACGCCGTAAGGACCAAGGCCGGCCTGTTCGACCTCTCCCACATGGGCGAGATCACCGTGACGGGGCCCGAAGCGGCTCAGCTGCTGAACTACGCCCTCGTCGGCGACATCGCCTCCGTCCGTGTGGGCCGCGCCCGCTACACCATGATCTGCCGGGCCGACGGCGGCATCCTGGACGACCTGATCGTCTACCGGCTCGCCGAGACCGAGTACATGGTCGTCGCCAACGCCTCCAACGCCCAGGTGGTGCTGGACGCGCTGACCGAGCGGGCGGCCGGCTTCGACGCCGAGGTGCGCGACGACCGGGACGCCTACGCGTTGATCGCCGTCCAGGGCCCGCAGTCCCCCGGCATCCTGAAGTCCCTCACCGACGCCGACCTCGACGGCCTGAAGTACTACGCCGGCCTGCCCGGCACCGTCGCCGGCGTGCCCGCCCTCATCGCGCGCACCGGCTACACCGGCGAGGACGGCTTCGAGCTGTTCGTGAAGCCGGAGCACGCCGTCGAGCTGTGGCAGGCGCTGACCAAGGCGGGCGAGGCCGTCGGCCTGGCCCCGTGCGGGCTGTCCTGCCGGGACACGCTGCGCCTGGAGGCGGGCATGCCGCTGTACGGCCATGAGCTGTCGACCTCCCTCACCCCCTTCGACGCCGGGCTCGGCCGGGTGGTGAAGTTCGAGAAGGAGGGCGACTTCGTCGGGCGTGAGGCGCTGGCCGCGGCAGCCTCCCGTGCCTCGGAGAACCCGCCGCGCGTCCTGGTCGGCCTGGTCGCCGAGGGGCGTCGCGTCCCGCGCGCCGGGTACCCGGTCGTCGCCGGCGGCGAGGTCATCGGCGAGGTCACCTCGGGTGCCCCCTCCCCCACGCTGGGCAAGCCGATCGCGATGGCGTACGTCGACGCGGCGCACTCGGCGCCGGGCACGGCCGGGGTCGGCGTGGACATCCGCGGCAGCCACGAGCCGTACGAGGTGGTGGCGCTGCCGTTCTACAAGCGGCAGAAGTAGCGCCGGAAGCACCAGACTGGCCGAGAACCGGAAGCACCGGACCGGCCGAGAAATACAGACCGACAGCGGCCCGTGCGTGACCCTGCGCACATTTCCGCTGCTCACGCACGTTTCCAGCAGTCCCCCATCCCTCACCACTCCCGCGCGTACAGGAGAATTCAGGCCATGAGCAACCCCCAGCAGCTGCGCTACAGCAAGGAGCACGAGTGGCTGTCGACCGCCGAGGACGGCGTCGCGACAGTCGGCATCACCGAGTTCGCGGCCAACGCGCTCGGCGATGTCGTCTACGCCCAGCTCCCCGAGGTCGGCTCGACGGTGACCGCGGGTGACACCTGCGGTGAGCTGGAGTCGACCAAGTCGGTGTCGGACCTGTACTCCCCGGTCACCGGCGAGATCACCGAGATCAACGAGGACGTGGTGAACGACCCGGCGCTGGTGAACTCCGCCCCCTTCGAGGGCGGCTGGCTGTTCAAGGTACGCGTCACGGAGGAGCCGGCCGACCTGCTCTCCGCCGACGAGTACGACGCCCACACCGCCGGCTGAGGAGCCGTATCCCCCATGTCTGACAAGTCGCTTCTGAACACGCCCCTGCACGAGCTCGACCCGGCCGTCGCCGCCGCGCTCGACGCCGAGCTGGAGCGCCAGCAGTCCACCCTGGAGATGATCGCCTCCGAGAACTTCGCGCCGGTCGCGGTCATGGAGGCACAGGGCTCGGTCGCCACCAACAAGTACGCCGAGGGCTACCCCGGCCGGCGCTACTACGGCGGCTGCGAGCATGTCGACGTCGCCGAGCAGATCGCCATCGACCGGGTCAAGGAGCTGTTCGGCGCCGAGTACGCCAACGTCCAGCCCCACTCCGGCGCCTCCGCCAACCAGGCCGCCCTGTTCGCCCTGGCCCAGCCCGGCGACACCATCCTCGGCCTGGACCTGGCCCACGGCGGCCACCTCACCCACGGGATGCGGCTGAACTTCTCCGGCAAGCAGTTCAAGGTCGTCCCGTACCACGTGGACGACTCCGGCCTGGTGGACATGGCCGAGGTCGAGCGGCTCGCCAAGGAGCACCGGCCGAAGGTGATCATCGCCGGGTGGTCGGCGTACCCGCGGCAGCTGGACTTCGCCGAGTTCCGGCGGATCGCGGACGAGGTCGAGGCGTACCTGTGGGTCGACATGGCGCACTTCGCGGGCCTGGTCGCCGCCGGTCTCCACCCGAACCCGGTCGAGTACGCGGACGTCGTCACCTCCACCACCCACAAGACGCTGGGCGGCCCGCGTGGCGGCATCATCCTCGCGAAGAAGGACTTCGCGAAGAAGCTGAACTCGTCCGTCTTCCCGGGCTTCCAGGGCGGCCCCCTGGAGCACGTGATCGCGGCCAAGGCGGTCTCCTTCAAGGTCGCCGCGAGCGAGGAGTTCAAGGAGCGTCAGCGTCGTACGGTCGAGGGCGCGCAGATCCTCGCCGAGCGGCTGACGGCCGACGACGCCCGCGCGGCCGGCGTGAACGTCCTGTCCGGCGGCACCGACGTGCACCTGATCCTGGTCGACCTGCGCGAGTCCGAGCTGGACGGCCAGCAGGCCGAGGACCGCCTCCACGAGGTCGGCATCACGGTCAACCGCAACGCCGTCCCGAACGACCCGCGCCCGCCGATGGTGACCTCGGGCCTGCGCATCGGCACGCCCGCCCTGGCCACCCGTGGCTTCACGGCCGAGGACTTCACCGAGGTCGCGGACGTCATCGCCGAGACGCTCAAGCCGTCCTACGACGCCGAGTCCCTCAAGGCCCGGGTCAGGGCACTGGCGGACAAGCACCCGCTGTACCCCGGTCTGAACAAGTAGTTCCTTTTTGTGGGGTGTCCCGCACACTCGTAGGAGAACGGGACACCCCACCCCCTTGCACCACCCCCCGTATTGAGGAGTCCCCCGTGGCCATCTCGGTCTTCGACCTGTTCTCGATCGGCATCGGCCCGTCCAGCTCCCACACGGTCGGCCCCATGCGCGCGGCACGCATGTTCGCCCGCAGGCTGCGCAACGAGGGTCTGCTGGACTCCGTCGCGTCCGTACGATGCGAGCTGTACGGCTCCCTGGGCGCGACCGGCCACGGCCACGGCACCCCCAAGGCCGTGCTGCTCGGCCTGGAGGACGCCTCACCTCGCACGGTGGACGTGGAGACGGCGGACGAGCGGGTGGAGGCGATCAAGGAAGCGGGCCTGCTGCGTCTGCTCGGCGAGCGCGACATCCCGTTCTCCTTCGACGACGACCTGATCCTGCACCGCCGTAAAGCACTCCCCTACCACGCGAACGGCATGACGATCTGGGCGTACGACGCGTCCGGCGGGGAGCTGCTGTCCAAGACGTACTACTCGGTGGGCGGCGGCTTCGTCGTCGACGAGGAGGCGGTCGGCGCGGACCGCATCAAGCTGGACGACACGGTCCTGAAGTACCCCTTCCGCACGGGCGACGAGTTGCTGCGCCTGACGCAGGAGACGGGCCTGTCGATCTCGTCGCTGATGCTGGAGAACGAGCGGGCCTGGCGCACGGAGGAGGAGATCCGTGCGGGCCTGCTGGAGATCTGGCGGGTGATGCGGGAGTGCGTGTCGCGGGGGATGTCGCGGGAGGGCATTCTGCCGGGCGGCCTGAAGGTCCGCCGCCGGGCGGCGAACACGGCCCGCAAGCTGCGCTCCGAGGGCGACCCGAAGGCGCTCGCCATGGAGTGGATCACGCTCTACGCGATGGCCGTGAACGAGGAGAACGCGGCGGGCGGCCGGGTCGTGACCGCGCCGACCAACGGAGCCGCGGGAATCATCCCGGCCGTACTCCACTACTACATCAACTTCGTGCCGGGCGCGGACGACGAAGGCGCGGTCCGCTTCCTGCTGGCCGCCGGCGCCATCGGCATGCTCTTCAAGGAGAACGCGTCCATCTCCGGCGCCGAGGTCGGCTGCCAGGGCGAGGTGGGCTCGGCCTGCTCGATGGCCGCCGGTGCTCTCGCCGAGGTCCTCGGCGGCAGCCCCGAACAGGTCGAGAACGCCGCCGAGATCGGCATGGAACACAACCTCGGCCTCACCTGTGACCCGGTCGGCGGCCTCGTCCAGATCCCCTGCATCGAGCGCAACGGCATGGCCGCGGTGAAGGCGGTCACGGCGGCGCGGATGGCGATGCGCGGGGACGGCTCGCACAAGGTGTCCCTGGACAAGGTCATCAAGACGATGAAGGACACGGGGGCGGACATGTCGGTCAAGTACAAGGAGACGGCCCGGGGCGGGCTGGCGGTGAACATCATCGAGTGCTGAGGGCCCGGCCCCGCCGCCCAGCCGTGGCGACAGGCGTACGGCCACCCTGCCGGAGGCTTCCGGGAAGCTCCCGACAGCCGTAGGCCGGCGCTTCTCGACTGGCTTGCGGGGATGGAGGGTTGAGCCCGCCCTATCTGAACGGCCACAGGGCGCGCGCCAGAAGACCGCCGAGCGCCCTCTCCAAGGGGAGCCGCGCCGACACCTGCCGCCGCGCGACCCGGGCCGACAGACCACTCCTCACCTTCGCCCAACCCGACGAAGTTGACATTTCCACGTCAGGAGGGGCTCACGCGTGCCAAGGTGGGGCATACAACAAGTCCAACCCCTGTCCCCCCACCGGTACTTCAGGGAGTCCCCCATGCTCCGCGGCATCGATGTAAGCGCGTACCAGTCCTCGAGCTACGACACCGACGGGCTCTCCTTCGTCTTCATCAAGGCGACGGAGGGCCGTTCCTACATCAACCCCAAACTCGCCGCCCAGACCAAGCGCGCCCGCGACGCCGGCCTGGTCGTCGGCTTCTACCACTTCCTCTGGCCCGGCAACCTCTCGGCCCAGGCGGAGTACTTCGTCAGCAAGGCCCCCGAGAGAGCCGGTGACATCCTCGCCGTCGACTGGGAGACGACGAGCGCGGGGACGCATGCGAGCAACGCGGAGAAGGACCTCTTCATCAGGAAGGTGAAGGAGAAGCGGCCGAACAATCCGGTCATTTTGTACTGTAACCGGAACTACTGGCTCAACGTGGACACCACGTCCTACGCCGGTGACGGTCTCTGGATCGCCGATTACGTGACCGCGGGCAAGCCCCGCATCAAGGCCAAGTGGCGCTTCCACCAGTACACCGACAACCCGCTGGACAAGAACGTCGCCGATTTCGCCAGCAAGGCCGCACTGCGGGAGTGGGCCGAGAACGCCTGACCCCATAGGCTCCGACCTGCGGCGAAGCAGTCGTCGCTGCAGAAGAGGGGAGCTTCTCGGGATGAGTGGGACTGTCGCCGCGGTCAGCAGCAACGGGACGTATTCGTTCGCCAAGCCGAACCGGGAGAGCATCACGCTGATCGCGGGCGTCGGGGTGGAGGGCGATGTGCACGCGGGTGCCACGGTGAAGCATCGGTTCCGGATGCGGAAGGATCCCTCGCAGCCGAATCTGCGGCAGGTACACCTCATCCATGCGGAGTTGTTCGACGAGGTGCGCGAGGCCGGGTTCGAGGTGGCGGCCGGGGAGCTCGGGGAGAACGTCACCACCCGGGGCATCGACCTGCTCGGGCTGCCGACGGGGACGCTCCTGAGGCTCGGCGGCGAGGCCGTCGTGGAGGTGACCGGGTTGCGGAATCCCTGCGCTCAGATCGACGGGTTTCAGAGAGGGCTGATGAAGCAGGTCGTCGGGCGGGATGCCGAGGGCGATGTGCGGTTGAAGGCCGGGATCATGAGCGTCGTCGTCAGCGGGGGTGCGGTGAGGGCCGGGGACCCTGTCCGCGTCCAGCTTCCGGACGGGCCGCATCGGGCCCTGGAGATCGTGTGACGCAAGCGGTCGGTGTATGACGAAAGGTGCCCGCTCACCACAGCAGCGGTGAGCGGGCACCCATCGTCACTCATCACTTGTTAAGGAAGGACCAGAACTCGTCGAACGTCAGGACCTTGTCGCCGTTCAGGTCGCGGCTCTTGATGATCACCTCGGCGACCGACTCGGTCACGTTCCAGTCGCCTCCCTGGGCCAGGGCGGACTTGAACTCGGCGGCGGTGATGGTGCCGTCACCGTCCGCATCGATGCGCTCGAACTGCTTGCGTGCTTCCTCGATGTCGATGTGCCCCACCGATCCGCCCCTCTACTCGCGTATTACTCGCGTCTGTCGTGTTGTGCCGGCTCACTGCCGCAGGTCAGATTAACTGCCCGCCCGCGCCTCCAGTGCGGCGACCACCCAGGCGAACTCCTCTCGGTGCGCCGAGGCGGTTCCCTGGCCCTTCACGACGGCCAGCAACTCGCGGTAGCGGGCGACCTTGTCGTTCGCGCCGGCCTTCAGGCGTTCGAGTACGTCCGCCGGGTGCGCGTCGCCGAGCAGGTCCCGCAGGAGGCGCTCCGCCTCGGGGGACTCGGGGGCGATCCCGTGCTGCCGCGCCTCGGCCGCCGACTGCACCAGCTTCCGCGCGAACCACATCGACGCCCCGGCGGGGGCCTCGGGCCCACGACCGGCCGCGTTGAACTCGGCCACGGTGCGCATGTGCGCCCGGAACTCCGGGTCCCGCAGCAGCTCGGCCAGCTCCACCCAGGCGTCCACCTGCTCGGGCGTCGGCTCGTCCGGCAGGTCCACGGTCATGGTCCGCATCCGCTCGCGGATCGCCGGGTCCGCCGTGTCCAGTCCGTGGAACATCTCGTCCACGAACTCCTCCAGGATCCGCCGCCGTTCGGCGGCCGACAGCCTCGCCAGTTTGTTCATCAACGTCATCTCCTCAGCGGTCGAGCCGCGTCGCGCCACGGTCGACAGCACCGCACGGGTCACCTTCAGCGACCTGATCTGCGCGTCCAGTGCGGCGACATGCGTGGCCGCGACCGACGCCACGTCCTTCTCACCGCTGACGACCTTGCGTACGTCGTCCAGGCCCAGGCCCAGTTCGCGCAGGGTGCGGATCAGCTCCAGACGGGCGACGGACTCGGCGTCGTAGAGGCGATAGCCGCCCGAGGAGCGGGTCACCGGGGGCAGGGCGCCCTCGTCGGACCAGTATCGAATCGTGCGCACGGTCAGGCCGGTGGCCCGGGCCAGATCGCCGATGGTGAGAAGTCCGGTGCCGTCTTCGGTCATGTCTGCGAGTGTGGGCCTTCCAGCGGGTGGAGACTCAAGGGGCAGGACGGGGCGCGGGACGCGCCCGGGAACGCCCGCGGTGTGCGGGCGTTCCCGGTGGCCGGCTGTCGGCCCGTGGGCGCGCAGGTGCTGCCGTACGCCCGGTAGGCGTCAGTGCCAGGCCTCGTAGTGCGGGTTGCTCTGGCAGCCGCTCATGATCTCGACCTTGGTCGTCTTGTTCACCGGGCAGACGCCGATGATGTACTTCCGGGCGATCCCGCCGGGGAAGGCGACCTCGACCTGGTCGGCCCATTTGTGGGTGTCGCCGATGGTCTTGTTGACGTCGATGCCGCCGGGGGCGTCGATGTAGTAGTTCCAGCCCGACTTCCACCAGTTCTTGTACAGGTCGTGGTCGTAGGTCGTGGAGACGTACGGGGAGGGCTGGTTGACCAGGACGTACTGCTCCAGGTCGTACTGGCCGTTCACGACGTCCTTGGGCTTGAAGCCCTCCTCGAAGACGATGTTCGGGCCGCGGCCGTCGGCCCGGTAGAGCGTGCCGCAGGTGGTGCGCCACGCGGGTTCGGGGGTGATGCGGTCGACGTCGACGCGGCGGTCGACGGCGGCCTTGATCTTGTCGTCGTACTGGACGGGGCAGGCGGCCGGGGTGGGTGCGGCGGCCTTGACGGCGGCCGTGCGAGCCGAGGCGGGGACGGTCTCGGGAGCCGTGGCGGCCGTGGTCGCGAGGACGGCCGAGAGGGACAGGACGGCGGCAGCGGCCCGCCGCCGCAGGCGAGTTGTGATCATGGGGAGCACGATCCCGGGCCCGTGGCGGCGGGGCGTGGAACGTCACCCGTACGGCGGCGTGTCCACTGACCGCGGGTCAACTGGGCTTCGGCTAGCGGAAGATGCCGGTGTGGCCGAGGGAGTAGCGGCCCGGCTGCGGATAGACGGCGAGGCCGTGCGGGCCGCTGCCGACGGGGATACGGGCGAGTTGCTCGCCGGTGCGGGTGTCGATGGCGTACACCTCGGAGTCGTAGCGGCCCGACAGCCACAGCACCTTGCCGTCGGCGGAGACGCCGCCCATGTCGGGGCTGCCGCCGTCGGGGAGGTGCCACTTCTTGGTGAGCTTGTTCTTGGTGAAGTCGAAGACGGAGACGGAGCCCTCGCCGCGGTTGGAGACGTACATCTCGCGCGAGTCGCGGCTGACGTAGAGGCCGTGGCAGCCCTTGCCGGTGGGCAGGAGGGTGGGCTCGGTGAACTTGTCGCCGTCCAGGACCCACATGCCGTCGGCCATCATGTCGGCGATGTAGAACCTCTTGCCGTCCGGGGAGACCTTCACGTCCTGTGGCATGGCGCCGTCGAAGGGCAGTTTCTGCTGGCCCACGACCTTCATCTTCTCCGTGTCGACCTTCAGCAGTTCGCCGCTGAACTCGCAGGAGACGATGAAGTAGCGGCCGTCGAGGGAGAAGTCGGCGTGGTTGACGCCGTAGCAGGTGACCGGCTCGGTCTTGATCCGCTTCATGGTGTGGGGGTCGCGGAAGACGAGTTCGCGGTCGAGGGAGGCCATGACGACGGCGTACTTGCCGTTGGGGGTGAAGTAGAGGTTGTAGGGGTCGTGGACCTCGACCTCCTTGCCCGCCTTGCCGGTCTTCGGGTCGATGGGGGTGAGGGTGTGGCCGCGGTTGTTGTTGACCCAGAGGGTCTTCAGGTCCCAGGACGGGACGACGTGTTGGGGCTGGCGGCCCACGGGGATCGTCTCGATGATCTCGTACGTCTTCGGGTCGATGACGGAGACGGTGTCGGACTCGGTGTTGGGGACGTAGACGCGGGACGGGAAGTCCTTGACGACCGGGGAGAGCTTGTTGGGGCGGTCGGCGGCGTAGACGTCCTTCGGGTCGAGGACGGGGGGCATGCCGGGGAGGCCGTCGATGGGCTTCCTTTTCGGTGGGGCGGGGATGGCGGCCTGGGTGCCGCCGCGGGGGTCGGGGGCGGGGCGGGTCTTGTCCTTGGCGGACTCGGTGCCGCAGGCGGCGAGGGCGAGTAGGCCTACGCCGGCGAGGAGGGTGCGGGGGAGGAGGTTCATCGGCAGTTCTTCCAGTACGGCGGGAGGGCGGCGACCGGGGGTGCGTGGCTGGGGCGGCGGTCGGTAGTGATCACTCGACCATTTAAGGAGGGTTGCGTCTAAAAACGCATGATTCACTCGATAAGCCGTCTGTGCGGGTCGTCGTTGCCCGGGTGTTCTCGCCCCCGCCGCCCCTACCCGTCCCATCCCCAGGGGCTCCGCCCCTTCGACCCCGCTGGGGCTGCCGCCCCAGACCCCGCTTCGGCCCTGAAGGGGCCTCGTCCTCAAACGCCGGACGGGCTGAGATGCACGGGCCGGCGTCAAGAGGAGCAGCCCCTACGGGTGGGTGGGGGCTAGGGACGGCACGGCCCCGTCCCCCAACGCCGGACGGGCTGAGATACACGGGCCGGCCTCAAGAGGAGCAGCCCCTACGGGTGGGTGGGGGCTAGGGACGGCACGGCCCCGTCCCCCAACGCCGGACGGGCTGAGATACACGGGCCGGCGTCAAGAGGAGCAGCCCCTACGGGTGGGTGGGGGCTAGGGACGGCACGGCCCCGTCCCCCAACGCCGGACGGGCCGAATGACACGGGCCGGCCTCAAGAGGAGAAGCCCTGAACGCCGGGCGGGCCGAGATGCACGGGCCGGCGTCGAGGAGGGAAGCCCCCCTGCGGGTGGTGGGGGCCAGGGAGGGGTGGGGTCGGTCGTAGATGCCGGACAAGGTGAAAGAGATGCGGACCGCGTCGGGAAGCGGAGCCTGTCGTAGGTGCCGGACGGGATGGATGGCGCGGGCTAGCGGTCCGCCACCCTCATCTCGAACCATGTGGTCTTGCCGCGCGGCAGCAGGTCGACGCCCCAGCGGTCGGCGAGTCTGTCCACCAGGAACAGGCCCCGGCCGCTGATGTCCATCTCCTGGACCGGCATCAGGCAGGGCAGGCCGCGGGAAGGGTCGCGGACCTCGATGCGGATCCAGCCTCGGCGGTGGCGCATGCGGAGGCCGAAGACGCGGGCGCCGGTGTGACGGACGGCGTTGCCGACGAGTTCGGAGACGAGTAGGACCACGTCCTCCGTCATCTTCGGGGTCAGGCCCCAGTGGCGCAGGACCACCACCTGGGCCAGCCGCCGCGCCGTCGCCGCGGATTCGGGGCGGGACGGGAGCGGAACCTCCGCCTCCGTGGGATTGCCGAACAGCTCCAATACCTTGGAGGCAGCTTCGTCCTCGGCCGCCGGCGACCAGCGCGCCGCGGCAGCACGGCTGTGTCCCCGCGGCTGTTCGATACCCTCCAGCCCCGCCATGCCCCCATCATGGCCGCCGACAGGGCCCTCCGGGGCCGTTCCGGCGGAATACGCCCCCCGGAAGCGCTCATTCCGCACAGCTCGTTTGGCATATGCCAGGGGCAGTTCAGTGCCCCTGGCAGCCCGGCTGACCTGCGACGAAGGGTCCGCTGGAGGCAATCGACAGGCTCCCTCGACAAGGCACGCTTAAGGTTGCCTTAAGGCTGCCATAAACCGCCCCATCGAGGGACCCGAATCAGACGTCCTGTCAATTGCAAGTGGTTCGGCGGAGTTTCAGACCGGACCCTGCCGGGCCCTCAGAGGAACTTCGCCTTGCCCGGGCCCTCCTCCACGAAGCTCCGCATCCCCCGCTCCCGGTCCTCCGTCGCGAACAGCCCCGCGAACCAGCCCCGTTCCACCGCGAGGCCCGTCTCGATGTCCGTCTCCAGGCCCGTGTCGATCGACTCCTTCGCCGCGCGCAGCGCGATCGCCGGACCCTGCGCCAGCCTCGCCGCCCAGGCGTGCGCCTCGGCGTAGACCTGGTCCGGCGCCACCACGCGGTCCACCAGGCCCAGCTCCCGCGCCTCGTCGGCCTTCACCATCCGGCCCGTGAAGATCAGGTCCTTCGCCTTCGACGGGCCGATCAGGCGGGCCAGCCGCTGGGTGCCGCCCGCGCCCGGGATCAGGCCCAGCAGGATCTCGGGCTGGCCCAGCTTGGCGTTGTCCCCGGCGATCCGGTAGTCCGCGCACAGCGCCAACTCGCAGCCGCCGCCGAGCGCGTAGCCCGTCACGGCCGCCACGACCGGCTTCGGGATCCGGGCCACCGCCGTGAACGACTCCTGCAGGGCACGCGCGCGCAGGACCATCGCGGTGTGGTCCATGGCCTGCATCTCCTTGATGTCCGCGCCGGCCGCGAACACCTTCTCCCCGCCGTAGATCACCACGGCCCGTACGTCGTCACGACGGCCCGCCTCCTCGGCGAGTTCCTTGAGCCGGTCCTGGGTGGCGACGTCCAGCGCGTTCATGGGCGGGCGGTCGAGGCGGAGGGTGCCGACGCCTTCGGCGACTTCGAGATTCACGGTCATGCCAGCAGGTTAACGGGGACTAACGGCTGCTGATGGGGTGCGGTCAGTCACATCCGGCCGGGGGTCTGGGGGTCGCCCCCAGGCAGACACAGCACGGGGACCAACGGGTACGGCCCCGGTGCAGTACCTCACACCGGGGCCGCGAAATCGCCGTAGGGTCTACGCCTCTCCTACGCCTTCCACTTCTCCCACGACATGTTCCAGCCGTTCAGGCCGTTGTCGGGAGCGACCGTCGCGTCGTTGGAGTTCTTCACCACGACCACGTCGCCGATCATCGAGTGGTCGAAGAACCACGCGGCCGGTGTGCCCCCGTCCCACGCGCCCTTGACGTCGCGCAGGCCGATGCAGCCGTGGCTGGCGTTGGTGTTGCCGAAGACGCCGCCGCCCCAGTAGTTGCCGTGGATGAAGGTGCCGGAGTCGGTCAGGCGGGTGGCGTGCGGGACGTCCTCGATGTCGTACTCGCCGTCGTAGCCGACGGTGTCGCCGTTCATGCGGGTCTCGACGAACTTCTCGGTCATGACCATCTGGCCGTTCCAGGTGTCGTACCCGGGCTTGCCGGTGGTGACGGGGATGGTCTTGATGACCTTGCCGTCCTGCGTGACCTTCATCTTCTTGGTCTTCACGTCGACGATCGAGACCTGGTTGCGGCCGATGGTGAAGGAGACCTTCTTGTCCTGCTCGCCGTACACGCCGGGGCGGCCCTCGACGCCGTCGAGGTTGAGGTCGACGGTGACCTTGGTGCCTTCCTTCCAGTACTTCTCGGGACGGAAGTCGAGGCGGTCGTTGCCGAACCAGTGGCCCTCGACCTCGACGGCCGGCTCGGTCTTGATGGTGATGGCCTTCTCGACGTCCTCGGGGCTGGTGATGCCCCGGGTGAAGCGGATCGAGAACGGCATTCCGACGCCGACCTTGGAACCGTCCTCCGGCGTGAAGGTGCCGAGGAAGGTGTTCTTCGGGGTCAGGGTGGTGAAGTCGGCCTCCTTGGCCGCCTCCAGGCCCTGGGCGTCCTTGGCGACCGCGTGCACCGTGTACGCCGTGGCGGCGGCGAGGTGCGTGGACGGCGTCCAGGTGGCGCCGTCGCCGGATATCTTGCCGTCGATCGCGTTGCCCTTGGCGTCCTTGACCTCGACGTCCGTCAGCTTGCCCTTGGCCGCGGTCACCTTCAGCGCGCCGCTGGTGTCGACGGACTTGGCACCGTCGCCCGGCGCTATGGTCACGACGGCCTGGGACTTCTTGGCCTCGGCCGTGCCGGAGTCCTTGCCCTTGCCGTCGCCGCTCCCCGAGTCCGATCCCCCGCCCCCGCCGCACGCGGTGACCGCGAGCAGCAGCACTCCGGCCACTGCCGCCGGCCCCTTTCGTCCACGCCTGCCGCGCGCGTCAACCGACGCCCCCGATATCGGCCGCACGTTCAAGTCCTTCTCCCTCCCCCGGGTCCCAGGCCCTATCCGGCCTGGCCAAACCCACTCCCCCGCGCGACTGATCACGCGCACCGGCGCATATTAACCACAAGGCCAGGGCGGCGACGCCGCGCGTTTGTCACCGTTCCGTTCCAACATCGGCAGATAGCCGGTTGGTCGGTCAACTCACCCCCCTGTCCTGTTACTTCACCGCACTCCCCGCCTTCCACTCCTTCCAGCCCATATTCCATCCTCCGAGGCCATTGTCGGGAGCGACCTTTTTGTCGTTGCTGCGGACGACCTCGACGACGTCACCGATCAGGCTGCGGTCGAAGAACCAGCCCGCGGGCGTCTCGGAGCCGCCGCCCTTGACGTCCCTGAGCCCCACGCACCCGTGGCTGACATTGCTCCGCCCGAAGACCGAGGCGTCCGCCCAGTAGTTGCCGTGCAGGAAGGTGCCGGAGTCGGTCAGGCGCATGGCGTGCGGGACGTCCGGGATGTCGTACTCGCTCTTGCCGTTGGCCTTCTTGAAGCCGACCGTGGCGCCGTTCATCCGGGTCAGCTCGAGCATCTCGGTGACCACCATCTTGCCGTTGTACGTGGTGTTCTTGGGTGCGCCGGCCGTGATCGGCACGGTGGTGAGCAGCTCGCCGTCGCGCCGGACCTCCATGGTGTGCCGGGCCGCGTCGACCAGGGAGACCTGGTGGCGGCCGACGGTGAAGGAGAACGTCTTGTACTGCAGCCCGTACACGCCGGGCGCGCCCTCGACGTCGCGCAGGCGCAGCGCGACGGTGACCCGGGTGCCGGGCTTCCAGTAGTGCTCGGGGCGGAAGTCGAGGCGGGCCCTGCCGAACCAGTGCGGGCGGATGTCCACGGCCGGTTCGGCGGTCACCTGCACGGCGCGTTCTACGGCGGCCCGGTTCTCGATCTCCCGGTTGAACTCCAGGGAGACGATCATTCCGGTGCCGACGGTGGAGCGGTGCTCCGGGGTGACGTATCCGATGAACCGCTCCTCGGGGACGTACGTGGTGAAGGTCGTGTGCCGTGCGCTGCGACGCCCCTGGCCGTCCACGGCCACCGCGTCGATCGTGTACTTGGCGGCCAGCGCGAGCCCGGGGTCCTCGGGCTCCCAGCGCCGGCCGTCCTCGGAGATGTGCCCGGGCACCGGCAACTCCTGGGCGTCCTGGGACTTGACGACCTCGACCGACTCCAGGCGCCCGCCGGCCACCCGGACGAGCAGCCTGTCGTCGGGGCGTACGTCCTTGCTGCGGTCCTCGGGCGTGACCCGGATGACGTCCTCGGGCGCCGGCGGTTTGCCCAGCATCTGGTCGACGCCGCCGCCGTCCGCAGTGCAGCCGGCCACCCCGGCCAGCAGGCCGGCCCATGTCAGTACGGCGGCCAGCGCGGCCCCCGCGCGCCGCGCGCGCCCTTGTACGTGCCTCACGAAGACCCCAACGATCGGGGCGGCCCTGGGGAAACGTGAGTGCGAGCCACCCGGTGGGCAGAACAGTGGGGAGGACGACGCGACGGGGAGCCGCGGACGGGACACCGTGGGCTCTTCCTCCCCATTCGTGTGGTCCCTGAGCCGTGGGAGGCCGACAGGTGTCGAGCGCAGCCGAGCAGGAGGCGGTGGCCGGTTCGGTCGCCGCTGAGGAGGGGCGCCCGGACGCCGTCGTGAACGGCGCGCGGCCGAAGGCCCCTGCCGTGCCCGTGTGGCCGGGCACGCCCGTGCCGCTCGGCGCCCGCTTCCGGGTCGGCCCGGACGGGGTGGCGGGCACCAACTTCGCGCTGTGGGCGGGGGGAGCGGAAGCGGTCGAGCTGTGTCTGTTCGACGGGGAGGGCAAGGAGACACGGGCCAAGCTGACCGAGCTGACGCACGAGATCTGGCACGGCTTCGTGCCGGGTGTCATGCCGGGGCAGCGCTACGGCTACCGGGTGCACGGCCGCTGGGACCCGTGGACCGGCGGCCGCTGGAACCCGGCGAAGCTGCTCCTCGACCCGTACGCGCGCGCGGTGGACGGCGACTTCAGCCTGCCGCCCGAGGTGTACGGGCATGTCCGGGACTGGCCCCAGCAGCATGTCGCCGACACCGTGCGCGACGACCGGGACTCGGCGCCGTACGTCCCGAAGGGTGTCGTCGTCCACGATGACGACGACTGGGCGGACGACCGCCGGCCGAAGACGCCGTGGGCCGACTCGGTGATCTACGAGGTGCATGTACGGGGGTTCACGAAGCTGCACCCGGGGATTCCTGAGGAGCTGCGGGGCACCTACGCCGGTCTCGCGCACCCGGCGGCCGTCGAGCACCTGGTCAAGCTGGGCGTGACGGCGGTGGAGCTGCTGCCGGTGCACCAGTTCGCGCACGAGGACCATCTGCTGCGCAAGGGCCTGCGCAACTACTGGGGCTACAACTCGATCGGCTACTTCGCCCCGCACGCCGCCTACGCCGCCTCCGGTACGACGGGCCAGCAGGTCGGCGAGTTCAAGCGGATGGTGCGGGCGCTGCACGCGGCCGGGATCGAGGTCATCCTCGACGTCGTCTACAACCACACCGCGGAGGCGGGCGAGTACGGCCCCACGCTGTCGATGAAGGGCATCGACAACCGGGGGTACTACCGGCTCCAGTCGGACGCGCGCCGGTACGCGGACTACACGGGCTGCGGGAACACGCTGCACGTCGTCCAGCCGCATGTGCTGCGGCTCATCACCGACTCGTTGCGGTACTGGGTGACGGAGATGGGGGTGGACGGTTTCCGGTTCGACCTGGCGGCCGCGCTGGCCCGCTCCATGCACGACGTCGACATGCTGTCGCCGTTCCTGGCGGTGATCGCGCAGGATCCGGTGCTGCGGCGGGTGAAGCTGATCGCCGAGCCGTGGGACGTGGGGTCGGGCGGATACCAGGTGGGCGCCTTCCCGCCGCTGTGGACGGAGTGGAACGACCGCTATCGCAACGCCGTACGGGACTACTGGCGGGGCGCGCTGCCGGACGTGCGGGATCTGGGGTACCGCCTGTCGGGGTCGAGCGACCTGTACGCGTGGGGCGGGCGGCGGCCGTACGCATCGGTCAACTTCGTGACCGCGCACGACGGTTTCACGCTGCGGGACCTGGTGTCATACGAGCGCAAGCACAACGAGGCGAACGGGGAGGGCAACCGGGACGGGTCGAACGACAACCGGTCCTGGAACTGCGGGGCCGAGGGCGAGACGGACGACGAGCGCGTACGGGCGCTGCGGCGGCGGCAGCTGCGGAACCTGCTGACCACCCTGCTGCTGTCGACGGGCGTGCCGATGCTGGTCGCGGGTGATGAGCTGGGGCGCACCCAGCGGGGCAACAACAACGCGTACTGCCAGGACAACGAGATCAGCTGGCTGGACTGGGGGCTGCTGGAGGACCCCGGCTGGAAGGCGCTGTTCGACCTGACCTCCCGGCTGATCGAGCTGCGCCACCGGCACCCGGTGCTCCGTCGCCGGGCCTTCTTCTCCGGGCGGGCGCACTCGGCCGACGGCCTGCGGGACCTGGCCTGGTTCACCCTGCGCGGCACGGAGATGACGGAACGGGACTGGTACGCGCCCGCCGCCACGCTGGGCATGTATCTGTCCGGGCGGGACATCCCGGGCCGCGACGAACGGGGTGCGCCGATCCTCGACGACAGCTTCCTGGCCGTGCTGCACGCCGGGGACCGGCCGGTGAGCTTCGTGCTGCCGGGGCCGCCGTGGGCGCAGCGGTACGAGGTGGTCGTCGACACGTCGCGGGAGGAGCAGGGGGAGGCGCCGGGCGTGGAGCACCGGGCGGGGGCGGCGATCACGGTGCCGGCGCGGGCGGTGCTGCTGCTGCGGGTGCTCGACTGAGGGCGGTGCGCCGAGGCGCGGGCGGTGTGGGTGAGGGCGGTTTGCTGAGGGGGCGTTGCAGTCCCGGGAACTCCGCGCCGGATTCCTGGTCACGGGGCCCGGCACGCCGAGTCGGGGGCGACCTCGGCACCGACCTGCGCGAGCAGGCCGACCTGGCACCGGACGAGCCGGAGCTGCTGGCCGAGCTGAGGGCCGCGTGGGAGAAGGTCGACAGCACACTGTTGCCGTACCCGGACTGATCCGAGACCCCCGCTCGTACGCCGTCGCGCTCGAACGGGCGTCAACCGATCGGGTGATGGCGGCCTACGACTCGTCGGACAAGGTTGTACGACCCCTCGAACACGCAGGTCGTAGGGCCGAAGGCCGATCGCGGTTGGGCCAAAACTCGGTGGGCAGTGTCAGTGGCGATCCGTAGGCTCGCTGCTGATGTCCACTACACGTGCCACCACCGCCGAGGACAGGTCGGATCGTTCCGCCGCGCGTACGCTGCTGCGCCTGTGGCCGTACGTCCGGCCGGTGCGGGTGCGGTTGTTCACGGCCGCGTTCGTGGCCGTGCTCGCCTCGTGTGCGGGGCTCGTCATCCCGCTCGTCCTGAAGTGGATGGTGGACGGGCCCGTCGCCGACCGGGATCCGGCCGGGGTGTGGCTCGGGGCGTTGTATCTGCTGCTGCTCGGGCTCGGGGAAGCGGTGCTGTTCGGGCTGCGGCGGTGGCTGGTGGCGCGGCCGCTGGCGGGCGTCGAGGCGGGGATGCGGGCGGATCTGTACCGGCATCTGCAGCGGCTGCCGGTCGCCTTCCACGACCGGTGGCCGTCGGGGCAGTTGCTCTCGCGGGGCACGACCGATCTGATGCTGCTGCGTATGTTCCTCGCGTTTCCGCTGACGTTCCTGCTGGTCAACAGCGTGACGATCCTCGTCGGCGTGATCATCATGCTGCTGCAGGACTGGACGCTGGGGCTGGTGATCCTCGCTCCCGCCGTGCCGATGATGGCGATGTGCTTCGTCTTCGAGAAGCGGTACGCCGCCGTGGCGCGGCGCGCGCAGGACCAGGTCGGCGACCTGACGACGGTCGTCGAGGAGAGCGTGCTCGGGATCCGGATCGTCAAGGGGTTCGGGCGGCATCGCAGTCAGGCGCGCGCGTTCCGTGAGCTGTCGCGGACCCTGCGGGGCACGGAGTTGCGCAAGGCCCGGCTGCTGGCCGTCATCTGGGCGGTCATCATGACGCTGCCGGAGGTCGCCATCGGGGCGGCGCTGGTGGTGGGGACGGTGCAGGTCGCCGACGGAGTGCTGTCGGCCGGCACGTTGGTGGCGTTTTTGTCGACGGCTCTCGCGCTGCGGTGGCCCGTGGAGTCGATCGGGTTCCTGCTGGCGATGAGCCAGGAGGCGGCGACGGCCACGGAGCGGTACTTCGAGGTGATGGACGTGGCGCCGGAGGGGCAGGAGATCTCGGCCGCGAAGGAGGACCGTACGGACCTCGGACTTCGCTTCCACAGCGTCCGGTTCCGCTATCCCGACGCCCCCGCCGGCTCCCCGCCCGTGCTCGACCGTATCGACCTCCACATCCGCCCGGGCGAATCCATGGCCCTCGTCGGCGCGACAGGCAGCGGCAAGACCACCCTCACCGCCCTGGTCCCCCGTCTGTACGAGCTGACGTCCGGCCGCATCACCCTCGACGGTCAGGACATCTCCGCCCTGCCCAGGGAATCGCTGCGCGAACTCGTCGCCGTCGCCTTCGAGGAGCCCACCCTCTTCTCGGCCAGCGTCGCGGACAACGTTCTCATGGGGGCGGCCGACGGGGCCGGAACTGCGGAGTTGGAGCGGGCGCTGGCGGTCGCGCAGGCCGACTTCGCGCACGCCCTCCCCCACGGCACCGAGACACAGGTGGGCGAACAGGGCCTCAGCCTCTCCGGCGGCCAGCGCCAGCGCCTCGCGCTCGCGCGGGCGGTCGTGGGCCGGCCCAGGTTCCTCGTCCTCGACGACCCCCTGTCCGCCCTCGACGTGCACACCGAGGCCGCCGTGGAGGCCGCCCTGCGGGTCGTGCTCGCGGAGACGACCGCCCTGATCGTGGCCCACAGACCCTCCACCGTGCTCCTCGCGGACCGCGTCGCCCTGCTCTCCGGCGGCCGTATCACCGCCGTCGGCACCCATCACGAACTACTGCGCAGCAACGCCGAGTACGCCCACCTCATGGCCGGGACCGAGGAGGCCGACCGATGACGGCGACCACCGCCACCGCACCGGGCAACGACCGGTCGGCCGAGGAGCCCCGCACGCCGGACGACCCCTTCGACCGCGACGTCCTGCCCACTCCCCCGGGTGCCACCGCCGCCCTCCTGCGCTCCCTGCTCGCCCCGATGAAGGCCCGCGTCGCCTTCACCACGCTGCTCCTGCTGCTCCAGCAGGCGGCCGTCCAGGCGGGCCCGCTGCTCGTCGCGTACGCCATCGACGAGGCCGTACCCGCGTTCCGGCGCGCCGACCACGGGCCGGTCGTCGCCGTCGCCGTGGGCTACCTGCTGTGCGCCGCGGCCTCCGGAGCCCTGCAGTACGCGTTCATCCTCGCCTCCGCCCGCGTCAACCAGGACGTGCTGCTCGACCTGCGCGGCCGTATCTTCCGCCATGCCCAGGCCCTGAGCGTCGACTTCCACGAGCGCTACACCTCGGGACGGCTCATCTCCCGCTCCACCACGGACGTGGAGTCCCTGCGCGAACTGCTCAGCGAGGGCCTGCAGGAACTCGTCACCGTCATCCTGTCCTTCGTCTACATCTCGGCGATGCTGCTCTGGCTGGACGTGGGCCTCGGCGCGGTCGCGGTCGCGTCGTTCGTGCCGTTGTACGGGCTCGTGCGGCTGTACCAGCGGCGCGCCAAGCGGGTGTACCGGCTGCGGTCCACCGCGATCGCCGCCGTGATCGTCAAGTTCGTCGAGACCATGAACGGCATCCGCCCCGTGCGCGCCTTCCGCCGCGAGGCCGCCAACGACGCCGACTTCGCCGTACTCAACAAGCGGCACGAGCGGACCAACGGCGACGCGACGCTGGAGATGGCCCGTTACGTCATCGGCTCACGCCTGGTCGCCAACACGGCCGTCGCGGGGATCGTGCTGTGGGGCGCCTACCGGGTCGCGGGCGGCTCGCTGGCGCTCGGTGTGCTGGCGGCGGCCGTGCTGTATCTGCGGCGGCTGTACGACCCGATCGACCGCCTCGGCATGTTCCTCAACTCCTACCAGTCCGCCGCCGCCTCCCTGGAGAAGATCGCCGGGCTGCTGGCCCAGACGCCGTCCGTGCCCGAGCCGTCGGCGCCCAGGCAGCTTCCCGCGCCGGAGAGCGAGCACCCGGGCCGCGACGTCGTCTTCGACGGCGTCCGGTTCGGCTATCGCACCGGCGGCGAGGTGCTGCCCCGCTTCGACCTGACGATCCCGGCCGGGCAGACGGTCGCGGTCGTCGGCTCGACCGGCGCGGGCAAGTCGACGCTGGCCAAGCTGCTCGCCCGGTTCTACGACCCCTCCGAGGGCCGGGTCCTGCTGGACGGGGTCGACCTGCGCGAGCTGGCCGTGCCCGAACTGCGGCGGGGGGTGGTGATGGTGACGCAGGAGGCGTTCCTGTTCTCCGGGACGGTCGCCGAGAACATCGCCATCGGCCGGCCCGACGCCACCCGCGAGGAGATCGAGCAGGCGGCGAAAGCCATCGGCGCGCACGACTTCATCAGCTCGCTGCCCGACGGCTACGACACCGACGTACGCAAGCGGGGCGGCCGTATCTCGGCGGGCCAGCGTCAACTGGTCGCGTTCGCACGGGCGTTGCTCGCCGACCCGGCGGTGCTGATCCTCGACGAGGCGACCAGCTCGCTCGACATCCCGGGCGAGCGGGCCGTGCAGCGCGCGATGTCGACGGTCCTGCACGGGCGTACGGCCGTCGTCATCGCGCATCGGCTGTCCACGGTCGAGATCGCGGACCGCGTGCTGGTCATGGAGCACGGGAAGATCGTCGAGGACGGCTCACCGGCCGAACTCGTCGCGGGGACGGGCAGGTTCGCGGATCTGCACCGGGCGTGGCGGGACAGTCTGGCGTAGCCGAACGGCACGAGCACGGAACGAGGCACGGGGGCACGATGATCGACGCGTACGAGGATCCGGGCGAGCCCGACTGTCGCGGCGGCGCCCGGTATCTGTGGTGGCTGGTCACCCAGCAGGCGGGGCGGTCCGCGCTCGGGGCGCTGATCTCCGCCGTCTGGATGGTGCTGCTGGCGGCGACACCGTATCTGCTCTCGCGCGCCGTGGACGAGGGCCTGGCGCCCGGTGACCACGCGGCGCTGGTCGCCTGGACCGGTGTGCTGGCCGGGGTGCATGTGTTCAACGCCTGGCTGAGCATCATGCGGCACCGCACGATGACCCGGGTGCGGATGGACGCCCTCTTCCGCACCAGCAAGGTCCTCGTCGGGCAGTCGGTCCGGCTGGGCGCCGCGCTGCCGCGCCGGATCGGGACCGGAGAGGTCGTCACCATCGGAGTGGGTGACGTCCACACGATCAGCAGCAGCCTGACCGTCATCGGCCCCGGTTTCGGCGCGATCGTCGCCTATCTCGCCGTCGCCGTGCTGCTGGTGTCGGTATCGGTGCCGATCGCGGTCGTGGTGCTGCTCGGGATGCCGGCGATCGCCGTGCTCGTCGGCCCCCTGCTCGGCCGGCTGCAGGGCACCGAGACCGAGTACCGGGAGCGGCAGGGCGTACTGACCGCACGCATCGCCGACCTCGCGGGCGGCCTGCGCGTCCTCAACGGCCTCGGCGGCAAGGACCTGGTCGCCGACGCCTTCCACCGCGACTCGCAGCGGCTGCGCGCACAGGGGTACCGGGTCGGGTCGGTGACCAGCTGGGTGCAGGCGCTCGGGATGGGGCTGCCGACGCTGTTCCTGGCGGTGGTGACATGGCTGGCGGCCCGGCTGGCCGCCCAAGGAGCCATCACGGTGGGCGAGTTGGTGTCGGTCTACGGCTATGTGGCGGTCCTGGTCCGCCCGATGGCCTTCGTCGTCGAGATGGTCTACCAGGTCGCGCGCGGCATGGTGGCGGCACGGCGGGTCGTACGGTTCCTGCGCCTGGAGCCGATGCCCGACACCGGCACCCGCGACGCGCCCGCGGAGCCGGCGGCACTGCACGACCCCCAGTCCGGAGTACGGGTGCTGCCGGGCCGCCTGACCGCCCTGGCCGCCGCACTGCCGGCCGACGCCACAGCCGTGGTGGACCGCCTCGGCCGCTACGAGCCGTCAGCGGCGACCTGGGGCGACGTACCCCTCAGCGAGATCGCGTTGCCGCAGCTTCGGGCACGCATCCTGGTCGCCGACCACGAGGCCGACCTGTTCGCGGGCACGCTGCGGGAGCTGATCGCCGGCCACGCGGACCCGGACGGCCCGGACGAGGCGGCGATCGCGCGGGCGGTGCGCACGGCGGTCGCCGAGGACATCGTCCGGGGCCTGCCCGACGGCCTCGACACCCCGATCGACGCCCAGGGCCGCAACCTCTCCGGCGGCCAACGCCAACGCGTCCGCCTGGTCCGCGCGCTGCTGGCCGACCCCGAGGTACTCCTGGCGATCGAGCCGACGTCCGCGCTGGACGCCCACACCGAGGCGAGGGTCGCGGAACGCCTGGACGCGGAGCGGCAGGGCCGTACGACGGTGGTGACGACGACGTCCCCGCTGCTCCTGGACCGTGCGGACGTCGTCCATTTCTTGGTCGACGGCAAGGTGACGGCGACGGGCACACACCGCGAGCTGCTGGACGGGGAGCCGGGATACCGAGCTTTGGTGGCACGGGACGAGGACGCCGAGGAGGCCATCAGGTGACGGACGAGCAACGCCCTGAAGGGGCGCGGGACTGTATCGATGAGCGGCTCCGCCGCGGGGCGCGACAAGCCACATCGAACCCGCACCCGGCAAACCACCCCAATTCCCGAGCTCTCGCCCGCCAAACCCTCCCCATCGCCGAGCCCCGAGACGTCCGCCAAGCCACCCTCCGCCTGATCCGAGCCGACCCCAAAGCCTTCACAGCCACCCTCGCCCTGAACTCCCTCGCAGCCATCGCCGGCCTGGCAAGCCCCTGGCTGGTGGGCCGCATCATCGACGACGTCCGCGCCGGCCACGGCGCAACGGCCGTCGACAAACTGGCCCTGGCGATCCTGATAGCGGCAACAGCCCAGCTGTTGCTGTCCCGCTGGGCTCGCTACGTAGCCCACCGCTTCGGCGAACGCACCCTCGCCAGGGTCCGCGAGGAATTCGTGGACCGCACCCTCGCCCTCCCCGCATCCGTCGTGGAACGAGCCGGCGCCGGCGACCTCACCGCCCGCGGCACCACAGACGTCGCCCTCGTCGGCACGACCTTGCGCGACGTCGGCCCCGAGCTGCTGATCAACTCCGTCCAAGCACTGTTCCTGCTGGCCGCGGTCATCAGCCTGGATCCCTTGCTCGGTCTCTGCGGAGTACTCGGCTTCGGCGGCATCTGGTGGGCCACGCGCTGGTACCTGCGCCGCGCCCGCGACGGCTACCTCGCCGAGGGCGCCGCCACCTCCCAGGTCGCGGAGATCCTCGCGGCGACCGCGACCGGCGCCCGCACGGTGGAGGCGCTGCGCCTGGAACGGCGACGTGTGGCGGCGAGCCGGGACGCGCTGGAGACCTCCCGCCGCACCCGGTTCCACACGCTGTTCCTGCGCACCGTCTTCTTCCCGGCCGTCGAGGTGTCGTACGTCGTCCCCGTGGTGACGGTCCTGCTGCTCGGCGGCGTGCTGTTGGAGCGCGGCGCGCTGAGCCTGGGCTCGGTCGTGGCGGCCGCCCTGTATCTGCAGCGGCTGAGCGAGCCGCTGGACGAGATCCTGATGCGGGTCGAGCAACTGCAGAGCAGCGGCGCCTCGTTCGCCCGCGTGGAGGGCCTGGCCCGAGCCCCGCGGGCGACGGAGACCGACTCGCCCGCCCCCGCGGACGACCGGATCGACGTGACCGGCGTGCGCTACGCCTACGACCGCGGCGGCGAGGTCCTCAGCGACGTCGACCTGACGGTGAGGCCGGGTGAGCGCCTCGCCGTCGTCGGCCCCTCGGGCGCCGGGAAGACGACCCTCAGCCGACTCCTGGCCGGCGTCGACGCCCCGACCGCCGGCTCGGTCACGGTCGGCGGCGTCCCGGTCGTCGCCCTCGGCCCGGAGCAGCTGCGCCGCCAGGTCGTCCTGGTCACCCAGGAGCACCACGTCTTCCTCGGCACGGTCCGCGACAACCTCCGTATCGCCGAACCGTCCGCCACGGACGAGGAGTTGTGGGCCGCCCTCACCGCGGTCGGCGCCGACGCCTGGGTGCGGGAGCTGCCCGACGGCCTCGACACGGCGCTGGGCGACGGAGGCTGCCGTACGGACGGCTCGCAGGCCCAGCAGCTCGCCCTCGCCCGTGTGGTGCTGGCCGACCCGCACACCCTGATCCTCGACGAGGCGACGGCCCTGCTCGACCC
The DNA here is from genome assembly GCF_044764885.1 of Streptomyces sp. NPDC093591. NCBI lineage: Bacteria > Bacillati > Actinomycetota > Actinomycetes > Kitasatosporales > Streptomycetaceae > Streptomyces > Streptomyces sp. NPDC093591. The sequence goes on from NZ_JBIWIY010000027.1 coordinate 107,582, forward strand.
GACGACCGCCCGCCACACCGAGCGCGCCCTGGCCGCCGTACTCGAAGGCCGCACGGTCATCGCCATCGCGCACCGCCTGCACACCGCGCACGACGCGGACCGCGTGGCCGTGATGGAGAACGGGCGCCTCACCGAGCTCGGCACGCACGACGACCTGGTCGCGGCGGGCGGGGCGTACGCGTCGCTGTGGCGGTCGTGGCACGGGGAGCGGCCCGCCCGGCCCGGAACGGCGTAGGGCTGATCAGGCGATCTATGCTCGGTGCCAGCACTGTCCGCCTCTCCTGGGGAAGTCCGTTGAACTTCTGGTCGATCTACGAGCACGGCTTCGCGCGGGTCGCCGCGTGCACCGGCCACACCGTCATCGCCGACCCGCGGGCCAACGCCGAGGCGGTGCTGCGGCAAGCGCGCCGGTGCGCGCGGGAGGGGGTCGCCGTCGCCGTCTTCCCCGAGCTGGGCCTGACCGGCTACTCGATCGAGGACCTGCTGCTCCAGGACGCGGTGCTCGACGAGGTGGAGCAGGCGCTCCAGGCCGTGGTCGCCGGGTCGGCGGAGCTGCTGCCGGTGCTGGTCGTGGGCGCCCCGCTGCGTCATCGCCACCGGATCTACAACTGCGCGGTGATCGTGCACCGCGGCCGGATCCTGGGCGTGGCGCCGAAGTCGTACCCGCCGAACTACCGGGAGTTCTACGAGCGGCGCCAGATCGCCTCGGGCGAGGACGAGCGCGGCGGGACGATCCGGATCGGCGGCGAGGAGGTGCCGTTCGGCGTGGACCTGCTCTTCGAGGCGGAGGACGTCGCCGGGCTGGTCCTGCACGCGGAGATCTGCGAGGACATGTGGGTGCCGGTGCCGCCGAGCGCGGAGGCGGCGCTGGCCGGGGCGACCGTGCTCGCCAACCTCTCGGGCAGCCCGATCACGGTGGGCCGGGCCGAGGACCGGCGGCTGCTGTGCCGGGCGGCGTCCTCGCGCTGTCTGGCCGCGTACGTCTACTCGGCGGCGGGTCTGGGCGAGTCGACCACGGACCTGTCCTGGGACGGGCAGACCATGATCTACGAGAACGGCGTGCTGCTGGCCGAATCGGACCGCTTCCCGCTCGACGACCAGTACTCCGTGGCCGACGTCGACCTGGACCTGCTGCGGCAGGAGCGGCACCGGATGGGCACGTTCGACGACAACCGCCGCGCCCACGCCACCCGGACCGGGGACTTCAGGCGGGTGCGGTTCCGGCTCGACCCGCCGTCGGCGGACCTGGGGCTGAAGCGCCGGGTCGAGCGCTTCCCGTTCGTGCCCGCGGACGCCGAGCGGCTCGCCCTGGACTGCTACGAGGCGTACAACATCCAGGTCGCGGGCCTCCAGCAGCGGCTGGCCTCGATCGGTGGCCCGAAGGTGGTCATCGGGGTGTCCGGCGGCCTGGACTCCACGCACGCGCTGATCGTCGCCGCCCGGGCGATGGACCGCGCCGGGCGCCCGCGCAGCGACATCCTGGCCTTCACCCTGCCCGGCTTCGCCACCAGCGACCACACCAAGGACAACGCCCACAAGCTGATGAACTCGCTCGGCGTCACCGCGGCCGAGCTGGACATCACGCCGACCGCACGGCTGATGCTCGAGGAGATGGGCCACCCGTTCGCGTCCGGCGAGCCGGTGTACGACGTCACCTTCGAGAACGTGCAGGCCGGGCTGCGCACCGACTACCTGTTCCGCCTCGCGAACCAGCGCGGCGGCATCGTGCTCGGCACCGGCGACCTGTCGGAGCTGGCGCTCGGCTGGTCCACGTATGGCGTGGGCGACCAGATGAGCCACTACAACGTCAACGGCGGGGTGCCGAAGACGCTGATCCAGCATCTGATCCGCTGGGTCATCACCAGCGGGCAGTTCGACGAGGAGACCGGCGGGACGCTGGCCGCGATCCTCGACACGGAGATCAGCCCGGAGCTGGTGCCGGGCGAGGAGATGCAGTCCACCGAGTCGAAGATCGGCCCGTACGCGCTGCACGACTTCACGCTCTTCCACGTCCTGCGGTACGGCTTCCGGCCGTCGAAGATCGCCTTCCTGGCCTGGCACGCGTGGCACGACCCGGAGGCCGGCGCCTGGCCGCCCGGCTTCCCCGAGGCCAAGCGGGTGGCGTACGACCTGGCCGAGATCCGGCGCTGGCTGGAGGTCTTCTGCCGTCGCTTCTTCGCGTTCGCGCAGTTCAAGCGCTCGGCGATGCCGAACGGGCCGAAGGTCTCGGCGGGCGGTTCGCTCTCCCCGCGCGGCGACTGGCGGGCACCGTCCGACGGTACGGCGCACGCGTGGCTGCGGGATCTCGACCGCTTCGACGTGCTGGGCGGCTGACGGCCCCCGCACCCGCCGTCCGGATGTTCACGTCCGGTCCGTATACCGAACATGAACATCCGGACAACGAACGATTTCCGGCCAACTTCCTGACGCGGTCCTGACAGAAACCGCACTCTCCTGGCACTCTTCCCACGGCCGCGCGACACAGCAACCCCACAGCACCGTCACACGGCGGTACCCGCGGCTGAACTCCCGCACGCGCACGTCGTCTTACGCACGCGCACATCGCTTTCCGCACACGCACGTCGTTCTGCGTACCACCCCGCTCCGCCCGGACGGCCCACCCGCCGGCCGGTCTCCCCTGGCCGCGTGATCCGCGGCCGCGCAGAAGGAGTCAGTGTTGAGAGACAGTTCCTCCCACAGACGCACCTCCCACACGACGCGTCGTCACACCACGCACCGCCGGGCCGCCGCCGTCGCCCTCGTCGGCGTCTCCGCCCTGATCGCCGCGGCCGTCCAGTCGGGCGCCGCCACCGCAGCACCGGAGAAGGCACCGTCGGCTGCGGGCAAGGTCATACCGGGCGCCGAGTCCGTCAAGCTCTCCCCCGCCCAGCGCGCCGCGCTGATACGCGAGGCCAACGCCACCAAGGCGGACACCGCCAAGGACCTGGGCCTGGGCGCCAAGGAGAAGCTGGTCGTCCGTGACGTCCTGAAGGACGGCAACGGCACGGTCCACACCCGCTACGAGCGCACCTACGACGGCCTGCCCGTCCTCGGCGGCGACCTGGTCGTCGAGACCGCCAAGTCCGGCGCGACCGAGGCCGTCGTCAAGGCCACCCGCACCGCCATCAAGCCGGCCACCACCAAGGCAGCCGTATCCGCCGCGAAGGCGGAGAAGCAGGCGCTGGCCGCCGCGAAGGCCGAGGACGCCAAGAGCCCCGACGTCAACCGGGCGCCCCGCAAGGTGATCTGGGCCGCGAACGGCACGCCGACGGTGGCGTACGAGACGGTCGTCGGCGGCTTCCAGCACGACGGCACCCCGCAGGAACTGCACGTCATCACCGACGCCACCACCGGCGAGAAGCTGTACGAGTGGGAGGCGATCGAGACCGGCACCGGCAACACGGTGTACTCCGGCACGGTCAACCTGACCACCACGCAGTCCGGGTCGACGTACAACCTCACCGACGGCGCGCGCGGCAACCACAAGACGTACAACCTCAACCGCGGCACGTCCGGCACCGGCACCCTCTTCTCCGGCTCCGACGACGTCTGGGGCAACGGCAGCCCGTCCAACCTGGAGTCCGCGGCCGCCGACGCGCACTACGGCGCCGCGCTGACCTGGGACTACTACAAGAACGTGCACGGGCGCAGCGGCATCCGCGGCGACGGCGTCGGCGCGTACTCCCGTGTCCACTACGGCAACAACTACGTCAACGCGTTCTGGTCCGACAGCTGCTTCTGCATGACGTACGGCGACGGCTCGGGCAACGCCAACCCGCTGACGTCGATCGACGTGGCCGCACACGAGATGACCCATGGACTCACCTCCAACACCGCGGGCCTGAACTACAGCGGCGAGTCCGGCGGCCTGAACGAGGCGACCTCCGACATCTTCGGCGCGACGGTCGAGTTCTACGCCAACAACTCCTCCGACGTCGGTGACTACCTCATCGGCGAGGAGATCAACATCAACGGCGACGGCACCCCGCTGCGCTACATGGACAAGCCCAGCAAGGACGGCTCGTCGAAGGACGCCTGGTACTCGGGCATCGGCTCGATCGACGTGCACTACTCGTCGGGCCCCGCCAACCACTTCTTCTACCTGCTGAGCGAGGGCAGCGGCACCAAGACCATCAACGGTGTCACCTACAACTCCCCCACCTCGGACGGTCTTCCGGTCACCGGCATCGGCCGGGACAAGGCGGAGAAGATCTGGTTCCGCGCGCTGACCACCAAGTTCACGTCCACGACGAACTACTCGGGCGCCCGCACCGGCACCCTCGCCGCGGCCGGTGAGCTGTACGGCACCACGAGCGCCGAGTACAAGGCGGTGCAGCACGCGTGGGCGGGCGTCAACGTGGGTGCACGCCCCGACGGGGGCGGCGGTGGCGGTACGTCCTTCGAGAGCGGGACCGACGTCTCGATTCCGGACAACGGGGCGGCCGTGACGTCCCCGATCACCGTCTCCGGCCGGACCGGCAACGCGCCGTCCAACCTCGCGGTCGCCGTGGACATCGTCCACACCTACGTCGGTGACCTCAAGGTGGACCTGGTCGCCCCCGATGGCACGGCGTACACGCTGAAGGGCTACGGCGCCGGCGGCAGCTCGGACAACCTCAACACCACCTACACGGTGAACGCCTCCTCCGAAGTCGCCAACGGGGTCTGGCAGTTGAGGGTCCAGGACAACGCGGCCGTCGACACCGGTTACATCAACAGCTGGAAGCTCACCTTCCCGTAGGCCCGTGCGCGGGCTGCCCAGGGCAGGGCGCCGTCCCGGTGGGTTCAACTCCCGTCGGGGCGGCGCCCGTTCACATTTCAGAAACATTTACCGGACAGTCGAGTTTTGGCCAACATCACCACACCCTCCTGACATGTACGCGCCCCAGGTGCCACTCTTCGTGCACCCGCCGCACAAGCACCCCCTGCACCTCCCCCACATAAGGAGCTCGTGTGACCCCCCTCTACGCGCGTCACAAGCGCACCACTCTGGCCATCGCCACCGCCGTGGCGGCCGGAGCCCTCCTCTCCACCGGTCTGACCACCGGCACTTCGGCCGCCGCTCCCGTGGAAGCCGGCACCAAGGCGGCCCCGCTCGCCGTCCCGGTCGCGCTGGCTCCCGGGGCACGCACCGCACTCATCAAGGACCAGCAGGCCGAGGCGCCCGAGACCGCCGACGCGATAGGCCTCGGCGCCCAGGAGAGACTGGTCGTCAAGGACGTCGTCAAGGACGCCGACGGCACGCTCCACACCCGCTACGAGCGCACCTACGCGGGCCTGCCCGTCCTCGGCGGCGACCTGGTCGTCCACGAGTCGGCGTCCGGCGCGAACAAGGGCGTCACCAAGGCGACGAAGGCCACCATCAAGGTCGCCTCGCTCAAGCCGGCCATCACCGCGGCCAAGGCCGAGGGCCAGGCCGTGAAGCTGGCCAAGGCCGCCGGGTCGAAGAAGACCGAGGCGGACGACGCGCCCCGCAAGGTGATCTGGGCCGCGAACGGCAAGCCGACCCTCGCCTACGAGACGGTCGTCGGCGGCCTCCAGGAGGACGGCACCCCGAACGAGCTGCACGTCATCACCGACGCCGCCACCGGCAAGAAGCTGTACGAGTACCAGGGCATCGAGACCGGCACCGGCAAGAGCGTGTACTCCGGCACGGTCACCCTCGGCACGACCCTGTCGGGTTCGACGTACCAGCTGTACGACGCGACGCGCGGCGGCCACAAGACCTACAACAAGGCCCGCACCACCAGCAGCTCCGCGGGCACGCTGTTCACCGACGCGGACGACACGTGGGGCACCGGAGCCGCGTCGAGCTCCTCCAGCGACCAGAGCGCGGCCGTCGACGCGGCCTACGGCGCCCAGACGACCTGGGACTACTACAAGAACACCTTCGGCCGCAACGGCATCAAGAACAACGGCGTGGCGGCGTACTCCCGCGTCCACTACGGCAACGCGTACGTCAACGCCTTCTGGTCCGACAGCTGCTTCTGCATGACGTACGGCGACGGCGAGGGCAACGTGAAGCCCCTGACGTCGCTCGACGTGGCCGGCCACGAGATGACCCACGGCGTCACGTCGAACACGGCGGGCCTGAACTACTCGGGCGAGTCGGGCGGCCTCAACGAGGCGACCTCCGACATCTTCGGCACGGCGGTGGAGTTCTACGCGGCGAACTCGTCCGACCCCGGTGACTACCTCATCGGCGAGAAGATCGACATCAACGGCGACGGCACCCCGCTGCGCTACATGGACAAGCCGAGCAAGGACGGCAACTCGGCCGACTACTGGTCGTCCTCGCTGGGCGGCCTCGACGTCCACTACTCCTCGGGCCCCGCGAACCACTTCTTCTACCTCCTCTCGGAGGGCAGCGGCGCGAAGACGATCAACGGGGTGAGCTACAACTCCCCCACGTCCAACGGCGCCACGGTCACCGGGATCGGCCGCGCCAAGGCCGCCCAGATCTGGTACAAGGCCCTGACCGAGTACATGACGTCGACGACCAACTACAAGGCCGCCCGCACGGCGACCCTGAGCGCGGCGTCCGCCCTGTACGGCTCCGGCAGCACGGAGTACAACGCGGTGGCGTCGGCCTGGTCGGCGGTCAACGTCAGCTGAAGCAGGCGTAGTTGACAGGGGCGGCACCCGGGACGAAGGCATCTCCGAGTGCCGCCTTACGCTTGGGACCCATGTCCTTCACGTACGACCACGTCGGCGCGACCCGGGAGACCGGATTCTGCCCGCCCGGCTTCCACCCCCTGCACGTGCGCACCCGCATAGGCGAGGGCGAGGAGGTCTTCCGCAGAGCCGCCGAAGCGGTCATGACCTGGGAGATGCACCGCGCGATGGGCGTCGGCATCGACGCCTCGGCCGACCGCGCGGCCCCCGAGGTCGACGTCACGGTCACCCTCGCCGGCCTGATCAAGGCACCGTGCCGGGTGGTCTGGACGGCGCAGGAGCACCGCCGCATCGGCTGGGCGTACGGGACGCTTTCCGGCCACCCCGAGTGCGGCGAGGAGGCGTTCCTCGTGGAGCGCACGGGGGACGGCACCGTCTGGCTGACCGTGCGGGCCTTCAGCCGGGGGGCCAAGTGGTACGCGCGGGCGGGCGGGGCGGCCACCCGGGGGTTGCAGCACGCGTATGCGCGGCGGTGCGGCACCGTGCTGCGGCAGCTGTGCGAGCGCGAGTGCGGGGAGAGCTGAGCGGCACCCCGGCCCTCCCCGATGTGTCACCGCAGCAGCACCCCGGCCCCTTCCCCCGTCCCCTCCGAAGGCACCGCCACCAACCCCAGCTCCGCGCCGGACGCCAGCAACCGGTGCGCCGGAAGGATCCGGACCGTATAGCCGTACGGCCCCGTGCGGTCCAGGGACAGCGGCCCCTCGTACAGCCAGCGCCCCTCCGCGTCCGGGCCGCCGAGCGACTTCAGCGGCACCGTCGACGCGTCCGCGATGCGGTCCTCGGAGTCGACGCGGCCCGAGACCGCCTGGACCTCGACGTCGTCCGGCCCGAGGTCGCCGAGGCCCACCCGCACCCGGAGAGCGAGCGTCGAGCCGAGTTCCGCGGTGGGGGTCAGGGCGGACGTCTCCACATGGTCGACCGTGACGCCGTGCCAGGCGGAGCGGACCCGCGCCTTCCAGCCGGCCAGCTCGCGCGCCGCGTCAGGTGTCATCGCGCGGTGGGCCTGGGCGGCCGGGGTGTAGAGGCGCTCGACGTATTCGCGGACCATCCTGCCCGCCAGCACCTTCGGGCCGAGCAGTGTCAGGGTCTGGCGGACCATCTCGATCCAGCGGTCCGGCAGGCCGCCCGGGCCGCGCTCGTAGAAGCGGGGCGTGACGCGTTGCTCCAGCAGGTCGTACAGCGCCGCCGCCTCTATGGCGTCGCGGTGGTCCGGGTCCGTGCCGGTGCCGTCCGCGGTGGGGACGGCCCAGCCGAAGTCCGGCTGGAACCACTCGTCCCACCAGCCGTCCAGGACGGAGAGGTTGAGGCAGCCGTTCAGCGCCGCCTTCATACCGCTGGTCCCGCAGGCCTCCAGCGGCCTGAGCGGGTTGTTCAGCCAGATGTCGCAGCCGGGGTACAGCCTCTGCGCCATCGCCATGCCGTAGTCCGGCAGGAACACGATCCGATGCCGCACCCGGGGATCGTCCGCGAACCTCACCAGCTCCTGGATCAGGCGCTTCCCGCCGTCGTCCGCCGGGTGCGCCTTGCCCGCCACCACGATCTGGATCGGCCGCTCCGGGTGCAGGAGCAGATCCATCAGCCGGTCCCGGTCGCGGAGCATGAGCGTGAGGCGTTTGTACGACGGGACTCGGCGCGCGAATCCGATCGTCAGGACGTCGGGGTCCAGGACGCTGTCGATCCAGCCCAACTCGGCCGTCCCGGCGCCGCGTTGCCGCCAGGAGGCGCGCAGGCGGGCCCGTACCTCCGTGACCAGCTGCTCGCGCAGGTTCCGGCGCAGCTCCCAGATGTCCTGGTCGGGGATCTCCGCGACCGCGTCCCAGCGGTCCGAGCCGCCGACGGTCATCGCGTCCTCGGTTCGGCGCCCGCCGATCTGGCGGGCGCCGAGGCGGAAGACCTCGGGGGCGACCCAGGTGGGGGCGTGGACGCCGTTGGTGACCGAGGTGATGGGGACCTCGTCGGGGTCGAATCCCGGCCACAGGCCCGAGAACATCTCGCGGCTGACGTTGCCGTGGAGGAGTGAGACTCCGTTGGCACGCTGGCCGAGGCGCAGGCCCATCACGGCCATGTTGAAGAGGTTGGGTTCGCCGCCGGGGTAGGTCTCCATGCCGAGTTGGAGGATGCGCTCGACGTCGATGCTCGGCAGTTCGGCGTCGGGGCCGAAGTGGTGCGCGACCAGCTCGCGGTCGAAGCGGTCGATGCCGGCCGGGACGGGGGTGTGGGTGGTGAAGACCGTGCCGGCCCTGACGGCCTCCAGGGCCGAGTCGAAGTCCAGGCCCTCGGCGCAGAGTTCGGCGATGCGCTCCAGGCCGAGGAAGCCGGCGTGGCCCTCGTTGGTGTGGAAGACCTCGGGTTCGGGGTGGCCGGTCAGACGGCAGTACGTCCGGACCGCCCGTACTCCTCCTATGCCCAGCAGCATCTCCTGCAGCAGACGGTGCTCGCTGCCGCCGCCGTACAGCCGGTCGGTCACGCCGCGTTCGCCGAGGTCGTTCTCCTCGACGTCCGAGTCGAGCATCAGCAGGGGGACGCGGCCGACCTGGGCGAGCCAGACGCGGGCGTGCAGCTGCCGGCCGCCGGGCAGGGCGAGGGAGACCTGGGCGGGGGTGCCGTCGGGCTCCTTCAGGAGGGCCACCGGCAGCTCGTTGGGGTCCAGGACCGGGTAGTGCTCCTGCTGCCAGCCGTCCCGGGAGAGGGTCTGGCGGAAGTAGCCGTGCCGGTACAGCAGCCCGACCCCGATGAGGGGTACGCCGAGGTCACTGGCCGCCTTGAGGTGGTCGCCGGCGAGGATGCCGAGGCCGCCGGAGTACTGGGGCAGGGCGGCCGTGATGCCGAACTCGGGCGAGAAGTAGGCGACGGCGGCGGGGAGTTCGGCGGACTGGTCCTGGTACCAGCGCTCGCCCGTGACGTAGTCGTCGAGGTCACCGGCGACCGCGGTCAGCCGGCGCAGGAAGTCGTGGTCCTCGGCCAGCTCCGCGAGCCGCCCGGGCGACACGCTGCCCAGCAGCCGAACGGGGTCGTTGCCCGAGGCGGCCCAGCAGTCGGGGTCCACGGACCGGAAGAGATCGCGGGTCTCGGCATGCCAGGACCAGCGCAGATTGCGGGCCAGATCGCTCAGCGGCCGGAGGGCTTCGGGGAGGACTGGACGGACGGTGAATCGACGGATCGCCTTCACGGTTCCACCTCGGGCAGCGCGTGGCAGGGGACGCACGGCGGTGTGCGTCCCGTCATCGCCCCCGACGGTATCGGTATGCGGGGCTTCGTAACCACCGTGCCTTTTTGTGGCCGTCAGTGGCCGGTTGCGGCTGTCAAGCGGGTGGGAAAGAGCACGTCCGTCCGAAAAGCACCGCAACCTTCACGCATCCCCCATAGCCGATATGGCCGATTCCGCCCCCGTAGGCCTCCTTGTGGCGACTTCTCGCGTCACGAGAGGCTGACGGTGGCGTACCGGTCCACGTCGGGTGCACCCGGCGAACGAGGGTCGGCGTGCGCCGAGTTGAGGAGGGGACTCACACCATGGCACGGACGCGCATACGGCGTCTGCGCTGGGCCGGTGGCCTGACCGCGGTGACCTGTGTCGCCGCGCTTTCGGCCACCACCATGCCCGCGCACGCCGCACCGGAGGGGCAGATACTCGGCGCCGGGGACCCCGGCTCCGTCAGCGGCAGTTACCTGGTGACACTCAAGGGGGGAACGAAGGCTCCGTCGGCGGCCGGAAAGAGCCTCGCCGAGAAGTACGGGGCGAAAATAAGCCACACCTACGACACGGTCCTCAACGGCTACGCCGTACAGGCCAACGAGAGACAAGCCAGGCGGCTCGCGGCCGACTCCCGCGTCGCCTCGGTCGTCCAGGACACCCGCGTGACGCCGGCCCACACCCAGAAGAACCCGCCGTCCTGGGGACTCGACCGCATCGACCAGCGCAACCTGCCGCTGGACAAGAGCTACACCTGGCCCGAGTCCGCGGGCGCCGGAGTGACGGTGTACGTGATCGACACCGGCATCCGCATCTCGCACAAGGACTTCGGCGGCCGGGCGAGCTACGGCTGGGACTTCGTCGGCAACGACCGGACCGCGAGCGACGGCAACGGCCACGGCACCCATGTCGCCGGCACGATCGCGGGAAAGCAGTACGGCGTCGCCAAGAACGCCAGGGTCGTCGCCGTACGCGTCCTCGACAACGCCGGCGGCGGCACCACCGCCCAGGTCATCGCGGGCATCGACTGGGTGACCAAGCACGCGAAGAAGCCGGCGGTCGCCAACGTCAGCCTCGGCGGCTACCGCAACACGCAGCTGGACGCCGCCGTACGCAACTCCATCGCGTCCGGCGTCACCTACACGGTCGCGGCGGGCAACGACGGGCTGCCGGCGAGCCTGTACTCCCCCGCGGCGGTGCGGGAGGCCATCACCGTGGGCGCCACCGACAAGAAGGACGCGCGGGCCGACTTCTCCAACTTCGGCTCCGCCCTGGACCTGTTCGCCCCGGGCGTCTCGATCACCTCCGCGTCGTACGCGAGCGACACCGGCAAGGCGACCTTCTCCGGTACGTCGATGGCGTCGCCGCACGCGGCGGGCGTGGCCGCGCTCTATCTCGCCGACCACCCGAAGGCCGGGCCCGCACAGGTGTCCAAGGCGTTGGTGGCGAAGGCGGTGTCCGGCAAGGTCTCCGGCAGGGGACTCGGCTCGCCGAACAAACTCCTGCAAGTGCCGGGCTCGTAGCGTCTGTTGTCGGCCAAGCACGAACACCGGCCCCGTTCCCCGAGGAACGGGGCCGGTCTTGTGTGTAGACATACGCGTGAGTAGTTAACAAAGTGCCGGATTGCGTACCCGAATAGGGTGGGAAGGCTCCTCCGGTACACCCCACCTGTGCGCCCCCGGGCGCGCGCACGCAGGACCCACCTCCCCACAGCCATCCGCCCACCCAAGTTGACGCGGACAGGAGCGGTCATGCCCGCCATGCACCACCAGTCGTCCTCACCCCCGACGTCCAGCACCGACGCACCCCCCGTGCCCCGCGCCGTCACCGCCGACCCCGGTCCGCCTGCTCGGGAGCGACCCTCCGCGAGCGACACGGCCGGCGGCGTGGGGCGCATACCGGTCCTCGACGTCCGCCCGGTCGTCCAGCACGGACGCAGGCCCGCGAAGGCCGTGACCGGCGAGACCTTCGAGATCTCGGCCACCGTGTTCCGCGAGGGCCATGACGCCGTGGCCGCCAATGTCGTCCTCACCGATCCCGACGGCCGTTCCGGCCCGTGGACGCCGATGCGTGAACTGGCCCCGGGCACCGACCGCTGGGGCGCCACCGTCACCGCCGGCGAGCCCGGCCACTGGACCTACCGGGTCGAGGCCTGGGGCGATCCGGTCACGACCTGGCGGCACCACGCCCAGATCAAGATCCCGGCCGGCATGGACACCGACCTGGTCCTGGAGGAGGGAGCGCGGCTGTACGAGCGTGCGGCCGCCGACGTGCCCGACGGTGAGGGACGGTCGGTGATCCTCACGGCCGTCGAGGCGCTGCGGGACGAGAGCCGCCCGGCCGCCTGGCGGTTGGCGGCCGCGTTGACGCCCGAGGTCGACGCGGTGCTGGGGCGGTATCCGTTGCGGGATCTGGTCACCGCGTCGGATCCGCTGCCGCTGCTGGTGGAGCGCGAGCGCGCCCTGTACGGCTCCTGGTACGAG